>CACXPH010000006.1 GCA_902769535.1 uncultured Bacteroidales bacterium
ACATGTGCCGCAATAGTTTTGCTATCTATGTAGTTCACTATATAATCATCTCCGGTTTGGGGTATAGCATGAAGGTTTATACAACGCTTCCTCCGGTTGTGATGTACGTGTTGCTTACGGTTGCCGTATTTACGTTGTCGCCGCTGTTAGTAGAACTAATACGCCGAATTCCTGTTATCAGATGGTGCGTACTGGGAGAAAAAACAAAACAAATCAAGAATTGAAAAATAACTATGAACAGAGAAGATTTTGCGATACTGAAAGAGAAGGTACACGGACGGGAATTGGTGTATCTCGATAATGCCGCGACGAGTCAGAAGCCGCAGCAGGTGTTGGATGCCATCGTAGAGGCCTACACCCATTGGAACAGCAATATCCATCGCGGCGTGCATCACTTGAGTCAGGTGGCGACGAGTAAGCATGAAGAGGCACGAAAGAAAGTAGCGGAGTTTATCAATGCCAAGAGCAGTGATGAGATTGTGTTTACCAAGGGCACAACAGACGCTATTAATGCACTGGCTTTCAGTTTTGGTGAGGCGTTTCTGCACGAAGGTGATGAAGTGATCGTAAGCGGACTGGAGCACCATTCGAATATCGTACCTTGGCAAATGGTCTGTGAGCGCAAGAAGGCGGTGTTAAGACACATTCCGTTACGGCCAGATTTATCACTCGATATAGAGGCATTTAAGGGCCTTCTAAGCGACAAGACGAAGTTGGTTAGCGTGGCGCAAGTAAGTAATGTACTGGGAACGATACAACCGATAGAGGAGATTATTCGTTTGGCCCATAGCCAGAACGTGCCGGTTTGTGTGGATGGTGCACAGAGTGTTCCACATATGAAAGCGGATGTGCAGGCGCTGGATTGCGATTTTCTGGCGTTTTCGGGACATAAGCTATATGGTCCGACAGGAATCGGTGTGCTGTACGGCAAGCGGGAATGGTTAGAGAAACTGCCGCCGCATGAGGGTGGAGGAGAGATGATCAACCATGTGCGCTGGAGCGGTACAACCTATAATGAATTGCCATATAAGTTTGAGGCAGGCACACCGAATTTTGTTGGGTCTTGGGCTTTGAAAACCGCCATTGATTATGTTGAAAGTCTCGTCTGGCAGGCTATTGAAGCACACGAACAGGAATTGACGGCGTATTGTGAGGAGCAGTTACTTAGTTTGGGGTGTAAAGTGTATGCTGCAGGTCAACCTAAAGCCGGCGTGATCAGTTTTAATGTATATAACGGCGAACAGTTGGTTCATCCGTTTGATGTAGGTACGTTGCTGGATCAGCAGGGTGTGGCAGTTCGGACAGGACATCATTGTGCAGAACCGCTTATTGATGCGATGGGTGTTCCGGGAACGGTTCGTGTTTCGTTCGGTCTGTATAACGACAAGGCGGATGTAGATGCGTTTATCGCAGCCCTAAAGAAAGCTATTATGATGCTGAGTTAATATGCGTTTACTGAGTGTCCTTCTGATAATCATCGTTAATTATAACGTAGAGAATCTCTTTCATCCTGCTCATGACAGTTTGAAAGACGATATCGAATGGACGCAAGAGGGTGAACGGCATTGGGGTTATACGCGGTATTATCGGAAGGTAGAGAATATCGCGCGCGTGCTGACGAATATTGGTGAATGGGACGGAGTGGATGTAGTGGGTTTGCAGGAAGTGGAGAATGCGTTGTGTGTGAAACGATTGTGTTATACCTTACGTAAAGGCGAATATGATTTCGTGCATTATGAGAGTCCGGACAGACGAGGAATAGACGTGGCTTTTGTGTATAAAAAGAGTAGGGTAGATACGATACGGACAAGGGCTATTCGAGTGGATTTAGGAGAAGAAATGACACGAGATATATTGTATGTCTGCGCGAGGGTAGAGAAACAGGATACGATGCATTTCTTTGTATGCCATCTGCCGAGTCAACGAGGAGGAAGGGCAGAGAGTGAATGGAAAAGGGACCAAGCTAAACGGGTGTTACAAGAGGCTGTAGACAGTGTGTTGGCAGTTTGTCCGGAGGCAAAGATTGTGGTGATGGGAGATATGAACAGCGAGCCGAAGGAGGACTTAATAGGACTAAGTAACCGGATGTTCGGTTTACAAGGAACACATAAGTATCAAGGCCATTGGACCTGTCTGGATCAGTTTTATACGTCGCAGAATTTGGACAGTATCTCGAGCGTGCGGATCTATGATGCGGAGTGGATCATGGAAGAGGACGAGAAATATATGGGTCTGAAGCCCAAACGTACCTATAACGGATATCATTACCAGAACGGTTTTTCGGACCATTTACCGATTATATTAGAATGCCGGAGATAGTTTTACATTATATTTGGGAACGCTGCCTGTGGGCAGGATTTGAGCAGAAGACTACAGATGGAAAGTCTGTGGAAATCCTTTCTGTGGGTGAACATAACAGGGATGCAGGACCGGACTATAGCCATGCACGGGTGAAGATTGACGGAAAAGAATGGGTGGGTAATATAGAGATTCATGTGTGCTCGAGCGACTGGACCAAACATCGGCATCATCTGGATAGCGCCTATGATAATGTAATTCTGCATGTAGTACGGACGGCGGATAAGCCTGTGTGGAACAGCAAGGGAGAGTTAGTACCGCAATGCGAACTGAATTATCCTACGGATAAAGATTACTTGAGCGGATTGTTTGCTGCGGCGCAGCAGATGGATAGTGCAGTAGGCCGGATAGGGTGCGCGGAACAATTGTTACATGAACCGGGATTACTGACAGAAGGTTGGCGTAAAACTTTGTTATATAAGCGATTGGAGTGCAAGCGGGCCTCTATTGAACGGTTGTTGGAGATCACCAAAGGCAGTTGGGAACACGCGTTGTATATCTCGTTGGCACGTAATTTCGGGTTCCATACGAATAGTTTGCCTTTTGAACAATTAGCTATTAACACGCCGCTATCGTATCTGCAGAAACATCGGAATAGTTTGTTTCAGTTGACGGCGATGTTAATGGGTCAATCTGGACTTATTGGTGAGGATAAAGAATTGCAGAAGGAATATACATTCATGCAGGCGAAGTTCGGTTTAACGCCGATGGACGCCAATGTTTGGAAACATGGAAAATTACGACCACAGAATAGTCCTGAATTGCGAATACGGCAATTTGCAGAGTTATTATATCGTTCGGAGAATTTGTTAAGCAAAATACTAGATACGGATGATCTGAAAGAGTTGGAACAATTGTTTGCGGTGGATAAAATGGGAGAGAGTAGTATCGATATTCTGCTGATCAATACCGTTTTGCCGTATAAATACGCGTATGCAAAGCATAGGAATAGTATGTTTGATGCGTATTCGTTAATGGTGAAGATTCCGGCAGAGAATAACACGATTATCCGTCAGTGGCGGGTATTGGGACAGGAAGTAAAAAATGCAGCAGATACACAAGCTCTACTGCATTTATACCAGAATTACTGCCAACATCATGAGTGTATTAACTGCGAGGTGGGTTATAAGATTTTCCAAGACCGGCAGTTGAAGTTGTTCTAAAGAACTCCTGCGTTTTGATAATTCTCCGAATCACGCATTAATCACACAATAATCACGCAATAATCACCCAATAGACCTACGTTGCATGCCCTATTTTTAGAGGGTGTGCCGAGGATTTTATGGCTGGACGACGATATTTTGGACATATTGAAAATTGTACTCGCCCTATTTGCGCGTAAAAAGAAGAATTTTCTTCATTGCAAAATTAAAGAGCGCCACGATGACAGTAGTAATCAGTTTGGAATAGAGGTAGTTATCGGTTCCTAACAGGAATTCGGTAAAGCAATACATACATGCTTGGGTAAGCAGAAGTCCGCATAATCCGATACAGGTAAAGATAACAAATTCCAGTTTGGCGTTTTCGAGTTTTCGCTCGTTAAAAATCCATTTGATACTCAGCAGATAGGTGATGATAAGTCCGACCGTATAACCGCAGAAAGCGCCGACGAGGTAGTGGGCATGGCAGACGCTCGTGACAAACCATAACAAGCCGAAATCCACGACAAAAGCTATTCCGCCGGAAAAGACATATCGAACCAGTTGTTCAAAGATACCCTTCGCCGGCGAGATAATATGTTGCTTGAGATCTTGGAATTGCATCGTGGTGTTACGCAAACAGTTTGGATTTCATCAAATGCCATTTACAGAGTCTATAGATCAAGGAGACGCGAATACATCCGAATCCATAGATCGTACTGCGACGCAGATTAATAGAAGAGGCGTCATCGAAATACTTCGTTGGACAAGTGACTTCACCTATCTCATAGCCTTTATAGAAAATCTGGGCTAACATCTCGTTATCGAAGATAAAATCATCGCTATCGATGTTATAATTTATAGCGCGTAACACTTCGGCAGAGAAAGCGCGGTATCCAGTATGATACTCCGACAATTTCTGGTTTAACAAGAAATTCTGCAGCAAAGTAAGTCCCCGGTTGGCGATATACTTAATCATCGGCATACCGCCTTTGAGCGCGCCTTTACCTAAGATACGCGAAGCAAGGCATACAGGATAGACTTCATTGGCAATCATATAGACCATGGATTGTACCAGTTTCGGCGTATATTGATAGTCCGGATGAATCATGATGACGATGTCTGCGCCGAGTTCGAGTGCACGGTTATAGCAGGTTTTTTGGTTTCCTCCGTAACCTTTGTTACGCTCGTGCACCAACACCTCTTTAATACCTAATTCTTTGGCTTTCTTTACCGTTTCGTCCGACGAGCAGTCATCCGTAAGGATCACTTCATCCACGATATCCATGGGTATTTCTGCGTACGTCTGCTCGAGTGTTTTCTCTGCATTATAAGCCGGCATTACGGCAATAATCTTTTTTCCGTTTATCATAATTTATTCATTTATCAAGAGTTGTTCTGCTTTCGTTCTATCAAATTTCAAAAGGTAGGTATCCGGTCGCTCCAAGTTCCACACTACCGGGTATAACTGCGGTCTATGCTGAATAGCCGGCAACAGATAACGCGGAGTAGAGCTGTATCCCAGTTGTTCGAAAATCACATAATCCACTTTCTGGCGTACCATCTGGATAATGACGCTATCGGGATTCGTATCAAAACGGTATCCGGTAGTATAGAGATTCGGCGCATAATAGAGGAATAATTCCGGTTTACGGCAGGATACGACCGTTCCTTTAGGCAATTTCTTATTCATCTCTTTGGCCATATGGAAATAATTGCGATAAGCAGGATTATACGGCATCGCCGATTGCTTATGCATGACCTGAAGAGGTTTGATCATCGGGAAAATCATGAAAAGGAGAATCAATGCCCACTTGGTATCATCTTCTACTTTATCCTTAAATAATAACTTGATGCAAGCGAATACACCGTTATAGAAAAAAAGATAAACCAAAGGAATGATAGGTGTCACATAGCGTGTTCCGTTACCTCCATGCCAAAGAGCAAACAGGCCTATATTTCCTGCCAACAGAGCAAGCATCAACCAGCGCATTTTGTCTGTATTCCACGCACCCCATATAACCATCGCTAGAACGATAAGTCCTATAATTATCATTCCTACACCGGAAGGTTCGTTGGTTTCCGTAAAGGCGAAAGGAAAGAGAACTTGCGGAAAACCGGCAATAACCGTTTGGTCTAAGTTCGTCCACATCTTCTCTATAAACTCCCCTACAGACGAGATTGTTCCTTCTTCCGGTCTCCACGGATTAACGGTCATGATGGTACCGAAATAACGGGACTCAATGCCGTAGTGTTTATTCCGTAAGATCCACGGAAGCATCAGAAGGAACTGGGAAACAAGGCTGGCACCAGCGGCAATCCATTGTTTTCTAAAGAGAAAGAATATAACGATAGAAAGCATTAACGCCATGCCCACCGTACGAATATGATAGGCAGACATAGAAGCGACTATAGCTATCCAGAACCAGGGTGAACTATACCATTCTTTTTTATCACTCTCCGCATATTGCCACAAAGCGAAAACACCTAAGACCGTAAAGAACATATAGCTCATTTCGGACATTACCATTCCGGCAAAATGCAGCAGTTGCGTAGAGAAACAGCAGAGTATCAAAATACAGGCAATCAGCCATACTTGCTTCGTACTTCGCTTAAAAACAAAGAATAACAAACATAGGGAAGCAAACAGGAATAGGGCGTTTAGTATTTTGAAAAACAGCAGATTATCTATGCCCATCCGCATGAAAATGCTGAGGATAAACGAATAACCGGGAGGAAAATGACTTGCGGGTTTGATGCCGTCCACCGTTACATTCGAATAGCCAAGACCTTGCGTCATATTCCGGGCAAGGATGATATACGTGGCATTATCGCCATTAAGATCCAATTTTTCATCCAGCGTATAGGAATAGGTGCCTAATAAAGTTACGCCTATTAATACAAGTAATAAATAGTATAGTTTATTTTTCATAATCAACTCATTTCTAACATTCGTTGGATGGACAATACCGCTTTATCGGCTACCTCTTTCGGAACTACCATCTCCGGACTTTCGTTGAGGAGGCATTTATAGAGTTTTTCTAGCGTGTTCATACGCATGTACTCACACTCGTTACAGCTACAACCTATACCTTCGGTTACTTCCGGCGGAACAGGTATAAACTCCTTATCCGGGCACGCACGCTGCATCTCAAATAAAATTCCGCTTTCTGTGGCGATTATAAAACGTTTGGCGGACGATTTAATGGTGTGCTCGAGCAGCGCCTTGGTCGAACCTATTACGTCGCTCTGCGCGAGGATAGGCGCTTTGCACTCCGGGTGGGCTAACACTTCTACGCCCGGGTTTTCTTTCTTTAACTGCAGCAAGGCCTCGAGCGAAAAACGACTGTGCACATGGCAGGCACCGTTCCAAAGGAGCATATCACGACCTGTGACAGAATTGATATACGATCCGAGGTTATGGTCGGGGCCGAAGATGATCTTTGCGTCCTTGGGTAACTGGTCCACTATCTTCTTGGCGTTTGACGAAGTAACCACTACGTCGGTCAATGCCTTCACTTCGGCGGTCGTATTGACATAACTTACCACCATGTGATCGGGATGCTGTGCTTTGAAAAGTGCAAGGTCTTCGGCTTTACAACTGTCTGCGAGGGAACAACCTGCTTTCATATCCGGAATGAGTACTTTTTTATCCGGACAGAGTATCTTCATCGTCTCACCCATGAAATGCACACCGCACATTACTAATATGCTCGCCTGCACGCGTGTAGCTTGCTGGGCTAAGGCGAGCGAATCACCGATAAAGTCCGCTATCTCCTGAATCTCCGGTCGCGTATAATAGTGCGCAAAAATGACAGCGTTCTTCTCCCGGGCTAAGGATTTAATTTTATCTATATATTCTTCCTTTTTTAAATCCATGATAGTAATAGATTGTTGAAAATGTAGATAAGTACGATAATGTATTTTATTTAAATGAGTTATACGTTTGAATGGTAGTGAAAGTGTTGTTATTCTGTTTGAAAGATGCAACGTGGAACGTGTTATATACTGTGTAACAAAAAGGGTTTTTAATAAATTGTTTATAACCACTTTTTGAGTCTGAAAATAAGCAAGATAACAACAACCGACATTACCATCAAACCGAGAGCAAATGCATATCCGTATTGCCAATGTAGTTCCGGCATAAAGTCGAAGTTCATTCCATACAAACTACCGATCAAGGTAGGTGGTAGGAAGATGATGTTGATGACCGTGAAGATCTTGATGATACGGTTCTGCTCGATGTTTACCAAACCGAGGAAAGTATCCTGGAGGTAGTCAAGACGGTCAAAACCGAACTTCGTATAATCAAAAAGTGAGTTTATATCCTTGATGATCATCGTCAGACGCGGGTAGAGTTCTTCAGGGAAAAAATCGCACTTGAGTAAGTTGGATATAACGCGCTGTTTATCCATGATATTCTGACGGATGATGGTCACTTTTTCCTGCAAGTCCTTGATCTGTACCAGCAAGTCTTCATCTACGTGGTCGGACTCGGCGTTGATCTGTTGGGAGAGTGCGGTAATCAAATCCGTGGTATCCTCGATCATATCGGCATCCTTCTCCACTCGCGTCTCCATGAGTGCTACCAACACGTGGAAGCCCGTCGGGAAATTGCGTGTGTTCACGAAGAGCTTTTTGAAAGTCTCGTTGAAGGTATCCAACTCATTGTCGCGGATAGAGACGAGGATAGAGTTCTTTAAGATGAAGTTCACCGGCTCCATCTCAAAGTTATTCTTAAGGAAGTTACTGTTGGCTACGATGGAGTCGTCCGTCTGAATATAACGGCTGGAGAACTCGATCTCCTCCATCTCTTCATCTTCCTGGATGTCTATTTTAAGGAATCCTTCGAGAGTATCCTCGGTCTTATCGGATACATCGAGCAGGTCGATCCATATGATATCTTTCTTATCGAGTTCCTTGAGTGCGGAGATAGAACGTGCTACTTTGATCTTCTCCTTATCTTTGTAGAATATCTTGATTTCGCTCATTTTCAATCAATTTTGTAAGTTCAACAAATTGTTCTACTGACAGCTGTTCGGGGCGCATTGTAAATATCTTCTCTTCGAGGATGGGATTTCCCTTTCCTACCAGCTGTTGAAGAGAATTGCGCATCTGTTTTCGTCGCTGGTTAAAGGCAGTTTTGACAACTGTTTTAAAGAGCGCCTCGTCGCAGTCCAACCGTCGTCGTTTGTTACGCGTCATGCGGATAACAGCAGACTTGACTTTTGGCGGCGGGTTGAACACATGTTCGTCCACCGTAAATAGATATTCTATATCGTAATAGGCTTGTAATAAGACGGATAAGATGCCGTACGCTTTCTTTCCGGGCTTGGACGCCAAACGTTCGGCTACTTCTTTTTGGATCATACCCGAGCAAACAGGGATACGGTCTTTATAATCCAGCACTTTGAAGAAAATCTGGCTGGAGATGTTATACGGATAATTACCAATAACGTTGAATTCTCCTTCCGGAATAAGTTGGTCGAGGTCGAGTTTAAGGAAATCGCCTTCGATGAGGTTCAACTCCGGATACCATTCACGCAGATAAGCGACTGACTCACGGTCGATCTCAATGGCGGTAAGGTTGATAGAAGGATTTTTAAGGAGGTATTGCGTAAGCACACCCATACCAGGCCCGATCTCAATGGTTCGGCCTGAGGTGATGGTCTCAGCAATTCGTTGGGCGACTGTCAAGTCCGTCAAGAAGTGCTGTCCCAAGAATTTTTTGGCACGTACTTGCTGCATTTTCCGCGTGATAATCGTCCATAGAGTGTGATCATTTAGTTAAACTTATCCCTATTATACATAACATAGGGAACCCTTTCGGGCTTTTGCGGCTGCAAAAGTACTGCTTTTTTTTTATATACGCAAACTTTTGCGCATTTTTTAGCTAAAAACATGCGTTTTTTCTTGCATAATTGAAAAATAAGCAGTAACTTTGCAGCCGAAAGCAGCAAAGGCGAAAGAATAATGTCTGTTAAGAAACATAATATAGATCAAAAACAATTGCTCTCAAAGCAGTTGTATGATAGCGGTTACTTATGGTCTTACGAGTCCATGGGTAATAATGCTGTGCTTCCTGACGAAGAGCTGATTTTGAACGGTTTATCGCATTTGGAGTTTGAGTATATGCCTATGTTATTTAAGGCTTTTCCGTATCGCCAAATTAAGAAGGTATGGCAGCAACGGATGTTACCTTATCCCGATTACTACGGTGTGCTCAACTTGCTTTTGGCTGCTCTCTTCTTTCATATCAAGTTCCCTAAGAAATATACGGCTAAATATGTGGCGTAACGGACTTTGTGATAATACATTGGAAGTCTTCGAAAAGGTTTCCCAATTGGACTGTATAAAGAACTTGTATCTTTGTGGCGGAACAGGGATTTCTTTGTTGTTGCAACACAGAAAGAGCGAAGATTTAGATTTCGAACTGCTGAACTTCAGAGGTGATATTAAACTTTTAGATGCTTCCGGTATTAGTAATGAATTGGTTTCTGTGTTTCCTAATTGTCAGCGTGAAATATTAGGGTCTCAACATATCCAGTTCTATATTGGGGAGCGTGTTAAGTTATCATTCTTTGCGCCTAAAAACAGGGTTCCTGCCCTACATACAGGTTTTATTTACAACAATCTTAAAACGGTAGATGCGCAAGATGCATTAGGTATGAAGCTCTTTACAATTACGGTTAGGAGCATGTATCGCGATTATTACGACATCTATTCGTTGCTACAAGCCGGATACTCTTTTGAGGAGGGATTGGATTATGCATTGAAGTTTACGAGGCATCAAGTTCATTCCAAGGCTATTTTATCGGCGTTAATAACTCCAACTTTGTATCCTAAGCCTCAAGACTTCAATCTTATGCAACCGAAATACGATATTTCGCCGGAACAAATGGCTGACTATTTTATGGAAGTTATTGCAGATTGGAAGAAATAATCCCTTCCTAATCAGAGTTCGCACTATGAGTGTGGACTTTCTGCATATATTGGAAGTGAAGGGAGTCCAAGCCCGAATGTACCGATATACAGACTGTCCGCACTTTTTTGTATATAAATGAAACGATTCTGGAGCATAGTATTGTGCGTTTTGTCGGTAGTACCGCTGATAGCACAGGAGGATTATTATTTTACCCTTCTTGACCATTGGAATTGGAAGGGTCCGAACACCTATGTTCCTACGAATCTCAAGAAATGCGCCGTCTCGCTTAGTGCAGCAGAAGATGTAGATTTCACGTTCTCTACTCCGGTTAATAACGGTCAGACTTCCATTCGTGTAAATCAAGGAAATAATTCGGTCGTTCTGATAGATGATGTCGATGCCGCTATTCTAAATGGTGTGTCTATTCACTCCAGCGGCGCAAGTAGTGTCAACATCAACATCATCGGAACAACGAGTGCGGCTGAAACAGCCATTCTGCCTAAGCGACTATTAGGAACAAAATATATGCTTCAAGGCGCACCAGGCTTATTGGTTGATAATCTCCCCGTTTATTCTCAGTTTACGATAGTAGGAGTAGAGAACGGAAGCAGTATTAGTGTTAAGCCTCGTGTCGCTATGACCTGTGTTACTACCGGCGCAAATGTTCCTGCTGGACAGGTCTCTACTTTCCAAATCAATGAGAAACAAGTTCTGCTTTTTCAGCCAACCAATTACGAAGACGAGATAAGCGGTACAATAGTGGAGAGCAATAATAAGATTGCGGTTTTTCAAGGAAATAACATCACACGTATTCCGGTTACTGCAAACTGGTCGGATTTCGTATATGAGCAGGCGCGTCCTATTAGCAGTTTTGGAAAGGAGTTTATTATTCCCAAAGCCTCCGGATTGATGATCTGCGACTGGAAAATCATCGCTGCTGAGGACAATACAGAAGTGTATATTTATTCTAATGGAAGCAAGGTAAAGCACGGAGTAAAAAATGCAGGTGAGTGGTTTACTAAAACCATCTACTCTGCTTCTTCGGATTTGCAAGTGGATCATATAGTTACTTCTAAGCCGGTGTGTTGTTATCTGTATATGACAGGCTCCTCTTCTAATAATAGCAAGGGAGACCCGGAGATGATTGAGATTGTTCCTGTCGATAAGATGGCAAAGACGGCTCGGTGGGGAAAGGCGCAAACGAACGATAACTCACCTCATACCATCTCATTGCTGGTAACCGCTCCGCAGGCTGACGAAACGAAGGTTCAATATAATAGTCAGCCGCTGAGTTCGTACGCCACTCAAAGTGGGGTACAGCGCGTGGTAATAGATGGTTTTGTGGTCTATCAGATACCATTTGCAACCGCGAACGGGGTGCTCCAGTCTGCTGGCGAAGGTTTCAGCGCACATATCATCCATTACGCACAAACCGCCGAAGGAACAGGATACAATGTTTCGCTTCCTGAAGAAATGCCAGAACCTGCAGATCTCTGCATGGACGGTACCTTGCTCTTTCGCGAGGACTTCGGCGGTAATGACCCGAGTGATCCTGCAGTAAACCGAACACCCGTTCCGGGTATGAGTAGTGGATATACGCAGATTTATAAACTCCAGACAAGCGACCCGGGAATAGGCATGGGCGCAGGATCTTATCTTGTTGCTAAAAGGGGCTATCGAAACTCTTCTAATCCCACATATTCAGTGTGGCATATAATGGATGACCATACGTATTTCGGGGATACTACCCGCGGGTACTTGTTGGAAATTGACGGAAAAGGAAGCGGAAATGATGTCTTCTATAGCACGACGATAGATGGTCTATGTGCCGGTTCGAAATTAACATTCTCGGCTTATGTGGCGAATCTGACCACAGCCGGACAATATGCGGCATGGCGCAACAATCGTTCATACGTGCATCCTAAATTGTCGTTCATCCTTACTAACCCCACAACAGGCACTCAACTGGCGCGATATAATACGGATACCATTAGTCACGATTGGAGCAACTATCCTAAATCATGGCGAGAGAGTGCAGACTGGCAGTTAATAGGTATGAATTTTATGGTACCTGCCGGTATTAACGCTATCCAACTTAGAATATGTAATAACGCCAGTGGTTCTTCTACTGGCAACGATTTCGCTCTCGATGACATTGAGATTCGTCTTTGTACCCCACCTGCTACGATTAGCGGCGAAGCAGAAGTGTGCCCCAACATATCAACTACCTTAACAGCAGACTTCACTAATGACGGCACTTTCCAGGAGCCATTAGCATATAAATGGTGGTTCTCATCAGACAGCCTTTCATGGACAGGATTGACCGAAACATCGAACACACTCTCTCTTTCTGCTGTACAAAAATCAGATTCCGGTTGGTATAAAGTAGCTGTTTCCGGTGCTGGCAATATAGAAAGCGTCAATTGCTGTGCAATAAGCGAACCATTCCTATTGTCTGTCAAAGCGTGTGAACCGTCAATCCCACCTTGCCCGGAGTTACACTATACAACACGTGATACGATTGTCTGTGATACGTTGATGCCTTTCACGTGGCACGGACTGCTGTTCAATAAACCCGGTTCACAAACCATATTACTGAAGGATGAACAGGGTTGCGATAGTATAGAGATTGATTACTTGTCTGGAAGGGAAATTGCTTTTTAGAGAAGATTTTGGAGGAAATGATGCTGGAGATTCAGAAATCAGTTGCGCACACGTGTCAGGAATTGCAAATTTTTATACGAATGCATGTCAGGATGTAAGAAAACATCCTGAATACGGAATGAGCACAATGAATTATGTGCTCACTAAAAAAGGGCAGGGAAATCGTCAGTGGCATGTGCAAGATGATCATACTTATCCCAATGATTATACTCGTGGGTATTTTCTTGAAGTAGATGGATATGGTGGAACCATCTATAAAACGACTGTAAATAATTTATATGAAGGGATGGAATTGACCTTCTCTGCTTATATCGCTAATTTACACGATTCATGTGTCATCGCAAATATGCGGAAGAACTACGGTTACACATATCCGCGATTTAAGTTCATTTTGAAGGATGCGGAATCCAATGCAGAGTTAGCCACATATACTTCAGGTAATATTTTGCCGGACATAACGACGCCATGTGTTCTCGCAAAATCGGCTCTATGGCAATTGAAAGGAATGAAGTATGTAGTGCCAGAAGGGGTTTCATCTATTCAAATGCTTATCAACAATGATGTGGCTTCCTATGATGGCAATGATTTTGGTATAGACGACATCGAGATACGTTTGTGTTATATGCCAGCCAAAAAGATAGTACAAGACACGATCATTTGCGACACTATTGATAATATTGATTGGAGAAATAAGATCTATCCATTGAAAAATGAATTACGCGACACGGTATATGATAGTAGTGGGGCAGATAGTCTTTATTACATATTGAATGTAACTATGGAACATTGTTGCCCGGAAATCAAAGAGAAAACAATAACCATAGGAACTCTATGTGATACCTTGCTCCCATATACTTTGTATTTTAGAGATACAGTACTGACTTTTAAGATGGCAGGAGATCTCCTTCTGGAATTTCAGCACCCCCAATGGGATTGTATAGATTCTATTTATACCCTCCACCTTGATACTATCCATTGTGAACGGCTGTATGACATCATCGTCAACAAGTATAACTGGCAACTCCTTTGCCATAACGTGCGTGTACGCGAACTGTTCCCTGAACTAACGGTAACCGGCTACCAGTGGTACAAAGACGGCACTGCAATTCCAAATGCCACTGAAGATGACTATTCCGAACAGAATGAACTACAAGGCGAGTTCCAACTTCGCTTGCACATGAGCGACGGACGTTATGTATGGTCAGAGATACTAACTATCCAACCGGGGCAAACACAGGCACCAAGCCGTATCCGAATATACAATCATAACGGTTACCTCTTCTATCAATCAGAAAAGGAGACCACCATTCCATCCCTGCCCAGAGGTCTATATATCATTCAGATAGAACAGAATGGAGAACAACGCATTGAAAAGAAACTGATTCCATGAAACGCCTCCTTTTCTCCATAGTACTGATTCTCTGCGGACCTGGCCTTCGCGCACAAAGCACCTTCGAACTCGGATTGCATGGAGGAGTAGCCGGCTGGAATAGTCGTCACACCTATATTTCCATGCAACCCGGAGCAAACGTAGGCCTTCATGCTGCATATGGCTACTATTCGCAACACGTAATCGGTTTCCGCATCGGTGTGACAGCAGACATGCATCGCGCAGGGTGGAGTAAAACCGACTACACAGACACGTACACCACAATAGACGTAGAAAGCCAAACGATGCAAATAGACTATACCATCGGCTCGTTGCACGAAATGTACACCACATGGTCCGTCGGCATTCCTGTACAAATCGCCCTGAAATGGAAGAATGTCGGTATCTATTTAGGTCCGAAAGTAGTTTTTCCTATCTCCTGCTTATGGACCGAAAAAGCACAAAATGCAGCACTCTCTGTTTATTATCCGACTTACGATAACCGCGTCTATGAGTCCTATCCATTAGCCGCTTCGCGTCATTTTGAGATGTCCCAAGACGGGAAAATTCAATTACCGAAAGTGCAGTGGTGGTTAGCGGCGGAACTGAGTTACAAGATTCCGCTGAATAACTGGTCACGTACCTACCGTTCCTATATCGTCGTCGGGGCGTATGTCGATTATTGCCTTACCAAATATACCCCGGCTAAGAGCAATGTCGAAAGTCTTATTATGTTGTCCGACACCCGTGACGGTTTTCCGCTTCAACGGATCTTGACGCCTATTATGGAAGCGAACCGCCAAGGAGACAAATTGGTCAACCGTTGTGCCCTCTTCGACGCGGGAATAAAAATCTCTTACGCTATCGCGCCCTACAATCCTTCTCGCCGCCAATCATATCCCTGCCGTTGCTACGGAGTATGGTTCTGACGCCTACCTGAAGACTCCATGTATAACGCACTTACGACGCACTTATCACTAACTTATCACCAACTTATCAAGCACTAAGAACGCACTACATTTTGCAATATTATAGTATATTATACTATATTATATATTTATATATAATATACATTTTGTAGCATATTTTTTGTTTGCACATCTCAAAAAAAAGCAGTACCTTTGCAGCGGCAAAGGTTGAAAGCGATGAAACAATTAGCGCAGATACTAACAAAGATTATAGACTTTTTCTATACTCCGTTTCGCAAAATTATGTCGGAGCAGTTGTTCCGCTATGCAGCATGCGGAGGAGGGAACTTAGTGCTCGACTGGATACTATATTTCCTCGTGTATAACTTTGTTATAGGACACGAGTTGGTAAGTATTCAGTTTTCAGTATTCAGTTATCAGTTTACGCAAGCCATCACGCCGCATATTGCGACGCTTTGTATCGTGTTTCCGATCACGTTGCTGACGGGATTCTGGCTGCAGAAATATGTGACATTCACAACTTCGCAACTTAACGGATGGCGTCAATTAAGCCGGTATATTTTCATTGTAGCTATCAATCTGGCGGTTAATTATTTCGGCCTCAAACTATGCGTGGAGACGTTCGGTTGGTACCCGACTCCAAGTAAGATGTTTATCACGCTCATCACGGTGGCTATCAGCTATTTTGGTCAAAAATACTACTCATTTAGGGTGAAAAAATAGGAAAAATATGGTATATGCTTGCATATATCATTTTTTTTGAGTAATTTTGCAGCGCAAATAAAAAGAATTAAATCATAAAATATTACGACCATGTTGTACACACTCTGTTCTCATCTTCACACCGAAGTATCTAGCATGCCTTTCAAGGTGTCGGACACGTTTATTGAAGAAAATCAAGTGGTAGCCGTGCTGTCCGGTGGTACGGAGGCGCAGTTCTTAGATCTTCTCAAAGAGAAGAAACTGGACTTGAAGCGGCCTATTTACTTGCTTGTCAGTGAATTCAGTAACTCCTTACCGGCAGCGTTGGAGATCCTCAGTTTCATCCGTCAGCGTAATGGTATGGCGAAGATCATGCAGCACCCTACGGATATTATTTTCCCGGATCCTTCTGATACCGATTCGTTGACTCGTGTGCCGCTGGAGAAAGTGCTGCATAACGATAAGAAAATGCGTCTGGGTATTGTCGGAAAACCGTCTGACTGGCTCATTGCTTCGCAAGTGAACTACAAAGAGGTGCTGGATAAAACCAATAGCGAACTGGTAGATATCCCGTTCGAAGAGATCTCGAGTCTGGGTGAAGTAGATCCGGGCATGAAAGGTGCTGAGGCTATCTACGAGCGCATGAAAGAGATCGTGCAGAAATATAAACTGGACGGTATCTCCGTTCGTTGCTTCGACTTGTTTACGACCGTTAAGAACACCGGTTGTGTAGCTATCAGCAAACTCAACGACTTTGGTATTCCGGCTGGTTGTGAAGGTGATATACCGGTATTGCTGACCTTGATGGCTTGTAAGAAACTGACCGGTGAACCGGGCTTCATGGGTAATCCGGCTCGTATCACTTCGGATGGTAAGATCTTGCTGGCTAAGTGTACAATAGCGCTCTCAATGACTGAGAAGCATGAGTACACCACCCATTTTGAGTCGGGTATCGGTGTGGCTATCCACGGTGAGGTAGCTCCCGGTGAGTACACGCTAGTGAAACTCAGCAACGATATGAAGCGTCTGTTGGCAGTTAATGTGACTGTGACAGGTTGTCAGTACGAGCAGAACCTGTGCCGCACGCAGATCTGGATTCAGTCCACGCCGATCGTAGCGCAGTATCTGTTGACTTCGCCGCTGTCTAACCACCACGTGCTCATCAAGGGTCATCATGCAGCTAAGTTCTGGAGACCCTAAATAATAAATCACAAATAACAAATCATCAATGCTCTTGCACATCTTATCATCTGAAATGCATAAAGAGACACTTGGACTGCCGTTCGAAGTGCCGCAAGCATTTTTGGAGACCAACCAAGTAGTTGCTGTCTTGACCGGTGGAACCGAAGCGAAATTTGTGCAGCTGGTAGAAGACGGTCTGATTGACTTGCATAAACCCGTGTACCTGATGGTTAGCGGGCATAGCAATTCCTTGGCAGCGTCGCTGGAGATACTGAGTTTCATCCGTCAGCACAAGGGAGTAGGTAAGGTCATGATGAACGCGCAGGATACCGAGATACCCGAAATATCTGAGATGGCGCATCTGACGGTTGTTCCATCCGAGAAAGTGCTGCATAGCGATAAAAAATTGCGTTTGGGTGTTGTCGGATTTCCGTCGGATTGGCTCATCTCTTCGAGTGTCAATTATGCGGACGTGCTGAAGAAGATGAATATCGAGTTGGTGGATATACCCATCAGCGAGATGACTTCTTTAGGTGAGGTAGATCCGGGCATGAAAGGTGCTGAGGCTATCTATGCGCGACTCAAGGAGCTGGTGGTGACCCACAATCTGCAAGGTGTTACGTTGCGTTGTTTTGACTTGCTGACGACGGTTAAGAATACCGGATGTATAGCGTTGAGTAAACTCAATGACGAAGGTATTCCGGCATCTTGCGAAGGCGATATACCGACGCTGCTGACGATGATGGTTTGTAAGAAGTTAACGGGTGAACTCTGTTTCCAAGTCAATCCGGCGCGTATTCAGGCAAACGGCGAGATGCTTTTTGCGCATTGTACGTTGCCGCTAGGTATGACTGAGAAGCATGAGTACACCACCCATTTCGAGTCGGGTATCGGTGTGGCTATTCACGGTGACCTGCCGACGGGTGATTACACACTCGTGAAGATGAGTGGTGATATGCAGCGGATGTTAGCAGTGGATGTACAACTCGAGCGTTGTCAGTTTGAAGCCAACCTCTGCCGCACCCAGGTGTGGATTAAGGCAACTCCCGAAGTGTCGCAGTATTTCCTCACATCGCCTATCCACAACCACCATGTGCTCATTAAGGGCCATCATGCACAAAAATTCAAATCATAAATAACAAATAACAAATCAAAAATTAAAACTATGGTAAGTTACAAGGAATTAGGCCTGGTGAACACCCGTGAGATGTTCGCAAAGGCAATCAAGGGTGGCTATGCTATCCCGGCATTCAATTTCAACAACATGGAGCAACTCCAGGCTATCATCAAGGCTTCGGCTGAGACCAAGAGCCCGGTTATCCTGCAGGTATCGAAAGGTGCGCGTAACTACGCGAACCAAACGCTGCTTCGTTACATGGCACAAGGTGCTGTAGAGTACGCTAAGGAGCTCGGTTGGGAGCATCCGCAGATCGTTCTGCACCTCGACCACGGAGATAGCTTCGAACTGTGCAAAAGCTGCGTGGACTTCGGTTTCTCGAGTGTCATGATCGATGCTTCGCATCTTCCGTATGAGGAGAATATCGCGTTGACCAAGAAGGTTGTTGACTATGCACATCAGTACGATGTAACCGTTGAGGCTGAGCTCGGTGTATTGGCAGGTGTTGAGGACGAAGTTTCGTCTGCAGTTAGCCACTATACGAAGCCGGAAGAGGTAGTTGATTTTGCTACCCGTACAGGTTGTGATAGCTTGGCTATCTCGATTGGTACCAGCCACGGAGCATATAAGTTCACTCCGGAGCAGTGCACCCGTGACCCGAAGACCGGTAAACTCGTTCCTCCTCCATTGGCATTCGATGTACTGGACGCTATCATGGAGCAACTCCCGGGCTTCCCGATCGTTCTCCACGGTTCATCTTCCGTTCCGCAAGAGTACGTAGATATGATTAACCAATACGGTGGCAAACTGCCTGACGCAGTGGGTATTCCTGAGGAGCAGCTGCGCAAGGCTGCCAAGAGTGCTGTTTGCAAGATCAATATCGACTCTGACTCTCGTCTTGCTTTCACCGCTGCAGTTCGTAAGGTATTCGCTGAGAAACCGGGTGAGTTCGATCCGCGTAAGTACTGCGGTCCGGCTCGTGACCTGATGGAGGAGCTGTATAAGCACAAGATCATCAACGTGCTGGGTTCGAACGGCAAAGCTGAGTAATTATGGCACTTCCTTTCATGACGGCAGAGCAAGCTGCCGAATTGATACAACATGGTGACGTCTTGGGTCTCGGTGGTTTTACCGCCACCGGTGTGCCCAAGGCAGTACCGTTTGCCTTGGCACAACGCGCCGAGCGTCTGCATGCGGAAGGCAAACCTTTCCGTGTAGGTCTGGAGACCGGTGCGTCCATGGGTGACTCGTGTGATGGCGCGCTCGCGCGTGCTCACGCGGTAGAGTTCCGTACGCCCTATCAGTCGAATAAGTCGATGCGCGAAGAGATCAATGCCGAAGGTACCCATTATTTCGACGGTCACCTGAGTCATATGCCGCAGGATCTGCGTTACGGCTTCCTGCCCAAACCCAATTGGGCCATCATCGAGGCATCGTACGTAGGTGAAGACGGCGTGATCGTACCCGCTGCCGGAGTAGGTATCATGCCTACTATCTGTCGTCTGGCGGATAAGATCATCATCGAGTTGAACGAGATGTTCCCCGCTTCGATGCGCGGTATGCACGATCTGTATGAACCCCTCGATCCTCCTTGCCGTCGTGAGATACCGATCTATAAACCTTCGGACCGCTGCGGCTCTGATCATATCAAGGTCGATCCGGCGAAGATAGCTGCAGTAGTGAAGACCAATCGTCCGAACGAGATCCCGGCGTTCACACCGGTAGATGAGACCACGGCGAAGATCGGCGCTAACGTAGCGGCTTTCCTGGAGGCAGAGATGAAAGCTGGCCGTATCCCGGCATCGTTCCTGCCCATTCAGAGTGGAGTAGGAAACGTAGCCAATGCGGTGCTGGGTGAACTCGGTAAGAACCCCAATATCCCGCCCTTTGAGATGTACTCGGAGGTGATCCAAGACTCCGTCGTGGACCTCATCAAAGCCGGACATTGTAAGTTCGCTTCGGGTTGTTCGCTTCGTCTCGTAGAATCGAAGATGGCAGAGGTTCTCGCTGACCTCGATTTCTATCGCGATAAGCTGCTTCTCCGTCCGCAGGAGACCTCCAATAGTCCGGAGATTGCACGTCGTCTGGGTATCATCGCTATTAATACCGCCCTCGAGGCAGATATCTACGGAAACGTCAACTCGACGCATGTATGCGGCGTTAAGATGATGAACGGTATCGGTGGTTCGGGTGATTTTGCCCGTAACTCGTACCTAAGTATCTTCACCACCGCTTCGACCGCTAAGAACGGCGCTATCTCGTCCATCGTGCCGATGGTAACCCACCTCGATCATAGCGAGCACTCTGTGAAGGTACTTGTGACCGAACAAGGTGTAGCCGATCTGCGTGGCAAGAGTCCGCGTCAGCGTGCAGAGGAGATCATCAATAACTGCGTGGCACCCGAATACCGCGAGATGCTGCGTGATTATCTGAAGTACGCAAAGCACGGCCAGACACAACATAACCTCTCCCTCGCTTTTGCGATGCACGAGGAGTTCCTCAAGTCCGGCGATATGCGTAATACCAAATGGGAGAATTATTTACGTTAAGCATGCGTGTTACACGTCTCATAGTTCTTTTGGCTCTGTCCTGTGCTGTTTATTCGGTGCAGGCAGAGACCAAATGGGATCATATCACCTATCGCAATGAACTGCGTATAGGGTGGGGTGATCAACTGTTCGAGACACTCATGTGGCACAACCCGACATCGATCGTCAAGACGATGCCGACTTCTTACTCACAGACTTACCACGAAGACTATCGTTACTACCAGCATCTCTGGCTCGAGTATCAGTGGCGTTTTACGCATTGGTTCTCTTTAGGAGCCATGGTGGATGGTAGCGGTGTCCAATGGGATGATGTCACGCGAAACGGAAAAGGTGAGGAGATTGCGCGCGATCCGGGACATCATTTCTTCAACATCGTTGTTATGCCTACTATGCGTTTCACGTATTTCCACCATCCGAACGTCAATCTCTATTCTGGATTGGGTATCGGTGTGGATATCAATAGTGGAACGGAGACCAATACTAAAGGGCAGTACACGGATTTCGGTGCGGCAGTGGACGTGACCGTTTTCGGTGTTAGTGCCAATTACGACCGCTGGTTCATGACCGTCGATTTCGGTGGTATGACAGCGTTCAAGAACTCTCAAGTCATCTATTTGGCTCTTTCACGAATGATTAATGTAAGTATCGGTGCACGGTTTTAAATACATATCTAACAGGCCTACGGCCGGTCTAACAGCGTTAGCGGTCTGTCTTCTGACAGCGTTAGCGGTCTCATCGTGCCGATTCCACGAGGATGAGTTCGTGGACTTCACGAATATAGAAGCGGCGAAAGGAATGGCTTTCCAAGTCATCGGTCAGCATGAAACGGACCTTGAACAGGGTCTGCCTTCTAACTGCTATATGCCGGATGGGACACCTGCTTATGCCTATACGGACGAGCAGGACACCGAAGGTGTAGCAATCCGTAAGACCAATAGCGTCACCGGTGCTGCAATCCTGCAGGAGTTGCTCAAATACGGCAATCAGAAAAAAGTCACGGAGATAGTAGGAACCTATCCGAGTGTTGATCTCAACTGGGATACGGTCCGTTTGTCCGGAAAGGTCATGCTACCGCGCGGACAGAAACCCAAACGACTCATCCTCGTCAGTCATTATACCGTTTGTTCTAACGGCGAAGCACCTTCTAATTGCTTCTCGCTCGAAGGTGTACTCGTTCAGATGGGCTACGGTCTTATTATTCCTGATTATATGGGGTATGGCATCACGCGGGACTCCGTGCATCCGTATCTCGTCATGGATCTCACAGCGCGTAACGTACTGGATATGTATTTCGCTGTCAAGCCTTGGTTGAAAGCCATCGATCGCGAACCCGAACACCCGGAGATTATCCTCATGGGCTATAGTCAAGGCGGTGCGAACACCATGGCGGTAGAGCATCTCATCGAGACTGAGTATTGGGCCGTTGAGGATCCGAGACAAGTCAAGATCCATCGTGTCTTTGCCGGTGGCGGACCATATGACGTCAAGGCTACCTATGAGCGCTTTGTCAATACCGATACCGCCAGTTATCCGGTAGCGGTGCCGCTGGTAGTACAAGGCATGATATACGGAAACAAGCTCCAGATGAACATGCGCGATCTGATGCAAGGTTGGCTCTTTGATCATCTTGACGAATGGGTCAACAGTAAGAAATACACCTCGGCGCAAGTTAACGAACTCATCGGCACGCACGTCACGCACGAGATGCTGACAGACGAAGCCATGGACCAAAAGTCCACCAAAGTGATGGAGCTCCAAAAAGCCATGGTCGCCAACTCGATCACTTCGTTCGACTGGATACCCGAGGCACCGGTCTACATATGTCATTCGATTGATGACGAGACCGTTCCGTTCATTAATGCCTCTAATGCCAAATCGAAGTGGAACAACTCCAATATAACGTATAACTTTGGTCATTACGGCGGACATGTGCAGACCTGTCTGCGTTTCATCTATTCCGTGCAGAAACTCCTTGAGCAGGAAGAGGAAGAAAGGAGGCAGTATGAATAAACATGTACTGGTACGTGGTGTAGTCGTCTTCTTGATGGCAGTCATAGCCCTCTTAGCTACTTCCTGCGATCCGCAGGCCAAGTGGACTACCAAAGATGTGACGGTGGATATAGATGTTTTCACCGTATCGGCCGGTTATGTCGAGTGTTCGTTCCGTCCTTCGGACGATGCCTATTATTTCATTGCCTGCGAACCGGCTCGACCCGGATTTGACCCGCTGGATCCGAAGAACCAGAAGCAGTTCATGACCCTTGCGCTTGATTCAGCCGAAGTGGAGTATATAGCTTGGCGGCATTATTTGCTCAAAGAAGGTGAGTTTACTATAGCGCCTTTTGCCAGCCACTGTCTCCAATATGGAGCCATCGATCATTTTTTCACTTCTCTGGAGCCGAACACCGCCTATTGGATTTATGCTTTTGTGGTAGATCCTGAGAAAGGCGAACCGGTCGGCAAACTGTTCCTTAAGTCAGTTACTACCACCCAGCACAGTATCGTGGATGTACATTATGAGTACCGCGTTCAGGGTCTGTGGGATTATATCTATCCGCTCAATCCGGACGGTAAGATCAATAATCACTTCCCTTACCTGGCCTCTATAGTGGACAGCCTCACGTTGGCGGAGGATTTGGATCATATATCTCCCGAGGAGTATTTCGACGACTATTTCCTCACTATATCGAAAGTCGATCCTGCATCCAATATCCGCTACGGAGTACAGGTGGTCAAGAATGACGGCATGAACTCGTATGTGGAGTTTGAAGAGGGACATACGTATTACACGGCGATCGTCAGTTATGACGGATTCATAGGTAATAATGTGATTTATAAGTTTACCTGGACGGGCGAAGATTTCGCCGCTACTTTCACGGATGAAGATAGTATTGTTAGTGACGGGGAAGACGACTGATGCACGGTTGTTTTCCCTTATTGAAGACTATCAGCAGCGGCTCAAACACTATGTGCCGTTTGAACTGGTGGTCATTCCTGATATCAAAAACGCCAAATCGCTTAGCCAGGACCAGCTTAAGACCGCCGAAGGCGAAGCCATCCTTTCGCGCCTTATGCCTGCAATGGATGTGCTTCTGCTTGATGAACACGGACGGGAGTTTCGGTCTATTGAATATGCAGAATTCCTGCAGAAAAAGATGGCTTCCGGCAAAGACCTTGCACTCGTTATAGGAGGCGCGTATGGCTTCAGCGAAGCGGTCTATCAGCGTGCTAACGGCAAGATCTCCCTCAGTCAGATGACTTTCTCCCACCAGATGATTCGCCTCATGGCCATCGAGCAACTCTATCGCGCCATGACCATCCTCCGCAACGAACCATACCATCATGAATAGATTCTTCTTTTTCCTGGCCGCTACGCTTGCATTGGTAGCCTGCCAACCCAACGAACATGAAGAGCAGGTCGAGTCTAATAACCGTATTCACCAATTGGACAGTCTCGGTTGGGAATGGGAATCTCGGAGTATAGTAGATTTCTCCAAGGCCGCCTATTCGATCTCAACGGATGAGGTGCGTCTGCATTTCTACGGATGGGAATTGGATGAGGACTCGCTCATTTCTGTTACTTTTCCGGATAACACCGATCAGTACGGTCGCGTATGGTTAACCTATCGTATGTGCGGTTGGAACAAGGGACCGGCAGAGTGGGACATGACAACGATGATCAAGATCTACGATCGCGCCAACGACCAGTGGCTCGAGTTCGTCCGCGCTATTACGCCCTATGGCGGTTCGTTCGGTGCTACCTGGGAGAAACAGTTCTGCATTGACGTGACGGAATTCTTGCCGTTGCTCAAGGGGAAGACGGATTTTCGTATTTTCTATTGCGGTTGGGATGCAACCGATACACGTGCTCATGCCATGCAGATGACCTTCTCTTTCTTTGACGAAAAGAACCGTTACGGCGAAGCTATCGGTCGTCAGAAAGTGTACGATTCTACTTTGCCCAATGACGGCAACAACGGCTATCGGGCATGGGCTTACGGCGTGAAGGGATGGAGTATTGAGGATGAGAGCAGGTTGGGTAATCGCACGATAGATATACCTGCCGGAACGAAGCATGTATTGCTGCGCGTGTGCATCACCGGTCACGGTCAGGACGCATATAACGGCGGTGGCACGTTCCCCAACCGTACACCCCAGAAAGCTAAAAACTGCGCTGAGTTTGATTCGAATTTCTACAAGATTTTTATCAATGACGAGCAGCAGAAAGAGCAAGGACTGATTTGGGAACTCAATAACGGTGCGAATAACTACAAGCAAGCCGGTACCTACACCTACAGCCGTGCCGGTTGGGGTCCCGGTAAGCCCTGTAATGTGCAGCATTGGCTCATCAAAGGTATTCCGGCCGAAGGCGAGAAACTTACGCTCAATTTCGACCTGGACGAGTATATCTCACCCTGTACCAAACCCAATGACGCTTACGTGGCTTGCTATTACGTGATGGCAGATGCCTTCTTCTATAAATAGCGTGTGCCTTTGTTCAACAAAATACTTACGCATCAATAAAAGAACTATAAAGGAATGAGACAAGTGCTACATAAACTATTCTTGAATGACAAGTTTATCCTTATTGTCATTCTTATCAACTCCTGTGTCATATACGCTCAGGTGGCGGGTTATAGCCACCCGTACGTCAATATTCTTGACATCATCTGTTTGACGATCTTCATCATCGAAATGATTGTCAAGCATGTCGAGTATGGCCTGAAAGGGTATTGGACAGATGGCTGGAATCGTCTGGACGGAATATTGGTTATCCTGTCTTTTCCGTCGATCTTGGAGTTTTTCGTACCGATGGAGATGGCCAATCTCTCCTTCTTGCTCATTCTCCGATTGCTGCGAATCCTGCGATTCTTCCGCGTACTTCATTTCTTTCCGAACTTCAGCAAAGTAGTAAACGGCTTCAAGAATGCCTTACGCAGTTCGTATGCCATCTTGCTGAGTTTCTTTGTTATCATCGTCATTTTCGGCCTGATTAACTGCAGTCTGTTCCGTGAAGCTGATCCGGAACATTTCCAAACACCGCTTCGTTCTATCTATGCCGTTTTCCAGATATGTACGGTGGAAGGGTGGTATGAAATACCCAACACAATCGCGAACTTTTACGGCGGCGCAACTGTTGCTGCGGAGTTTGTGCGTCTCTATTTCTGTGCTTTGCTGATTTTCGGCGGTATCATCGGCATGTCGTTCATCAACTCGATCTTCGTCGATGCGATGGTAGCCAACAATAACGATGATGTCATAAAGAAACTGGACGAAATGCAAAAGACCTTGGATGAACTGAAAAAGCGCGAGTAATTTTTAAGCTAATCATGCGTATGAAACGAATCATCTTTTGTATCCTTACTCTCAGCCTCAGCTTATGCATGACGGCCAATGATGACCCGCATCTTAAGCGGCTGATTGAGTGCATCAACGACAGTGATTTTGTCTGTGCAACAGAAGAATTGCCATTGGTGGAAAATTGGGATGATTTAGGTGATACTATTTTCGAAGACATTCATCGCGCTTTGGCTTACTGTGATTATGTAGATTCCCTTTATCCTCAGTTGCATAATAGGGACGAATGCTTGCAGATAGTATCGTTTGATTTGGATGCCCGTGCTGCTGCTTGTAAATCGGTAAGAAACTATGCAGAAGCTATCTATTATTATCAATGGTCTGCTCAGTTATCTAAGCGTGTTTTCGGGGAAAATCACGAAGATTACGCGGCTTGCCTCTTTCACATATGGATGACATATTACATTTGGGGACAATATGAAAATGCCATTCCGTATTTAAGAGAACAAGTGCGTATTCGAGAGAATTTATACGGTAAGCATCATATAAAGTATTTGACTTCAGTGGTTAATCTCGGCGCCGTATATACAGAAGTGGGCAACTATGCATCAGCCGAAGAATGTTTCGCTCAAGCACTATCGCATCTTGAAGACAAGGAGAGTGAAAGTTATATAACCATTCTGAATCATCTTGGCTCCGTATGCCAATCCCAAGGAAAATATGCGAATGCCGAGTCGTATTACACGAATGCGAAGGAATTGTGCAAAAAACTCTTTGGAGAACAAAGTGAGTTGTACGCACAGATAATCAATAATATCGCATCCTTATACGGTGATACGGGAAATGCGGTGAGAGCTAATCAATATTATTTATTGGCGTCCCAAATATTCCTTTCGCTATACGGAGAGAATTCTGCCCTTTACGCTATTTCGTTAAACAATTTAGCTTCGACCTATAGACGATTAGGGGATTTGAAATTAGCAAAACAATATTATCTCCAAGCAGCTCAAATCAGGAAAAACATTGACGGAGAGACGCATCCTCGTTATATATTACTGCTTAATAATCTGGGAATTGTCTGCGAAGATTTAGGAGAACGAGATGAAGCGGAAAACTATTTCATAGAAGCACTTCGTTTGCGCAAACAGACCATTGGCGAGAACCATATTGATTATGCTGTTTCTCTCCGGAACTTAGGAGCTTTTTATATGAATGCACGTGAGTTCGAGAAGGCCGAACCATATACGCTTCAAGCCTTGCAAATTGTCGCAAGTGTATTAGGAAAACAGCATTTTGATTATGGAGCCGTTTCGCAACACGCAGCGGTAATATACGAAGAATTGAATGATTACACACAAGCGGAATCGTATTACCTCCAAAGTGCGGCTATCTTCAAGGATTTGTATATAAAATCTGTCGGTTTCCTCCCGGAAGAAGAACGCAGTTTTTATTGGGAAAAATTTAAAGCATATTATGAGACAGGCTATACTCCTTTCGTGTATAGATATTATCCTAAAAATCATTCCATAACCACCTTTGCTTATAATAACGAGCTGTTCACCAAAGGGCTTTTGCTCACATCTACCAGTGCTGTTGCAAACTCTATTCTTGAGAGCGGAGATTCTGTTCTAATCGCCCAATGGAATGATCTCATCGTTAAAAAGCAAAAGATCATGGCGTTGGAAGAGAGCGAACCCAAATCGGAAGATCTGGAACGGTTACGAAACGATGCGGAGGTGTTGGAGAAAGAAATCACCAAAGCCAGTGCTACGTATCGTGAGAACCAGCGTATATGGACCATTACATGGGATAGTGTGCGCGCTGCACTAAAACCCCATCAGGTGGCGATTGAATATATAAGAGCACAACTGGGTGATAGCGCGATGTATTGCGCTTTGCTGTTGAAGCGTAATAGCAAGTATCCGGTACTCATTCCGCTTTTCGAAGAAAAAGAATTAATGCCATTAGTGCAAAAAACCACGCCTGCATCTATCGGGAAAGCATATGCGTTTGATGAAAACGGAAAAGAGTTGAACCGACTCATTTGGAGCAAGGTTTTGCCATATATCAAATCCCGCGAAACGGTCTTTATAGCACCTACCGGTATATTACACGAGGTGGCGATGGAGGCCATTCCTTATGATCAGACTCATACCGTGGCTGATAAGTATCATCTTGTGCGATTATCCTCCACGAGGGAGATAGCGACACACAAGACCTCTGTTCCTTATGAAAAAGCATCGCTATATGGCGGTGTATATTATGACGTGGAAGCCGAAGAGTTATTAGCGCAAAGTGCAACGTATCAAATCGCATCAAGAGGTATCTCCTTCGATTCGATAGATAGAGGAACGGTGTCTTATTTGAAAGGAACAAAAGAGGAGGTAGAGAATATCCGTCAGATGTTACATGACAATCATCTTTCCGTGCAACTATTTACCGCCACCAATGCGAACGAAGAATCATTCAAGGCACTAAGTGGCAAACATCAAAACATCCTACATATTGCCACGCATGGCTTCTATTGGTCGGATTCTACGGCGCAGAAGAAAGACTATTTCTCGCAGCGCGCACAAAGGATGGACGATAACCAACCTACTACGTTACCCTCTCTAGACCCGCTGAACCGCTGCGGCTTACTCTTTGCCGGCGCCAACACGGCTCTCTCCGGTCACAGTGCCGATCTGCCGGAAGGTGTGCAAGACGGTATCCTAACCGCCAAAGAGATCTCGTTGCTCGATTTGCGCGATGCAGACCTCGTTGTGCTTTCGGCGTGTGAGACCGGTAAGGGAGAGATTACAGGTGAAGGAATGTTTGGTCTGCAGCGTGCGTTCAAGCAAGCCGGAGCACAGACGATCATCATGTCCCTCTGGCCGGTCAATGATGCAGCTACACAAATGCTCATGACGGAGTTCTATCGTAACTGGATCACCAACCGTCAACCCAAACGTGAGGCTTTCTGTAACGCACAGAACACCGTCCGTGCCCAATTCGAAGAACCCGTCTATTGGGCCGGATTCATCATGTTGGATTAATAGGAAAACATCAAAATGTCCATTGTTTTAAGGAATACGTTTAGAGACAATTGGCACACTATTTGTTATGTATTGAATAACATTGTGTTGAACCATCAAAAAGCAAAGCATTATGAGACGCTATTTACTTACATTATTTGTAGCTTTGACTGCCAGCCTCACCATGCAGGCGCAAGAGGTTTATGTTCTTTATGGTTATCTGAAAGTATTCCCTAATGACCTGGGCACGTTTGATGCAGAGCCGCGAACCGTTATCGCTCGTATAAATGAGTCGCAGCAATTCGGCTATGGTACGTGGCGTCTGCCGACGAACGAAGAGTTGTCCCTCATGCGAGGGAGCAATGTGATCGGTGACGGTGCATATATGACCAAAGAAAACAAGACGGGCATCGTACGCTTGGTGACGGATAAAGAAAAAGGCGAGGTCGCACCTGCCATTCCCGCCGGTTATGTGGACTTAGGTCTGCCGAGTGGTACGCTATGGAAGGAGCAGAATGAAATAGACGGATTTTGTACCTACGAACAAGCGATGGCTCTGTTCGGAAACGACCTGCCTACCAAAGAACAATGGGAGGAATTGATCCTTTCATGCAAATGGACATGGACGGGGAGTGGTTATGAGGTAGAAGGTCCGAGTGGTACGTCCATTACCCTGCCTGCTGCGGGTTATAGGGATTCTAATGGCAATGTGCAAAATGTCGGTTCGGACGGCTACTTTTGGTCCTCCACGCCGTATAATCTGCTAGAGACCGTTGCTAGTGAGCTGTATTTCAATTCGGGTCAAGTGGAAGTAGACCTCAACAAGCGTTGCCACGGTCGATCCGTCCGCCTTGTACGCTGACAGTTCGCTACCCGTTCGGGCTTCTCGTCCCGCGAATCTTTCGCCCGCACCTTCACCCAACTCACCGGCCTCAGCCCGAGAGAATGGAGTAAACACTAAAAATGCAGGTCGCCTGCATTTTTTTATTCAAAAACTTGCCTATATCGGCAAAAAGTTGTATCTTTGCAGCGGATTTTAACAAATATTTGCCGATAGTATGGAATTTATCTCTGTTAGTCAATTTGCTCAGAAGTACGGAATCAGCGAACGTACGGCCCGAAATCTCTGCGCGACAGGAAAGATAGAAGGCGTCTTTCTAACCGGCAAAACATGGAACATTCCGGTGGATGCAGTATTGCCGCAGAAGGGCAAGAAGAAGATATCTCCGCTATTGGCGCGTCTGCGCGAAGAGAAAGAGATCAAACTCAAAGGAGGCATCTACCATCGTACACAAATCGACTTAACCTACAACTCTAATCATATAGAGGGAAGTCGTTTGACCAAAGAGCAGACGCGTTACATTTTCGAGACTAACACGTTGGGTGTTACCACTGAGAACACGCGTATCGATGATATCATGGAGACGGTGAACCATTTCCGTTGCATTGATTTTGTGATTGATCATGCGACCGACAAAATCACCGAACCGTTCATCAAACAACTCCATCTCATCCTCAAATCCAACACCTCGGACAGCCAAAAATCGTGGTTCGCTGTTGGCGACTACAAGCGCTTGGCCAACGAAGTAGGCGACCAAGAAACCATCCAACCGGCAGACGTACATCGCTATATGAAAGCACTGCTTGCAGACTACAACGCCCTCAAAAAAGCAGAACTGGATGACATCATCGATTTTCACGTGCGTTTTGAGCGTATCCATCCCTTCCAAGACGGCAACGGACGCGTAGGGCGCTTGCTGCTTTTCTGGCAATGCCTGCAAAACGGTATTGTGCCGTTTATCATCACGGACAAACTCCGTCTCTTCTATTATCGAGGCATCCAGAACTGGGGTGAGACCAACGGCTATCTGCGTGACACCTGCCTCACTGCACAGGATCAATACACCGCCTTGCTGGACTATTTTAAGATTAAGTACTAAAATCAATAAAATACATTACAAAAGCGGTAATCCTGAAGCGTCGTCCCGTTGAAGCGGGAAGAGCGGCCTCCGCCTAGAAGGGTATACACGTTGTGTATATCTTTTTTTAGGAATATGTATATGCGAGGACTACCGCTTTTTTGTGTGTTTAGGAGGTGAGTTTTGGGGTAGTGGAAAAATACTAAACAAAAAAATTTTCATTTTTTCGCAAAAATCGTCATTTTTGAAAAAATGGGCTCTCAACCCGCTTCAATAGGGAGCAAAAAAAATTCATTTTTTAAGGGGGTTTTTGTGCATTTTCTTTGTAACCTCCTGAAAAATCAGTCCATTAAATACAAAATGTTCAATTTTCCAGAAAAGTGGGATTGCGAGGGTATCGTTTTGGGGCAAATTTGCACGAATGAAAAAGTTTTTGTACCTTTGCAGTCCTTTACGTTTTGAAAACATGAAAACCAACTCACACATATTAGCCATCGATACGTATCTTGGAGAGATGCGCGGGGTAGTGCGTGCGTTGGAAAATAGTCCGGAAAAAGAAGCGCTGATGGAACTTGTACAGGTGATGACGGACGAGATATTCGGCGCCCATACCGACTTCGCTGAGTTGAACAATCAAATTGCCGACTTGCACCGTCAACTCTATGAGCCGGTAGTACGTGCTCAAGCCGGTGAGCAATGTCGTTATATCGATGTCGATGCCTTGAATAAAGGCGGCGTCTATAGTCTCGATGAGTTCGAGAAGATGTTGCGGAAGGCGTGTGAGAGCGATGCGCGTGTGCTTGCTACGTTCCTGCGCAAATACGAGAAGATCGGGTATCTGGACTTCCACAGCGAGAGCAAAAAGCGCATCCTTTTGCATCTGCAGGAATGCTTCCCGACGATGAGGAAGTACAAGTATCCGAATTTCGCTGCGGCATTCTAATCGTATTTGATTCCATTTGATTTTTTGACCGCTTCTATTTGATTCCATTCGATTTCTATTTGATTTTCATTTGATTTTTGACCTGTTATTTCGACAGGTCTTTTTTTATATATACTTTTGCACCGGAATTCCAAAACAACCCAGCGCTGGGTTAATTGTTTAACACTTTTAACCCTTATTAAAAATGAGTAAAATTAATTTAGAAGTCATCGACCAGATGTTCAGTGCAGTAATGGCACAAAACGAGAGTGAAGAAACGATTAAGGCATTACGTCCGCAGGTGGAGGAGGCCGTGCAGGAGCTTATGCGGCAGCAAGGTAAGCCCAAAGGTTGGACGGGCACTATCGAGTACCACGGATTCAAGATCGTCGTGAGCCGACCGAAGAGTTACACCTGGGAGCAGAACAACCAGATTGACGATCCGAACCTCACGTTCTACAAGCAGATGCACGGGTATTACGAGCAGTTGCAGGCGAACCTGAAGGAGACGCGTGCGGACATGAAGCGTGTCGGCGAGAAGCTCGAGAAAGCGCACCCGGACAGCGAGAGTATCAAACGAGGCTTCCGATTGGCGTTCCTTCCGGCATAAAAGAAAAAGGTCAGTAAAAAGAAAATTTATTCATTGTTTTAAGTCTTGTATCTGTAGTCCCCCCTATAATCCCCCCTAAGGACTAGACAGACTACAGGTACGGGACAAGACATTAAAAATTTATGAATGGACTTTGAAACATATTGGCAGTTGATAGGTGGCGACGTGAACTTCTCGGACCGCAAGACGGCTTCAGAAAAACTGTGGGAAGAGCATCCGGAAAAGCACGAAGCCATCATCAGCTGGCTCAGAAATCATGGACGATATCCAAGTCGCAATCCGTATTTCTTCATCTTGGATTGGCAGGTTAAGCGCCGCCAGACGCTGACATACCAGCAGTACTATGCCAAATTTGGTACGACCGAAGAGCGGGACGGCTGGAAGATGGCAAATCCGACGGGAAACAAAGTTATTTACATTAAAAACTAAAAATTATGGCAAGAGTAACGTTGCCGCAGGGAATAGCGGCTATACATGGCAAATTAGGAAACATGGTTTATCGTTCGCGGAAGCAGGCGGACGGGACGTACAAAGTGTTTGTGCACGCGTATCAACCGCCGAAGGCGAGCGGAGTAAAGCGAGACGTAAGCGGGGTACGGCGAGAAGCGAGCGGAGTACAGAAAAAGGGCTTATCTAAGGATATTGGTAGGACATTGGAAGGACATTGCTAGGAGATAGCTCCGTAAGTACTTTTTGGGGTACCGGCTTTAGTTCGGATGCTGCTCTTTCGAAGTAACTCGCCCCATGCTCGACGACTCTCGCGCCCCCAACCCGCTCGAGACGCCTCCGAGAAGAGCACATCCTCACATGAGAATGACCCAAAACATGCCCCCAAAAAGTACATACTTCGCAGAAAAAAAGTAAATAGTATGAAATCTATGTCAAAATCCGAACTGGCGCGAGCAGCCGGAGTGAGTGTAGAAACTTTTCGCAGGTGGCTGCAGGATTCGTACATTCAAAATCGGCTCAAGCCTTATTTACAAACAAAACAACAACAAATCCTGCCACCCAAGGCAGTACAAATAATTTGCGAGCATTATGCTATTGAAATTGATTAAAACGCGTTCGTACCCATCCGGAATGATTTGCGAACTATGGGAAAAGAACCGGATATGGGGAGATAAACTGTTGGCGGAGGTACTGATAGTGCACGACGAAATCCCGCAGGAATTAATCTACAGGTTGTCCGTAAGCTACTCAGGTATTTGCCTTAATGGTATTCCGACGAAGTGGAAATGGGGCAGCAACCGAATGGAAGTGGTAGTAACGAATTATCTGCTGCGCATTCAGCGGACGCGGGAAGAGATATGTATCGATGTCTGTCATCCCGAACCGGATCTACCGGGTTATGAATAAAATCGCGGCCAAGTGTGGTCAAGTCGGGCATAAGCCCACAGTACTGCACTTGGCTGTTTATATTGCACAATGTCGACAAAAAGATCAAGCGTTATGAACAAAGTAAAAATTATCAAAATCATTGTTTCGGTGCTGATAGCAGCACTGACGGCACTGGGAGCGGCGATCGGGCTGAACTCGTGCAATGTGGTAAGGACGATCACAAACAAGAGCGAGTATTACCAGCGAGGGGATACAAGCGTGATGATCCAGACCCGAACTACGGAGAGCTATGATGCCTCCAAAAAACTTTAATTATTAACCATTAAACATTAAATCATTATGGCAGTAGTAGAGTATGCAGATGCAATCAAGACGGTGAGCGGAGCGCTCACGAAGATCAACAAGAAGAGTCCTCATGCGAAGGACCAGAAGATGGTGCTGGGTACGCACCGAAAGGCAGCGACGAGTAATCCGAACTGTTCCCGTATTTATTTGCGCGGTTTGAGTTCGGTGAGCTATCCGGTTTCGCAGACGGAGGACGCGATCAACGCACGTCTCCGCTTCGGCGCAGTTTCGGCAGCGGTGAAGGCGCGTCGTAAAGACCTGAGCCATATGGCACAGGATCTGCAAGCGTTCAATGCGCAGAAAGACTCGCCAACCGGCAAGAAGACCATGACGGCGTACCTGTGGTATGTGTGTGGTCAGGCGTACGATGCGCAGCAGGGCTGATGCCCTTCTAGGCGGAACGGACATGGTCTTCCTCCCGCTTCAACGGGAGGACGCTCCGGGGCAGCTACGGCTGCTCTTTTTGTTCTTTTTGCAGGAAAAACAGCGGAAAAAGTAGCGATTTGTTTGAATTTATCGTAAAACTCTTGCATAATTCAAAAAATAATACTAACTTTGCGGCCAAATAGTGCTTAACAGCTATGAAGCGTACAGTTTTTCTGCTTATTTTCTCTCTATGCGCCGTAATCGGAGCGTATAGTCAATATCCTTATGAGTCTTCTCAACCTTCCGAATGGTCCGGTACGGGCTGGATGCTGAACAAGGGTTATGTCGTGACGAACCACCATGTGGCTGAGAACGCCCGGACGATACGGTTGAAGTTCATGCAAGGCGACAGTCTCGTGCAGTACAGCGGTGAAACGGTGGTGATGGACGAAGAGAACGATCTGGCTATCATCAAGATAAACGACCCTTCGTTCAAGGGTTTCGGTGCACTTCCATATGCCGTGAAGACTTCGCTGGCGGAGGTAGGCGAGAGCGTGTTCGTCTTAGGTTATCCGTTGATCACGACCATGGGCGACGAGATCAAGCTCACGACGGGTATCATCTCTTCGCACTCCGGTTATGAAGGCAACCGATCTCAATATCAGATCTCTGCGCCTGTTCAGCCGGGTAACAGTGGCGGTCCGTTGTTCGACGACCAAGGTAACGTAGTGGGTATCGTCAATGCCAAGCATGCCGGAGCGGAGAACGTGAGTTATGCGGTCAAGGCGCAACACCTGCAGGACCTGGTGAACCGCCTGCCGGACAAGGCGGGTGTGCTCCCGACGAGCAACACGATCTCGGGTCTTAACCTGCCGCAGAAAGTGAAGAAAGTGAAAGGGCTCGTATGCTTCATCTATTGCTCCACGCGTGGCGAGACGCCGCGTTCATCGCAACCCAGATACGGTGCGCCGGATGTACCGCAAGGCGATAAGGTGATCGTCAGCCCGTACGTGGACAATGCCCGCACGGAGAACGCACGTATCACCAAGATCACGCTGACCGACAAAGAGACGATCGTCGAAATGACGTACAACAACGAGTTGAGCAGTGGCGGTTATGTAGAGTGGATCCAGATAGCGCAAGCTACGACCATCGAGACCGATGATCAGGAATACACGATGAAACGTGCGGAAGGTATTGCCATCGCGCCGAACAAGACCTATTTCACGCGAAACGGCGAGACGAAGACGTTCCGACTCATCTTCCCTGCCATCCCCAAAGGTACGACGTCCATCAATCTCGTCGAACCCGGAGAGTACGGATGGCGATTCTATGGCATTTCCCTCAAAGAATATTGACGCATGACGGATGTCGAGTACATACGCGCCTTTCGGGCGGATAACCAAGCGGTCATTACCCGTTTCTACAACGAGTACCGGTCGGTTTTTGTGCGCGACATCGGTAAGTTCTATCATATACTGAATACCGAATTGATGGCGGAGATCTATCAGGAGACCGTCATTCGCGTATGGCGTAACATCGCTACGGACAAACTGACCGAGCAGAACCTGACCACCTCGCTGGCGGGTTACTTGTTCAGTGTCGGCAAGTACGTGGCGCAGGAGAAATTCCGCGAGGCGAACAGAGAGCCGCTGACGGACAATGAAGAGACGGGGCTGAGGGCTGCTGCACCGTTATGGGAAGAAGAGACCGAACAGGAGAAAGCGGTTCGCAAAGCGGTCTATGCGATGGGAGAACCCTGTGCACCCTTGCTGTTGCATTTCTATTGGGACAAGATGTCGTGGGAAGCCATCGCGCAACAACTGCATTACAAGGATGCGGAAAGTGCCAAAACGCAAAAATATAAATGCATGCAGAAATTAAAAGGTTACTTTTCGCATGCAAATGTCATATAGTAGTAAAAAGACCCGGAATGGAGTTGGAGCAAGACATAGAATTGGCGATTCGTGAGCGAGGTTTGCGCGAGATGCTGGTGCGTGAAGAGGCGCGTGTCCGTCAGGCGGTTCACCGGCGCACGGTACGCAGATGGGCACTCGGCGGAAGTGGCACGTTAGCCGTTGCAGCGATTCTGGTGCTGGCCGTTATTCTGGTTCCGACGATCAAAACGATGCACCAATATAGCACGCAGTATGTGGCAAGCATCGAGACCGAAGCGTTCCGAGGCGGTGACGAGATGAGTATGAAGCTCTGTGAGGCGATGGTCAAGATGAAACGGGGTCAGTGGGTGGAAGCCGAACGGATAGCAGACACGCTGCTGGAGCAGACCGCTGATTCGGAGGACGAAGAGGACATAGACATCCGCCAGAGCGCCGAATGGATCAAAGCCCTCTGCCTCATGCATAACGGCAAGATCTTCTCCGCACGAAAACTGCTGAAACGTATCGCTGCCGGTGACAGTTATTACAGTCCGCTCGCTGAAGAGCTATTGAGATAAACGGTTTTTCAATGTTTCTGCCGCAAAGAAACAGGTAAATCAATTATTAATAATTAAACATTTACACACATGAAAAAAGTTTTGTTTTTCTCCGCTGTTGCACTGAGTGCAATCATGATGGTATCGTGCAACAAGCCTGCTGCTCAGACTGAAGAGAAAGAGGCTATCGAGCAACCTGCATCGCAAGAGATGGACGCTATCCGCACCGCGCTGGCTCTGGCTCAGTATGGTTACGCTGCTGAATCTCCGGCTGCTCTGATCGAGGCTGCTGACATTCTCGCTTCTACTCCGGTACAACCGGTAGCCGTTGAGGGTGAGGTAGGTGCACAGAACGAGAACGAAGGTGAGAAGGCTGCAAAGCCAGAGGTTACTGTTGAGCAACTGCTTGCTGACGCTCGCGCACTGACCGAGGACGCTAACCTGCTGGCTCTGGCTGACAAGGTAGCTGCTAAGGCTGCTGAAAGCGCAGAGGCAACTCGTGGTGCTTACGGTGGTCCGAAGTATCAACGTGACCGCGTTTACTCTCACAGCTACATTCAGTACGTTCAGGCTTTCTATGCAAGCCAAATCGCTGAGGTATCTGTAGTAGGTGACGGTGATACCGACCTCGACCTCTACATCTATGACGAGAACGGTAACCTCATCGTTTCTGACACCGGTTACACCGATCGTTGCTACGTTCGTTGGTGCCCGCGTTGGACAGGTAACTTCCTCGTTCGCGTGGTTAACCGCGGTGGTGTTTACAACAACTTCACAATTGCTACTAACTAATTCTTTTTGTCGGCCTGATGGGAAATGCCTATCAGGCCGGCATGTCTTTTGATGGCTATGAATCGTTCTATTCTTATCTGTGTGTTAGCAACGATGTTGCTGTTGCCAGTGCATGCTACGAAGCGTGCGCTTATTATCGGTATAGGTGCTTATCCTGAATCCACCGGATGGGCGAAGATCAACGGAGATAAGGATGTAGCTACCGTAGAGCAGATGCTGATCAGCAAAGGTTTTCTCAAAGCCAACATCGTCAAGTTGAGCAATTCGCAGGCTACAGCCGCCGGTATCAAAGCGGCGCTGGAGACCCTCATTCAGGTATCTGCCAAGAACGATTTTGTGTATATTCATTTCTCCGGTCACGGTCAGCGTATCACCGACACGAGCGGAGATGAGACGAGTGGTTATGACGAAGCATGGGTACCCTATGACGCGCAATTTGCCTACGAAGAAGGATCGGGTTTGTTCGTCAAGAAAGGCGGTTACCAAGGTCAGAACCATTTAGTGGACGATGAACTCAACGAATACCTCTACCGCCTGCGTCAGAAAGTGGGACGCGAAGGACAGATCATCGTTATTGCCGATGCATGCCACAGTGGAGGCGGGTCGAGAGCGCTGGATGATGAGGACGAAGAACCGTTGGTGGTCAGAGGTACACGCGATGATTTCATCATTCCTTCCGCATCCAGAACGCCGCAGGTAGGAGGACATGTTGTGGATTGGATCTTTATCAGCGCCTGCAAATCGACCCAGAGTAACTACGAGTACCATGGTACCGGTTCGCTGACCTATGCGTTACAGCAGTTATCGGCGCAGTTTGACCAGCTCTCTTGTGCGGAGTTACAAGCCCGTTTACGTGCCATCCTGCGGGATATCATTCCTTTCGTGCAGACACCTACCGTGGAGACTCCGACGCCGGACGACACATTCTTTTGATAACCATGCGACGCGCCTTGTGTATATATACATTGGGTTTCTTGGCTGCATTTCTATGCGCAGGATGTATATGGGCACAAAGCGCCAAAACGGAGACTTCTGCCCGAAAAGCGGCTAAGTATGTAGCCCAAAAACTCTGCAAAGAGCACAAAGGGGAAGAGTTGTTGGATGACCTGGAAGAGATGATGGCCGGCCTGATGTTAGCCTGCACCCTTCCACCGGAGCCTATCGATCTCGAAGAAGAAGAACAAAATCCTGATTCCGACGACCAGAATGCCACACGGCGTGACCGACGAAACCGCAGACAGCGGGACAAGCAGCGTCGTGACCGACAGCGAGACAAACGGTCTTCCCGAACCGACTCACGCCGCGTTCGCACGCGGTACAGAACGCGTAGAAGGACGGAAGACGACAACGAATCAGCCGCATGAAAACCCTTCTGTTATCCATACTGATTTCTTCTATGTCCATGGCCGACTCGCTGCTCGACCAGGCCGTCCTTTGGCAGGATCAGGCGATGCACGAGCAAGCTTTGGCGCAATGCGAGCAACTCTTAGCCGCAGCGGACTCGTCAGGCTATACGGATGCGGAATGGAAAGTGTCGGTGCTCCAAACGATCATTACCTCCCTTGATGAGTTGGGTCGCTACGATGAGGCTATCTATTACTGCAAGCAGATCGTGGCGATGGGTGCGGACGTGCCGCCGGATGAACGCGCGTACGCGCAGGCGGACATGGCTTCTTTCTATGTGCTGATAGGCCATCTGCCGCAAGCTACCCGAACCGCTTTCGAGGCCATCAAAACCGCCAAACAGTATATTGCTACCAATAACTCAAAGTGGTTAGCGGCTCGCGATTATGACGCGTTCGCAGAAGGCGCGCAATTGATGGAATACGTCGTTCGGCAATGTTTCACCGCTTTGTCCGAAGGTTATGTGGCGGCAGACGAAGCATCTCAAGCCATGCTGGTGGCAGAGTTTGATGTTCCTGCCTTCAAGCAACTCTTCCGTACCTCCTATGAGCAAGTATCGGTCATGGCTGATAAAGCCGCTGCAGGTTCGGCGCTCTATCGTATGCTGTGCAGTCAGCAGCAGTCCTATGGCGCCATGCTATGCGAAGCCATTCTGTTGGAGGCGGATTTTGCGCCGACCGAACAAGACAAGCGCGCTATCTTGGGTCAGATAGCCGGCTTGAATCCTACCTTACCTGACTATGAACTGCGTGCCGATGTGCGTATTGCGGCATCGTTTGCGCAAGAAGAGAAATACGACAGCGCGCAGGTCTATTGGGAGAGAGTCGCGCAGATGGACTCGCTTCAGACCTATGCCGCTGTGATTGAAGAGAATAAAGCCTGGACGGCCGTGCAACACAGGGATTGGACGCATGCCCTGCCATGGCTCCGGCAATCGCTGCAAGACAAACGTCAGAATCTGAAAAGCGAGTTCTTGTGGCTCAGCGCACGTTCCAGACAACGGACGTGGTTGACAAACTACGCATGGTATTTTGCCCAGAATATATCCCTCTGTGCCCTTGCCGAGCACCCGGACGAAGTCAATGCCTTTATCTATGACAACGTACTGCTCGAGAAGGGTATTCTGCTATCTACCGAAACGGAACTGGAGATGCTCTTGCAGGAAACGGGAGGCAGAGCGGTGTTAGACAGTCTGCACGCATTGCGTCATATACGGCATCAGTTGTATCTGTCGGAAAAGGACCAAACCGTTCATCCGGATACTCTTGCCGCTCGCAAACGGGCTGCAGCCAATCTGGAATTGCATATCCTCCGAGCCTGTCACAATGTAGGGGATTTCACGCGACTGCTGGACTTGACCTGGCAGGATGTCCAAGCCCGATTAAAGGACCATGAGACGGTGGTGGAGTTCATCCAGACCGAAGACGCCGACAACGAGCGCTGGATGCAAGCCCTTGTGCTGCGCAAAGGATGGTCATACCCGAAACTGCTGACCGTCGGAAAAGCTAAAGAGGTGGAGCAATGGTGTGCGTCCAACACCCTCTATGAGAACAAAGAAACTACCCGTCGCATATGGCAACCGATTATAGAAACGGCGAGCATACAAGCCGGTCAGACGGTCTATTTCTCGCCGGACGGTATTTTCTATCTGACCGGCATCGAATACCTGCCTGTAGATACAACAACCCTCTTTGACCGCTATAACATGGTTCGTCTCTCCTCTTCACGCGAGCTGTGCCGGCAAACGCAGGCGAATCCGGAGGAACAAACCATCCTCTATGGAGGTGTGATCTATGCGGATGACGAGAACGACCGACGAATCGATTACCTCTCTTCTACCTTGGACGAGGTGCAGCAGATCGATTCGATCATACCGCACAGTGCGCTCTATACCGGATTGGAGGCTACCGAAGAGTCGTTCAAAGACCTGTCCGGACATTCTCCGCAAACGCTTCATATGGCAACACACGGCTTCTATCTGAAGAACAAAAAAGCACAATCCATGATGCAGAAGAATGTGCAGTTCGTGCGTCTGACGGAGCGGCAACGGATCAATATCGAAGATTATGCATTGGCGCGCTGCGGCTTGCTCATGGCGCATTCGTCTTCTTCGTATTCGGGAGACTCGATCTCCACCACGCGGGACGACGGTGTCTTGACCGCCAAAGAGATTGCCGCTTTGGATCTGCACAAGACCGAACTGGTCGTTCTATCCGCCTGCAAATCCGGACTTGGAGACATCACCGTGGACGGTATAGCGGGTCTGCAGCGCGGTTTCAAGAAAGCAGGCGTACAAGCAATGCTGATGACCTTATGGCCCATTGACGATACGGCCAGCAAGATTTTTATGTACGCCTTCTATCAGAGTCTTGTTGCAGGCCAAACCAAGCAAGCGGCCTTACGGCATGCCCAGCAGACACTGCGCGCGATGGAGGAGTATAACTATCCGCGTTATTGGGCTGCGTTTGTACTGTTGGACGCTATTCCTAAAGAATAAAATATGATCCTATACATGAAAAAACTCACTCTCATCGGCCTTGGTCTCCTGTTCTGCCTCACTGCGAGTGCAGAGTTGAGCGAGAAGAAAATGCTTAGCGATGCAAAAGCCATCTCTAAAGTGCTGTACTCCGATCCCGACCAGTGCAAGCACCTTGACAAACCCATGCTGGATATTATCTGCAATGGCAGTACGGCGCAACGCAGATGGTTAGTGGAGCGCTTGCTGGAACTGGATATCAACCGCCTAAGTGAGAAGAACAAACGGCAGTACCTGAGTTGGTTCTTGCTGCTTATCAAATATCAGAGTCTGGACGCACCTTATTACGTACAAATCGCGGGTGAACGCACGCGCGCGGAACGTGAGCGCGCGATAAATGAGCACCTGTTGTATGATTTTTACCCGAACCGCGGTTTGGATGACCGGTTACGACAAGCCTTGTCGCTCATCAATAACATGCAAACGTTCGTGGATATGTATGCAGAGGACCACCAAGATGAGTTTGTGAACAACCTCCAACAGGAATTGGTAACTTTGCGTACAGCATTCATGGAGCGCACTTTCTACGGCACAACCGATTATACCCGTGCGCATTATCTCTACACGATGCATGATGCAGCTGCACAACGTATTGCTTCTGCAATCGGTTACTCCGCTTTTATCAATGACCCGCGTTTGTTAATCCCTTATCTCAATACCCTTGGAGAGTGGTATAATCCTGTCCTGTGGGAGCGTTTTGAGGACCTTTTCTGTTATGGGTATTGTCATCTGACAACGGAAGATTTGAGTGTCATTTCCACCCGAATGCGTACCTATGCGAATAGTATCAATCGTGGGCATGAATTGGAAGAAAGAGCGTTTGCCGCCATCAAAACGATGGCACCTATCACGATTCAATCCAACGCGTCTCGTTGGACCGCCATGCAGGCTAACAATGACAATTATGAGATGATAATGCGGTTTGTGGAACTCAAGCAACAATGGGAGAATGAGGGACGCGAATTTCTGCAATATCACCCGCTGGATTGTCCGTTTGAACTGCGCTCAGACACCCTCTACGAACAGTACCGTGACCTCTATCTGCGCTCTGGATTTTCTATTCTAAGGGAGATAAGTCTGACTGCCGGAGGTGTCAAAGCGTACATCCATAATCCCACTAATATTCAAGCCGTTAAGGATATTCTCTCCTTCTTTGGATACAAGACGGACGAGGTGTCGTGGGACAATCAGTTAGTCAATTTTGTGGTCGATCTGTCGCGATTGGCGAATGATGTCTATTATCTGACCAATCAGTCCTGGCTCATCGGCGCGTGCATGGAAGCCGCTTCGGTCATGACGCAGTTGTACGACGAATGGCGTAACCTTTATATCCTCTACACCTTGGCGGACATGATGCCGCTCTTTGAATCAACAGGCAACAAGGACTTTGTCAAAAACCTGCTGGAGACCTACGGCGTACCTGCCTTGGAACTCTATCCGACGCATAACTATACCAACAGAGACCTCGCCTGTTTCGACTCGGAGATATGCGCCAAGATGCTCCCTTACCTCACGATCTTCGAGGACAAACGCTATGCGGATCTGGCGGAGCGTGTGAAGGATAAACTGATGAGACATATTCGCAAGAAAGACTGCGACAACACGCTGCTCATGCCGTATGTCGGTGAGTATTACTACCAAATGGATTCACCTCAGACGATTGATCTGTACCGCGAATATCTGGAACTGACAGGCGACACGGTGTACGCCTATCTGAGTTTTGTCGGGTACTACGTAGGGGTGACCTATGAATACGATAAAGCGGAACCTTACGCCGATTGGTTGATAACGCACTATCCGAAGATACTGATTGAGGCATTCACTTACGACGGACTGGCAGCCTGTGAGGTCTATGCGCATCTAGGACGCATCCAGGAGACACTAACCCAACTCCAGTATGTGGAAGAACATCTGCAACACGACCTCAATGTCAAACTGCTGGCTGCTTCGGATGACCAGTCGGCACAGATCATCGAGAACTACGCCAATATGGACAGCCGTTTTGCCGAACTGCTGACCGACACCTTACCGGACGAACTGCAACGTGCGTTCGCCAAGTCGTTCTATGACTGGCAGTTACTCTCCAAGGGCCTGCTGTTGGCACTCAACAAGGAGAAAGAAACCATGCTCTTGAACCACCCGAGTCTGTATATCCGCCAGCAATACCAGCAGTTGCAGGAGGTGCAGAAGAAACTCTCGGAACAGACGAGCATGAACGCCGTCGAAGCACAGTTACTGCAGGTGGATCGCGATGTGGCGCAGAATAACTTACAGCAGGCAGTACAGGCGTATATCGACGAGCACGGATTGGAAGGCATGAATTTCACCCAATGGAGTCAGGTACGTGAGGCGCTCCAACCCAATGAGGTGGCAATCGAGTTCGTCCAGGGTAAGTTGCATAAAGACACGATCCCTACCTATTTTGCCCTGCTCCTGCGGCATGACAGCAAGCAACCGGTGCTCATTCGTCTCTTCCACGAAGACAGTATTCAGCGTTATATCCGCAATAAACGCGAGACGCAGATATACAATGACCCGGAGGTGAACAAGACCGTGGCGAACATGATCCTCAAACCGTTGCAGGACTATATTCACGCCGGAGAAAACGTCTATTTCGCTGCCACCGGTGTGCTCCATCAGATAGCCTTGGAGAATATGTACCTCAATGACCGGCAGTTGGTGTCCGATATCTATCAGATGCGTCGTCTGTCTTCGACCCGCCAACTGGTTCGTGCACAAGACGAACAGCTCATGGAGCAAGTCGACTCAATCGTGCTGTACGGCGGTATTCGGTACGATGTGGACGAAGCGCAGATGGCAGCGCAGAGTAATCTCTATCCGCAACAGCGCGCTTACCGCGATGTCAACGAGACCGATATAGATCGCGGTAGCGTCTCTTTCTTACCCGGCACATTGGAAGAGGTGACCCGTATCGACACCCTGCTCTCCGATTCGCGTCAGGCGCATACTGTGCTCAAAGACCTCGAGGCAAACGAAGAGTCGTTCAAGGCACTGAGTGGTACGAATACAGCCTTGCTGCACGTCGCGACGCACGGGTTCTTCTGGAAGAAAGAGTCCGCCATGCTCACTACCTACACCTCTGGAGGTGTCTCGGAACAACAGGTACTGCGTCAGATGGATCCTTTACGTCGATGCGGCTTGCTGCTCGCGGGTGCCAACACAGCTCTTAGCGGTCATGCGGCCGACTTGCCGCAAGGCGTACAAGACGGTGTGCTCACCGGACAAGAGATCGCTTTGCTTGATCTCAACAAAACCCGAATAGCTATCCTCTCGGCATGCAAGACAGGTGTCGGAGAAGTGACAGGTGACGGTGTGTTCGGACTGCAGCGTGCCTTCAAGAAAGCCGGCGTAGAGACGCTTATCATGAGTCTGTGGAAAGTCAATGATGCGGCGACGCAACAACTCATGACCGAGTTCTACTATAACTGGATTACCCTCCATCAGTCCAAACGGGAAGCTTTCCGGAATGCGCAAAATGCTGTTCGGGCTGTTCATGCCGAACCTACCTACTGGGCAGGATTCATCATGTTGGATTGATAATTTTGCATACATGGGGTTACTTTTGCTGCCTGAAAATCATATATAGGTAAAGCAACATGTAAAACCCGATAAAAGAAGAATATGAAACGAATCATGGTATCCTTAGTGGCGCTGCTTTTCTGTATGACTTCTATGCAGGCCAAAACATCTCAGCAGCCACAGACGTATAACTACCAACGCGGTGTGGAACTCATCCAGACCGGCAAGCCGGATGAGGGTATTGACTATCTGAAAAAGGAGTTGTCGCAAGATCCCAAGAACGGTTATGCCTATGCGTGGATGGCGTCTGCATATATGTATAAAGACGAGCGCGGAACAGCCTTGCATATTGCGCAGGAAGCACTCAAATACCTACCCAAAGCCGACAAGTCTTTCGTAGCCTGGACGCATTCCTTGATAGGCCAGGTCTATATCATGTTAGAGGATACGACGCAGGCTATCGCGGCGTTCACGAAGGCAGTCAAGACCGACCCGCGTAACGAAGAGTGGTACGAGTACCGCGGACATCTGTACCGCGATCTGAAGATGTGGGAACAGTCGGATGCGGATTTTAAAAAGTACATAGCCCTCACGCCCGGACTCATCCGTGGTGTCAATATGTATGCCCGCAACCTCTACCTGCAAGCTCGCTACGAAGAGGCGTTAGTCCAGTATCAGTATGCGAATAAGTTAGCCGAGCGAGGCTTTGGTTATCGTGCCATGGCAGAGATCGAACTCAAACTCAAACGCTATGAAGACGCGCTGACCCATCTGATGAAGAGTCTGGAGATGGAGCCGAATGAAGATATAGTGGCACAACTCGTGGAGGACTGCTCGGATGAGGAATGGCTCGAGATGCTCGAGGATACGTTCCATGCGCAGACACTCGCCAATCCCAATGAATTGAAATGGTACACCTACCTCCTTCATCCGCAGCGGGCACGTAAGGAATATGAGGCGGCTATTCTCACCTGCCGCAAGATACAGACCATCAGCGCCGATATCTTCTTCGATGACGTGATGGCGGATCTGTACTACGAAATGGGTGATTTCCACCGTGCGTTACAGTATCAGACCAAAGCGGTCGCAAGCGACTCCACCGATATCGGTTTTCGTTTCTCGCGTGCTTACACCTACTGCGAGATGGACAGTGTGCAGCGCCTGTTCGCGGATATGGACTTGCTGGTGTCCAATCATCCGGATGATCCCAAACTCTATCTCACCCGCGCGTATTTCTACTATCTTCACGGTCACTATGAGCAGGCTATCGAAGATTATTCCACCGGTATGGCGCTATCATCGGACAATCCATGGGAGCGTTATCAACGGGGACGTTGCTATGCTGCATTGGGTAAGACCGACAAAGCGACGAAAGACTATCAGTATGTTCTGAGTCATAGCGAACTTCCGGAAGCCCTTCTCTTTGCCAAAGCATCCCTGGGTATGCGTGATGAGGCTCTGGCGATGGCGGACAGTCTGCTCAAAGCCGACGCTGCGCATTATCGCTATAACGTAGCCTGTGTCTATGCCCTCTTGGGAGAGAACGAACGTGCATTAGACTTACTCGAGCAGGAGTTGCAAAGCGGTTATGTACTCTATGGAAACTTACGAAAAGATCCGGACTTGCAAACCCTTCGCGAATCCATCGAGCAACTCATCGCGCAGTATCAGCCGCGTACACAAGCCCGTATCCTCGCTTTCAATCCGGAGAGCGAAAGCACACAGCAGCGTGAACAGACTCCGCAAGATGAACGCGTAGTGGAGGTACCGTTCACTACCGTCAATGGCGTCACTAAGGTCGATTGCACCATCAACGGTCTTCCGCTCACCTTTATCTTCGACACCGGCGCAAGCATCGTCACACTCTCGCAAACGGAAGCGAACTTCATGTTTAAGAACGGTTACTTAAGCCAGAAAGATATTGTCGGTTCGCAGACCTATCGCACGGCTGATGGTAGTGTATCGGTCGGAACAACGGTCGTACTGAACCACATCAATTTCGGAGGACTTGAACTAACCAATGTACGTGCCTCTGTCGTGGGTAACCAGAAAGCTCCGCTTCTTCTCGGTCAGTCCGTGCTCAAACGACTCGGAAAGATTGAGATCGACAACGAACGCCGCGTGATTCGCATCACCAAAACAGAAGAGTAACAAAAAAGGATGGCCGTTTGACCATCCTTTTTGTCGAGAAGAGGTGACTCGAAAATTGCGACCTCGCAATAATCGTTCGAGTTCGAAGAACGAGATAAGAACACCCGAGGGTGTGAAAGTCCCTTCTAGGCGGAAGCCGCTCTCCCCGTTTTATCGGGGAGATGCTCCGCGTCCCGAACGGGTACGTTCGTGCCGTTAGGAGTCGGCTGTAGCCACTAATGCAAATCAAGCACCCATCAAATGATGAATGCTTGATTTGGTCGAGAAGAGGTGACTCGAACACCCGACCCCTACGTCCCGAACGTAGTGCGCTACCAACTGCGCTACTTCTCGCTCACTTTCGTTCGCTTCGATTATTTTGCAAGCAAAATTTTCTCGATTTCTTCGAAAGCGGGTGCAAAAGTACTGCTTTTTTTTGACATACGCAAATTTTTCTGCATTTTTTTGTGTTTTTTTCACAAAGAACACCTACATATACAAAGAGAGCGGCCCGAAAGGGTCGCTTCTTTTTACAGGTCTAATACCTAATGAGCAACAATTACTCAGCTGTCTCAACAGCTGCCTCAGCCTCAACAACCTCTACAGTGTCAGTAGCGGTAGTGTCTGCATTGCAGCACTTGTTGCAGCACTTGTTGCCGCAGCTCATTGCAGCGAATGCAACAGCTACGATAAGAAGCATTTTCTTCATAATTACCACTAATTTTTTTAAGTTAATAAAGCTTTATTTTACTATTATTCTTCGTCTTTTTGCGAAAAACGGTGCAAAAGTACTATATTTTTTGCATATATCCAAAAAAAATTGTAATTTTGCGCAATAAATCTTGCATTTTATGGAAAAAAGAGACATTTTCGATAAATCTGACGCGAAATTTGTGGTGTGGAATATCGTTTTGGCGGTAGTTATCGGTTTGGGAATACTCATCGCGTTGATTGCTTATCTGCGTCGTTACACGGAGCATGGCGTGGAAGTGGAGGTTGCTGATGTGCGTGGATTGGTAGAGGCGGAGGCGCAGCCTATCTTGGAAGAGCAAGGTCTAACGATGGTGGTTATTGACTCGACGTATTCGGACAAAGTGCCTTTTGGCACGATTGTTGATCAGGATCCTAAGCCGGCCAGTCATGCGAAGCACGGTCGTATGGTCTATGTGACGATTAACGCCACAACCAGACGTCAAGTGACGATGCCTAATCTGCAAGATATGAGTTATCGTCAGGCGGAAACTACACTGCGTGGCATGGGTCTTGTAGTAGATAGTGTGTATGACTACGAGCCTTCGGCATATCGCGACCTGGTGCTGGATGTCAAATCGAAAGGTGTGAGTGTGGCACCGGGAACAAAAGTGCCGGTAGGAACGAAAGTGCGTCTGGTGGTTGGTTTCGGTCGCGGTACAGAACAAGTAGAGGTACCGATGGTCATCGGCATGACGCTGCAAGAGGCACGTAGTACGCTGTTGAGAAAACATCTGACGGTAGGTGCGATCTCGTATAACGAAGAACCGGAAGAAGGGGTGAAGCAGTATGTCTATCGGCAGACACCTGCAGCAGGAGAGAAACTGTTAGAAGGCGATATGGTATCGCTCAAACTGTCGAAAGATATTGAGAAAGCCGCTACGGGAGGTAGTTCTTCGACGGATACGGATGAGTGGTTTTGACGACATAGAGGAGATCTTCGAACGTTGGCGTTGCGAGGTGGATAAAGGTCAAGGCAAAGAACGCATTGACAAATATCTGGCGGAGCATATGACCAACACCAGCCGTAACCGCATCCAGACCGCTGCGGACGCAGGAAACGTGTGGGTGAACGGTTCGCCGGTGGCCTCTAACTACCGTGTCAAACCCGGTGATATCATTCAGGTGCTGCTGGATCACGAGCCGCACGACTACACCATCACGCCGGAGAATATACCGCTGACAATCGTGTATGAAGACGAGGATCTGCTGGTGGTGAATAAACCTGCCGGTCTGGTCGTTCATCCGGGGCACGGCAACTACGAGCACACCTTACTCAATGCCTTGGCTTACTATTTCGGCGAAAAATTAGATATGAACGATCCGTCGATAGGCTTGGTGCACCGCATCGATAAAGACACATCCGGTTTATTGCTGATCGCTAAGACACCGGAAGCCAAAGCACATCTGGCCAAGCAGTTCTTTGACCATACGACCGAGCGCACGTATAATGCACTCGTATGGGGTACTTTCAAAGAGCAGAGCGGTACGATTGAAGGCGCACTTGCTCGTGACAACCGCGACCGCACGATATACAAAGTGTGGGATCCGGAGGAATGTCCGCAAGCCAAAGAGGCTATTACGCACTGGCGCGTGTTGGAGCAATTTCCATATGTGACGCTGGTCGAATGTCGTCTGGAGACAGGCCGTACACACCAGATACGCGTGCATATGAAGCATATCGGTCACCCACTGTTCGGCGACGACAAATACGGCGGATGCGAGATACTCAAAGGCTTGCGTACGCAGAAATACCGCCAGTATATAGAGAATTGTTTTGCACTCTGTCCGCGCCAAGTACTGCATGCGAAGACACTGGGATTCACACATCCGCGCACCGGTGAACGTTTGTTTTTTGACAGCGAATGGCCGGAAGATATGACAAACCTAATCAATAAATGGAGAAACTATGAGCCAAATACTTTGGGTTGATGACGAAATAGATCTGTTGCAACCGTATATTATCTATCTTAAGGAGAAAGGATATGAGGTGCTGACCGCATCGAATGGAGAGGATGCGCTGGAAGCTATCAGTAGTCAGTTGTCAGCCATCAGTATCGTCTTCCTCGACGAGAATATGCCGGGTATGACAGGTCTGGAGACACTTCAGGAGATCAAACGTATCCATCCGGAAGTGCCTGTGGTGATGATTACCAAAAGCGAAGAGGAACATATCATGGAGCAGGCTATCGGTGAGAAGATTGCCGACTACCTCATCAAGCCGGTTAACCCGAGTCAGATCCTCCTGTGCCTTAAGAAACATCTGCATCAGCAGGCTATCGTAGCTGAGCAGACGCAGCAGAACTACCGTCAGGAATGGAGCGACATCTCCTATATGATCGACACGGCCACCACGATCGAGGAATGGCAGGCGGTGGAGCGTGCGTTAAGTAAATGGGATCTGGAGTTGGAGAATAGCGCCATGCGACCGCTCCTCGAGGATCAACGCACACAAGCCAATACCGCTTTTGCCAAATGGCTTGCGAAGAACTACGAGAACTGGTTTGCGTCCGAGCAACGCCCGATCATGTCGCAAGACGTGATGAAACACTCTGTCTTCCCGCTGTTGGACAAAGGCGAGAAAGTGCTGCTGTGCGTCATTGATAACTTCCGGTATGACCAATGGAAGACCATCCAACCGCTCATCAGCGAGTTCTATACCATTCGCACGGAAGAGCAATACACCTCTATTCTTCCCACGGCTACACAGTATGCCCGCAATGCGATCTTCTCCGGTCTGATGCCGCTGCAGATACAGCAGATGTTCCCGCAATATTGGGTAGAAGAGGGGGACGAAGAGAGTAAGAACCAATACGAGAAAGAACTGGTGCAGACGCTCTTAGACCGCTATCGCAGACGGGAGAGTTTCAGTTATTGGAAAGTGAACGAGAGTGATTTCTGCGAGCGCGTGATAGCGCAATTGAAAGGCGTACAAACGCCGCTGAATATCGTGGTGCTGAACTTCATTGATATGCTGTCGCACTCGCGTACCGAGAGCAAGATGATGCGCGAGTTGGCCAATGATGAAGCGGCTTACCGCAGTCTGACCCTCAGTTGGTTTAAGCATTCGCCTACATACGAACTGTTGCGCCGTGCAGCGGAATTAGGTTTTACGCTTGTGCTGACCACAGACCATGGTACGACGCGTGTCAAGAATGCCGTACAGATCATAGCCGACAAAAATACGAACACCAATATTCGCTACAAAGTGGGCAAAGCGTTGAACTGCAGCTCTAAGAATGTGTTTACGATTGAGCAACCGAAACGTGTTGGTCTGCCCTGTCCGAATATAAGCAGCAGTTATGCCTTCTGTACCGGAAGTGATTTCTTTGCCTATCCGAATCAGTTCAATTACTATGCGCAATATTACCGTAACACCTTCCAGCACGGCGGAATCTCGCTCGAAGAGATGATCATTCCGCTTGTCACACTGACTCCTAAAAGAAACTGACAACTGACAACTGAATGCTGAAAGCTCTCATCATAGCCATCACCATCCTGACCTGGAACACGGGTCGTATGGGAGGTTTTGCAAAACCCGAGAAGAACGAGGTGTTGCAATACCTGCTGTCGCAGGATGCGGATGTGGTCTGTCTGCAAGAGGTGGATGTGTATAAAGATCCGCAGTTCCTTACCTTGCCGGATGTGCGGAAGACCTTGAGCGCCAAGTACCCGTATTCGTATATCGATTTCTCGGTCTATAATAACCGCCATCAGTACGGTACGATGGTATGGGCTAAGTATCCGCTGATCAACAAGCAGAGTATTCATTACGAGACGCACGGCAATCTGTCTAACCGCTGTGATATCGTAGTGGGCAAGGACACGCTGAGGCTCATTAACAACCATTTGGAGTCATATAAACTGCAAACGGAAGATCTGTCGGATGTCAATAAGATTGAGCAGAAATGGCGTCGTGCCATTCCGCTTCGTAATGCACAGGCGCGGGTCATCCGGCGGGAAATAGAGGCTAGTCCGTATCCGGTGGTGGTAGTAGGCGATTTCAATTCGGTGGCACTCAGTTACGCCTATTGGCATATCAGTAGCGGACTGTATGACGCATGGAACGAGACCCATCATTTCTGGGAGATGGGTGCAACCTTCGAGTACAAAGGTTTTGGTTTTCGAATTGATTATATCCTCTGTTCTGATCAGCTGAAACCGGTTTCGTGCGAAGTAAAAGAAACTACCGGCTCAGATCATAAGCCGGTAGTAGCCACTCTAACCTTCTAACCTCTAAACCCTCTTTTGATAGTGATAGTTATCGAACTTATCGTTGTCGGTACTGTCTAATCGGTGATGCCCTGTGAGTTTGGTGCGTATCGTATTCCATAACTCACCGGGTTCACGCCAGTCTGTTTTCTTCCAATAGAGGATCAGCAACCACCCGAACAGCATTCCGCCTAAGTGAGCGAAGTGTGCTACGTTATCCGCTGTAAATCCGGCCACCGAACCTAATCCGGCAAAGAGCTCAATGAGCGCATATATAATAACGAACACGCGTGCGCGTATAGGGATAGGAATGAACAGGATGTACATCGGCACGTCCGGATAGAGCCATCCGAAAGCGAACAAGATGCCGAAGACCGCACCCGAAGCTCCGATGGTGTTCATAAAGTATGCGTATTGCGCTATGGTGGCTGCATCGTACATGGTACTCATATTACTGAGCATCAATGCCCAAACGACCTCTTGAATGAAGGCTGCACCCATACCGCAAACGAAGTAATAGAGTGCAAAACGACGCGTACCCCATTGCTGTTCAATCATAGGAGCGAACATCCACACCGCGAACATGTTAAAAAAGAGGTGACTGAAGTTCGCATGAAGGAACATATAGGTGATCGGTTGCCACCAATGGAAAGACGATGCGGCATAGTAATGCAAACCGCATACATTGTTCAGATCAACACCGTAACGCTGCAGGATACCTGCCAGCAGAAAGATTACAAAATTGGCTATCAGCAGATAGCGCGTAACAATTGGAATATTTCTCATATCGGCCGCAAAATTACTACTTTTTTATGATATAATCCTACAAAAACCGCACCAAAATGGCGAAAATAGTGTTTTTTTTTATAAAAATGCGTTTTTTTTGCAAAAAATATTTGGTATATATAAAATTTTTAGTACCTTTGCGGTCGTATTCCGAAGTGGAAGCCATTATTTATTTATTAATTAATAACTAAAACACACAAATTATGAACAAAGCAGAACTTATTAAGGCAGTTGCAGCTAAGGCTGAAGTATCGAACGCAGTAGCAGCAAAAGTTATTGACGCAGCTCTCGACGAGGCTGTTGCAGCAGTAAAGAAAGGCGAGAAAGTTCAACTCGTAGGTTACGCAACCATCGAGACCGTTAAGAAAGCAGCTCGCAAGGGTATGAATCCGGCTACCAAGCAGGTTATCAACATCCCGGCTCGCAATGTCGTTAAGATCAAAGCTGGTGCTAAATTTGCTCTCTAATCAGGCAATGTAGCTTTATAAACGAGTTGCCCTCTATGGTTGGGCAACTCGTTTTGTCTGTTCATAAAAGGTATTAGTAATTATGTTGAATATTATTCTAAGCGGCGCTCCGGGTAGCGGTAAGGGAACGCAGTCGAGTTTTATTGCACAGAAATACGGTTTGCAGCACCTCTCTACGGGTGATGTGCTTCGTGCGGAGATAGCAACCGGAAGTGAACTGGGCAAGCAGATAGATGCGCTTATCTCCAAAGGAAATCTCGTTCCGGACGAAATGATGTACGGCGTGATTGAGAATTATATCGCCGGTCTCCCGCAGGATTGTAAGGGCACGATTTTTGACGGGTATCCCCGTACGGTAGCGCAAGCCGAATCGTTAACCCAACTGCTGAAAAAATATAACATGGACGCGATCATGATTGATCTTCTGGTGGACGAGCAATTGCTTATTCAGCGTCTTATCGAACGAGGTAAAGTGAGTGGTCGTGCGGACGATAACCTTAATACGATCCGCCACCGCATCGCTGTGTATCATCAGCAGACAGAACCTATTGCGCACTATTACCTGCATCATGGTAATTATTTTGCAGTGAATGGCAATCACACCATGGCGGATGTCTTCCTGCAGATCATGCGCGTCATTGAGTTGGCGCGTCCCGACAAACGTTAACCGTTAACCACTAACCGATCATCGTTATTATGGCCGCTAATTTCATTGACTATGTGAAGATCTACTGCCGCTCAGGAAAGGGTGGCGCAGGTTGTATGCACTTACATCGTGCCAAGTATCTGCCAAAAGGTGGACCGGATGGCGGTGACGGAGGTAAAGGTGGTTCGATCATCCTGCGTGGTAATCGCAACCTCTGGACATTGCTGCACCTGAAGTATCAGAAACATATCATGGCCACGGATGGCGGCAAAGGCGGTCAGAGTCGTTCGTTCGGTAAGGATGGCGAGGACAAGATTATCGAAGTGCCGTGCGGTACGGTCGTCTATGACGGCGAGACGGGTGAGTTCATCTGCGAGGTCAAGGAGCACAACGAACGCGTCGTACTGCTCAAAGGTGGTCGCGGAGGCTTAGGTAACTGGCATTTCCGCACGGCTACTAACCAGGCTCCGCGTTATGCGCAACCCGGTGAACCGGCGCAGGAACGCACGGTCATCATGCAACTAAAGGTGCTGGCCGATGTAGGTTTGGTAGGCTTCCCAAATGCCGGCAAATCGACGCTGCTCAGTGTCGTTTCAGCTGCTAAACCGGAGATAGCCGATTATCCGTTCACTACGCTCACACCGCAACTCGGTATCGTCTCCTATCGTGACGGTCGTTCGTTCTGTATGGCCGATATCCCAGGTATCATCGAAGGCGCCAGCGAAGGAAGAGGTCTCGGTTTGCGCTTCTTGCGACATATAGAGCGTAATGCGGTCTTACTATTCATGGTGCCTGCTACCAGTGAGAATATCGAAGCGGAATATAACATCCTGCTTCATGAGTTGGAGCAGTATAACCCCGAACTGCTGACCAAGGCGCGTATCTTGGCTGTCACCAAGTGTGACCTGCCGCGCGTGGATGAAGAAGGCAATGAACGGCCGCCGGTGGATTATAAGAAACTGAGTAAGAAACTCGGCATCGAAGTGTTACCCATCTCGTCGGTGGCAGGGCAAGGTATCGACGAACTCAAAGACGCTCTCTGGACCGAGTTGAACAAAGAGCAGAACCAGATCATTGAGATATCCCATGCACCGATAGACGTCACCGTTATTGAGCGCGAGGAACCCGAAGCGAGAGAGGACGAAGAAGAGGAAGGCACTATCTATCTCAACGAAGTTGAGGAAGAGTGGGACCTCGATAAATACAAAGGCATCGGCTGGGACACTGAAAACTGAATACTGAATACTGAAATAATCGTTCCTTAAGGATAAGAATGCTGAAAACTACCTGGTACGATAGGATGATTGAATGGCGGGAACGCCATATAAGCGAGAAGCACTTGCTGCTCTTGCTCTCATTCTTCGTAGGTATGTTCTCTGCTGCGGCTGCGGCGTTGCTCAAGACTTTCATTCATCTTATTCAGAAACTCGTTCAGGAACAACTGATTGGAGAGGGTCACACCTGGTGGTACCTTATCACACCGGTTATCGGTATTACCTTAGCGGCGCTATTCGTGCGGTACATCGTGCGCGACGACATCAGTCACGGTATCACGAAGATCCTCTATGCCATCTCGCAGCGCAAATCGATCATCAAGGCGCATAACATGTGGTCGTCGGTGGTCGGTTCCGGTCTAACGATCGGTTTTGGTGGATCGGTCGGAGCGGAGGCGCCTATCGTATTGACCGGTGCTGCGATTGGTTCGAATTTAGCCAAAGCTTTCCGTCTCGACCAAAAGACGATGATGCTCATGATCGGATGCGGTGCGGCAGGCGCCATCGGTGGTATCTTTAAAGCCCCGATAGCCGGTCTGGTCTTCACGCTCGAGGTGCTGATGATGGACTTAACCATGACTTCCGTAGCACCGCTCCTTATCTCATCGGTTACGGCAACGGCTATCTCGTATATCTTGACCGGTACGGAACCGATGTTCCCACTCGATGTGGCCGAACCTTTCCTCGTACAGCGTATCCCGTGGTATCTGGTTCTAGGCGCTGTTTGCGGACTCGCGAGTCTTTATTTCACGCGAGGCATGAATAAACTCGAGCAATGGATGAAGCATAACATCCGCTCGATAGGCATGAAGATCTTAGTGGGAGGTCTGACGCTGAGTGTTCTTATTTTCTTATTTCCGCCGCTTTATGGTGAGGGATACGACGTGATCAAACAACTCATCAACGGCGACAGCCTCAGCGCGTTGAACAACAGTCCGCTGCAGACATACCTCGTTCCGACGGAGTTCTATGCCCGCCTTTCGACGACGAATACCCAACTCATCATCCTGGCATATTTTATCCTGATCATCTTGGTCAAGATTGTTGCATCGGTAGCGACGAATGGTGGTGGCGGTGTCGGAGGTATCTTCGCTCCTTCGCTCTTCATGGGTGCTATCGTGGGATTTGTCACCGCGCGTATCATGAACCTAGCCGGTCTGCTTGTGCCCGAGACGAATTTTGCGTTAGTCGGTATGGCAGGTTTGATGTCCGGCGTCATGCACGCGCCGCTAACCGGTATCTTCCTCATTGCCGAACTGACCGGCGGGTATCACCTCTTTATGCCGCTTATGATCGTCAGCGTCATCTCCTATCTGACCATCATGCTCTTCGAACCGCACTCCTTGTATGCGATGCGTCTGGCGCAGAAAGGGGAGTTACTCACGCATAACAAAGACCGCAACGTGCTCACACTGCTCAAGATGGAGAGTGTGCTCGAAACGGATTTTGTGACGATCTTCCCGGAAATGACCCTTGGCGAGTTGGTGAAAGTGATCTCGCAAAGTCACCGAAACATGTTCCCCGTCATTGACCACGATGGCCATCTCAAAGGGCTGTTGCTACTCGATGAGGTACGTAATATCATGTTCCAACCGCGCCTATACAAGCGTTTTACGGTGCAGCAACTCATGACCTCACCGTACGCGATTTTGCGTTTTGATATGCCGATGGAAAAAGTGATGGAGATCTTCGAAGATACCGGCGCATGGAACTTACCGGTCGTAGATAAAGATAGACGTTACTTGGGATTTGTCTCCAAATCAAAGATCTTCAACTCCTACCGTCACGTCCTTGTGCATTTCAGTGAGGAGTAAGGTTTATTCTGTGATGTTTTACCGACTGAACATATGGCTGGCAGTCTTGTCTGTAACGGCAATGCTGTCTGCATGTTCTCCCTCTCTCCGTGAGGCGCAGGATGTGGTAGCGCAGGCGGACAGCCTATGGCATGCGGGGCAGATGTACGGAGTGGACGCGGGCGACAGCGCCACCCTCGCCCATGCCTATGAGACACTAAATGTCATTCCCTTTCCCTTCAGGGAAGGGTTAGGGTTAGGCTCGTCCTATGCGCATGCCTGCTATCATTACGGCAAACTGCTGCGGGCGAAGGGCAATCCGGTCGCTGCGATGGAGGTCTTTATCAACGCCACTCACTCCCGTACGCGCGATTACCATATTCTCGGACGCGTGTATAACAATATGGGAGACATATGCCATCTGGCAGAAGAGTTTCAAATGTCATTTGTCATGTTTGAGCAGTCGGGCGATATGTTCCTTCGCGATAAAGACACCTTGTCTTATTATTACGTACTTAATGATATGGCATTTGAGTTGGCGGAACAAGGAAAGAAAGATAGTTGCTTTTTGATTACGCATGAACTTATCAATTTAGACAAAGAAGGAGATATGCTGACCTCCTATTGTTGTGTTTCTCAAGCTCAGGCTTGCCTAAAAAAGCAGGAATACGATTCCGTTATCCATTATGTATACAAATGTCAAAGTATCAGAGAAGAGTCTGCTATGGCATTGTTATTGGCGCAAGCTTATTCTTATATGGAAATAAGAGATTCGGCAGTATTCTATGCTGAACTTGTTTTGGAAAAGGAACCTACATTGGAGGAAAGGAATAATGCGTTATATATCCTTACAAATGATGATGACACAAAAGACCGACAGGCTGTGCTTGAGACGGCCGGCGAGAGGTCAGATATGCAGAAACTAATAGAAATCAAACGCAGTAAACATGCTCAAGCGGTGCAATTGTTAGAGGAGGAGATTAACCGCAAGCCTGACAGAAGATGGATTTTTACATTAGTAGCGGTGTTATTATTTGTACTGATTGCATTTGCTTTTGTTTATTTATTGAAAAAGCGAAAAGAGCATAGACGGTTAATTCAAGATATACATGCTCAAAAACAAATCCATACACAATTATCCAAGACTATTGACACTCTTTCTAATCTGCATGAAGCACACTCCAATGAAATAATGGCAGATATAGATAAATCATGTCAAATACTTCGGAATAACCAAGATATTCATAATCATCTGCATTGGAATAACTACAATGAGATGTGCGAATATGCCAATCGATATCTGTATAACATAATTATTCAATTGCAGCCGTTTAATTTATCGGAGAAAGAAATTCGTCTTTGTGTTTTGGTGCTGATTAAGGCAACCACAGAACAAATGGTAGAATTGATTCCTTATGCACATAGCGGTCTCGGGAAGTTTAAGTACACCATAGCACGAAAATTAGGAACAACCACCTCAAAAATGCGTGAATTCATGCTGGATTTGTTAAGATAAACCACTCCGCATACTAAATTTCCCAATCGTAAAATTCATAAAATGCTGTAAATAAGCGTTTTGTGAATTTATTTTTCCCAATCGGAAATTTTGCCACATCAAGTAAAAGCAGTACCTTTGCACCGTCAAACAATTGTTGTTTGGCGGTAATTTTTATATTTAACAAAATCTCTATTAAGCAATGAAAAGAACAATTCTCATTTTGACATTGACAGCTCTTATTGCCATGCCTTGTGTACTACACGCAGAAGAAGAGGAAATCCTACTTTCTGAAGTTATTGGAATGAGTGTGTTACCGGGAGACAACCCCTTAGATGATCCGGAACAATCAGTTCCAACCCCTCCTCGCCCGCGGAGTTTCCGCGCCACAATTGACGGAAGCACATTGTCTATCAGCAAACAAGACGAGGCTATTCCGAGTGCGCAAGCCATTGTAGTAAACGCATCTACTGGAAGCATCGTTGTCAACGAGCAGTTCACGACCACCATGTCGGAGCAAATCTCCACTTCCGGTACCTATGTGCTCCGTATTGAAACAGCCGGCGGCGCATTAGTCGGACAGTTTGTAGTACAATAATATAAAAATGAAGATTTCATTTGGCGGTTTGCAAAGTATCCCAACATTTTCCCTACAGATAAATTTGGTGGTTTGAGATAAATGTTGTACCTTTGCACCGTCAAATGAGAAGAATAACTATGAATATTCAATCATAAATGACAAAAGACATGAAAACCTTGAGATATATTATATTTTTAGCTGTTCTTATGGCGGCAATAACCGCTTGCCGCGACAAACAAGGAGAAGATGTCTCTCAAACTCCTGCATCGCATCCATGTCTTCGCAAAATGGTAGCAAGTGAGTTCCCCTTTTCGGACACACAGACTTTGCAGTATAATATAGATGCGTTTTCGGATGCAGAAATTAATTGTCCTGTTGCCGCACGATATGCAGCCATGTATGAACTATTGGAGGGATACTGGAATCTGCTAAATGATTTGCGCATGGGTTATGTATATGCTGAGGGAGGACAAAATGAACAAATAACGCATGACGATTACATGAATGATGTGGATTGGACTCTCACGACTAATCCACGTGCCATATATGATTATGATGGTAGCATTAAGTATTATGAATTCGGTTTGATTGAGGAAGAAGAGGTGACTGCTACTATTACGGTATATGCAAAACGCGAAGCCCCTCATGCGATTGCTTTTATGTTTCCATACGTTCTACCGTATGAGCACACAGACAAAGACTATTATGTAGGAAATTACCCACATCGAGTTTTTTACGATGGCATTGGTTATAGAGATGTCGAAGATAGTGAGCATATTAATTATATAAGTCTTGACTCTACTAATTATTGGGAACAAATATATGCTCAGTCTACATCGGAGGAAATTATAGAGTGGGAAAGATTAAAGCAAGAAGTAAACAACGGAGATACTGAATATCAAGCGGAAGCAGATGTTTTTTGGGACGTTGTAAGCGGTGCTATTAATGAGGTATCCCAATCTCAAGAGATTGATGATCCATGTGTTACAGACTCTCGTCCCCCTAAATACATAGAAAATACATATATTGAGCATTTAAAAGATGTGTTAGGAGGAGGAAATTATTATTGTCGAGATTATACTGCTAGGAATTATTGTGAGGCAGCAATCCAGCAAACTTTTTGGGATGCAGGATGCGGGCCGGCTGCATTAGCTTGGGTATACAGGGGATTATATTCTAATTTCCCTCGCCATAATGGATCTTATTTGCCAATTCATGGAGATTCGTGGGGCACATATTTTAGAGCATATACGCAATATAGTAACTATTGCTATGGATTAAGCAGTTTGGATACTCTATGTTGGACAAACTATAATTTAGTAAAACAAGAGTACATGGAAAGAAGTATAGATGTAGATAATGGACTTACTGCTATTTTTTTTGATAGGTGTGTTGCGGTTAAACAAAATTCTTGGCAATTTCTAATGTTGCCATGCAAATTAAACAGTGCGTTTGCAGAAGCGACAGATAGTATTTACGGTGTGTCAGGAGATAATACCGCCTTTTTTGCAGCGAATTGGATTCACAATTATAATCTTCCTGTTATACTATTGGTAAGAGAATTAGACCACTATCTTGTTGCGTATGGTTATGGTGGAATATCAGATACATATGGAGGAGATATTAGCAGAACAAACCTGTTCTTTTTAGTAACAGATAATGGGTATACAATTAACGATGGAGATAGACAATATAAGCCCTATTGGAGAGCATATAGAGCGCTTGAATATTATCATTGTGTGGAACATATCAATCTATAAAAGAAATTTGTGCAATGAAAAAGTTTTTATTAGCAGTACTTTTGTTGAGTGTGGCAACACTCTTGCCTGCCCAGATGATAGAGCGTCAGGGCAACCGTTATACCGTAGATGGCATTACGTATAACACATCTGCCTCATTTCGCAACAACTATCTTAAGTTCAATAATCCGGAACTCTTTAACCAATATAATAAAGGCTATAAATTAGCAGCCGGAGGATGGGGTTTGTTGAGTGCAGGTGTCGCTCTAACGACAGTAAGTGCTGTTATGATGTCCCCCAACGGAGAAGTCAGCCAACTGTTTCTTGTATGGACAATAGGCGTTTCTGTTGGTGCGTTAGCTACTTGCGCAAGTATTCCCATGTTGGGAGTCGGCTATCACAGAATGCACCAAGCGGTTGATTCGTATAATGCCAAGCAAAAGCCTCTTTCATATTGGTCTTTCGAAATACATACCAACGGAGTAGGCTTTGCTTACCATTTTTAATTATGATGAAAAAGTTATCACTATTTTTTGGCGTTTTATGTCTGGTTGCCTGTGGATCTAATGAGCCTACAGGTAACTCGAATACAGGGGAATTTATAGATCTCGGACTGCCTTCCGGCACTCTCTGGAAAAATCAAAACGAGCAAAACCCCAAAGACGATCATGGATTCTACACATACGATGATGCCATGAGTGCTTTTGAAGGTCAGATTCCCAATAAACAGCAATGCCGAGAACTGATATCACGATGTGAATGGACTTGGACCGGAAACGGCTACACCGTAAAAGGTCCTAATGGTAATACAATTACTTTTGCTGCCGCTGGATACCGAAAACCTAATGGGTTACTCGAATGTGTAGGAACAGAAGGCGAATACTGGACTTCCACCGCCGAAGAGAGTGGTACGTGGAGAGATGCTTGGTGTCTATTGTTCGATTCTGAATATGTTTATACTGACGGTGAATACTGCACATACAGCCTACCGGTACGTTTAATTAAGTAGCATTTCTTTGCCGGCACCGGCACTGTGTCGGTTACGGCTAACAAGCAATAGATTTTAACGGAAAAAGAACGTTTTCTAACATTTTCCTAACCGATAAATTTGGTGGTTTGAGATAAATGTTGTACCTTTGCACCGTCAAATGAGAAGAATAACTATAAATGTTCAATCATTAATGACTAATACTATGAAATTTCTTCAAAAGGTGATATATTTTATTATGAAAAAGAAAAAAATTATTCAATCCTTTGTCTTAGCAGTTAGTCTGTTGATGCTTACGGGCTGTCCGAGCACACTCCCCCCCAACCCGGATACAGACATATACGCATATATCTATTCCCCTGTAGATTCAGTATATACGCGTTATTATTCTATGCCGGATGGCAAAAGACAAAAGCATGAGCAACAACTTGTCCCCTCTTCTAAGGTTCATGCTATTGAATGGTATAGCGGGCATTCTAAAATATACGGTGAAGACTACACTCCCGAATATAATGATTTGCATGTCCGAAAAATAGGGAATAACGGCACTGTATATGTCCTTCGGAGTAATAGTGTTGTTGTAAATGGAGAAGTGGTCGCTTGGGATCATTTCCCCAGTAAATACTACAATCAAGATGCTTCCTTATCTATAGAACAGGTTATAGATTCTCTGTTGATTTATTTCCCTGAAACTATCGTTCTTATTGATGATTTACAAGAGCATAGCATCTATAACGATCGACTTTCTTCCGCTCCCCCGTCTGTTTCTATATCTATGTAGAGATTGCATTTATTCAGAGAAGTCAAAGTGACTTTGCCGCCACGGGTACAGGAACGGTGTCGGTAGTGGCAACGAAGAAGTAGTCGTCAACGAGCAGTTCACGACCACCATATCAGAGCAAATCTCCACTTCCGGTACCTATGTGCTCCGTATTGAAACAGCCGGCGGCGCATTAGTCGGTCAGTTTGTTGTACAATAAAAGGAAATAATAGTTGAACGATTATAGTTATTTATTATGAAATGTAGATACATATTATTCATGGTATTATTAGGCTTCTGCCTTATTGCCTGTGAAAACAGATCCATCAATGAAAACCAATTACATAAATTGGCGCGTTCTGGCGAAGTCCGTTCTCCATATGTGGATGATGAGAATCCCCCTATGTATACGGAAAATGATGCCATAATACTAGGGGCACAGCGTAATAATCCATATGAAATAGACAATATGCGAACGGCATATGGAATGTTAAGCCATATTTTGGGTAATTTTATTGTTGGGGCCGAAGAGCCAGAAGTAAATACTATATATTACCGAGTACTACCATCGGATACCTCTGAATTAGCTGTTTTATTGGCAGATACTACTATACAATATTTTGACTATCCGTTAGATTATGAAATAGAGCAGTGGGGTAGTTATTACCACGATCCGACTGTTGCTGATACTAATTTTACTTGGCTATATGCTGTGGTTCCTGTAACTTATTCGTTACCGGATTTGCCTTCTTTGGAAATTTTACAAGAATGTTACATCCCAAATGAGCCAACAGGAGAATATTCTGCGACATACGACACTATTCCAGATTGGAAAAATGGATATGCTATGTTGGAATATGTAGCTTATAGAGAAAGTGGTAACGTGGATATGTTCGAAGAAGATGATGCCGCAAACATGGAGAATATTTTGTTACATTCCGCCAGTTGGAATGAGCATTTGGAGCCACAAGGAAGGCGAACAAGATCTTTTTGGACATGGCTCCGAGATTGTATAATTGGGGTACATCCAGAGGGGACGTTTACGGTGGAAAACACGTATACACATAGTGAAGAAGGTATCAAAAATGCAAAAGTTTTTATTCATAATTTTGTAAAGATATATTGCGGCCCAATTAATAATAATGGTTACTATAAGTCAGAGATGCGTTTCCGCACCCATGTTTGGTATCATATCCGATTTGATAATCACCACACAAGAACAAGTATTTATGGAGGGAAGAAAGGACTCTTGGGCCCTTATCATAGGCATGTTGGATGGCATTCTCGTTATGGTTATAGTTGTCTGTTGCAATTTGAAGATGTAGGATGGCGATATGCTACAATCAATAATGCCGTGGAACAATACTTTTCTTATTGTCAAGAATACAATATTCTTTTCCCGTATGATATGAGAATTTGGCTAAAGAATGGTATGGAACACTGGTCTGGTAGTACCCCTTTATTCCATAAGCGCCACTCAGTGTTGTTCTACAATGCATTTACATATGTGTTTCTCTTACCATTTATTATACGGATTCCGGACATGATATTATTTATGTCGCAAAACGACCATGATTATGAGACTCTTGATATATATAGCGTGATTTTTCATGAGATGGCTCATGCTAGTCATTATGAGAAAGTCGGAAATAGTTATTGGGAAAATTATGTCTTGCACATAATAGCTAATCTTGGATACGGAAATGACAGCAGCGGAGATTTCGCTGGGTTCTGCGGTATAGGAGAGATGTGGGGTAACTTTGCCGGTTCGTGTTTTTTGTATAAATATATGGGATATACTGAGCCATTTATTTATTTAGATTCCGAAGGGGAATGGAATTCTTCCTTATATAGTTTTGATGAACCCTTTCCTTCATTTTTGCCATCTGAAGGGTGGTATCATCCAGGAATATTGGCAAAGATACACGAAGATGCTGATTGCTCTATTACAGATATATATAATGCTCTGAACGCAGATGTTACTTCTTTAGATGCATTAAAAACTTCTTTGGAATGGCAGGGTATTGATGGAGGCATAATTGATAGCGCTTATAATGCATATGAGTATTGGGATTAATAGTATGTGGCAGAACTGCAAACAAAAATGACTGAAAAATTAAAAAAAGCTTGCATAATTTGGAAGAATTTTGTATCTTTGCATTGGATTTTAAATAAAAAAAAATGATAAAATATATTAGATTATTCATTGCTATGATGGCGGTTATGGCCTTTGTCTCTTGCAGGACGAGGGAAACGTTTACAGAATCCTATTTCATCGACAATACAACGGACGAGAAGATGAGCTTGGCTCTAAATCAGGCCATCGTCTGGGATAATGCCGGAACTACCAATCCACATTATGTGTGGTATAATTCTGACACTTTGACATTGCTGCCACACACCACCATTCGGCTACACCCAATCATACGTGAGGACAGATATGAGACTTCCAGTTACGTGTTGGAAGTAACAAAAATCATAGGGTCTTCTGCGACACTTATAGCCGGAACTGATACCATCCGTTGGGAAAGCGACCATGGAGCTATGTTCATTAACGATGATGTCTGGAGTATTTTCAACAAAGCAAATTGGCGGACGGCAAAAGATTACTCTTTCAAGTATAGTCATACATTTGAGATAACTGACGAAAAGATAGAAAGGAGTAAGCAATGAAAATGCATCTCTCACTTCGCTGGCTGTATGTTCCATTTCTAGCAGGGATGACAATTTGTTTAACAGCTTGTCTTACAGAAAACCGCGCAGACCTGCCTATTATGGAATCTTTCCAAATGGGGAATACGTCATCACAGGATGTTATGTTGTCCTTTTTTGAAAAAGGTGAGCCGAAAACTGTATATACGGAAATATATAATCAGTCCTCTCCTGTGTATGTGACGCAGGAGACTTCAAAGAGAGAGGCTACATTGGTGCGTAGCAGTGGGAGTATAACTATTCCTTCGGGACAAACAGCCATTTTCTATATTCCTGAATACGGTGGTTATGAAACTCCTATTGCAAATAGTTTGCAGAGATGCGGATTTGGCAGCCGATACTTTTCTTTCTGTGGCACGCAAAATAGATTTATAGGCGATAGTGTAATTCTTTTTATCAGCAACGAGCCGGCAACCTATCTCCCTATTGCCGATTATTCACAATGGGAGACATGGTATGACGAAAAGAACTTTATATACTATCATTTTTGGAGAATCGAATAAAACCGCTTATGCCGTATATGGCTTTTTTGCTGCCACCGGCTCTGGCACTGTTTCGGTTGTCGCAACGAAAAAATAGGGGAGCCTTCGAGATACCGCTTGGGTGCTGTTGAAGTTCTTCGTCCTTTTTCAACCGGTTTAGTCTGCCTCGAGGCTCTCGACCTGCGAACAGGAGTGAGTAGAAAAAAAGGAGGTTTTCTTGCAAAATATTTGTCAATATGATATTTTTGTAGTACCTTTGCACAGCAAATTAATATTATTGTTTAATTTAATATATAATGCGGTTATGAAAAAGAGTTTTTATTTTCTATTAGGTTTAGCGGCTGTATTGTTCTCTGCGTGTGAGCATAATACTCCGGACCAGAACAGACTTATTGGCGTATGGGAAGACAGACCGGAAGAAATGATGATTCGCTCCTTTACATTTAATTTAGACGGCACGGCATGTTATAAATTTATACATGATACAACAGGTGTCGTTCGAGTTGGTTATTATGGATATGAAGTGACGTATAATTACTCTATTGTGGACGAAGACAAATTACACCTTGTCGCTACGGACGAACACCTACAATCTTTTGATAATAAGGACATAGATTATACGACCTCTTTCCGAATAGATGCCGACACGCTTATTATAGACTCTCTTGCCTTGGGTGATTATGGTTGTATGGCTCCTTTAAAATTAGGGAAGACCAAGTAGAGTATAGCGGACAACGGCGATTTGCCTATTTGTGCCGCCGTTGTTCGTTTTTTACATTTTTCCCTAACAAGAGATTTAACATGTCTTAAGTTCTTGTTAGGTTCTCCTTAGGACATGATCCCGTGATGCTCCCGTTACACTAAGCACTTGCTTAGCATATGCCTCTGACGGGCCCGGATAAAGTCCCTGTTTTCGACAACCTTTATTTAGTCAATTCTTGCGAGAGACTCTCTATTTGCGATTTGCAATAGTTCAACAGAGCCGTCGCTTCGGCGGCTTTGTTTTTATATTCGTCCATGCTGAGTGCCTCAGCTTGCTCTAACTGCGTGATGATTTCTTCCGCGCGTTTTATTGCTTCATCGTAACTCATAACCTTTCACCTCTAACCTTTACTACTTCCCTTTTCCATGGAAAATAACGCCGGTTGTAAAGAATAATATCTTCATGTCGAGCAGCAGGCTCATGTTCTCCACATAGACTACGTCGCAATTCAGCCGCTCGATCATCTTCTCCATCGTATCGGTATAACCTACGCGGATGGGACCCCAACTGGTCAGACCCGGACGCACTTTGTACAGCAGACAGTAATACGGTGCTTCGGTCATGATTTTCTCAATGAAATACGGTCTCTCGGGACGCGGACCGACGATAGACATGTCGCCGCGCAGGATATTCCATAGCTGCGGCAGTTCGTCCAAACGGTACTTACGCAACCAACGGCCTATCTTCGTGATACGCGGGTCGTTGTCATGCGTGATCTGCGGCACACCTTCTGCCTCGGCATCAGCCACCATCGTGCGGAACTTATAGATGCGGAAGGGCAGACCGTACAAACCGATTCGCTCTTGATCGTATATCACCGGTCCTTTGGACCCTAACTTCACCTGCAGCGCAATGATGGCAAACAGCGGCGAGAGAATAATCAGTCCTGTTGCGGACGCAACAATGTCGAATGCCCGTTTGATACACAGCTCCGCGTCCGTCATGTGCTGCTCTGTGATGCGGATGAGCGATGGTCTGTCTATCCGTCCGATGCGCGCAGCACCTGTCAGCATATCGTACACACGCGGTACCATACTGATCTCGCACGAGAGCGGGTATAGACGTGCTATCAACTCATAGAGTTGTCGGTCTGTATAACCGCTCGGCAGGTCAAGAATCACTTCGTCTTGTTCTCCGGCTGTCAATTGCTCCGCCTCTTCCATCGAATGCACTACTTTCGTTCGCAAGATACCTCTGCGGCGCGAGAGAAGCGTAATGGTCAGACGCGGGATATAACTGAGCGTAAACTGCAGACCGAACAGCACACCTAACGATACCAGATAGCGGCGGTAGTTCTCTGTCGGGTCGTCAATGATGATGACAAAGAAGAAGATCAACGCAATGAATGCTGCGGAAAAGAACGTCCGCAGAAACTCACGCCAAAGCGGCTTTTGGAATGGCCGTAGGTAGTAACCGGACAGGTAGTAAACCACCAGACAAACCATCGGATAAATCACCAACGGTAACCGGAAATCAAAGGCAGGAATAAGTACGTCTTGTAGCAGTTCTACACGACCCTCGTACACCATCCAACGGAAGATCAGAAAGCACAACCAAACCAACTCACTGCTGATGAGGTCGGCCATAATGTACCATAACTGTTGTTTGCGTCGAAGGGTCATTGGCGTATTATCTTAAATGTTCCGTCTGCGTTCACTTTAATAATCGTACTTGGCTCATGTGGTGTCTCGTCTTCTCTCCGGAACTGACAGACGTAGTCTGCACCCTCTAAAATAGCCGCTTCTATCTCATGGAAGAAATGTGCCGTAGGATGTCCGCTGATGTTTGCACTCGTCGATACCAACGGCCGTTTTAACTGGGCGCATAAGGCTTTACTGAACGGTTCGTTCGTAATGCGAATACCGATACTTCCGTCCTCTGCCACTATATTCTCCGCCAAGTGTCGTGCATTCGGATAAATGATCGTCATCGGCTTTGCATCATTCGCATCATTGAGCGACTCCGTCGCGCTCATTTCATCATTGTTTGTCGCTTCCAGCAACAAACTTGCCGTTTCAGGTACATCGACGTAGTAGTCCAACTTAGCTGCACTGTCCAATAGAACCAACATCGATTTGCTATCCTCGCGTTGCTTGAGCGCGTAGATCTTCGCTACCGCCTCCGCATTCGTCGCGTCGCATCCTATGCCCCACACGGTATCCGTCGGATAGACAATAATCCCTCCGTCACGTAACACCCGTAATGCTTCCTGCAAATCTTCTTTCTCGTAGCGCATAATACCTATTTTCCGCTGCAAAGGTACAACAAAATATCTGATTTGGCAAACAAAATTGACAATTTTAAGAATTTTTCTTAAAAAATACGTTTCATATTTGCATAATTGCAAAAAATGTAGTACTTTTGTAGTCGGTTTAGTAACGAACGATAAAACTGAACACTGAACACTGTAAACTGAATACTTAAAATATATACATTATGAAAGAGTTAGATCTTACCAAGTATGGCATTACGGGCGCTACCGTAATCGCACACAACCCGTCCTATGAGTATCTGTTCGCAGAGGAGACCAAGCCCGAGTTGACCGGCTACGCTAAAGGTCAGAACACCGAGCTGAACGCCGTGAACGTCATGACCGGTATCTACACCGGCCGGTCGCCTAAGGACAAATACATCGTCATGGACGAGAACTCGAAGAACACCGTTTGGTGGACTACCGAGGGTTACAAGAACGACAACCACCCGATGTCCGAGGACGTTTGGGCTAAGGTAAAAGAGATGGCTATCAAGGAGCTTTGCAACAAGAACCTCTATGTTGTTGACGCTTTCTGCGGTGCGAACAAAGACACCCGCATGGCCGTTCGTTTCATCGTAGAGGTAGCATGGCAGGCACACTTCGTAAAGAACATGTTCATCCAGCCCAGCGAGGAAGAACTGGCTAACTTCGAGCCGGACTTCGTTATCTACAACGCATCGTTGGCAAAAGTAGAGAACTACAAAGAGCTCGGTCTCAACTCCGAGACTTGCGTTGCCTTCAACACCACCAGCCGCGAGCAAGTTATCCTCAACACCTGGTACGGCGGTGAGATGAAGAAAGGTATGTTCTCCATGATGAACTACTACCTGCCGCTGAAGGGTATCGCTTCGATGCACTGCTCCGCCAACACCGACATGGAAGGCAAGAACACCGCTATCTTCTTTGGTCTGTCCGGTACCGGTAAGACCACTCTGTCCACCGACCCGAAACGTCTGCTCATCGGTGACGACGAGCACGGATGGGATGACCAGGGTGTGTTCAACTTCGAAGGTGGTTGCTACGCAAAAGTTATCAACCTCGACAAAGAGAGCGAGCCGGACATCTACGCAGCTATCCGTCGTAACGCACTCCTTGAGAACGTTACCGTGGACGCTAACGGCAAGATCGATTTTGCAGACAAGAGCGTAACCGAGAACACCCGTGTATCGTATCCTATCAACCACATCGAGAAGATCGTTCGCCCGATCAGTGCAGGTCCGGCTGCTAAGAACGTCATCTTCCTGAGTGCTGACGCCTTCGGCGTTCTGCCTCCTGTTTCGATCCTGACTCCGGAGCAGACGAAGTACTACTTCCTGAGCGGTTTCACCGCTAAGTTGGCAGGTACCGAGCGTGGTATCACCGAGCCGACTCCGACCTTCTCCGCTTGCTTCGGACAGGCCTTCCTGGAGTTGCACCCGACCAAATATGCTGAGGAACTCGTTAAACGCATGGAGAAATCCGGTGCCAAGGCTTACCTCGTTAACACCGGTTGGAACGGTACCGGCAAGCGTATCTCAATCCGCGACACCCGTGGTATCATCGACGCCATCCTCGGTGGTGACATCCTCACCCTCTGCCGGGCGTAGATCCTGCTATCCTCGATCCGCGCGATACCTACAAAGACGCTGCTGAGTGGGAAGTTAAGGCAAAAGACCTCGCTGCCCGCTTCATCAAGAACTTTGACAAGTACACCACCAACGAAGCAGGTAAGGCTCTCGTTGCTGCCGGCCCGCAACTCTAATAGAGCGTATCCGCCTACATGGCGTGATTCCCAAACGGCACATGCACCCGCGTGTGCCGTTTTCTTTGTCGCTTTTTTTCTGTCTTTAGTTGTATTTCAAACACCATTATTCGTAAATAGAGGAATACAAGGGGATTACATATTGCTTTTTTCAAACACTTTTTCTTGCGTATGTCCGCAAAAAGCAGTAATTTTGCACCGTCGAATGAAAAGGAATAAAAGTATGAAGACGAAACTGATTATTTTAGCGTTAGTGGCAATGGCATCGGTAATTATGACAGGTTGTGAGACAGAAGAACCGCTTGAGCCGAGGCATGACGCACTTCCGAAAATATCGGAAGATATATTAGGCTTGTCACCCAAGCAGGCGGAGAAAATCCTGAAGGCTAATGGATTTATCGAATCAGATGAGGCACATGCACCTAAATATAGTTCGCACCTGGCTACCTATTCCCTTAATCCGGATAGAGTCTATTCTAATATAAAGTATTACGTGCGCGGACAGAAGAATGCGCCGGAAAGAGACTACGACTACGACGAATGGATAACGGTCGGTTTCAGAGACAATACTTTGCATGCGTTCCGAAGCATGCTGTTTCCGAATACGACGACACAAGGCTTGGATGAATTCCGCACATGGTCAGATTTTGCATGGAATACCGCCTGTTCAAATCCGTATTTTTGGAGTGCCTATTTATATTATGCTTCGGGAGATTCGAGAAATATATCTTTCGCTGTTGACTCGATATATCATCATAATAAAGGCAGTCGGGCGGAATATGAGGAGGCCAAGGCAGAAATGACAGATGATCTTGTAGAAGTGTTTGATGATTATCTCCGGTACGAAAAGCCAAGGGCAGTTTCGGTATCATTTCAGCGGTATAATGGACAGTTGTATTTAAGGTATGATGCCGAATATACGGCAACCTGTTTTTGGGGACCTGATCTGGACGGAGGCGATGGTCCCGGCTCCTCAACGGTAGAACCTACTGACCCGAACCAGAACCCGTCTCTGAATTTATGGTGTCCACATAAAGCATACCAAAGAACGAAGATGTCGTTTGACAGAGAATTGAGGTGATGAAAAACGCGCCGTGCATATTCGTTGTGGTTTTCTTATGCGCTATGGCGATAGGCTGTTCGCGCCTACAGACAGATGCAAAAGCCTTGTATGAACAAGGCAAGTCGTTGCGTGCGGAGGGAAAGCAGGTGGAGGCGATGCAATGTTTCATAGATGCAGCGCATAGCGGTACTATGGACAAGGCATTGTTGGGACGAGTCTGGTCGAATATGGCGAACATGTGCAGGCAGGCTAACAATCACCGGATGGCCTATGACGTCTATACCCTTTCTGCAGGGCATTTTGTCGCTGCCGCAGACACGCTTGCATACGCCTATGCGCTCAATAACATGGCGTGGGAACAGGCTGTCATGACGCACAAGGATTCCGCCTTGGCGCTCGTTGAGCAGGCGGTTTCGGTCTATCCTCGCGAACCTTTGCTCGAAAAAGTGCGGGAGAGCCGGGCGGCAGCCTGTCTCTTCGCCAAGGAATATGACTCGGTGCTGGTTCATACTGTGCCACCCGCGAACGACTACCTTCTCACCTTGCGTGCGCAGGCATATTCCTATTTACAGATGGACGATTCGGCTACTTATTACGCCCGACTACTCCTGCCGCGAACCGCCAACCTCTTTGCGCTGGATGACCTGTATTATATCTTGACGCACAACGACTCGACGGCAGGTAAGGACTCCCTACGTGTACTCGCTTCCGAACGTGCCGACGTACAGAAAGCCATCGAGGCGCGCCATGGGCAACTGATGCAAGCCGTGCAACTTCTGCAGCAGGATTTGGAGCACAGACAGAACCCGTTGCGCTATCTGTGGGGACTGCTCCTCATGTTCGTGATAGCAGTTCTTGGCATATGGGCATGGCGGATTAACCATAACCGCAGTCTCTTACATTCTGAACGCTCCGACTACCAGCAAATGCGTCGGAAAGTACTGGCACAGAATATACAATTCCTACGCACTGCCAAAGATTTGCGGCAGGAACTGGTGTGGGATGAGTACAGGGAAGTATGCCGCCGTACGGACAAACTCTTCCACGGTTTGGCAACGACCTTGCAGGCGCAAGGACTGAACGAACAGGACATCCGTCTTTGTGTCCTTGTCCTTGCTGGCATGAGCCACAAACAGATAGCCGAAATGCTCAACTGCTCCACCAAGAGTATCGGCAAACTCAAGGACATCACAGCTCACAAACTCGGTGTCTCCGGCGGACAGTTACAGGACAAATTGGAAAAAACAGCAATACTATGAAAAATGTAATTAATCGTGCCATTATGGCTAAGAAAAAGTTTATTTTTACGTTGATGCTTGCGATAGCAGGCAGCATTAGTGTAATGAGTGAAACGACTATCAGTGAGCGATGGTGTATACCGCCGTATAGAACGCTTACCGAACCATATATTATGACGAGCGGAATACTCCAAGAAGCAGCATTTCCCTGTGAGGCTGACGACATAGATTGTCCCGATTGTCTTACAATCGTGCTAGAAACAAGTGCGAAGACGCTCTATCTGGTGAGTGACAACACGGAAATTATTGAGGCCTTGGATAATGCTCCTATCGGCTCACAGGCTACTATAGCCGGAATTCCTTTTACACACGGAAGTTATTCGTATGTAGATGTTTCCCGCATTCAATATAGTAACCCCCAGAATTCGGGTGATGACCCCGGTTCCTCAACGGTCGAACCGACAGACCCGAATCAAGCAATTATAGTCCTTCAAGACGGGCGAGTGGTGATTAAAAAGGGCGACAAGACCTATACCCTCACCGGCGAAGAGGTAAAATAGGTTTTGTCTATTTCTTAACAAAAACTCGGCATATATTTGCATATGTCGATTTTTTGTTGTACCTTTGCACTCGCAATCGTATCCAGCCGTAAAATCCTTGGCAACACCTGTAAAAACAGGGCTTGCAATGGAGGTGTATTGGGTGATTATTGCGTGATTATTGGGTGATTATTGCGTGATTCGATAAATGATCTGAACTATGGCAAGAGAAAAACTATCATCTATCGCGGAAGAACTGCATGGCGCAACCTCGCCGGGTTCTATCCATCGTGTGAAGCGTTTTAGAGATGCAAATGGCCGTATTATTGGCGTCGGAGTGCAAGAACACTACGAAATCAAGCATCCGCGTAACTACAAGCGCAAACCCGCTTTAGGAGAGGAAAAAGCGAACCAGGACCTCTTCAAACAGGCTTCTATCATCATGGATAAGGCGCTTAGCGACCCCAAACAATATGAATATTGGCAAAAACGCTTCGAAGCACAACTATATGTGACTCGTGGCGGCAAGGCCGACCCGTTTGCTGCCTACGACAAACGTAGAGGGACCAAGAAACGCTACGTTCGTTTTGATGCCTTTGTACGCACGATGATCATGCAAGAACTGAAAGCGAAAAAATCAGGCATCCGTTTGGGTGCCTGATTTTATTGTGGACAAATGAAGGGATTATTCCGCGTCGTAATTCTCCATCGACTTGTCTATTCTGTTCACCATGGTTTGAATGACATTCTTGCCGGTGAGAATCATCATGGCGCAGACGATACCGGGCAGCACAATCATGTAATTGGGATAGAGCGTGGTGTAGTGCAGATCCGCCAGATGTAGTGCATAATAGACGACGAGTATGTAATAACAACCGGATATTACTGCCGTCAGGTAGGAAATCGTTATGCGTACCGGATTACTAAAGAAGCACAAAAGGCATAGGATACAACCCCACAACATGGCTTTGTTGCAATAATAAAGACCTTTTACGGGGGAAGTAGCCGTAATCTCCGCAGCCCCGGTTTTCAGATCTGTTTGGGTTACATAGAAATAACGCTGATCCATAGAGAAACTACGGACATAAATTATACCCTTGTCGTCCTGGAAATTGAACACAGGATGTGTGAAAAGTAAGAGAGATGCCACGATTCCGATTAGCATGTACGCCCAACGGCGATACATAAAGCTTAACTCTCCATTATCAAGTAACTGACTCATAATTATATCAAAATTTGCTGCAAAAGTACAACAAAAATTGCGAAGTAGCAAATTTTTCGCTTTTTTTCTTGCGCATTTCAATTATTTTTTGTAATTTTGCGCACTTTTTGTGTGTCGTGCGCAGGTATACGTGCTGTATACACACGAAAAACAATGCATATATAATTAAAAATAAATACACAATCAATTATGCAAAACAAAGGACTTGTTAGAATTTTGGCGGTGTGCCTTGCATTGGTATGCGCCTTCTACCTGTCGTTCTCTCTGGTGACCAGTCATTATGACAAGGCAGCCAAGGAATATGCGGCAGGCGATGCAGCTAAAGAGTATCAGTATCTGGACTCGATTGCTGCCAAGAAAGTTTGGTTTGGTTACACGCTCAAAGAGTGCCGTGAGAAAGAGATCAACCTTGGTCTTGACCTCAAGGGCGGTATGAACGTGACCATGGAAGTATCTGTTCCGGACATCCTCGATGCACTGAGCGGACACAACGAGACTCCGAACTACAAAGAGGCTTTGGCACTCGCTAAACAAAAACAGAAATCGAGTGGTGCAGATTTCGTGACGCTCTTCATTGAGTCGTATCGCGAGATAGATCCGGAAGGCCAGTTGGCTTCGATCTTCTCCACCTTCGAATTGAAAGACAAAGTGACGCTGAACTCCACGAATGCAGAGGTAGAGAAAGTGATCCGTGAGGAAGTTGACGGTGCTATCCAGAACTCGTTCAACGTGCTCCGTACCCGTATTGACCGCTTCGGTGTTGTTCAACCGAACATCCAGAAACTCGCTCAGCCGGGTCGTATCCTCATCGAGCTCCCGGGTATCAAAGAGCCGGAGCGTGTTCGTAAACTGCTCCAAGGTTCGGCTAACCTCGAGTTCTGGGAGACTTACGAGGCTTCCGAACTGCTGCCAATGCTCGCGCAGATCAACCGTGAGTTCGCTGCTTCCGCTCCGCAAGAGGCTGAAGAGGCTCAGGCAGAAGAGGCTCAGGCAGAAGAGGCTCCGAAGGCAGAGAGCGATGATCTCGCTGACCTTGTAGAGAATATCGACGCTGACTCGGTAGCTGCTGAGGCTGATCAGGCTGCCCAGATCGCCGAGTACAAGAAGAACAACCCGCTCTTCGCTGTTCTCAATCCGTCCATCAACCAAGCAGGTCAGGCTTACCGAGGACCGGTGGTGGGTACTGTTCATTATGTAGATACCGCGAAGGTAAGCGCTATGCTCAACTCGCAGATCGCCAAGGCTGTTCTGCCGCGTGACGTTCGTTTCTACTGGACAGTTAAATCCATCGACGAGGCCAACGCTTATTACCAACTCGTAGCCCTCAAGGCTCAGCGTGACGGTCGTGCATCCCTCGAGGGTGACGTGATCACCGACGCACGTGCGGACTTCTCGCAAGTCAGCGCTTATGCGAACGTTTCGATGTCCATGAACGCAGAGGGTGCTAAGACCTGGCAGCGTATCACCAAGGATAACATCGGTAAGTCCGTAGCTATCGTATTGGACGGTTTCGTTTATTCGTTCCCGACCGTACAGAATGAGATCGCAGGCGGTAACAGCCAGATCACCGGTAACTTCACCGTAGAAGAGGCAAAAGACTTGGCTAACACCCTGAAGTCCGGTAAGATGCCGGCTCCGGCTCGTATCATCGAGGAGAGTGTGGTTGGTCCGTCGCTGGGTCGTGAGGCTATTCAATCAGGTCTCTGGTCCTTCGCGCTGGGCTTCATCCTCATCCTCATCTACATGATCTTCTACTATGGTTGGATCCCGGGTCTGATTGCCGATGCAGCACTCGTTTGCAACGTTTTCCTGCTGGTTGGTATCCTCGCTTCGTTCAGCGCTGTGCTGACCCTGCCTGGTATCGCAGGTATCGTCCTGACGATGGGTATGGCTGTCGATGCGAACGTGCTGATCTACGAGCGTATCCGTGAGGAGCTCAAGGCTGGCAAGGGTATGCGTAAGGCTATTGAGGACGGTTTCAAGGGTGCCATCAGCGCCATCGTCGATGCGAACGTTACTTCGTTCCTGACGGGTGCTATCTTGGCTATCTTCGGTACCGGTCCGATCAAGGGCTTCGCTGTTACTTACATGATCGGTATTGTTTCTTCGTTCCTGACAGCTGTGTTCATCACTCGTCTGTTGCTCGAAGACTATGCTAAACGTGAGGACGCTAAGGAGCTCAGCTTCACCACTCGTCTGATGAAGAACTTCCTCCAGGATATCCACTTCGACTTCGTGGCTGCTCGCAAGTGGGCGTACTACCTGTCCGGCGCACTGGTGATCTTCGCTATCCTCGGTCTCGAGCCGCATATCTTCGGTAAACTGAACCTCGGTATCGACTTCTCCGGTGGACGTAACTATGTTGTTCGTTTCGACCAAAATATCAAGACGGACGCCGTAGCTGCCAGCATTGAGGATGTCCTCAAAGCTAACAACGAGGACGGTGAGACCTTTGCGGTCAATGTGATTACCTATGGTAACGATGCGAATCAGGTTCGTATCTCCACCAACTATCGTATCCACGAAGAGACCGCTGAGGCTGACGAGCAGATCGAGGGTCTGTTGTACGAAGGATGCAAGCCGTTCCTTGGCGAGGACATCACCTTCGATGACTTCCGTTCGACTGACTCGAATGCCGAAGTAGGTATCATGTCGAGCCAGAAAGTAGGTCCGGCGATCGCAGACGATATCAAGACGAGTGCCGTTTGGGCTATCTTTGCTGCTCTCGTGGTGATCTTCCTCTATATCCTCCTGCGTTTCCGCAACTTCGCTTACTCGGTAGGTGCATTGACCGCTTTGGCGCACGATACCGTGATCATCCTCGGTCTGTACGCTATCCTGTGGAAGATCATGCCTTTCTCTATGGAGATCGACCAGGCCTTCATCGCTGCTATCCTGACCGTTATCGGTTATTCCATCAACGATACCGTGGTCATCTTCGACCGTGTACGTGAATACAACGGACTCTATCCGAAGCGTGACAAGAATGTGAACATCAACGACGCGTTGAACAACACGCTCAGCCGTACGTTCTCGACGTCTATGTCAACGTTCGTGGTATTGCTCGCCATCTTCGTATTCGGTGGTGAGACCATCCGTGGTTTCGTGTTCGCACTCCTTATGGGTGTTATCGTCGGAACCTATTCGTCTCTGTTCATCGCTTCGCCGATCGCTTACGATATCCAACGTGCACAGGCGAAACGTGCTGAGAAGAAAGCTGCGCTCAAAAAATAATTCTTCGTATAAAGAAGATTATACGTAATGGCGAAAAAACAACAACAAGAAGTATGCAGTTTCTGCGGTCGTTCGATGCCCCATATGTTCACGGGCTTGGATGATGGAGTGCTGATTTGCAGCGAGTGTGTGGAAGAAGGGCATCGGATCATTTCCAATACTCCCAAAGCACGCCCGCTCAACAGCGATGAACTCACGGTGGACAATCTGCCCACACCGCAAAAAATATGTGATTTTCTTGACCAATATGTCATCGGCCAGGAGGAAGCAAAACGCTTCCTCTCGGTCGCTGTATATAACCATTACAAACGTGTACTGCAGGACAAAGGCGATGATGAGGTGGAGATAGAGAAGAGTAATATCCTGCTCGTCGGTTCGACGGGAACGGGTAAGACCCTTCTTGCGCGTACCATCGCGAAAATGCTCAAGGTTCCTTTTGCCATCGGTGACGCTACTGCCTTGACCCAAGCAGGGTATGTAGGCGAAGATGTAGAGTCCCTGTTGGTACGCCTCTTGCAGGACGCCGATTACGATGTGAATAAGGCACAACGAGGCATCGTTTTTATCGATGAAATCGACAAGATCGCACGCAAATCCGAGAATATGTCCATCACCCGCGACGTGAGTGGCGAAGGTGTTCAGCAATCCTTACTGAAGATGCTCGAAGGCTCTATCGTCAATGTCCCGCCTCAAGGTGGACGGAAACATCCGGATCAGGAACTGATACATGTCGATACGAAAAACATCCTCTTTATCTGCGGCGGTGCGTTCGACGGTATAGAGCGTAAAATCGCGCAGCGAATGCACACGCAGGTGATCGGTTTTTCTGCCCAGCAGGAGACGGAGCATGTGGATCAAGACAACCTGCTCCAGTATATCGCTCCGCAGGATCTCAAGTCCTATGGACTTATACCGGAGATAATCGGTCGTCTGCCGGTTCTGACGTATCTCAAACCGCTGAATCGTACTGCCCTGCGTAATATCCTTACCGAGCCGAAGAATGCCCTAACCAAGCAGTATCAGAAACTACTGGCGATGGATAACGTCAAGCTCTCGTTCGACGATAACGCACTCGATTATATCGTGGATAAAGCGATTGAGTACAAACTCGGAGCGCGTGGCTTGCGTGGCTTGATGGAAACGGTGATGACCGATCTGATGTTTGACCTGCCTAACCGCAAACAGATGGGCACGCTGATTCCATTCAAGGTTACTAAGGATTATGCGCGCGAGAAATTGGAGAAAGCCGATTATGTGCGACTGAAGAATGCAGTGTAAAGAAAAACGCGGCTCGATGGAGTCGCGTTTATTTTTGTCTAGAACCCGGAATAAACTAATTTCAGATTCAATCCGCTTGGGTGCTTAGCCGAGCGGATTTTTGTTGCCGATACGGTCTGCGCTTCCTTTACCGACGAGATGACCGAGGTTGAAGAAGAGGTAGTGGTTGTGACCACACTGACCGGAACCAGGCGTAACTCTAACTGCTCCGGCACGTTACCTTGACGCAACTCATGCGTTAGCAAGGTGGCCAGATCGTAGGTGTAGTAATAGATCGTATTTCCTACGGAATCGGTACCCGAGGTCAACGAACTGACGATGGCGCAGGTATCGTTAGGTGTCATTTTGCCGGACAGGATAGTATCAGCCGCACTCTCTTTGACTAACAGCATGTACTGCGACGGTTGCAACCAGTCATTGCGTGTCTTGTCAGCTGTTGCACCCGTGAACACATTCTCTACATCCACTTGCAGTTGCGCCAGATTGACGTACGGACGCTTGATTAGCGTGTCGCCGTTTGCGTCTATGGACTCTATCAGATTCTCAATGATCTTGTTCTGCATCAGTTTTACGGGCAGCGACACGCGCGTGTAGATGCCTGCCGGAGCAACCGCATAGTTGTACAGATTCGAGTCTTTCTCCAGCGTCTGCAATAACGCGGACTTGTTCACATACTCAATGCGGTTCACGGTGCGCACCTCCGAGTTGGCATAGAAGGCCTTGATGTCGTTCACCGTCGTATCACGTCCCTGCTTGTCGTAGGAGAAATGGTAGTACACGCCTAATGCGATATCGCGGATATAGAGTATGGTCGAACTACCGAAATCAGTCTCTATCAGCAAGCCTTTGAACTTCGTGTTAAAATCCTCCTGGGTGCTAAACTGACGAATAGCCGAGAAGCGTTTGAAGAAGTCCGAAGTGGAGTCCATCATCATCTTAACCATCGGTTCGTAGGTACCCGACGAATTGGCTACAGAGTCCATCTTCTCCGATGCCACAACAATACGACGGTTACGCAGAATACTCTTCGTACGCGAGCAGTAATCGGATATGTTGATATCCGTCTTGTAAGTCTTGGCGTAGTTCAACTGTTTGCCGTCCATCTCATAGACGTTGACGGAAAGCGGTGCGTTGTCATCTCCTACCCACGTCGTGTAGTGGAAATACAAGGCGATAGAATCGATCACGGCATTGTCCGGGTATTGGAATCCTTCCGGACAGGTCAATTGCGTCAGGATCTCAGCACGCATCGTACCATAGTCTGTCTCTATCTCACCCAATAACATCGAATCGGGAAGCGAAACGATGGCGGCACTTGAGTCGATACGAGACTGCAACTCAAACGTGTCCGATATAACCACAATACTGTCTGACGGCGCTAACACACCGCTTCCGGTCCCTGAATTATCGTCCTTACATGCCGTCCAGCAGCATGCGATAGACGCTAATAGACATATGATTCCTTTACTCTTCACTTTCTTCTACCCCTATCAAGCTCTGATAGAACTCCCACTGCCGCTTGCAGGCTGCCGTGAGGTCTTCTGTCTGCTCATAAGTCAATATCGGCTTATTCTTCGTCTCTGCGTAGTTAGCCACGCGCTGGTTTACTTTCGGTGTTGCATACACAATAGCATCCGCGAAATCAACGGCTAAGCGCATCAACTCTTCGTAACCAACCGGGAAACCGGCTATCGAGCGCACGTCGGTATTGCTGATACCGTCGATACGTAACTTGTCTGCAAACTTAGTCGGGAACGGTTTCTGATACTCATTATCATCCAGCATGACGACGATCTTGGCGTTTGCGAAAAACGGCTCGTCGTTGAACGCTTTCTTTAGATACAGCGGAACTAACGCACTGATCCAACCGGAGCAGAGAATGATATCCGGCGTCCAACGCAGTTTCTTCACGGTCTCAATCACGCCGCGCGCATAGAAAATAACGCGATCGTCATTATCCGCATATTCAACCCCATTCTCATCCGCTACACCTTTACGACGGCGGAACAGATCGTCATTGTCAATGAAATAAATCTGGATTCGTGCTGTCTGAATAGACGCCACTTTGATCAGCAACGGATGATCCGAATCCTCTATGATCAAGTTCATACCTGAGAGCCGAATCACTTCGTGAAGCTGGTTTCGACGCTCGTTGATTTCTCCAAACTTAGGCATGAACGTACGCGTCTCAAAACCATGACCTTGGAAGTACTCCGGAAGCTGACGATTAAGAAGACGAATAGGGGTCTCCTCCGCCAGATACGGGTATATCTCTTGTGAGATAAACAGGATACGTTTCGGCTCTTTCATAGGCAAATACACTTTTTCGCACTGCAAAATTACAAAAAAATTTTGATATATCCAAAAAAATCCTTAACTTTGCACGTTTTTTTGAAAAAATAACTAAAAAATATGCAAATACTAACAACAAAAGCAGACTTGCAAGCGACAGTAAAGGCTTGTAAACAAGCCGGACAGACGATTGGTCTAGTTCCGACGATGGGTGCGTTACACGAGGGTCACGCCTCGCTCGTGCGCCGTGCGGTAGAAGAGAATGACGTGTGCTTCGTTTCCGTCTTTGTGAACCCCACGCAGTTTAACAACAAGGAAGATCTGGCGAAGTACCCGCGTAATATCGAGCGCGACGCGCAACTTCTCAGTTCTATCGGCGCACAATACGTGTTCGCGCCTACGCCCGAAGAGATGTATTCGGCCGAAGAGATGAACAGCACTTTTGCCTTCGATTTTGCCGGACTCGACCAAGTGATGGAGGGCAAGATGCGTCCCGGTCATTTCAACGGCGTTGTGCAAGTCGTAAGTCGACTCTTCTACCTTGTGCAACCCGACAGGGCCTATTTCGGCGAGAAAGATTTTCAGCAGTTAGCCATCATCCACCACATGGTAGAACGCAGTTCTATGGCAGGTACCTTTGGAAATCTGCAGATCATCGATTGTCCGATCGTACGCGAGGCATCCGGTTTGGCATTGTCCAGTCGTAACGAACGTCTCTCGGCGTCCGAGAAAGAGACCGCATTGGCTATCTCCAAGACGCTTTTTGCTTCGTTGGAGTGGGCAAAAGAAGCAGATGCAACAGTTGCAGGTGTGCAGCAACGCGTGATTGATACGATCAATGCCGTTCCGGGACTAGAAGTGGAGTATTACGAGATCGTTGATCAGACGAGTTTACTGCCTACCGATACGTTCAACCACGCCATCGGTTGTGTGACGGTCTATTGTGGTCCTGTCCGCCTGATTGATAATATCAAATATTAAATCATCAATCTCCAATCTCCAATCTTCAATCTTCAATGAAGATCGTCATCGACTCCCATATTCCGTTTATTGCTGAGGCTGTTCAAAACGAGTGGCCGGGTGTCTATATTTTCCCGATGAAATCGGAAGAAATAGATGCAAAAGCGGTGCGGGATGCCGATGTGCTTATTGTACGTACGCGTACGAAGATCAACGAGGCACTTTTGGCCGGTTCCAAGGTACAATTAGTCTGCACGGCTACCATCGGTTTTGACCATATAGATACCGCCTATTGCGAAGCACACGGTATTCGTTGGATGTCCTGCCCGGGTTGTAATGCCCAAGCCGTCTGCGATTATATCGAAGAAGCGCTTAACGAATTTCAAATTTCAAATTTCAAATTTCAAATCTCAAATATGCCGACCCTCGGTATCGTCGGAGTAGGTCACGTGGGTTCTAAGGTGGCGAAGATGGCAGAGAGAAAAGGCTATGAGGTGCTACTCAATGATCCACCGAAAGGAATAGGCGTTTCGCTCGATTTCATCGCACAAAAATGCGATATCATCACCTTCCACGTACCATTGGATGAGACCACGTATCACCTATGCGATGCGGCGTTCTTGTCTCAATGCAAACCCGGTGCGGTGATCATCAATGCGGCACGAGGTGGGGTGGTGGATGAGAAGGCGCTGTTGGCTTCCGGCCATCCGTTTATCCTCGATACCTGGGAGAACGAACCGCACATTAACCCGGAGGTATTGGTCAAAGCCCGACTAGCCTCCATGCATATAGCCGGTTATAGCGTTGAGGGCAAGCGGAACGCCTCGCAGATGTGCCTGGATGCCGTTGCAGAGCAATTCGGGTTAAAACCCATCGACATTACGGAATTAGGTAATGACGTAATCACAACAAAAAAAGGAGATTCGGCGCCCGGATGGCTGAACCGAATCTCCGATTCTCTCAAAGCACAACCTACGGCTTTTGAGGCGCTGCGTACAGCTTATCCACTGCGCGAAGGATAGGATCGATAGACGGCGCCTCTCCTACGGCTTCAATCATCCATTGTTTAGGCGTTAGACGTCCTAACTTATATATTCGTGCATACTCCTGCGCGAACTCCATTTGGTTAGCGCTCTGCGCCAGATGTTCCTCTAATTGGAACTGTACGATATGACCCAACGGATAATTGGGTAAGTACATCGGTGCATTCACCATGTGACTGTAAACAGCTAACAGGATGCAGTCATGTTCACCTAAAACGGGTTCGTAATACTGATTCCAAATCGCTTTGGCTATAGACAAGGTAGCTTCGCATAGTTCTTTGGCGTTTGCCTTTGGATGTGCGTAGATCCACTGCCACATGCTCATATCTACCAGACTCACACCCATGATCTCGTACATCGACCAGAACTGATCCAGCACTTCGTTCGGGTCGTTGATACCATTGCCCATTTTAGCACCCGGCAATAACTGCAAGTCTCTGTGTTGCCACAGGAATGCCGAGGCTTCGGTATAAGCCGTGTTGGGTACGCCGGACAGCATATAATGGTCGATGAAATACATGTCTAGCACCTGTTCTACACAGTGACCGAACTCATGGACGGCGATGTTATAGCCCTTATAATCCATGCCGGAAGCCGGAATACGGGTGCGCAGGCGTGCATCTTCCTTTCGTCCCATACACGGCCAGGCGTGACCGGAACCACGTGCAGGTTCTACCGCAATATGACGGGCGATGTTTCGTGCGTCTTCGGCATAGAAACCCATCTGTTGCAACATTCGCGGCATGTCGGCTGCAAACGCATTAGCATCCGGATATAGATTCCTTGTCTGTGCGGTCAGTTCGTCCTCATTGAGAGACGCACGGGCTTTGAAACCATCGTACCAGATGTCGTACGGACGTAAGTCCCGACCTAAGCGCTCGCGGATAGTTCCGGCGACCTTAGCCACTTGTTCCGATCCCACCAAAGCCCGGAATAGGCTGTCTAAGTCGGCTGCAGGGATCTCTACACCGCCTTCGAAATTGCGGATGATACCCGTCGGCATCGTCGGGCAGTACGGGTCCTCTGCGAAGTACGCATGCGCGATATCTAATATTTTCTCATAGCGCGTGTACGGTTCGCTCTTCGATGCATCCGAATAGGGTTTCCAGACAAAATCGGCGCCGTTGATAGCTTGCTGCGGAATGGTCTGGTCAACGATGCGTTGCATCACCTGATAAATCATCTCCTGCTTCTCCTGTCCGTCTTCCTTAGCATACTGCGCCTTCAGTTCATCGCGTAGGTTCCAGTGGCTGAGCAGCACTTTGTCTTCATCCCATAATTGGCGTCCGTCCTCCGTGCGCAGGTTGCCCATGTAGATGTTATAGTCGGCGATATAGTTCTCCGCATCGGCATTGGCTTGCGCTATTTGCCTGTTGACCTCGGCAGGTACACGGGCTGTGAACACGTCTCCCATGCGGGCATACGCCCACTCCTGTCGCGTCCAGTTCTTGCCTAACGTGTTTTTCTCCTCCAGCGTGTAGTGCGGGAAGTTCATGATGGTGATGAACGCCAGTTTATTAGCGAACATATCGTCCGAGAAATGCGCCAACGGACTGTAACCGGACATGATCCAGTCGGCCGATTCGGGTTCGGATGTGTTCGTTAACTGAGTCGGACGGAGAAGTTCTACGGTCAGCATGTCTGCCGACTCAAACATCTTCTCAAAGATACGACTCAGTGACTCAAAGAGCGCCTGACGTGCACTGTCTGTCGTGCAATAATAGTCAGCAACTAACTGGTCGAACGCTTCTTGCGATCCGTCTTCTGCAGTCCATAGTGCGGCAGCTTGCTGCACACCGAGAGGTGCAGATTCATACGATTTCATCGAGGTTTTTGAAGAACATGCGGCTAACATAACACAGCCTAAGAGGATTAGTTTGACTTTCATACGAACTGATTTTTACGCTGCAAAATTACACTTTTTTTTGCATATATGCAAATTTTTTCGTACCTTTGCACCCGATTTTCGCAAATCATAAATTTGAAATCATAAATTTGAAATATTAAATGGCAAATTTTCAGAAATTGACTCCTCGTTCGGAGGATTATTCAAAGTGGTACAACGAGTTGGTGGTAAAGGCTGACTTGGCGGAGCAGAGTGCGGTGCGCGGATGTATGGTAATCAAGCCGTATGGCTATGCTATCTGGGAGACGATTCAAGCGGAACTGGATCGTCGTTTTAAGGAGAAAGGTGTGAAGAATGCCTATTTCCCCTTGCTGATCCCGAAATCGTTCTTGAGCCGTGAGGCGGAGCACGTAGAGGGTTTTGCTAAGGAGTGCGCGGTTGTAACCCACCATCGTCTGATGAACGACCCGAACGGTAAGGGTGTAGTGGTGGATCCGGAGGCTAAACTGGAGGAAGAGCTCATCATCCGTCCGACTTCAGAGACCATCATCTGGTCCACCTATAAGAATTGGATCTCGTCTTATCGCGATCTGCCGATCTTGTGCAACCAGTGGTGTAACGTGATGCGTTGGGAGATGCGTACACGTCTGTTCCTGCGTACGGCTGAGTTCCTCTGGCAAGAGGGCCATACGGCGCATGCTACCAAGGAAGAAGCGGAAGACTACGCACGTCAGATGCTCGATGTCTATGCAGACTTCGCGCAGAACGTGATGGCTATTCCGGTAGTGAAGGGTGTGAAGAGTCCGAACGAGCGTTTTGCCGGTGCACTCAATACGTATTGTATTGAAGCGATGATGCAGGACGGTAAGGCGCTGCAGGCCGGTACGAGTCACTTCCTCGGCCAGAATTTCGCCAAGTCCTTCGACGTGACTTACCTCACCAAGGAGAATAAATACGAGTATGTATGGGCTACTTCATGGGGTGTTTCGACGCGTCTGATGGGTGCACTCATCATGACCCACTCCGATGATAACGGACTCGTTCTGCCACCGCATCTGGCGCCGATCCAAGTGGTTATCGTGCCAATCTTCAAGAAAGAGGAAGACCTCGCTAAACTGATGGTTAAACTCAACCCGATAGCCGACCAACTCAAGGCACTCGGTATCCGCGTCAAGGTAGATACGGATGAGAAATATACGCCGGGCTATAAGTTTGCGGATTATGAGTTGAAGGGTGTGCCGGTTCGTCTTGCAATGGGTGGTCGTGATCTGGAGAACAACACGATTGAGATTGCACGTCGTGATACGCAGACCAAAGAGACGATTTCTCTCGATGGAATCGTGGAAATCGTGAAGAATCTGCTCGAGGAAATCCAGAAGAATCTGCTTACCAAAGCCCTCAATTTCCGTGTAGCTAATACGCGTGAGGTGAACAGCTACGATGAGTTCAAAGAGGAGTTGAAGAAAGGCGGCTTCCTGTTGGCTCATTGGGATGGTACGCCGGAGACCGAGCAGCGTATCAAAGATGAGACGAAAGCGACTATCCGTTGTATCCCATTGCAGGATCTGGCGGATGGCACGAATGCGGATATCATCGCGCGTGCAAATGAGCCCGGAACGTGTATGGTTACCGGCAAACCTTCTGCCGGCCGTGTCGTTTTCGCACTCAACTACTAAACTCAATAGCGGCTTTTTAGTAGAAAAATGCAAAAAAATGCAAAAAAATTTGGCTATGTCAAAAAAAAGCAGTACTTTTGCACCCGCTTTTGAGTTTTGAGGCGGGATAGCTCAGCTGGTTAGAGCGCATGATTCATAATCATGAGGTCCCCAGTTCAATCCTGGGTCCCGCTACCAGAAACGTCCTTAGGGGCGTTTCTTTGATTATGAATCATGAGGTCCCAAGTTCTTAGCCACAAGGGCACGATTATGGCAAGCCATTTTCAATCCTGGGTCCCGCTACTCAAAGAGAGACGTCTTTTGGACGCCTCTCTTCTTTTTTTGAGCACTTAGCCGTTTTGCTGCTGGTTATGCCATTTTGTCGATAGATAGAGGCAGAGACGGGTGTTGTGGTACGGGCATTTCCAGAAGGAGACCTTGTCTTTGGAGGGGTCGGGAGTGCCGTCGGATTGTAAGAGCCAGAACCATTCGCCGTGGGTGAAGTCGATATAACGGGAACAGATGAGTTGCCACGAACGGTCTGCTATAACACGCGCTGACTCGTCGTCGAACCGACGAAAGATATTTGTGAAGCCGATGACGGCTTCCGCCTGCTTCCACCACTCGCGGTCATCGAGCGTACCGTCTGCATTAAAGCCCTGCATGGCTTCCTGTGCCAGTTGACGAACGAGGGTGTCTCTGTTCTCTCCGGCTATCTCTGCCGCCTCGGATAAGAGCCACGAGCACTCGATACAATGCCCGGCATTGAAGCGCGTCGGTGACGGCCGATGCGCGAAGGTGTCGATGACGGTGATGAGGGCTGATTGGAGTTCGGCGGAGGGGCATACACGGTAGAGGTTGGTGTAGGCTTCCATGACGTGCAGGTTGGTGTCCTCGTCATCGTGTGGGCAGGACTGGAGCAAACGATAGAAAGAGAGGGCACGCTGCAGTGCATCGTCATCCCCCGTGGCACGCACATACTCACTGTAGGCATAGAGCATATAGGCCTGCACGACAGCCGGACGAGTGGTGTCCAACGGTTGACCGTCCGCCGTGACGGACCAATATGCCGCACCGTCGTCCGGGTCAAGCATATGGGCTTCAATAAACGCCTTTGCCGTATTCGCTCCGGCTAAGTACTCCGGGCGATGCAACACGCGGTAGGCTGCAGCAAAGGACCATAAGATACGTGCGTACAGAATGCCACCACGCGGAGCATCCTGTATAACCGTCTCATCGCTGCGAACCTGACTGTAAAAACCGCCATGCTCAGGATCGCGGAGCGCCAGCCAGTACGGCAAGATATTTTGTGTCAATATGTCCTGCGGCGAGGTCATGGCTGCGACAGGGCATCAAGGCCTGCAGAGAGCGCGAAGAGGGTGACGTTCCAGTTGATGGTCACCTCATTGGAGGCGTAACTGGGTTGATAGTCCAGATAACTCTCATCCGCCGGTACGTTCTTCGGGTACTTCACCCCATCCGTAGCGGCATCTTGTTTGTCAGGATTCGGTCCTCCGGCAAGGAAGCCCGGTAGTGTGCCCTTCGGATGCGAATAGGACAGACGATGGTGCGGATGGCTCGTCGGGTGAGCACCAAAGCCCGTGACGTAACAGAAACCAGTTGCGTTCTGACCAAGGATGTAGTTGAGGCAACGCTGTGCGTTCACCATATAGCGATTGTCACCCGTCAGACGATAAGCATACAGACATTCGATTCCGCGCCAGCAACACCCTTCCGAGTTGCAACCCCAGAAGAAATCCGATTCGCGGTTGCCGTAAGGCGATTTATAGACCGAAACGGTTGTTGCCTCATTCAGATAGGACTCTAAATGCGCCAACAATTGGTCATTGGTTATTTGTAATTGGTCATTGTGCATCAGGAGTTCCAGATACGCCAGTTCTGCCACGTTGCCCCATACGGCAGGCGTATAAACGCTGCCGATTTGTGATTTATGATTTATGATTTCAGATTTGTAGAAATCATCGCCGGTAAGCAGATACAACTCCGTAGCAGCCCAGAGAAACTCATCACGTACATCGAAGTCGTCGTAGGCGCCGGTATTGATGGTCGGTTGAAACTCCTCATTCATTTTCGGCTGGTCGTAATAGACATCGGGGTGCTCGAGTGCCCATCCGTAGGCGCATAAGGCCGCTTCTTCCGCCTCGACACAGAACCGCCCAAGGGTATTCTTATACGGCGCATAGATGCGTGCAGCGAGCGCCATCGTAGCGGCAAAGTCCAGTGCGGCGGCTGTGGTCTTCATGACTACATATCGCTGCTGTTTGCACTGATCGGGACGGATGAACTTCTCGAAGTTCGGGGTGGTTAGTTTATGGTAGACACCGCCATCCAAATCCTGCATAGTCATCATCCAGCGGATGTTATACATAGCCTCGGCAAGCATGTCAGGGAGCCTACCCTCTGTCCCTCCCCGAAGGGAGGGAGGTATGTTCAGGCTAAGCGTATCAAAGTAGGCCTTATTCATCTCGTACGCCATGAGCCAGACGCCCATGGTATAGCCGGAGTTGACGATGTACTTGTTATAATCGCCTGCATCATACCAACCGCCCGGACAAGAGATAACGGTTCCTTCGGGACGGAGGTCGGTGGCCGCAGAGGCATGCACGAGTACATGATCATCCGGGTGTCCGGCGGGACGCGCATAGCCTTCGGCATAGGGTTCTTCGGTCGCCATCGAGGCGCGCTGGTGATAGAACGCGCGGAGGGCAGCACGAGTGAGCTCTTTATAAGGGCGCGGCTCGATTGTAAATCGAGATGACGTAATTTCGTTATTACGTACTATCGACAATGTGTAAACACCGGGCTCTCGAAGCTCCGAGAAATCGACAAGTTGACAGGGTTTGCCGGAAATGGGATTAAGGATGACGGGTGAGAGGTGAGAGGAGAGAGGAATAGTATCTCCGTTTTCGGTAAGAACGAAAACCTCGCTAACCGCCAACCGTTCATCGCTTAACGTTATCGTGGCCGTTTTCTCCTGTTCAGGCGCAAAACCAAGTTGGTTCAATCGTATTGGACCATTATCGGGGTTCGTATAGTGCGTGCAGCTACTTAAGACCGCTAGCGCTGACAGAATACAGAATACAGATATTTTTCTCATATTATTTCTTTAATGGGAATTTATAGGCAAGGAGGCTCATGATCGCGGCGATGGAAGCCGGGAAGAGGGAGAAGAGTGCCCAAACCATGGTTCGGACAGAGGCTTCGTCGGTGATGATGACGATGGTCTCGCCGGTGGTCATATCGGTATGTGAGACGAGTCCGGCTGCGCCCAAAAGTAAGGCAATGAGGCTACCGGAGATAGCTCCGCCGAATTTCTGCGCCATCGTTCCGGAGGAGAAGATAAGACCGGTGGAACTCGTTCCGTTTTTCTCGGTCGCATAGTCCGACACGTCGGCGTACATCGACCAAAGGAGCGGCGAGTAGAGTCCGACGCCTATGGATGCCAGGACAGATACGGCCACCATGAGCCAGATGTACGATGCGTCCATCGGGATGAAGAAATAGCAGACGGAGAAGAGGCAGCAGATGATGGAAGCCCAGACGAACGCCATGCGCTTGGAACCGATCATGCGGGTGTACACAGGACTGAGTGCACCGAAGATCATACAGGTCACTTCACTGAAAGCCATAAAGGCCGTGTAGTTGATGATGAAGCGTCCTACGCTCACGTCGCCGCCCACACAATAGGTGAACATATAGGCCACCACGGCATAGCGGAAGCCGTTGAAGAAGTTCGTGCAGAAAGCGATGGAAGTCATGTAGACCCAGGGCTTATTGCGGAACAAGTCCGCGAACTGCTTAAAGCTGAATTTCTCTGCGATGATGGGTTTGTGGCGTTCCTTGGTTAGCAGACCGCAGGTCAGGGTCATGACAGCAGCCAGCAGGCCGAAGAAAGCACCGAGGACGGCATACTGTTGTTGCTCCGTTCCACCGACGAGTTTCTGCAGATAGGGGAAGGCGAAGAGGGTGATAAATCCCATCGCATACGCTCCGACCATACGGAAGGCAGAGAACTGGTTTTTCTCGTCATCATCGGTAGTCATCACGCCGAGCAGCGAGCCATACGGTACGTTCACCGCCGTGTACACCGCCATCATGAGCAGGTACAGACTGTACGCCCATATACGCTTACCAGTCATGCCGAGATCGGGCGTGAAGAGCAGGAGTGCGAAGATGAGTCCGAAGGGTATAGAGCCGAAGATGAGCCACGGGCGGTATGTTCCCCAACGGGTCTTTGTACGGTCCGCGATGGAACCCATGAGGGGGTCTGTGAACACATCGAAGATACGCGCTGCGAGCATGAGTGCAGCGGCATCGGCGAAGGTAAGGCCGAACACATGGGTGAAGAACATCGGGAAGGCGATGGACATAATCTTCCAGGTGATGCCGCCGGAAGCGGCATCACCCAGAGCATATCCGATTTTTTCGCGGAGAGGTATCATAGGTGCTTATTTGTAAGTTACAGATGTAATGGTAGCGCCAAATCCAACAACGAGCATAGACCCTTCTTCCTCAACTTTAGCCTTACCTTCTGCGGTATAGGTAAATGTTATAGGGTTGTCTCCCTCATGGACATCTTTCTTCTCCATGAGATTCATCGACCACCAGTCTGTGGTAACTTGGATTTGATGATAGGTATCACCCGCCATATCGAAATAAATCGAGATAGTAGCACCAGCCGGCACATTCGCCATTGCCTCTTTGGTTACTTTCGCTGTCACTGGTGGATCTACTTCCCAGTTGATTGTAACTGAGCCACTCCAGATGGTCGTCTCTGCGCTGACAAAAGTAGTAGCCTGAGCCACCAGTCCTTCTGCCGTCGCGAAGAGAACATCCGAGCCATCAGCATTCTTCATGGAGACAGTGTGATTACCCGGTTCGGCTGCAGGAGCAGTGAAAGTAACGGAGGTAGCAGTAGCCGTCAGTTCGGTAATGACGGTCTCGTCAATCGTGACGGAAGCCACGTTCTCCAATTTAACACCGGAGATCGTCCATTCCTCGCCCGGTTTAAACACCTCAAAGCCACTGAGCACAACGGATGAGTTATGCACGTTCAGCACGTTCGCACCGTAGCGTTTGCCGGCCTCGTCTTTGAGGAAGACATAATACGCACCGTCTGCCATCTCCGGCAAAACGAACTCAAGACGGGTGTCGGTAGCGGATGTCGGGGTAATGGTTTGAACGACATTCATACCTTCGACATCACTAGTCAGTTCGAACGCTGTCACCGCTGCCAGGTTCACTCCTTCGATGGCAGTAGGAATGTTCGGCACCATATGACGTCCGCCGGCAGGAGCTGCCGAATACGGATCAGTCAGATATGGGTTGGCGATGAACGTACCGGTACGAGAGGTCTTCTTGCCGGCTTGGGTAACGGCCTCGATAACGAGGTCATACTGTCCGGACGGGAAGCACTTATCCAGTTTGGTACCGGTGAAGACGAGTTGTCCGTCGAGATACCAGTTGACGGTCGTGTAAGCGGACGGGGTCACAACAACCGAGTCTGCACACAGCGTCTCCGGGTTCGATTGCGTCATGGTGATGGTACCGGAAGTACTCTCATAGGGGATGAGGATCAGCGGCGCATCATCGGGCGACTGGGTATCAAAGGGCGTGTTATCCTCGCATGACGCGAAACATAACGCCAAGGCTGCAAGCAGCAAAATATAGTGATTTTTCATATCTTTTTCGATGTTACGTTAATACGGGATTACGTTATTACGAAGGGATTACTTAGTATCCCACCACAGACGGGCATTCCATGAATAACCGCCTTCCACGCGAGCTCTAGCCGCATCATATTCGGCTTGGTTATCTTTGGCTTCCGACTGCGGATAGCACAGACGAACCGGGATCTCCGTACCGTTTATAAGGTTTTTCGGATCAGGCGGGGTCAATTTCGGGAAATCTGCACGACGAATATTTGCCCATGCCTCTGCCGGGTTATGGAAATGGAGGATCCAAGCCTGTGTGTTAATCTGGCTCTTCTGCTGTTCTTTGATAGCACCCCATGCCACCGTCGGTTCTGCCAGATAAGCAGCGAACTCACCATCTGTAACGGCCTCTACGCCATAGTGGTTAGACAGGAAATCCATCGAAGCACGGATACCGAGTTCGTACATCTCTTTGGCATTATCGCCGGTCCAACCATTGATAGCTGCCTCTGCACGCAAGAAACATACTTCGGCATAGGTCATGAGCACGCCCGGATTGTCGGAGCGGAGGAAGTTGATCGCCAGTTTCGGCATGAGCCAGCGCGGGTTAGAAGCCGGATCATAGCCCGGGTGCGCAGCTTGCACTGCCTCGACAGCTGTCACGATTGGGCTACCTGCTACAGCAGCCTGCGAATAATCCGGCCAGTTATCCCACGAGAACATACCCGGAGCAATGAGCCAAATCACTTTCGCTGTCGGGTTCGCTTGCTGAGTAGCAACAACGGCATCCGTCATATCTATACGACCGTCACCCGTAGAAATGGAGATATAATCGTCGATATAGAAACGGCACAGACGCTTCGTACGAGGATCATTAGTCTTGTATAGTTGCTCCCACATGGTTTGGCAGATATAGGTCGGGTTGTTCGCCGGGTCATTGCCGAAGAAATACTTAGCAAGGGCATTACCGCGGAAGTCTTTATAGGACTCCTGACCAAAGCTGTAGCTGATATTCATATGCTTCACGCAAGCATCGTCCGCCGCGCCACTCATCACACCGTCTTCCAATGCGGCTTGGAACTCCGCCTTAGCCAGATCCGGAAGCACATCGGAGATACGCATTGCATAACGCAGACGAAGTGAGTTAGCAAACAGTCTCCACGCTGCCAGATTACCTTCGAACAAGGGATCACTGCTAATAGCTGCAGCCTCGTTGTTAAACAACTTAACGGCATCTTTGAGTTCCTCAAAGAACGAGCGATAGATATCCTCCTGCTTGTCATACGCCGGTGCCACATTACCTGTGATATAACCCAGACCGGCCTCCGAATAAGGCACATCGCCATAGACATCCGTCAGCAAGCCGCCGACATAGACGCGTAAGATACGCAATGCTGCATGAACGTTTGCCTGCTTGGCATCGTCTTTGGTGCTATTGATAGCATCCGTTAGGTTACGAATAGCACCCGGATAGAGGTTATTCCACGGACGAGCCATCTCATTGTTATCCATACGGTGCTGACCACCGTAGTTAGTGGTATTCCAGCAACCCATGAGGTGTTGCGTGAACGCGTAGGTATAGAGACGATGTACGTCTACATAGTTCATATCTCCGAACAGTTGCAGTTCAGCGAAAGTCAATTGTGCTGACGGGTTCGCCTCAGATACTTTCGTCGGGTCGGTATTGATCTCCTCGTAAATCTTGTCGGAGCAAGAAGCGAAGAAGATTGCAGCCAAGCATAAAGTACTAAATAATATCTTTTTCATAATCGTATTCTTTAAACATTAAACATTAAACATTAAACATTAAACTTTAAACATTATTTAGAACTTAATATTAAAATTCAGACCGTAACTACGACGGCTCGGGAGTGAACCGTACTCGAGGCCGAGACCGGAGGTGTTATACTGCGCATCCGGGTCGATATCCTTGATGTTCTTCCAGATGATGAATGGGTTACGAGCGACGAAGCTGATACCTACGTGCTTTACGATACCCTTCTTGTCGAGCCACTCTCTCGGGAAATCAAGGGTGAGTGTCAACTCACGGCACTTGATATAGGAGTTGTCATAGATGAACAATTCCGGCGATTTACGGCTTACTTCATACCAGTAGTCTTCCGGGTTGATGTAGATATCGTTTTCGCGGTATGTACCGTCACCGTTATCAATCACACCGTCCACAAGATAACCGCCGTACTGGCCGTTATTCACTTCAGCCTTCCGCCATTCGGTTATGGACGTCACGCCGGCCGCCTTACGCGCCTCTTCGGAAGCGTACCATTCCGCACGACCCACGAGGGTCTCTTTGGCCTTACCGGTCTCATAGGAAGCACGCTCAGACATCGAGAAGATGTCGGCACCTACCTTCACATCGAACAGGGCCGTGAGGGTAACCATCTTATAGCGTAAGGTGGTGCTTAGACCGCCGGTCCAATCCCACTGTGCGTTACCCAGTACTTTGTTCTCAGTGGTAAAGGTCGGCAGACCTGTAGCAGCGTCAACGATCACACGACCGTCTGCATTACGCGCCAGCGCCGGACCGCAGATAGAACCGTATTGTTCTCCCTCACGGGCTGACACATAGACGTTACACCATGTAGCCTTTGCTAACTCCAACTCGGGGTTTTCGTCTGTGAGTTTGAGCACCTTGTTGTTGTTCTTCGACCAGTTGATATTCAAGTCCCAGCTGAAGTCCTTGGTTTGCACGAGACGGGCACCAAAGGTGATCTCAAAACCTTGGTTGAGAATAGCACCGGCATTGATCATACGGTAGTCATAACCAGAGGCAGCGGACGCAGCCATGCCGAGGATCTGGTCACGTGACACTTGGTGATAGAACGTGAAGTCGAGGCTGATGCGCTGGTTGCACCATTTGGTCTCAAAACCGGTTTCCCACGAACGGGTACGTGTCGGCTTGAGATCCGCATTCGGCATCGTGTTACCGTATACTGAACTGATAGAATAGCCCGGATAACCGAACTGCGATTTCGCATAACGCAGGCTCAGTTGGTACGGGTCGGTATCGCTACCTACCTCAGCCCAACTCAGGCGAACCTTACCGTAGGGCAGTACTTTGCGGTTAGACTTGATGAGTTCGGAGAAGACAAACGAACCACTGACAGAAGGATATACGTACAGGTTCTTACCACTGCCTAAGGCCGACGACTTGTCGCCACGCACGGTAGCATCCAAGTACAACATGTGACGCCATCCGAGGTTAGCCGAAGCAAAGACAGACACGATACGTTTATTGTAGGTCGATTCCTCTACGGATTGCTCCTCAAAACTACTCATCGCAACCACCTCGCGTATACTCATGTCGGTACCGGTATTAACCACAGTCTGGTTGTGCACGTCATAGACGTTCGCACCGGCAGTAGCGGTAAAGTCGAAGTCACCCCATGTGTCGGTATAGATACCTAACAACTCGGCATTGATCATGCGGTTGTTGAAATAGCTGTTCTGCAGGCGACCGGATTCATAACCCGGAGTCGTCGGATACTTGAAGTCCGAGAACTCAAAACGGTTAATCTCTGCACCCACCGTAGCCTGCACCTTCAACTGCGGAATGATATTATAGACGATCTTTCCGTTCATACGAAGCAGGTGCTTATAGGACTGGTTCTTGTTCTTATTGATATCCCAATACGGGTTGACGTTATACGGATCCATGCCGTTCCAGTTCTGATACTCGCCATTCGCGTCTTCGTAGTTCTTGAGCCATTCCTGATTATAGGTAGTGGACAAGGTCATAAGGTTCTTACCTACGTTTGAACGGTCGTCACCAAGAGCCGGACGGTTCTTCACATCCTCATGGGTGTAGTTCACATTGAAATCCAAATCCACCGGACCGAGGGAAGTGTTGGCACGCAAGTTAATCGTGTTACGACTCATGTTCGAGTTCGGAAGGATGTCCTTGTTACGCATGTCGGTGTAGCTAAAACGAATACCGGTCTTGCCCGTGTTCATGGACACGATAGCGGTATTGGTAGCCGTCAGACCAAGTTCGAAGAAGTTAGCGGTGTTGTTCGGGATGATGAGATACGGATGCTCCTGTCCGTCGAAATAACGCAATGTCAGTCCTCCATCCGCTTTCGGTCCCCATGACTTGTTCGTGTTGCTTACGGCATCGACGTTATACATACCTTTGGAACCCATACCATATACCTGCTGGACGTTGTCCCATTTGCTGAGCTGGCTGTCGAAGGTCATCGTTCCGTTGTACTCAACCGACCATTTGGCATCGCCTGTGTTGGCTTTCTTGGTAGTGATAAGGATCACACCGTGCGAAGCACGGCTACCGTATAGCGCAGCCGCTGCCGGGCCTTTGAGCACCGACATCGACTCGATATCATCCGGGTTGATGGCGGAGATACCGTCACCGAGGTCATAACCTCCTTCTGTACCGGCCGAACCGAAGTTGGTGTTGTCCATCGGCACACCGTCGATGACGTACAGCGGTTGGTTGTTACCGGTGATCTCGGTCGTACCACGCAGCATGACGCGTGTCGACCCCGATGCACCACCTGCCGTTCCTTGTACCACCAGACCGGCTACACGACCGGCAAGCGAGTTCGCTACATTAGTCTCTTTGGCTTTCGTCAGGTCCTCACCTTTGACTTCGCCTACTTCATAACCCAGGGCCTTGCGGTCACGCTTGATACCCATAGCGGTTACTACAACTTCAGAGAGTACCTCCGTGTCCTCTGCCATCGTTACATCGATGGTGGTTCCGGTCACAGTAATGGTCTGCGACTTGTAACCCATGTACGAGAACTCCAGTTCATCACCGAGATTAGCCTCGATAATGTACTGTCCATCCATGTTGGTAATGGTACCTACAGTGGTTCCTTTTACAAGCACACTGGCGCCGATCAGCGGACCATCCGCATCTTCGACTGTACCTTTCACTTTGATTTGTGCGAAGGCAGCAGTACTCCACAAGAGCACCACTACACTCAACACCATTTTGAGATAGTACTTCATGATTGTTTGTTATTAATGTGAATTAATAGTGATTGCCTGTATCCGGTTTCTGCTCCGCTGCCGTGCGGAAGGAAGTCGGAGCTGCGTCGTAGATTGACTGCAAGGTGTACTCGGGATCGTTATTCTCCCAACTGTCCACCATCGCGCGGACGGTCTGCTCGCCGCTACCGATGAACTTGCCCGTACGGTGGTCAATCACTCCGAAACCGTCATTACCGCCTTTGCTATTACCGTTATCCCAATAGATCGCCGGGATACGACGGTCACGCATGGCCTTGCATACATAACGGAAGTAATAGAGACGGAAAGGTTCATCGGTTGCCGACGCGCGACGAACGGCACCGAACTCACCGAAATAAACTGGTATTCCGCGACGCACATACATATTAAACAGGCGGTTGAGCATGCCTACATAGGCGTTCTCATCGCTGTTCGGCACGACATCCACACCGGTATGTCCCCATTCCTGATACTGGGCTGAACCAGCAAAATCCCATGGGTCGTAACTGTGCACGGCTACCATGATACGATTCGGTACGATATCTTCCGGCATTACAAGATTCTCTACCGTCAGGTCCGGATTGCACACATATCCCGGCACACCGATATAACGTGTCTGGTTCATGCCACCGGCTGCACGGATAGCGTTCACGCACACCTGATTCCATTCGTTAAGCACGCGGTACTGCGCACCACCGTCCGTACGGTTAGCGCCGCCACCCCATCCGCCGTCTTGGATCTCGTTGAGGGTTTCAAAGATGAGCCAATCACCGTAGTTGACAAAACGCTTACCAATCTGGAGCCACACCATCGTCAACTCCTGTTTGATGCGCTGGTTCTTCTCTTCATCCGCTGCAGCACCCGGTAGGTCCAACCAGTGATACCCCTTGCTTGGCGTGTCCTGCGCACCATACCCGTCATGGTGGATATTGATAATAACCTTCAATCCGGCCTTGTGCGCCATATCGACCAACTCGGCCACACGGTCCATCCAACCCGCCTCAATGGTATAGGTCGGTGCGTTACCGATATGTCCCATCCATGTGACAGGAATACGTACTGACTTAAAACCGGCTTTCGCCACACCGTTGAAGGTCTGTTGAGTGGCGGCCTTGTTGCCCCATCCTTCCTCGTACGAACAACCGTTGTAATGGGCGTCCATCTGGTTGCCGAGGTTCCAACCGATACCCATCGACATGGCGAACTGGATCGCCTCGTTGTCGATAGGACGAACTTTCTTTTCTTGCGCATAGACAGCAAGCACAGCCGTCAACGCCAATAATAATACCGAAATCTTTTTCATGATATCATGATTTATTTTTTTTCGTAATTACGTAATTACGTAATACCGTCATTACGAATTACAACGTTATTTCCACTTCATGTTTACCCGATTCGTACGGCAGTACGGTCGGTTCATCCGGACGCTGTTTGCCGTTCGGGTTCTTTACCGTGATGATATACTCGGCATCACGCCATTTGCGAGTCACTTTATACTCCTTGAGGTCAGACGGAATACACGGGTTGACCATCAAGCCTTCGTAGGTCGGACGGATACCGAGTATATGCTGACTGATCGTGAGCCAGTTCCACGCTGCCGTACCGGTGAGCCAACTGTTCTTCCCCTCGCCCGGTTTAGCTGCCTCTTTACCGGCTACCATCTGGCAATAGACATAAGGCTCTACCTTATGCAGATCTTGATCCGCTATCCATGCCGGTGCTATCTTCTTATAGAGCGCCCACGCGTCATTACCCCGACCGGCTTCGGTCTGCGCAATAATGACCCATGGGTTGTTGTGACAGAAGATACCTCCATTCTCTTTGTACCCGGCAGGGTAGGTGGATTGTTCGCCAAGTTCGATATGATACGTGGTATATGCCGGCCAGTTGAGCACCATACCATGCTCGCTGTCCAGCAGTTTGGCTGCGCTGTCCAATGCGCGTTCTGGCATACCGAGTTCAGCACCGATACGTGCCATGCCGCACCATCCCTGACTCTCGATGAAGATCTTACCTTCCTTGTTCTCGTGCGAGCCAATCTTATTGCCGAAGAAATCATAGGCGCGCAAATACCATTCGCCGTCCCAACCGTATTGTTCTACCGCCTTGCACATCTTCTCTATCTCAGCCTCTATGCCTTTTGCCTCTAATCCTTCGCCTTTCGCCTTCAGCAATTCTACGAACTGCCGTCCGCAATAGACGAATAGACCGGCGATCATCAGACTCTCCGCCTTACTTCCTTCGGTTCGGTTGCCTGTTGTCTGGAACGACTCGTTCGGATCGTTCGAGAAGCAGTTGAGGTTGAGGCAGTCATTCCAATCCGCACGTCCGATGAGCGGCAGACCGTGAGGACCGAGATTGTTCACTACGTGGTTAAACGAGATGCGCAGGTGCTCCATGAGCGAAACCTCTGTTCCCGGTTCGTTGTCCCAAGGCACCATCTCATCCAGGATAGAGAAATCACCCGTTTCGCGGATATACGCGGTCGTACCGAAGATGAGCCACATAGGATCATCATTAAAGCCGCCGCCGATGTCGTTGTTGCCGCGCTTGGTGAGCGGCTGGTACTGGTGGTAACAACCGCCGTCCGGGAACTGGGTAGCCGCTATGTCGAGAATACGCTGACGGGCGCGCGAAGGGATCTGATGCACGAAGCCGACCAGGTCTTGGTTCGAATCGCGGAAACCCATGCCGCGGCCGACACCGCTCTCAAAGAACGATGCCGAACGGCTCATGCAGAACGTGATCATACACTGGTATTGATTCCATATGTTCACCATGCGGTTCAAGCGCTCGTCGCTACTCTCTACGCGGTACTTGCTCAGCAACTCATCCCACAACGCCTTCAACTCAGCAAACGCTGCTTCCACCGCCTCTACGGTTGCGAAACGCTTGATCACCTCGTGCGCACGCGTTTTATTAATAATGTGATGATCCTTCTCACCGAGACTGGTTAATAGTTTTGTGGTCTCGTGATCACGTGATTCTGAGATCTCAAATTTCTCGTTTTCGGGATTCTCTTCATAACCGAGGACAAAGATGAAGTCGCGGCTCTCGCCGGGTTTGAGTTCCACCTCGATAAAATGGCTCGCGATCGGACTCCAGCCGTGCGCGAGACTGTCGGTCGCCTTGCCGTCAATGACCACTGAAGGCTCTGATAGCTCATTATACAGACCCACAAACGACTCACGATCCGTGTCATAGCCGTTTACCGGACAATTGACGCTGTAATACGCATAATGATTCCGACGCTCCTTGTATTCGGTTTTATGATAAATAGCTGTCCAACTTTCGCCATTCGTCCCTTTGCCTTTCGCCCTTTCGATCTCCACTTCACCTGTGGATAAGTTTCGTTGGAAATTCTCGCCATCCGTAGCTGCATTCCACAAACACCACTCTGCATAACTGAAGAGTTTGAGACACTTCGTCTCATCGGATTCGTTGGTCAGGGTCAGACGTTGAATCTCCGCCTTGACACCCAGCGGAACAAAAAACAACACGCTCGCGCGTATCTTATTTTTTGCGCCTGTGATGCGCGTGTAGTTCAATCCGTGACGACACTCGTACGCATCCAATGCCGTCTTACACGGTTTCCAACCCGGATTCCAGATCGTCTCGCCTTCTTTAATATAGAAATAGCGTCCAACCGAATCCATAGGTACACTGTTGTAACGATAACGGGTGATACGGCGGAATTTGGCGTCTTTATAGAAGTTATAACCGCCACCGGTGTTGGAAATTAATCCGAAGAAATCTTCGTTACCCAGATAGTTGATCCACGGGAATGGAGTTGCTGGATTCGTGATGACATACTCGCGATTTGCGTCGTCAAAATGGCCGTATTGCTTACTCATAAATACTATATTTCAAAATCCGCTGCAAAATTACTGCTATTTTTTGAACTACACTAATACTTTTCCGACCGAAAATATGCGTTTTCTGCAAAAATTGTAAAGTAGAGTTTGCAAATCCCGAAAAATTGTCGTATCTTTGCGGCAAATTTAGACATCATGCGCGAATCATTTACTGAAATCACCCGTCTCGAACCGCTGGATATTTTCTATGTCGGCGAGCGTCACAAGACCTTCTTTGAGTACCCTGCGCACTGCCATGAAGTGTACGAACTCAACTTTGTGGAGAATGCCGCCGGTGCCACGCGTACCATCGGTGATAGCCATGAGACAATCGGTTCGCTTGACCTGGTGCTCATGACCGGAAGTAAACTTGTTCATGTGTGGGAACAAGGCACTTGTCCGCGACAGGATATCTACGAGATTACGATTCACATTGACCCCGATGCATTTAACGGTTCGTTCATGGAAAAACGTGCATTTGTCTCCATCCGTCGCATGCTCGAACGGGCACAACGGGGACTCGCATTCCCTGAACCGGCCATACAAATCCTTCGGGAAGATATTATCAATCTGGCGCACAGCAATGAGAGTTTTGCGGCCGTAATACGTCTGTGGAACCTGCTGTATCGCCTTTCGCTGGTCGAAGATGTACGCGAACTCTCCTCCTCTTCTTTTATCGAGGCTAACGAAGAGAACGAAGACGAACGGGTACATAAAGTAAGGGAGTACATAGCCGATAACTACATGCGCGATATAACCATTCAACAACTGGCGGATCTGTCCTGCATGAACGCGGATTCTTTTTCCCGTTTCTTCCGTAACAAAACCGGCCGAACACCTAATCGTTACCTCATTGACTACCGCCTTGGCATCGCGGCGCGTATGCTGCTGACAACCCAACTGTCCGTAGCACAAATCGGCTATTCGTGCGGGTTCAACACTCTCAGCCATTTCAACCGTCTCTTCCGCGAGTCCAAAGGTTGTACTCCCTCCGAGTTCCGCGAACGTTTCTAAACGAAAAAAATGAAATTATTTGCATATATCAAAAAAAAGCAGTAAATTTGCAGCGCAAATTATAACACACATATATCATGAAACACTTATTGTTAGGTGATGAGGCGATAGCCCAAGGTGCCATTGATGCCGGATTGAGTGGCGTTTATGCGTATCCGGGTACCCCATCTACTGAGATTACTGAGTACATTCAGATGGCGGAAGCCAAACAGCCTCGCGGTATCCATTGCCGCTGGGCAGCGAACGAGAAGACGGCTATGGAGGCTGCCTTAGGTATGTCGTATATGGGCAAGCGTGCGTTGGTCTGCATGAAGCATGTGGGCATGAACGTGTGCGCCGATGCGTTCATGAACGCAGCCATCACGGGTGTGAACGGTGGTCTGATCGTGCTGGCAGCCGATGATCCGTCGATGCACTCCAGCCAGAACGAGCAGGACAGCCGCTTCTATGCCAAGTTCGCGATGATCCCGTGCCTGGAACCAAGTAACCAGCAGGAGGCCTATGACATGATGGCTTACGGGTATGAACTGAGTGAGCGGCTGAAGACGCCGATCTTGATGCGTGTCACAACGCGTATGGCGCACAGTCGTGCGGTGGTAGAGACGGTAGACACTCCGCGTGCGCAGAACAACATGTCCATGCCGGAGGATGAGAAGCACTTCATCTTACTGCCGGCTTATGCGAAGAAGAACTACGCGGAGTTAGTCGATCTGCAACCTGCTTTCACCGCTGAGAGTAACACGGCAGGCCATAACACGTACCTGAAAGGAACCAAGCCGGAGAAGGCAATTTTGACGACCGGTATCGCGTATAACTACCTCATGGAAAATAAAGGGTTAGAGGTTAGAGGTGAGCGGTTAGAGTATGAGGGAGCGTCCATCCTCAAAATCACGCAGTACCCCTTACCGACGGATCTGATCCAGCAGATGGTAGCCGACGGTTTGAAAGAGCTGTTGGTGATCGAAGAGGGTCAGCCGGTAGTAGAAGAGATGATCTGCGGTATGGTGCCTTCGAGCGTGGTTGTCAAAGGTCGTCTGACGGGTGACCTGCCGCGTATGGGTGAGTTGACGCCGGACAGCGTGCGTGCCGCCTTAGGTCTGAAAGCACTGCCAACTAACGAGAAAGAAGCGGTCGTAGTCGGTCGTCCGCCTGCATTGTGTCAGGGTTGCGGTCACCGCGATATGTATGCCGCACTGAACGAAGTGGCACGTGAGTATGCTGCGCCGCGTATCTTCGGCGATATCGGTTGTTATACCTTAGGAGCGTTGTCGCCCTTCCATGCTATCCACGCGTGCGTGGAGATGGGTGCATCGGTGACGATGGCCAAAGGTGCGGCCGACGCCGGTCAACATCCGGCGATAGCGGTCATCGGTGACAGTACGTTCACCCACTCGGGCATGACGGGTCTACTGGACTGCGTGAATGCGAATGCGAACGTAGTGGTGCTCATCTCGGATAACCTCACGACGGGTATGACCGGAGGTCAGGACAGCGCCGGAACGGGTCGTCTCGAGCAGATATGTACCGGACTGGGTGTAGCGCCTGATCACGTGCGTGTGGTGGTTCCGCTGCCCAAGAACATGGAGGAGATTAAAGCCGTGCTGCGTGAGGAGATTGACTACCCGGGTACGTCTGTAGTCATCGCACGTCGCGAGTGTATTCAGACGCTTAAGCGACACCTGAAGGCCGCTAAGCGTAGTTGAAAGTTTAAAGTTTAAAGTTCTTAGCCCTAAAGGGCACGATTATTTGACAAGTCAAATTCTGAAAGGCATGAAAAAAGATATCATTTTGGCCGGAGTAGGAGGACAAGGAATCCTCTCCATTGCCACCGTCATTGGTGAAGCAGCCCTGCAAGAGGGTCTGTATCTCAAACAAGCCGAAGTACACGGTATGTCGCAACGCGGCGGTGACGTGCAGTCCAACCTGCGTCTGTCGTCCGAACCCATCATGAGTGACCTGATTGCCAAAGGTGGCGCTGACCTCATCATCAGTCTCGAACCGATGGAGGCGCTGCGTTATGTGGAGTATCTCAAGCCCGACGGATGGATTGTGACGTCATGCGTGCCGTTCCTCAATATCCCGAATTATCCGGAATTGGAAGAGGTGCTAGCGCGCATCAAAGCGCACAAGAACCATGTGTTACTGGACGTGGAGGTGTTGGCTAAAGAAGCCGGAGCACCGGCACAGGCAGCGAATATGGTGCTGTTAGGCGCGGCCATTCCGATGCTCGGTATCGATCATGATAAGATGACAGCCGGTGTAGCACGTGTCTTTGCCCGCAAGGGAGAAGCGATTGTCAATACGAACTTAGCCGCCGTAGAGGCAGGATATAACTATGCAATTTCCGTTAGATAAACACATCGTCGATTCGATCTGCCGCCAGTTCGGGTTGCGTAACTTCAACGAGTTGGGTAATGCCAGTATCCGTCAGTTGGCGGGCGTTGTGAAGAATATCGAGCAGGCGACGGGTGTCGAATACGTCAACATGGCTTTGGGTGAACCGGGTCTGCCGGCTGAGCAGATAGGTATCGAGGCAGAGCATCAGGCATTACTGAACGGTTGCGCCTCACATTATCCCGTGATCACCGGTATTCCGGAAGTGAAGAAATGGGGTTCGGAGTTTGTGCGTGCCTTCATCAACATCCCTCGTCCGCCGGAGTGTATCTTTCCGACGGTAGGTTCGATGCAGGCGGCTTTTGCGCTGAACTCCATGCTTATTCAATTGCAGCCCGGCAAAGATACGATTCTATTCCTGGATCCGTGTTTCCCGGTGCAGAAGATGCAATGTAATGTCATCGGTAGTCGTATCGATGCCTTCGATATCGCTGATTTCCGTGGCGCTAAGCTGCATGACGAGTTGGAGCGTCATCTGAAGAGCGGCCGCATTGCCGGTATTCTCTACAGCAATCCCAATAACCCTACCTGGGCATGCCTGACGGACGATGAGTTGCGTACGATAGGTGAGTTGGCTACGCAGTACGATGCGATCGTGCTGGAGGATCTGGCATACCTGAACATGGACTTCCGTGATCCGGATCGCGGTCAACCGTACTCGGAACCGTATCAACCTTCGGTTGGGCATTATACGCATAACTGTATCCAACTCATCTCGTGCTCGAAGATGTTCAGTTACGCCGGTCAGCGTGCAGCCTTTGTGGCGATCGATCCGGTGCTGGCTAAACGCGTGTACCCGGCTTTGGGTGAGCGCTTGCATAACAACGGCGAGTTGCTGCAGAGTTTTGCATACGTGTTCTTGTACGTGCTGTCAAGCGGTGTATGTCACTCGGTGCAATACGGTATGGCGGCCATGCTGCAGGCGGCTTGCGAAGGACGTATCCGTTATGTGGAGAACACACGTGAGTATGCGCGTCGCGCACATAAGATTAAGGAGATCATGGTGCGCAACGGTTTTCATATCGTCTATGACAAAGATGCCAATGGTCGCGAAGTAGGAGACGGGTTCTTCTTTACCTTCGGTTATAAAGACTGGACGGGTAAGAAACTGGTGAACAAACTGATCTACTATGGTGTATCGGCTATCTCGCTGGAGAGCACCGGTGCCAAACGTGAGGGTATGCGCGGATGTGCGTCCTCGATCCGTGAAGACCAGTACGAACAGTTGGAAGAACGACTCCGTAAGTTCAACGAAGATTATTCTCAATACGATCCTTATGACCCCAGTGAAATACGTTAGTCCCGCTGAGGCGGTGAGTCATGTGCGATCGGGCGACACGATCGTCGTACAAGGAAGCACCAGTATCCCGACGGTGCTACTCAATGCGTTGACCGAACGCGCAGCCGAACTGCGTGACGTCAAACTTATCTCCGGTTTCGGTGTCCATCCGGACGATGCGCCGTATGCTAAAAAAGAACTCATGGACTCCTTCCGCGCGCTGTCTATTTTCGTACCGAACACCTTGCGTAAGGCCATGCGCGAAGGCGTGGCGGATACCATTCCTGCTTTCTTGGGCGAAGTGCCGTTCCTATTCCGTAGCCGGCAGATACCCGTGGATGTGACCTTCCTGCAGGTGAGCGAACCCGACGAAGAAGGGTACTGCTCGTACGGTATCTCGGCCGACATCGCGTTCTCGGGTGCCGAGTGCTCGCGCGATATCATAGCGCAGGTCAATAGATACATGCCGCGTACGTTTGGAGATCCCGTCATTCATGTGAGTAAGCTCACTGCCATGTGCCGCGGGGATATCCCGTTGGTGGAAGTGCCGACGCCAATACCGAATGAGATAGAGACGAAGATCGGTAATAACGTCGCCTCGCAGATACCCGATGGCGCTACACTGCAGATAGGCGTAGGCGGTATCCCGAATGCGGTTATCAATGCGCTGCGTCACCACCAACATTTGGGTCTGCATACAGAGGCCATCACGGACGGTGTACTGCCGTTAATTGAGAGCGGCGTCATTGATAACAGCCTTAAGAAAGTGCTACCGGGTAAATCGGTCGGCAGTCTAATATTAGGTTCACGTCATCTGTATGATTATGTCGATGGAAATAGGGATTTTGTCATCCGCGACGTATCGTGGACCAACGACCCGCAGATCATTCGTCAGAACCCGAAAGCGATGGCAATCAACTCAGCCGTGGAGGTGGATCTAACGGGACAGATATGCGCCGATTCCATCGGTGATACCATCATCTCCGGTGTAGGCGGTCAGCATGATTTTATGTATGGTGCGGCTTTGTCTGAAGGCGGTAAATGCTTCATTGCCTTGCCGAGTATGACCAATAAGGGTAAGTCGAAGATCGTGGCGCATCTTGCACCCGGTGCAGGTGTGGTGACGACACGTTTCCAAGCGCAGTATATCGCTACGGAGCACGGTATCGTTTACTTGCGTAACCTGCCCTTAGCCGACCGCGCCAAAGCACTCATCTCTATCGCTGATCCCTCGGTGCGCGAAGAACTGGAACGCGCGGCCGTCGAACGCTTCGGCATCGGATTCCTGAGACTCAAATAAAACAAAGAGAGACGCCAACCGGCGCCTCTCTTTATAATCGCTAATCGCTAAACGTTAACCCACGGCCACGCCGTTCTTTACGGCTGCGCTGACGGTGGTAACGACTAACTTGCCGTCTGCATCGACTGCCGAGAGGATCATGCCTTGGCTCTCGATGCCCATCATCTTACGCGGCGGGAAATTAGCGATGAACAGCACCTGCTTACCTACCAATACCGACGGGTCCGGATAACTCTGTGCGATACCCGAGAGGATTGTGCGACCACCCATGCCGTCGTCCAGTTTGAACTGCAGCAGACGGTCGGATTTCTTCACGTTCGTGCATTCAAGTACGGTAGCCACACGGATATCCGCCTTGTCGAACTCATCGATGGTAGTAGCCTCTTTGATAGGCTCCGGACGCCAGTTCTTGAGTGCCTCAGCCTTAGCTGCGGCTTCGTTCTCCGCTTTGATACGCTCGAGTTTGTCGAGTTGTGCCTGAATAGCCGCATCTTCGATCTTCTCGAATAGGAGCGAAACCTCACCGAGCGCCTGACCTTCCGGCAGCAAGTCGATGCGACCGAGATCTTCCCATCCGATGGACGAATCGAGTCGGAGCATCTTCGCCAATTTCTCCGATGAATACGGGAGGAACGGCTCAAAAGCGATAGCCAGATTTGCGGCAATCTGCAGCGCTACATGCAGCACGGTTGCCGTGCGGTTCATGTCGGTCTTGGCGAGTTTCCAAGGCTCGGTGTCTGCCAGGTATTTATTTCCGATACGGGCGAGGTTCATCGCCTCTTTCTGCGCATCGCGGAAACGGAAGTTCTCTAACAACTGCTCGAGTGTAGCCTTCACATTCTTGAATTCCTCGATAGTCGCTTTGTCATAGTCCGTCAGTTCGCCGCATGCCGGTACTTTTCCCTCGAAATACTTACCGGTTAGCACCAATGCGCGGTTCACGAAGTTACCATAGATAGCAACCAACTCATTGTTGTTACGCGCTTGGAAATCTGCCCAAGTGAAGTCGTTATCCTTGGTCTCCGGTGCGTTGGCGGTCAGCACATAACGCAGTACGTCTTGCTTGCCCGGGAAATCCTCGAGGTACTCATTGAGCCAAACAGCCCAGTTACGACTCGTCGAGATCTTGTCACCTTCAAGGTTGAGGAACTCGTTGGACGGTACGTTATCCGGCAGGTTATAACCCTGCGCCTTGAGCATAGCAGGGAAGACAATGCAGTGGAAAACGATATTGTCTTTTCCGATGAAATGGATCATGCGGGTGTCATCCTGTTTCCACCATTTCTGCCAGTCGCCAAACTTCTCCGGCTGCGTTTTGCACAGCTCAATCGTGTTGGAAATATAGCCGATCGGCGCATCGAACCAGACGTAGAGCACTTTACCTTCTGCACCTTCTACCGGTACGGGGATACCCCAGTCCAGGTCACGCGTCACGGCACGCGGTTTAAGGCCGCTGTCGAGCCAGGATTTGCACTGACCATACACGTTCGGACGCCATTCTTTATGGTTGTTGAGGATCCAATCCTCCAGCCAACTCTGATACTGATCGAGCGGCAGATACCAGTGCTTGGTGGCCTTTTTTGCGAGCGCATTACCGGTCTCAGCGTTATAGGGATTGATCAACTCGTCCGGAGAGAGGGTAGCACCGCATTTCTCGCATTGGTCGCCATAGGCGCCAAGACTGTGACAGCGCGGACACTCACCGCGGATATTACGGTCGGTCAGGAAATGACCGGTCTGCGGGTCGTAGAACTGCTCGGAGGTCTCCTCTACAAACTGACCGGCGTCATACATCTTACGGAAATAATCCGCTGCGAATGCATGATGGGTCTCCGAAGTAGTACGGGAGTAGATATCAAACGAAACACCGAACTCGGCAAACGAACGTTTGATTAGTTCATGATAACGATCCACAACTTGTTGGGTGGTGATGCCTTCCTTGCGTGCACGAATGGTCACGGGCACACCGTGTTCGTCGCTTCCGCAAACGAACAGCACCTCTTTACCTTTGAGACGCAGATAACGGGCATAAATGTCCGCAGGAACATACACTCCGGCGAGGTGTCCGATATGCACCGGACCGTTCGCATAAGGAAGTGCAGCTGTGATTAATGTGCGATTAAATGCCATATTTTGTGTATTTTTTGTACAAAATGTAAAAAAATCATTGATTTTTCTTGTATATTTCGAAAAAAAGCAGTACTTTTGCCGTCGCAATGTTGTCTTCGTTCTCGAAATCGGGTGCAAAGGTACTACAAAAAATCCGAATACGCAAGAAAATCGTGAAAAATCATCAATCATATTGGGTTTTGCTACTCGCAGTGCTCATTAGCGGCACAATGAATGCGAAGGTAAACAGTTATATGGGTGTTTATGCCGCTGCCGGAGAGTGGAGTTTGATTCCGACCCAGAGTGAGTACAGCGTCAGTCTTGGCGCTGCCGGTGGGTTGGGTTTTCTGTATGAGATGCAGGTGGGTCCGACGTATGGTAAGACGCGTTTCCTGTTCGATGTCGGTTTAGGTGCGGATTATGGATTGACGGCATTCAATGTGACGAAGGACCAAACTCAGATTATTTCAGACGCGAACGGGAATCCTGTTCTTCAGGAGGACCTGCAATACGATGAGTTCTATTATGTCTATCAACTCAACGGCCGTAAGGACCAATATACGAACTTAGCAGTACGGGTGCCGATCATGGTCGGTCTGCAGCATAAGCAGTTCTATATGTTGGCCGGTGTGAAGTTGGGCGTCAATTTATTGCCTACAGTACATACGAAAGCTTCTCTTACTACGTATGGCGACTACGTAGAGTTCGATAACTACCGCAACATGCCGGAGTATCAGTTCTTTGAAGGACTGCCGTTTGAGAGAAAAACAAAGGCAGGTTTTGACTTTAAGAATCTGGATGTAAGCTTTGAGATAGGTGGTCGTTTGGGACTAATCACGGATGCCACGGGTTTTGATGTCCCGAAAAGTAAGGTGGAGTACCGTTTGGCGGCGTATGTGGACTACGGAGTGCTGGATATGCACAAAGCTGGCGACAAAGATGCGATGAAGACACCTCAAGCATACGATGCGGCAGCGGCATACAACCCCTATAAAGCGGACGGATCTATTGGTGACAACCGCTCCATGGTGGATGCTTTAGAGACCAACGATATCCTGTCCACGAAGTATTTCGCCAACTCGACGGTGCATAACTTCATGGTGGGTTTGAAATTCACGGTACTCTTCCAGTTGCCGGAACCGGGTAAGTGTGTGGTTTGCCAGGATGCTTATCGCAGCTCGGCTTCACGCGGTGGCGGTCGCAGAGGAATGAAGTACGAGGAATAACTCGTCTTCTTTCACTTCGCGAATATTTCCGCCTTCAGCTACGGATATATGACCATTCTCTTCGGACACTACGATACACGTAGCGTCCGATTTTTCTGTTAAGCCCAATGCGGCGCGGTGACGCAAACCGTACTGACGCGGGATATCCTGGTTCTTGGAAACGGGCAGGATACATGCTGCGGCTACCATCTTTCCGTCGCGGATAACGAGTGCGCCGTCATGTAATGGTGTATTCTTAAAAAATATATTCTCTATTAATCGCGCGGACACCTGCGCGTCCAGGCGCTCGCCCGTGTCAACGATCTCTTTGAGACTACCGCCTCCGGCCAGCACAATGAGTGCACCGGTCTTCGTGGATGCCATGTGACGGCATGCCTGCGTGATCTCGAGAATCTGCTGACGGGCACGCGGATCCTCCTTGTCTGCACGCGGACGGAACAGTTTCCAACTCGAGAAACGCGAACCGACACGGTAGAAGAACATACGTATCTCTTCTTGGAAGATGACGATGAGCGCAATCGCACCGACGGAGATAATCCGGTCGAAGAGCGCACCGGTCAGTTCGAGTTGGAACACGAAACTGACAAGAAACCAAACGAGCACGAAGGCCAGGATACCCCAGAACAGGTTCGAAGCACCGGTCTTTCGAAGCAAGCGGTAGGTATAGTACAGGATGACTGCGACCAGCAGAATGTCTATCGCATCTTTGAATCCGAAGTTAAAAGCAAGGAGTTGCATATGTCTATGGTTTGTTTTGTTTCTTTTACGTCATGTGTCCGTAGAATGGTGGCGCCGTGTTGGATGGCGTAGAGGTGAAGCACCTGGGTGGCACTGAGGCTCTCTTCTGGCGTGATACCGAGCGTTTTCCAGATCATCGATTTGCGGCTTACACCTATTAATATCGGGCGTTGAAAAGCCTGCAACCGATCCATCTGACGCATGCATGCATAGTCCGCTTCCGGACTGCCGATAAAGCCGAATCCCGGATCGAGAAAGAGATCTATATCCTTCCATTCCGGACGCCGGTTCGGTAGGTCCAAATCCCCGCGTAGCGTCCATATATAAGGCACTTTAAATTCCCGTACCACCGATATCATCTCTTCGCTCCCGCCGGAGATGTCGTTGATAATCATTGGACCGAACTGAGTCAAAGCTCGTCTGGCTATTTCCGGACGAAAGGTGTCCAGCGAGAGGCTCGCATCCGGTAGGGCTTCGCGAATCGCCGTCAGCGCCGGTTCGAGCCGAGTCCATTCGGTCTGCTCATCCGCAAAAACACTGTTCGGCCGCGTCGAGCATCCGCCGATGTCCAGCAGGTCGGCTCCATCGGCAAGAGCCGCACGAGCCCAAGCTACGACGTGGTCTGTGTTCGCTATGCGTGACGAGGCGTAAAAACTGTCCGGCGTCACGTTGCCTATGGCCATTATTTGCACTTTCACGCTGCAAAATTAGTAAAAATATCGCAAATATGCAAAAAAATCGAACAAAAAGCCACAAAAATTTGCGCAAATCAAAAAAAAGCAGTACATTTGCAGGCTGATTTATGTACGCATGCACAAAAATAAACATAAAAGTATGAAAAAGTATCTTTTAATCGTATTGGTGGCCATGACGGCTGTAGCTTGTAATCAACGCGAGCTGAACACCCGTGTAAGTAACACCACCGGTTGGAATTATTTTGATCAAAAGACCACGAATTTCGAGGCCAATGAAGGCGTGGGTAATGTGCACCCGGTAGGTATGCTGCCTATTCAGGGTGGTTCGTTCACGGTAGGTGAGAAGGACGAGTTCCTTACCGCTCCGCGTAACAACGAGACCCGTACGCTGACCGTCAGCTCGTTCTATATGGACAAGTATGAGGTGACGAACCTGAACTGGAATGAGTATCTGCATTGGTTGGACTTTGTCTTCGGTGCATTGGCTCCGGAGTTGGTTGACCAGGCTCGTCCGGATCATACGGTATGGCGTGAGGATTTGGCTTACAACGATCCGTATGAGGACAACTATTTCGATCACCCGGCTTTCTCTTTCTACCCGATCGTGGGTGTGACCTGGGAGCAGGCTATGAAGTACTGCCAGTGGCGTACGGACCGTGTGAACGAGATGGCGCTCATTAATGCCGGCGCGATTGTCGTTCCGCCGTTTGGCGATCTGCAGCCGACGGACGACGAGGCATACAAGGATGAGTGGGAGCAAGAGACCGGCTACGAAATGTATGCATACGAGGAGGTTAGCCCGGAGGATCCGGAGCAGACCGTAACGATGTATCGTCCGAGCTACGAGTGGATTCGTGATAAGTTTGTATTCAATACCGAGAAATATCTCATGGATGACAGTTATGTACCTGAGTACGGTCGTCGTCCGAAATTCGATAGCTACGGCGCAGAGCGTAAAGTCACTCGTGCCGATGGTATTTTCGTGACGGGTTATCGTCTGCCGACGGAGGCTGAGTGGGAGTTTGCCGCGTATGCTCCGGTTGCCGGTGAGGACGGTCTGACCATCGAGGGTAAGGTGTATCCGTGGAGCGGTTATCATCCGCGTGACATGAGTAAGAAGAACCTCGGTCAGTTGCAGGCTAACTTCGTTCGCGGTCGCGGCGATATGATGGGTGTGAGCGGTGCGCTCAACGACCGTCATGTGATCACCAACCCGGTAGATGAGTTCGCTCCGAATGATTTCGGTTTGTATAACATGGCCGGAAACGTGAACGAGTGGGTAATGGATGTATATCGTGAGACAACATTCCAGGAGACCAGCGAGTACAACTCATACCGTGGTAACATCTACAGCCATCCGGTATTGGATGAGAATGGTAAGTATGTGATTGACTCGGTAGGTTGTGTCAAGATCAGTTGGGGTAAAGAGGATGATAAGCGTGACGCGAAGGATGGTGATTTTGCCAGTCTGATCGATACCGATTATCCGCTGGACACCGTAGGTGTAGCTAACCTGAGTGAGGTGAAGACAGATCCGACGGACATCCTGGCTCCGCGTATCACGAAGAAGAGCCGCGTGTACAAAGGTGGTTCGTGGGCTGACCGTATCTACTGGCTTAATCCGTCCACTCGTCGTTATCTCGACCAGGATCAGGCTTCGTCTAAGATCGGTTTCCGCTGCGCAATGTCAACGCTCGGTGATCAGATCCCCGGCACTCCGGTAAAGTAAATCATAAATTTGCAATCATAAATCATAAATTTGCAATCATAAATCATAAATCATAAATTATAATTATGAATTTTCCTGGAAATATCAAATATACCAGCGAGCATGAATGGATTCGCGTAGAAGGCGATGAGGCTTACGTAGGTATCACGGATTATGCACAGTCTGAGTTGGGTGAGATCGTGTTCATCGACGTTCCGACGGAGGGTGAAACGGTAGCACAAGGCGAGGTCTTCGGTTCGATCGAAGCCGTTAAGACGGTGAGCGACCTTAACATGCCTGTTACAGGCGAAGTGCTGGAGATCAACGGTGCGCTGGATGCCCAGCCGGAGTTGGTTAACAACGACCCGTACGGCGAAGGTTGGATCATCAAGATCAGCGTCAAGGATCCGGCTGAACTCGACAACCTGATGGACGCTTCAGCATACGAGGCTAGCCTCTAAAATAGCCATCAGATGGCAAGAAAAAGCGACCTTTGGGCCGCTTTTTTTTGTGCCCAAATGCAACATTTAGTGTTTTATCACTCTGTAGGAAAATTGTAAAGTGAACTTTACAAAAGTAAGAAAAATTTCACTTTTTCTAACAAATTGTTGTACAATTTGAATATTTTATGTATCTTTGCGCCCGAATTTTCGTTTATTTAGAAGCGACAAACAATCAACATTTATTAACAATAAAGCTTATGAAGAAACATTTACTCATGTTGTTTGCGGTCATAGTGGCTGCAACAATGAGCCTCAAAGCGCAGACAATCGTTATCAACGATGGCTTTGAGAATGGTATTCAGGACAGCGTTTGGACTCAAGAGTTCGTCCTCGGTAATCATCCGTGGGCGGTAGAGGGTGCTGATGAAGATCTTCAGTGGCCGGCTACGGTACTCGAGGGTTCGAAGCGTGCGTATCTGCGTAACACTTCAGGCGAGACTCAGGGCTATATCACCCGCCTTGTCAGCAAGGTGATGGATTTGCGTCCTGAGGTAGTGTACCAGGCGGAATTGACCTTCTGGTATGCGAACCCGAAGTGGACGGCAGACCGCGATACGCTGCGTGTGCTCTATCGCACTAGCGCAAAGGCTGCCTGGAAGAAGTTAGCTGAGTACAGTACGGCATCCGCCAACTGGCAGAAGGTGAAACTGGAACTGCCGGAGGTGAATGAGACCTACCAGATCGCGTTCGAAGGAACCGATAACTTAGGTCGCGGTATCGTACTGGACGGAGTGCTTGTGCGTTCGGCACCTGAGTGTACCGTTCCGCATGACATCGCTATTACCAACAAGGGAGCAGGTGTTGTCAACATTGCGTGGAACGCAAGTTGGGATGCTAACTTCTTTGACCTGGTAGTATCGAAGAATGTGATCAACCCTGACACGGTGGACATGATCCCGGATTCGACGGGCGTCATCGCTTTCCACCAGCAGGTAAGTGGTCTGCAGCAGAACTACGATGTAGAGCTGGTTTCCGGTGAGTATTACTACATCTATCTGCGTTCGATCTGCGAGATGGAGAACTCTTTGTGGAATAGCGAGGATCCGAACCAGGGTCAGTATCGCTTCCGTGTGAAGGCCACGAAGAATATCCCGTACAGCTACGGCTTTGATATGCCGTATGAGCCGGGTACTCTCCGTCGTGACTTGGAGTGGACTTGGGGAAACAACACAGGTAATTTCAATCCGTTCATCAATGTGAACACGGAGAAGAAAGATCTGGGTACGTACTCGCACAGTGCAACGACTTGCGCTGTCTTTACGGGTGCTAACAACCTGACGACCGCTATTCCGGCGCACAAGTATGCGTATGTAGCTACTCCTGCTTTGGCTGACACGACGAATGCGAACTTTGCGCTCAACCAATGCCGCGTTCGTTTCTGGGGCACTGTTGCCGGTTATCAGGGTCGTTCGTATGCGCACAGCCTGATTGTCGGTGCGATGACTGATCCGGAGGATATCACTACCTTCGTTGCTATTGACACCGTAAGCGTATGGGGTACATCTACCTTTGAGGAGTTTGTAGTTGACCTCAGTTCGTACCAGGGCACAGGAAATTATCTGGCCTTTATGAGTGCGTTTGAGACGCAGAACATCTTCTATCTGGATGACATCACGGTTGAGTACAACAATGACGGTCTGCAGAAACCGACCGCTATCAGCGTTAACCCTCGTGATAACAAGAGTGTGATCATCTCGTGGAAGGGCAACTCGCCGACGTACAACGTGTTGATCACGAATGCGGAAGTAGATCCTGCTAATCCGGAGAAGAGTGCTATCGTGGAGACCATGACGGTGTTCACTAACCGTTATATCTCCGACGTGCTCGAGGCGGACCACAGTTGGAATCGTCCGTACTATGTTTACGTACAGGCTGTGAACGAGGATAAGACCTCGGCATGGAGCTATCGTTATCCGTTTGTAACGATTGCAAATAAGAAGGCCGTTCCGTTCACGATTGACTTCGAGCAGAAGAGCGGTAAGACCTATACGATTGGTGATTTAGGTGTTCAGTATCCGGTTGAGATCGGTATCTTCTCGAACGATCCGGAATATCCGCACTTGGTATCAGCCAATCCGCATGCAGGTTCGTCTTGTATGACGCTGACCAAGGATTGGGGTAATGACTCTTGGATTACTCTGCCGCCGGTTGACTCGCTGCAGACCAAGCAGGTTACGTTCTATCTGAGCGGTTCTTCCACTCCGACCCAGGCATTCGCTACGATCGGTGTGATGACCAACCCGATGGATATCAATACCTTCATTCCGGTAGCAGATTGTAAGGTGGCTTCGTCCGGTTATACGACCGCATATGCCAACTTCGCTAACTACAACGGTCCGCAAGGCGTTATTGCTATCGTATGGAGCGATGTGGATGGTGGTAAGCAGACGATTAACTATATCGACGATATCACGGTGGATAAGATCGCTCAATGTCTGCCGCCGGTGAATATCCAAACCGCAGCGGAGTCTGACACGGTAACTGTTAGCTGGGACAAGTCGAATGCTTCTACATGGGAGTTCGTTCTTTCTGCAAACCAGATTGATAACAACAAGTTGGAGAAACTGACCTTCGATTCGATCAGTCGTCTGGATGGTGTTGTCTATGCAGATACGATCGAGTGGATGGATCCGTTTAATGACCCGACCTTCGGTTTCGGTGAATTGACCTATAATACTCCTTATTATATATACGTACGCACGTTATGCGGCGAGGAGAAGACCTGGTGGGTTCAAGGTTCGTTCACAACTCCGTGTCCGAACGAATTCCAGATTCCGTTCAGTGAGAACTTCGAGTCTTACTCGACGGGCGACTACTCGGCAGGTTTTGCATGCTGGCAAGTGGCTGAATACGGTACAGGTACTGGTTATCCGAAGATCCTGAAACCGAGTAGCGGTGCGCAGGATGGTAACATGCTTGAGTTGTGGTCTACTTCGACAACGCACCGCAACGTGGCTGTTTTGCCGAATCTGGCGGGAGATATGACGAAGATGATGCTATCGTTCGACGCTCGTTCGTACGGTACTTCCACTAAGAGTGTACTGTATGTCGGCTCGATGGGTAACATTAACGACTGGACGTCGTTCGTAGCTATCGACACCATTTACATGGATGGTGGTAACGAGTTCACGAAGGTTCGTCTGGACTTGGCTGACTACACTTTGGCATACAACAATATCGCCTTTAGTTCCGGTCTGGGTGACAATCTGGAGATGAATAGCGATATCTATATTGATAATATCGTTGTTAAGCCGAATACTTGTATTGAGGCATGGAACTTCGAGGCAACGGATATTCAGATGAGCTCGATTGATATCAAGTGGAGCGGTAAATCGACCGGTGATCAATGGAATGTGAAAGTAATGCAAGACACTATTGTTGTGATTGCTGACACACTCGTTACCGGCAAGGCATTCCATGCAGAGGGTCTGAAGGCTGTTACGAATTACACCTTCTACGTACAACCGGTTTGCGACACCATTTGGAACAGCGCAAGCTATCGTACCTCTTGTGTGAAACTCGATCCGACTAAGCCGAACAAGGAAGACTTCGAAGGCATTACGACTGGAACAAGCTACAACGCAGCTTATCAGATTCCTTGCTGGACTAGCGGTAACCGCGTTGCTAATGCATCGACTTCGTATCTGCCGTACGTTTACAAGGGCGCAACTTATGCAAGTTCGGGTACGAACACCTATCGTGTAAACGAGTCGAGTTCGTATGCTCCTGCTTACGTAGCTTCGCCGGAGATCGATATTGAGAACATGAAGGATCTGGCCGTAACGTTCAACGTTCACTCGAGCACCTCGTACTACTTCGTATTCGGTGTGATGAGTGATCCGGAAGATCTGAGCACGTTCGTAGCTATCGACTCTGTGAAGGGTACTGGTAAGAGCGTTCAGTTCACCTATGACCTGAGCGAGTACGAGAGTATCATTCCTGCTTCCGCTAAATATTGCGCATGGCGTGGACGTTATGCAGCTGCTGACTTGTTCTATCTGGATGATGTTTCGATCCTCAAGATGACTTGTCCGCTGCCGAAGCCGAGTTACTCGGGCTTGACGGCTGAGCAAGTACGTATCAGTGGTGGTCTGCGTACCGATGACGACTGGATCTTGTTGGCTGTTGATACGGCTACCTTTACGGCGGATCAGTTGTCTCTGCTCAATGTAGATTCTCTCGTACATAACGATAGTCTGTGGCAAGCACATGTCGTTTATTACGATACGATTGACATACGTAACCAACTGGTTACCGGCCTCAAGGAGCAAACCGACTACTATGTAGCAGTTGCTACCGTATGTGAAGACGGTCTCTCTGCTTGGCAGATTATTACCTTCAAGACGCCGTGTCTGGCTATCACGCCGGAGGCTATGGGTACCATCACGTTTGCTAAGGAAGACGGTTATGTAACCGGTTCGGGCGCAACGCGTTATCTGCCTTGCTGGACGACGGGTAACAAGTCTGGAAATGCAAGTGCAACCTCGACTTACATCCCGTATGTAACGGCTGGTTCGGCTACCAGTGCTTATTCGCACAACGGTAAGAACTATCTGTATCTCTATTCCTACGTTCCGTCTTCTGGAACGGCTTATGATGGATCCTATGCGATCATGCCGGAGTTGAACGTAGATGATATTGCGAAGTACCAGGTTAATTTCTGGGCACGTACTACATCTTCTACGACTGCTGCTTATCGTGACGAGTTGATTGTCGGTATCGTAACGGATCCGTCTGACCTGAACACCTTCGTAGTGGTTGATACGGTTAAACTGAGCCACAAGGCTTACGAACCGTTCACCGTTTCGATTGAGAATTATCAGGGTGACTATATGGGCCGTAAGGGACGTTATATCATGTTCATGACAGAGACAGGTTCATCGGTAGGTACATTGGCTTATGGCTATGCTTATCTGTCTGAGATCTCGGTAGAGAAGATCCCGACCTGCCGTCCTGTGAAAGCGTTTGCTGTTGACAGCGTTACTGAAAATTCGGCAATAATAAGCTGGACGGGTTATACGGACAGCTACCGCATGTTGGTATCCGACACGGAGGTAGAAGATGCGGATAAGGCAACGTATGAATGGCTGATGGACTCTGTTGTAAATCACGCTGACTCTGTCCTGATTGAAGGTCTGAAGCCTGCAACCAGCTACTATGTATATGTACAGGGTATTTGCGGCGTAGGCGACAGTACTTCTATCTCAATGTCATATGCCGGCTTCATGACGGAGTGTCCGTTGACGACAGGTTATCCGGTACCGTTGAAGGAAGACTTCAACAAATACACTGCTTCTGTCAAGGCATGGACTTGTTGGGACTTTGGCGAGTATGCTACTGGTACAGGATACCCGATGACCTACAAACCGACATCGGGAGCACAAGACGGCTATATGCTGGAATTGTGGTCTACCAGTACGACCCACAGAAACGCTGTAATTATGCCGAAGGTACAAGGCAATCTGTCTGACTATATGTTAAGCTTTGACTGTCGTCCATATAACGCTACAGTAACAGCTGTGCTGTTTGTAGGTACGATGAGCGATATTGAAAATGATTCAACTTTTGTACCTTTCGATACGATTATGATTGCCACCGGTCAAGAGTTTACTCATAGAGATTACCTCTTGGCAGATTATAATTTAGCGCACGATCGTATAGCATTCTCTTCCGGTTTGGGCGAGACGTTGATACAAGCGAGCGATGTATGTATAGACAACGTACGTATCGGAATGCCGCCGTCATGCTATGCTCCGACACTTGAAGCAGGTGCTACGACGATTACCACCGCAGAGGTTATCATCACTCCGGCTAAGGAGGGTAACAACAAGTGGGAGTTGGCTGTTATCGCAGATTCGATTTACTCGAAGACAGGTTTCGATGCAGAGGCTTATCTGGATAGCTTGGATAATCCTATTCTGGCTGATTCGGTTAACTTTATTATCTCCGGTCTGGACACGGCTACTGTTTATTACGTCTATGCTCGTACGATTTGTGGCGGCGAGGACGGTAATAGCGAATGGTCAGCTCAACCGGTTAAGGCACGTACAAAGTACTACTATGCTGACAACTACTTCTTCGGCTTCGAGCAAGAGGAAGGATGGGAGCGCAGTCCGCTCTCCACTTCGGATAGCTATATCATGCACCCGGCTGTTGAGGCAGGTTATGTACAATTGGGTTCGGCTATTACGAGCTACTCGTATCTGCCTCACGCGCTTATCACTACTTCGTCCGGCTACAACTACGGTTACGGTCCGAGTGACTGGAGTCAGGGTAAGACGGGTATTCGTTGGAACGCAACTTCTTCGTACTACGGCCAGTATGTGATCATGCCGGCTTTGAATGAAGCGAAAGATCGTTCGTTCGAGTTCAAGTTCCGTAACGGATATACATACCCGAAGGGTGATTCTCTGGTTATCTCAACGCCATCAGACATCAGTATTGAGATAGGTACAGTAGATAAGTTCAAAGGTATGGAGACCTACCAGAAACTGGCTACTATTAGCATGGCGAAATTGCCGACCGATGTGGCATTGAAGGAATCGAATGACTGGTTGTGGCGTAGTTACACGCTCGATCTTGACTCGGCTACCATCGCTGACAAGCAGATCGTATTCTTCCAGGCAGAGAAACCGACGGCATCTAACTATCCGTACATCGATAATGTGAAGATGGATGCTCCGAAGGGCTTCGGTCTTGTATCGCTTGACAAGATTCAGGCTGAGGCTACCAAGGCTACTGTTTCGTGGGAGAATCTCGGCGGTCCGTGGAACCTCTATATCTTGAATGCTAACGGCGATACGCTGAAGCGTTACGAGAACCTCACCGCCACTTCGCAAGAGGTAACCGGTCTGAGTCCGAAGACGAAGTACAAAGCTGTTCTGACGGCTGCTAATGCACCGAAGGGCACGAAGTACTACACAGCTGATTCTCGCGAGTTCAACACACCGTGTATGCCGATGGAGGCAGACGTAAACGGTGAGTTCTTCTGGAACTTCGATGATCCGTATGATTGGGAGCAAAACGATGTACTGGGCAATGTAGCAGCGGATACGGCTTATATGAAGCCGAGCTGCTTCACGGTGGGTACTACCTACGTAGGCACGCAGTCGAACGGTTATCAGTGGCTCCTCCAGTGGAAGGGTTACGACTACTACTCGACGCTGGCTACCTACACGACGACTGGTACCTATGCACACCACGAGATCGGTTATGGTGATAGCCGTGGTTCGCTGCGAGTTTACACTTCGAGTACCTATTGTAACGATGATGTTAAGAACTACATCGTTCTGCCGGAACTCAACTGTGACCTCGATACGATGATGATCGAGTTCTACGGTCGTCCGTTCGCTAACCGCGATGAAACGTATTCGACGGCTACGCAACGTGGTCAGGTAATCAGTACTTCTTATCTCGGTTCTCACTCGCTGGTAATCGGTACTTTGACCGACCCGAAAGACTTCTCGACATTGGAAGTTATTGATACCTTAGTGTATGCTGTTCCTGCTGGTTTGAGCACCTCTACCAAGGTTAGTACAGACCCGACGGGTAACCGCTACTGGCAGAAGATGCAGTTGCCGTTGGCAGGTACGAACGGTAAGTATATCGTAATGTTCCAGCCGGCTTGCAACGCTACTGCAATATTCTTCGTGGATAACCTGAAAGTGGCACCGGTGGGTGATAACCTCTTCGCTCCTTCGGGTACAAGCACCAGCAACGTAACCGCTACCTCGGCTACCTTCAACTGGACGGCTAAACATCCGGCAATCCAGACTATAGTAGTTGTTACCGATCAGGACGGCGCAGAGGAAATCCTCCGAGATACCGTTGCCGGCAACGTAATGACCTACACGGTGGATACACTGCAACCGGCTACCGGTTATGTATGGTATGTATATCAAACGAACGGAAGTGTTGAGACCTCGCATGCAGGCAACGTTCAGTTCTATACCGAGTGTGTAGCTATTGCTTCGGATTATGCAACGGGCTTCGAGTTGACCGATGGTTGGAAAGTCGTTCCGGGCGCATCCTCCGATACCTACAAGCAGACGATGTGTTGGACCTATGGTAATGCCGGAACAACGACCTCTTGGTCTTCTTCGTTCCCGTACAACTATGTGAACGGTACCACTCTGTATGCTCATAAGGGCGCATATGCGGCTAAGCTGTATGCTTATACCACGACGCTGCAGACCTATATCGCTATGCCGGCTATCGACGACGTAACTGCATACGATACGCTCCAGGTTAACTTCTGGATCCGTCCGGCTTATGCAAGCGCTTCGACAGGTAAGATCTCGATGCAGTACACCTTAGGAAGCACCGCTGCTACCAAGGAGTACTACTACTCGAAGGCTGTCATCGTGGGTACGATGACCGATCCGAACGATGCATCGACCTTCGTGGCTATCGATACCGTTAATTACAATGGTACGCTGGCTACTACCGATGTAGTCAACGAGGCAAATGACTTCCTCTTCCAGCCGAAGAAAGTCGTTCTCGCTGGTGCTCAAGGTAAGTACATCGCCTTCATGGCTACGCTCTATGCGAAGGGTGAGACACGTAAGTCAACCTATGATCATATCTGGATTGATGACATCTCGCTCACACCGGTTCAGCGTTGTGAGGCTCCGGTTCAAGAGACGATGACCGCAACGGAAGTAGGCGCACACAAGGCTACCCTCAATTGGGCGGCTAAAGAAAGTGCTGCAAGCTATGTTCTCCAAGTTTCGACCGACTATACCTTCACAGAGGATACGGCATTCGTTTACAACGATACCGTTAAGTCCAACACGTTCACGGTAACCGGTCTGAAGGCTTATGAGGATTATGTATGGCGTGTACGTACGATCTGTGCAGACGACCTCGGAGAGAGTGAGTTCTCGATGAACGCGAACTTCACGACTGCTCGTGAGCCGTTCTTCGTTGAGACCTTCGGCGCAGCTAACCTGGATGCGGATTGGCTGTTCGCTACCAACCCGGCTATCACGGTTATTGACAGCACGGATGTAGAGTTGACGGGTGCTAATAGCACATCGTACGGTTGGCGTCGTACGAATGTAGGTACGAACAACTACCACTACGCTGCACTGTTCTATTCCAGCTCGTCCACAACGACGGTTGACTACGATTACTACTGGATGATTACTCCGACTATCTCGCTCGACGAGACCAAGCCGGCTCACCTCACCTTCGACATGTTCTTGACAGGTGCTTCGGCTACTTCTACCGTGGCTGCTATTCCGGCTTCGGAGGCAAGTATGGCCGATGACTACATCTTCATGATTGCCCTGTCTGAGGATGGCGGTAAGACCTGGAAGAAGGAGAACATCCTCGGTATCTGGAACAATACGCTGCCGGAAGGCAACCAGCTCCGTGACATTCCGTTTGCTCCGGCGAACATGCGTTACGATCTGAGCAAGTATGCCGGCAAGAACATCCGTATTGCGTTCTACCGCGAGGCAGATACCTATAAGGGTACGTCGCCGTATAGCTGTGCAGTACACTTGGATGACATCCGTGTCAACTACTTCGATGTAGTTGAGGGTGAAGCTCAGGCTTGCCAGTACGAGGATGTTGATAAACTCGGCTTCTATATCGATGGTGATAAGGCTGAGGCCGGTGAGCAGACGCTCAAACGTATTGAGAAGGCATATGACTTCGATGCGAATACCAAGGGCTATCGTGATAGCATCTTCGTGCTGAACGTTGAGTACATGCCGGTAGAGGAGACCTTCGTAACAGATACTATCTGCGAGGGTGAGACCTATACGGACATCAACTTCAACGGCAAGGATCGTACGGGTGTTTACCGTCGTAAACTCCAGTCGGTTGAGCACTGCGATAGTTTGGTAACCCTCAACCTGTATGTCATCCCGCGTGCATATGCAGAGGATATGATTGTTACCATCTGTCAAGGCGAAACCTACACGTGGAATGGTGTTGAGTACAATCGTGCCGGTCTCTACGGCGACACTGCGGTTTCTGCAGCAGGTTGCGATAGTATCACGCAACTGATCATCCGCTACTATGCGGACGAAGATACGCTGTATGATGCGATTCGCGTTGCGCTTGACGAGCTGCCGTACACCTATCAGAATGAGGCTCATCCGTATGTAAAGAACCAGGCTCCGATCGTATTCGAAGCGGGTACTGCGAAGGGTGAGTACGTAGTAAAAGCATGGGTAGAGGGTGAGAACTGCGCAGCAGTACTCGTTCTTACGGCCGAGATCTACGACTCGCACGAGGGTATCGATAACGTTACGTTCGGCGAAGGTGCTCGCAAGATTATCTTCCGCGACAACCTGTACATCATCTGTAACGATGAGTGGTACAACGCTGCCGGTCAGAAGGTAAGCGATCCCCGCAAATAAGTTCTGATTAATCAGAATAATTCACAGAAAGGGCTGCCTTCGGGTAGCCCTTTCTGTTGATACCTTATCGTATGTTTATCGTATGTATATCGTATGTTTATCGTATGTTTGTCCTTATCAGAAATTGGACAAAAAGAAAGAAATCCGTTGCAAAAAGAAGAAAAAAAGACGAAAAAGGCGCAAAAACTTGCACAAATGGGATTTTTTTTGTACCTTTGCCGCCCGAATGTAATATTATATCATAGTTAGTCTGTGAAAAGAACTATCACTATAGGATTATTGGCGCTTGTATGCCTATGCGCGAGCGCACATACCAAACTCACTCCGGAGTTGGTTTCGTTCATATCGCTGCATGGCGATGTAGGTTATTCTGCCTTGCTTCATACGATGCCGGATCAGAAGACGGCTTCCGGCTTCACTCCTACGATTGGAGCAGACTACCGTGTGTATTATAACAATTTCCTTTTCTCCTTCGGTGTAGAGGCGATGTACCAGGTCAATACCTTTGCTGTCAGTCCGTTTAATGACACGATCCCTATGCTCGATACGGAGGGGAATGAATTCCGGATGATCGCGCAGGTGGACAAGCCTCGTGATTTGACGCATATGCTCAATATCAATATTCCTATTCTGTTCGGAGGAGAGTGGGGGCGGTTCTATTTCATGGTCGGACCGAAAGTGTCGCTCAATATCTACGGTGCCGGCTCTTCAACCGCTACCTTTGAGACCTATGCGGATTATACCCGCGCTTATGACGATTTCCATGAGATGCCGAACCATCTGTTGGCCAGTGGCCTGCAAATGAGCAGTAACACCGTTCCGGTGAAATGGGAGAGGTTGAATATCATGGCGCACGCGGAGATCGGAGCTCGCTTCAATCATATGTTTAAGCATAAGCAGTTCCGTATCAATCCGGACAAGGTGCGTATGTACCTTGCGGCGTATGTGGATTTTGGAGTACTCGATATGTACAAATCGTATTCAGGTAAGAACTGGTATGGCTATGACGATCAAGGGAAAGGACTCCAATTCTCTATCCGACCGATCATCACCAGTAAGTTCGCAGACAACGCGCAATTCCGCAACCTGAATGTAGGTATCAAATATACGGTTGCGTTCGAATTCCCGCAACACGGCAAATCCTTCTTGTATGACGAATATAGTTCCGAGCGCGACTATCGTAAGCGCGGCGGTAACCAAGGATATAAACAACCCTATTAACGCATGAAACGAATCATCTCTATACTTCTTATCGCAATGGGTATGGCTACCGTCGCTCCGATGGTATCCATAGTAGATAACCGCGTAGCGGCTGTTTATGCCGTGGATGCGAAGGCGAAAGCCAAGGCGCAGCGCGAGAAAGAGAAAGCTAAACAGGCAAAGGAACGCGAAAAAGCAAAGGCTAAAGCCGCTAAAGAGCGCGAGAAAGCAGCTGCCCAGAAGAAGAAAGAGCAGGCCAAAGCCGCTGCCCAAAAGCAAAAGCAGATGGAGCAGGCCAAAGCTGCACGCGAGAAACAGAAAGCACAGCAGGCTAAAGCGAAGCAATCGAAATCGTCTTCGAGCAAGCAAGTGGCTTCCGCTAAAACGGCTACTCCGAAAATCAACCCGAACCTGTCGGCTGCCGAAGAGAAAGCGCAATACATGGCAATAGTTGCGGATATTGAGAAGGCGAACGCTAAAGCGGTCGCTTATAACGAACGCGATATCGCACATCGCCTCGGTTTCTGGGGACAGATCGGTTATAGCAATCTCTTCACTTCCGGTATTGCTTTTGATCCTACTACGGTGAACCCGACCGGTTTCCGCAACAAGGATAAGGGATTTGTCGGCGGAGGTTTCGGCCTCGGTTATCAGATGCGTTATAAACAATTCTTGATGACCGTCGGTGCGGAGTTCAATTTCTATAACTCCGTCATGGGTATCGTCAATCAGGACGATGGTACCTACCTGCTCTCCTACGGCATGATGCCGTATGGCGATAAGATGACCTATAATTACCTCTTCGATCCTCTGAAGGACAGGTTGATTGGCGGATATGTACAGATGCCGCTCCTCTTCGGTATGGAGCTCAAGAAACTGCCGCTCTTCTGGCAGGCAGGTCTCAAGGTAGGCATGGGTCTGATGGGACAATCTACTATCGGCGGCAAACTGACCACGTATATAGAGGATAAAGAGCTGATTGGCGGTCTGACCGATATGTACAACCATGCCTTGGTTAACGAGGATCCGATAGAGCGTCCTTCTAACGCCGTGAAGTTCGGTCTCAACCTGGCAGCAAGCGCAGAGGTGGGCGTGAACCTTGACCAATGGGTGAATGCACTGCCGAAATTGCGTTTATCGCTCTTTGCTGATTACGGAATCCTCAATACGCTGAAGTATGCACAAGCACCTGGAGCACAGGATGGTCCTACGCAAATGCTCGTGGATGCCAATCCTTTGAATTTCCCCACTAATTCGGCGTTGGCTACTACCTCTGCTGCGAAGGCACAGGTACATCCGTTCCTTATTGGTGCCAAACTGGCGGTATGGTTCGAACTGCCGCGTAAGCAGAAAGCGACTCAGAAACTGCCGAAGGCTCCGACACCACGTATGGGTGTTTATATGTATGACGAGAATACAGCCCTTGCGTTGGGTGGTGCGGCGGTAGAGATTACGAATGTCGAGACCGGCAAAACCATGCAGAAGAATACCAACCGTCAAGGTCTGTTGCAGGGTCGTTTCGCTGCCGGTACCTATCGTATTTCGGCTACCAAGAACGGCTATTATCCTTCGGATACCGTGCTTCAGACCGTGGAGGAGTTCACGTTTGATACGCTGCGTCTGTCGCTCGAGCGTATTCCGGCGCCGATCGTCTATACGCTCTGTATGAATGTGTTTGACGCGGAGACCAAAGAGCCGATCGAGGCGTCCGTTCGTCTCACATCCACTACGGATACGACAGCGCTTTATGCAGCGCAGTCTTCGGATGACGGCTTTATCGAGACTCCGCTGACCGAAGGCGATTATATCGCCCACTTGAGCGGACAGGGTTACATGTCAAAGGTTGATACGCTCCATTTCGTACGCGACACCTTCGACATCTATCTGCAGCACATCAAGGAGGGTATCAAGGTGAAGATCGAGAACCTCTTCTTCGCAACCAACCAAACCACTATCCTGCCGCAGTCTGAGCCGGCGATGTCTGAGCTTGCGAACTTCCTCCTCGAGAACCGCACCGTAACCATTCGTATCACGGGTCACACCGATGCAGTCGGTACGGATGAGGCGAACCAGATCCTGTCGGAAGGCCGTGCGAACGCTGTACGTGCTGACCTCATCAAGCGTGGCGTAGAGGCAGAGCGTATAGAGGCCGAAGGTAAGGGCGAGAAAGAACCGGTGGCTGATAACGATACCGAAGAGGGACGTCAGCTCAACCGCCGCGTAGAGTTTACCATCACCGGTACCGCCGGAGAAGATATTGAACAGATTTTCTAAATCCCGAAACGTATGAAACAGAAATATCTATATAGCCTATTACTGCTTTTCGGCTTGCTGACCTCGGTATCTCTCCATGCAGATCAGAATTACTCATGTGATTTTGAGAATAAAGCCGATCGCGACCGCTGGGTGATGAACCTTATGGCGGTAGAAGGAACGAATTTGGGCAACAAGTGGTACATCGGCGCTCCAGGTAATAATGGTCAAGGCGGAAGATATGGTCTGTACGTGTCCGATGACGACGGTCTCACAGCTCACTATACCAGCGATGACGGTTGGATTGTAGCTTTCGATACGGTTACGCTTGATCGTTTGTCCACTAACGATGACTACGTGCTTAGTTTCGACTACTGCGGTATGGGTAATGTGGCGAGCGGAAAAGACGGTATCTACCTCATGTGGATTCCCGTCGAAGACAATTTGCCTCCTTATTCGAGCACTTCCTTTAATTCCGTGCTTGCGGAGTATGAGAATTATATTATCCAACTGCAACCGAAAGCAGGTTTAGATTACTTAAACGGTACGCAGACCTGGAAAACCTATGTAGGAACGATTAAGAATCCGAAACCGGCAGAAAGTGGTAAGCCGTACTTATTGGCTTTCGTCTGGGCGAATACCGCCGCGCAGGAACAGCAACCGGGCGGTATGATCGATAACATCATGATCCTCGATACCCGTCCTTGCGATGAGCCGAAGGATCTGACGTTGACTATTCAGGGAACAACATCTACTATTTCTTGGACGGGAGACGCTACGGCGCAGTACGAAGCCAGCGCCTATTCCTATGAGACGGATACTTGGTATGGTCCGAAGTTGGTAACCGGAACCACTACTTCTTTCTCCAACCTGCCGATTGGTCAGACCGATTTCATCGTTCGTACAAAGTGCGCAGAGGGACTATACAGCCTCAAAACTAGCATCTCCAAGCTCGTCTATTATCCCGACCAGATGTGTGTGGATTACCTCAACTTAGAGAATGCTAAGTGCTATGTAGCTAGAACTCAACCGAAAGATACACGTACATTCAAAGATTTTGTGCAGGTGCCCGCTGTGGATAACGGACCTACGCAGTCCAGTAGTCGACATACTATTCACTTCGACCGAAGAGAACGGGATCCGCGAACGGGTGGTGTGGCAACAACGATTCCGGAAGGTGAACTGGCTTCGGTTCGTTTGGGCAACTGGGAACATGCAACCGGCGAAGGAGCAGAGCAGATTGAGTTCTCCTTTGAGGTAGATACCATCAACTATCCTGTGCTGCTGCTTAAGTATCTACCAATCATTGAAGCACCGAAGCATGAACCTAAGGAAAACTCGCGCTTCACGCTGGATATCCTTATTGGAAACTCTTCTATTGGTGAATGCGGTCAGGCCGACTTCAACGCCAATGATGCCTATGATAAGAATGCCGGTGTGTTGCTACCCGGTGCCGCCGAACAAGGATGGCATCTCGTGCCGCCTGGATCAGTAGCCGGAGGTGGTACTACGCCTGTAGTATGGAAAGACTGGACTACGGTAGGTGTGAACCTTAAGAACCCGGCCTATCAAGGAAAGAAATTGACGGTGCGTTTGGCTACCTACGATTGTATTTATAACGCCCACTACGGTTATGCGTACTTCACCCTCGGTTGTTCAGATGGTAACTTCAAAGGAATGAAGTGCGGCACAATCAACCCCGTCTTCGAAGCACCGGATGGTTTCTTATATCGTTGGGCGCTGGCTTCCAGCGAGCAATACCGCGATCCGGCTACGGGCGCATTCCCCGAGAATCTTGTGCGTGGTCGTGAGCAAACATTTGAGGCCGGTATGAGTGATGATAACCTGTATGTGGTGGATTGTATGTTCGTCCAAGACACAACCTGTTACTTCTCGCTCTACGCTTCCACCTTGGCCGCGAATCCTGTAGCCATAATCGGAGATAAACCGGAAATTAAGAAAAGTTGTACCAATGGTAAATATAGCGTTACCTTCGATGGTTCTCAATCTTGGGTGCAGGAGATAGATCACTTGACGAATGATACCGCTCCTAGCCGTTTCCGTCATATAGATCGTTTCGAATGGACTGTAGAAGGCGCTCTTCCTTCAGGATGGTACAGATGGTCTGATGAGAAAAAACCGACATTCGATTTCCCGTCTTCCGGTGGCAACTGGGAGGTGAAATTGACGGTTACCAGCGGTACATGTGATTCTACAATCACCTATAATCTGCATCTGGACGAGCTTAAAGAGACGCGCGATACAATGACCGTCTTCCTCTGCGATGATGTCCGCAAAACAACCGGATACACATGGGAAGAGAAGAATAAGGCAATTGGAAAGGATACGTTGTATCATACATACGGCTTGGATTCGATTAAATATTATAATGAGGCAACTTCTTGCGATAGTTTCTTGTATCTCAATTTGGTAGAGCCTGTGCGTATTCCGGTGAATAAAGTGTCGATGCCGGAGAACTTGCCGTTCGTATACCGCGGACGTTCCTATACCGTGGATATGATCGATACGATTCCGAATGAGGCGTGTGATACAACGTGGGTATTGAATTTCGTCGTATATAAGAACCTTGAGGTAGAAATGCCGGAGGTATTCCTCATATGCGGAAATGAGAAGGCATTAAGTTTAGACTTTGCGATTACCCAGGGTTACAGCAAAGGCTATGCCTATAGTTTCGCCGACCCGACTTTGCCGGCCGATACGGTAGATACGATCATGCTCCATGGCCCGCACTCAATCGTGATTCCGTTTGACCCGACGCCCAAGCCGAATATCTATGAAGGTACATTGAAACTGGTTGACTCCATTCCTTGGTGGAGCGTGACGCTGCCGTTCAAACTCGTAGTCCGCTATGATGCGGCTATCGTGGAGCAGAAATGGAATGATGTGCTCTATGTGCTTGCGCCCGAGTATAACGGTGGATATGAGTTCTCCGCCTTCCAGTGGTATCGCAATGATACCTTGTTAGAGGGAGAAACGCGCTCGTATCTCTATCAGCCTTTGCATTTCGACGCAGAGTATTTCGTGATGCTCACGCGTGCTGAGGATAGCGTCATGATGGCCTCTTGCCCGATTATACCGGCAGAGCGTCAGCAAAAGACCGACTACCCGACACTCATTGTGCCTACTTCCGCTAAGCCGGCACAGCAAATACCTGTTTATCTGTCGGAGCCGGCGAAAATGTGGGTATTTACAACAAGCGGTCAGATCTATGCTTATTACACCTTGTCCGAAGGCGCCTCAACGATTACCGCACCTTCCCAGCCGGGTATGTATATAGTCAAAATGATAGACCAACAGGGTCAAGTAACTGCCCAGCGCTTGCTGGTTCGATAATATAAATCCGAATGATGAATATGAAACGATTGTTTAGTATATATGTGTGGGTGGTAATGCTGACAGTATTACCTCTGCGCGCCGCTATTCCTTTCTCTTGCAGTTTTGAGGAGAATGAGGACTTGTCGAACTGGGTAATGAACAACCCCTCTACCGCTACGGATAAATGGATGTTCGGAACGGTAGTGCATAGCGAGGGGAAGCGTAGTATGTATATCTCGTCGGATGGCAAAAATCCGCTGTATGGTGCTCATCCCAATATCGTGGTATCGTACATGCGCTTTAAGTTCCCGGAGACCGGTAAGCAGCAGAACTACGACATTAGTTTTGACTGGAAAGGAATCGGCAACGCCGATAATGCCAAGTTATACGTTATGGTCTGCCGTGAAGACCTGTTGACTAACAGCCAGAGTAACAACCCGTACTATCTGGGTCGTATTGCTTCCGCTACCAGCGGTATCCTTTCGCCGACTGTGGTGAATGCATGCCAGCAGATTGGCCCGAATGGAGACCGTTTCTTGTGCGGTTCGGAGGTATGGCAGAACGTGTCGTTGACCAATGAGTTGCGTATTAACACCACCAACTCAACCATGCCTTTTGCCATCGTCTTTATATGGGTGAACAATAATATTGATCCGAATGTGCGCCAATCGGGTATCTGTATCGATAACCTCCAGATAGGTGACGCGACGATCAAGAAACCGAAGAACGTACAGGTAGAGCCTGTCTGCGAGGACTCGTCTATTCTGGTTAACTGGGAGAGCGGATTGAAGGAGTTTGAAGTTCAGTATCGCAAGGTAGGAACGAACACTTGGCGTCGTCAGGACGGTATTACCGATGGCGTGGAAGGTTTCACGCGTAACGGTACACAGTGCTCGTATGCGCTCCAGCGTATCGGTGAAGCTACCTATGACGTACGTGTGCTCGGTATAGCCGGTGATCTGCGTTCGAACTACAGCTATAAGAACCAAGTACTCGTTTACTGCCCGGATAACCACTGTGTGGCATACCTCGATCTGTATGGACAGAATGTAGAGTGTACCTATGGTAAAAACCCGTTTGTGAGCGGTTCCGGAGGAGGTACTCCGTTTGATTACCATGGCGTGATGGACTACGGTTCGGACGCGAAGGAGAGTCGTCATACCATTCACACCGATCCGACGGAGACAGACCCGCGTACGGATGACCAGTTGTTGACCGTACCCAAGGGAGCCTTGGCTTCCGTGCGTCTCGGTAACTGGGCTACTGGTGCGGAAGCGGAAGCTATCACCTATCATATTACGGTCGATTCGGCGAACCAAGGATTGCTCATCGTGCACTATGCCGTCGTGCTCGAGAACCCGGGTAACCACCCTCATGACCAAGAGCCATTCTTCCAAATGGTAGTGTTGGATGAACACGATAATGTCATTGATGAGTCCTGCGGTCAGGCTGAGTTCTCTTATTCCGATGGTGTAGAAGCCGGATGGAATATGACCAAGGACAACACGGCGGCTTGGAAAGACTGGACGACGATTGGTGTGAACCTCCAGCCGTATCACGGTCAGAATATCAAGGTGCGTTTCGTTACCTATGACTGTGCGCAGACCGGACACTACGGCTATGCGTACTTCACGGTCGATTGCGTCTCGGCGCGGCTCGAGACAGAGAACTGCGGTAACGACTCCAAGATCGAGTGCTACGCGCCGGAAGGCTTTGCGTATAAGTGGTTTAATGAGCTCGGTCAGGTGGTGGGAACTGACCGCGAACTTGTTGTGGATGCGGGACGTCACGAATATACCTGCCGCGTGAGCTTCGTCGAGGATCCGGAATGTTGGTTCGAGGTCAAGACGGTTTCCGCACCGCGTTTCCCGGTTCCGGAATATACCGTAGAGCCGATCTACGACCAATGCACCAGCAAACTGAGATTCCACAACACCTCGCACGTCATGAATAAGTACGACGGAACCGAAACCCATACGCATGAGTCTGTGCAGGATTGCCATTGGTATTTCACGCGCCTCTCCGACCATACGACAACCGAATCGTACAACTGGAATCCGGTTTATACTTGTCCGGAAGGCGGCGATACCATCGTGGTGAACTATATCTGCTATATCGGCGAGAATAACGCCTGCGATAGTTCGCGCGTAGATACGATTGTGGTACCGAATATCGTACCGAAGAATACGGAGTTCCATATATCCACCTGCTACAGCGATCCTGTTCAGTTTGGCGGGCAGTGGTTTGACAAGGATACCGTCTTCGTAGGAATCTATCCTAACTTTGCCGGTTGTGACTCTGTTTCTACCTTGTATTTGGAGGTCTTTGAGCGTCCGGACGACATCTATCGCCATGACTCGATCTGCTCGGATAGCAGCATTATGATTGACGGTCTGACGTTCAATGAGCCGATGACCAATAGGCCGTTCATTCTCAAGACTGTTAACGGATGCGATAGTGTGGTGTATGTCACGCTAACCGTCAATGAGCGTATTGATGTCGATGTAGATGCTCTCGCGTATGCGTGTGCAGATGGCTTGTCGTTCCTCATCCCGTATGATGTGACGGTTGGACAGTACGATAGCTTGCAGATCCGCTTCAATACACCGGAATTGCGCGATACTACCATCTATGATCCGAGCGTGACCAGCGTACTCATTCCGTATCCTGCAGATATTCTGCCGGGTCATTATACCGCTACCATGCGCTTCCATCAATTCTGCTGCGGTATCCGTACCGAAAAGCGGCCGTTCGATATCCGCTATAGCAATGTAGTCATTACCCAGCGTTGGAATGACGTGCTGGCTATCCGTAATGCGGATTATAACGGCGGTTTCACCTTCGATTCCGTACAATGGTACCTCGACGATAAACCGATCAGCGGCGCAACGGACTTTAACTACTATGCAGGAGCAGGCAATAAACTGCAGTTCGGTCAGGAGTATACTGCGTTGCTCGTCCGTAGAGACGGAGTCAAACTCTTCACCTGTCCGTTCATTCCGGTAGAAGTACCGTCGGATATAGTCGATGTGCCGACGCTCGTGAACCTCACCTCGCAGATTCCGATGAAGGGCAAGGGTGTGGCATACTGGTACGACATGCTCGGCCGTTGCTTCTCGCGCGAGGACTACAACGACTCTGCCATCACCGCGCCGGGCATAGCAGGCTATTACCTGCTCGTCCTCCAAACGGACGAAGAACGCTCCGCACACCGCATGATGGTTCGATAGGGTGATCGTATGTTTATCGTATGTTTGACCTATGTATAACCTTAGGTTCTGTATATTGGTTTTAGCCATTTGGATGGCAAGTTGCACGGTGCAAAAAGAGGGTGCCAAACCTTCTAAAAGCACCGTGTGCTATTCCCGTGAGATGATTAACGCGCGCATGAGTGCGTGGTATAATAAGGACAATCAAGTCGGTTTTGCCAATGCCAACAGTACGAACGGCATCACCGAACCTGCCGTGCAAGCGAGTTGGGATTACGTACCGGGCGTCGTAGCCAAAGGTATTTTGGATGTGTGGGAATACTATCAAGATTCCGCGTGGGCGGATGCTTGGTACAAAGGCCTCTGTACATGGGCTTTGCAGCAGACGGCAACCAATCAAGGTGGTATCCTGGATGATTTGAATTGCACCAAAGTGTTCATCGGTCTCTATAATGGAGCCAAACCCGGCGGACGTTTTGAGAACGCCGACCATGCCGCCTATTTCATGGAGCAGATGAAGCGCGGAGCCAAAGGTCTCGACGAACATAAACGCCTCTATACCATCGCAGGTGGAGGTGCAGCAGGCGGATGGATGCATAAGGCCACGGACAACCCTGCGCAGAGTTATTGGGGGCAGATGTGGTGTGACGGCGCGTACATGGGGCAGGCGCTCTTGGCGCAACTCTTAGTGGCCGGCGCGTGCGAAGGAACGTCTCTCGGATGGAATGATGTCTATGACCAGTTCGAGGTCTCATGGCCTTATCTCTGGGATGAAGAGCAGCAGCTACTTTACCACGTCCTGTTCACCGACGTTACTACCAATCAAAATGCGAAAGCCATCTATGATGCCGGGCATCTCTATCCTTGTGCGCTCGATTCGACCATCTATCACTCCGAAGAGTATTGGGGGCGGGCTGCAGGATGGTATATGCTGGCGTTGGTCGATGTGCTGGAAGCGTATCTGATTAGCTTAGAGCAGAGCGGCGAGCGCATGGCGGGAGACCCACTGCCTTCTGCGCAACATTTCGATACCTTACGCGATTACCTGACCCTGCTCGCAGACGGCCTCGTAGCGCGTCAGGATCCTCAGACCGGCTGTTGGTATCAGTTGCTCCAATACGGTTCCGAGAAATGCGCTACGCAGGGAATAGACGATACCGGTTCAGCTAAATACACCAATGTTGCCGAAGGCGGTACGCAGTGTAACTACCTCGAGTCTTCGGCCTCTTGCCTGATCACAGCTGCGTTACTCAAAGGTTCACGCCTCGGCCTCATCCGTCATACCGAAGCCGGCAAGAAAGGCTACGAAGGAATCTTGCGTACGTTTGTGAAAAATACTCCCTCCCTTTCAGGGGAGGGCTGGGGAGAGGCTCTTACCATTACTTCCAGTTGCCAGTCTGCCGGACTAAGCAAAGACCGTAACGGCACAGCCGCCTATTACCTCATCGGTAAGGACGTTCCTATTCAGGATAACACCGAAGGAAAAGTATTGGGTCCTTTTTTGATGGCCGCTGTAGAATACGAAAAACTCGCCCGTTAAGGCGAGTCTTTTGTATTAGCGAAGCCAATACATTTTATGCCGTTAAGGCGAGTCTTTTGTATTAGCGAAGCCAATACATTTTATGCCGTTAAGGCGAGTCTTTCATTCTATAGGATTCTAGTGTCCGTCTTAGAATCGGTACGTAGCACCGAGCAGGAAATTGATACCTTGGCTGCGGTAACCGTAGAAATATTCGTTCTTGTAATGCAACCAGTTGTTGAGCTGGAGGAACAGTGCTAAGTTCGGTTTCTGTACCGGACGAAGCGTCGTCGTTTCGCTCTTCACCTTCTTACCCACAACCATCTCGTATTGTACACCCGCATTGAGTTCGATGATCGGCTTGAGCGTCACTTCGTTTCCGTCCGAACAAAGTGCATTACGCTTGCCGGCGAAATAGTTATCCGAATACAACGACCAATGCTCATCGATTCTGCCGTCCACACGTAGATCTACTTCCCAGTTCGGGCGATCGTAAACCGTCGTACTGCCTTTCCAGAAATAGTAATCGCCATTCAGGTTGATGCGCACTACATCCTGCAGGTGATAATTGAGTTGACCGCCTATCTTACCGCGCTGGTAGTCTGTGTGCTCGTGTATGAATTCACCTACCGGACGTTTCATCGTCGTCAGACTGTGTACACCTACTGCGTTGGTATCCACCGTAGCAATCATATAGTCCTCATCTAACATATAGGCATAGCCTCCGTGAATCTCGATAAGCAGGTCGCGGTACGGACGGATATGGAAACCCAGTTCGGCATCTACCGGCGTGTACGATGCGCACGGATGCACAATGCCCGCGTGGATGAGACTGTAGCGGTTCTCCTCCATATAATGCTGCAGCGTACCCATGCCCAGTTCGCCTGTTACGTCCGCATAGATAGTCAGCCATTGTTTGGCAATCTGTGCCTCGAGGTTGATATGCGGCGACGGTGCAAAATTGAGATTCTCCTTTTTCAGCAAAGGACTGTGAGGCGTTTTGCCGATATTCAGATCCAAGTTTACGCCTACATGCACGCGCACGCGCTTTCCTTCATACGCGTAGTACGGCTCGATGCGGAAGTTATGGCGGTTGCTATACAACGAATCCGGAATAGCCGCTGCCAACGTACCGAGTTGCAGGAAGTTATTCTGCACATATATGTTCGTACCTACATGGTGCTCGTCTGAACTCCTCCAGTCAAACCCGCCTTTCGTGCGGAGTTGGTGCTCGGCTACTGCATCCGGCTTGGCAAAGATCATATAGCCCGTCTGCACTTGCCACTGCACGTCTTGCTTGGCATTCGCTTTCACGCCCAGATACGCCTCTGCCGTCCATAAGGATGTCTTGTCTTTGTCTCCAAGTGTTGCCGGACGATTGGCATACGCTACCTCATTCTTCTCCCAACAGCCGAAAGTCTGCGTATAGTCGTAGAAATGACCGTATTTATAGTAGAAGATATTTCCGCCGTTGAGACCGAAATAGAGGTCGCAATTCGAGAAATTATGCGTGAAATCCAGTCCTACTTTGGTCTTACTGAGTGTAGCCAAACCCCACTCGGCATGATGGTGTGCATACACATCCAGGATGGACTTCTTGCCGTCGTCCAGATGATATCCGAAATCGAACAAGGTGTTCGGATGACCAATCGCTCCGCGTACATACCCGTTGTACGTGCGACCCGCCTCAAAGCGCGTCGGTTGTGAGAGTAGGGGATGGAAAGTCGTACCCGGTTGTACATGCGTCGTGTAGTCCGAATACTCCACCGGCGCCGGTTCTATCGTCGTTTCCACAATAGCCGGCTTGGTCGAAACCTTACCTGCTGCCTGAATAACCGGTTGAAAATCCCGCTCTACCGTTACCGAACGGTTCAACGCACTGTCCTGCTGCGCAAAAAGCGTAGCGCAGACGAGCAGCGCTATTCCCATAATCGGTAACCGATAACCGATAACCGATAACCGATAACCCATATTATTAGTCTTCATCTTCATTTCCCTCCTCTTTTACTTCCGGTTGTTCTAATTGATCCAGCGTCGCTAAGCGTGAGTTAATGATCGACGGTATATCGTCGCCTTTGATCATGTAGTTCTGCTGCAGTACGAGCAAGTACTGACGCGCTTGGAACAGTTCTCCGCGCTCGCGGTTGATATCACTCAGCAGCACCAACGCACGCGCCAACCAGTACTGCTGTTGGGTGTTCATCTGCGTGAACTCCATCACTTGCGCCTCTGCCGCATCATAGTCCTTCAGCTCGTAATAACTCTGCGCCAACAGGTACTTCGCCTCTGCGCCCTGCGCTGTACGAACCTCTGCGGACAACGCTTTGAGATCAGCTTGCGCTTTGCTCCATTGCTTGAGTGCCACATACGCTTTCGCACGTCCGTAACGAGCTTCCAAACGGGTCTCTTCGTCCACCGGTGTATCACTCAGTATCTGCTCTGAGATGTCAATAGCCGCCTGATGACGACCGAGCGCTTGGCTGCAACGCAGGATACCCAGACGCGCCACCGTCAAGTTCTCACGCGTGGAAGCCAAGGCATGCATGCGGTAGAACGCATCCAACGCACACGAGTAGTCCGACTTGTCGTAACAGATCTCCGCTACGCGGGTAGCCGCCTCCTCCTGATATGGGTTGGCATTCATCTCCGCGAGGATCACATACTGCGCCAAAGCCTCCGAACTCTTACCTAAACGGTAATACGAATCAGCCAGGTAATACCTTGCAGTCGTGCAGTAACGTCCGCCTGCGCAGTACTGCGTCAGGTAGTTAGACAGCGAGACGGTTGCTTTCTGATAAGCCGCCTGCATGTACTGCATCTCGGCTGCTGCATAGAGCAGCGAGTCCTCTGCCGTCGTGACGTTCATGTTGATCTTCGATAGGTTCTTCGTGTACTTCAGATATTCATCTACATTACCTGCCTCCACATACAGCGCCTGCAGTGCATCCAAAGCCGTATAAGCCTCTTCCGTTGCCGGGTATTTCTCGATCGTCTGACGGTAAGCAGCAATAGCCTCTTGGTTCTGTCTTAAGTTACGATAGAGCATCGCGCGCTCGAGGGACGCCTTACGTGCCAGTGTCGAGTGCGGGTACGAAGCCAATAACTGCTCATACGTACCAATCGCTCCGCGCTCATCGTCTTTCTGTAACTGCGCACGCGCAATCTCATACACCGCGTCGTCCGCATAATCCGACTTCGGATAGCGCTTCACGAGCTCACGCAGCACGCTGATCTTATCCGTGTATTTATGCTGGAGTCCCAAGGCGTAGCCTTTTTGGAACAACGCATAGTCCGCACCCGAAGCCTGCAACTTAGCCACCTGCGAATAGTACGTAATGGCCTGCGCGAACTGACGGGCATTGAAATAGCAATCACCTATACGGTTCAGCGCATCGGCATACGTCGGCTCAGTTGCCAAGGCGGCATCGATATAGACGGAGAACGCCTCACGTGCCTTGTCGTATTTGTTCTGCGAGAAATAGGTATAACCCTGCAGATACCGCGCAATGCGGTAGTTATCCGAGCGCTTGGCATCCGGACGACCGAAGAAACTGGTCAGATCCTGCTCGCAGGCCTTGTAGTTACGCAGACGGTAGTTCGCCTCTGCGCGTACGTAGTACGCCTCTGTCGTGTAGATATCCGACTCATCCTTATGCGCGATCACTTCCGTCATCCAATCTACCGACTGCTGCATCTTGCCTTGCAGGAAGTTATCCGCGCCTAACTGGTAGCGCAGATACTGCTTGGTCTGACGCATCTTCGGACTCGGGTTGTTGATCGAATCCAGCGTGGCAATAGCGGCTGCATAGTTCTTACTCTGCATCAAGGCGTCGCTCAACAACTGATAGATACGACCCTCGTATTTGGATTCCGGGAAATCGCGTAGGAAATCATTGAACGCCCGAACGGACTCACCTAACGCACTCGAACTCTGATAGGTACAGAGCGCGTAGTTATACGCCGCCTCCTCCTTGATCGCCGGTGTGATATCGATGCTCACTGCGGCTTGGTATGACAACTTAGCCTGTTCCGGTTGACCTAACTGCACATACGCATTTCCCATCGTTAGACAGGCTGCCTCCGAGATCGTGTCCTTCTCTTGCTTGACCTGCTTGAGCGCCTTCACTGCCTCTTCATACTGTCCCAAACGGTAGTTCGCTGCACCTAACATATATAGGTCGTTGCGCAGTATCTCCTCTTTCTGCTCGGCTGCTGCTGCCGTATATTGCTTCAGATGGTTCACCGCCTCGGTATAATCCTCCTTTTGATAGGAGATCTCACCTAAGATACGATGTAACTCACCGTTATTGAGGTTGTCCGGTCGCTCTTGCAGCAAGGCCTTGGCACGTGCCTCTACCTCCTCGTTTTTGCCCATCGCATACTCGATCTGAACGAGGTAGTAGGGAACAGTCTTGGAGTAACTCGATTCGTTCTCCACCAGCTTCAAGGCCGGTAAGGCTTTGTCGTATTTCTCTAACTTGTACATACAGTACGCATAGTAATACGCTCCGCGTACCGTATAGCGGTTGGAGGACTTGGACAGGTAATGGAAATAGATAGAAGCCCGTTGATACTCCTGCTGCATCAAGTACGCATACCCGCGATAGAAGGAATAATCCAACTGATGCGGACGCGTCAGTGCATCGACATCAATCGGTTCCAGCAGTTTCAGCGCATGTTTGTATCGACCTTTCTCCACCAGCAGCACGCCTTGCATGAAGTTCACTTCATCGGCGAAGGTAGTATAGGGATACTGCTGCAGGTAGGTCTTCAGGTCGCGCGCTAAGAGCTTGTCCCTACCGTCAAAACGTTCGGACAAAGCATTGAACTGCTGCTCCATCTCCGTTGTCTGAGCACTCACACCAAGCGTCACAAGACAAATTAGAATTAAAATGAGTTTTCTCATTCGTACTTTCTAATTTTTAATTCGTAATTTTTAATTCTTAATTTCTCTAAAAGTTAGCGTGCTAACTTAATCTCATTCCACATCTCAAGTAACATCTCCTGTGCGTCACCCGCGTCATGCATGAGCGCGCAGCGGTCGATGATACTCTTGTCGGCATAATAAACCGGATTCAGGTGCAACATATGCGGATCCAGCATCTCGCCTTCTACCTCTATCGGTGCGTCGCCGAAGAAATAACTTGCGTCCACTGTCTCCGGCCACTCCTCTTCGTCGTTCATCTCCTCCAGCATTGTAGCGGCTGCATTCGGACCGCCGGCACAAGATACATAACCGATCTCGTCCATGTTCGCCAACGCGTTCTCTGCCTTGCACATATAGTCGATGAAATAGGTAGCGGCTTTCACGTTCTTTGCGTACTTCGGAATAACCCAACCGTCGAACCATACGTTCGATCCTTCCTGCGGAACGATATAATCAAGCATCACACCCATCTCGGCTGCCTCTTCGATAGCGAACTGCGCATCACCCGACCAACTGAGGTTGAGCCATGCCTTACCTTTCGTCATCTCTTCCTTACCGAAATCGACTTCCCAACCGCAGATCTGCTTCTTGGCCTGCAGTAAGATCTCCTTCACGGCGTCTACACGCGCTTGGGTGATGTCACGTACCAACTCGTCGCGGGTAACCGTACCGGCAGCCAATTCCTCGCGGAAAGCGTAGAGAACCAGCACCGAATATACATCGCGGAAAGCGTCTTTCATCAGGATCTTGTTCTCGAACTTCGGATCCAGAATAGCAGCCCAACTCTGCAAGTCCTCGCGGTTAACAAACTGCGGATTATAGATGAATCCGGTCGTTCCCCACATATAACCGGCCGTGTAATCGCTCACCTGCACGTCATGACGCGGTGCCATCTGCTGGAATTTCTCCTTTACGAACGGCGAGATGTTGTCGAAATAATAAATGCTGTCCGCGATCAACTCTTTCTGGATCGGCAGCAGCAGATCTTTCTTCAACATGCGCTCGATGATGTACTCCGACGGACAGAACACGTCATAATCCTCATGACCCACCTCGATCTTCGTCAACGCGGTCTCGTTGATGTCGAAGGTCTCATAGACGAGTTGCACTTTCTCACCCGTCTGCTCGAAGTACCATTGCTCGAAGTTCTCCTTAACATCCTCGTTGATGTAGTCAGCCCAGTTGAGCACTTTCAGTTGATGTGCGCGGTCCACACGGCCGCAGGAACTCAGCACGATAGCGGCAATAGCCAGTACTGAAACAAGAATCTTTTTCATTTTTCTTCTTTTTTATTACGGAAATTGATATATATAAGCACAGCTAACATTACGATTAATATGATCGTAAACAACGGACGTAACTCCGGCGTCAATCCGCCTTTGCGTGCGTCCGAATAGATGAACGTACTCAGCGTCTCCAGTCCGCCGCTACCCTTCGTAAAGAACGTCACACCGAAATCATCTACGGACAAAGTCAGCGCCAAGATAAACCCGCTCAGCATACCCGGCCATAACTCCGGCAGCATTACCATGCGCAAGGCCTGCGCAGGCGTGGCACCTAAGTCCAGCGCCGCCTCGTATGTGTTCGGATTCATCCTGCTCAGTCGCGGCAACACACTCAGCACCACATACGGCGTACAGAATACCACATGCGCGATACAAACGGTCGCTAGTCCTTGACTCACTCCCATCGCTACGAATAGCAGGAACAGCGAGATACCCGTGATGATATCCGGGTTAATCATCGGCACGGAGTTCAAGAAACTAACCATCTTGCGATGCCTTGCACGCATGTTGTAGATACCGATTGCGGCCAGTGTTCCGAGTATCGTCGAGCAGACGGCAGCTATCAAGGCAATAATCACCGTGTACATGATAGCACTGTTCAGACCCGCATCGGCCTTGCCGGTGAACAGGTTCACATACAAGTCCATCGAGAAACCTGTCCAGTTACCGAGGATCTTACTCTTCGTGAACGAGAATACGGCAATCAGCGCAATCGGTGCGTAGAGAACCAGCAGCAATAACCATAGGTACAACTGCGAACCGTAATGACGACGCAACCCCATGCGTTTACGGCGGAGTGTCTCTTGTTCTACCGAGCTGAGGCGCTTCTCCTTGCGTCGGCTATAGAAGAGATATCCGCCATAAATGGCGGTGCCTACGAACAACAAGCCTGCGAACACCCACCAGATCCAACCACGGCTGCGTTTTTGTGCGGCGGTGTGGCTGACTATGTAGTCCGTAAAAGTCTTGTAGGCGTTGCTCACTTTCACGCGCTGCGCACGGTTCTTGATCTCCTTCTTGTTCTGCCAAACAGTCCAAAAAGTGCCGATTTCATCGGTAAAACTATATACACTGTCTCCCCATGCTGCTATCCCCGCTACCGGTACATCCGTGAACGCAAAATCCAATGAGTCTAACCCCGTAACCGGTAACCGGTAACCCGTAACCGTTATATTGATCTTCTCCCCCGCGTAGCTCTCCGGGAACTCCTGCAGCACCTTCACCTCTCCCGTCGAGCCTACCTTCAGTTCATACGTCAGGTTCGACTGCGCCGAAAGAGCAGCGCTGCACAGCAAGAGGGTCGTGATTACGTAGTTACGTAATCCCGTAATCCCGAATTTATATAAACCTTCACCTTTCATCTTTCACCTTTCCCCTTTAAACGATGGCTTCGCCATCCTTGCTGTCATGGTCGCCGAAGAACGACGTCAGACCGATGATGATTAATAATACGAGCGACAGTACTGCGCCGTAGTTGAGCAGGTCAGTCGTGGTGATATAATCCTGAATGAGACTACCGAACAACTTAATGTTGTTATGCGTCAATAACTCGGCAATAGCGAAGGTCGAGACAGTCGGCATGAACACCATCACGATACCGCTGTACACGCCCGGCATACTCAGCGGCACGATGATCTTCCAGAAACTCTGCCACCGGTTCGCGCCTAAGTCCTGAGCCGCTTCTACCAGCGAGTTATCCATCTTCTGGAGCGTGTTATAGATCGGGTAGATCATGAACGGCAGATAGTCGTAGCACAGACCGAAAAGCAACGCGCCTTCACCTAACGGCAGACCGCACATGTTAAACAACTCTACCGTGGCTACCGTGCGCAGCAGGAAGTTGATCCACATCGGCAGAATGAACAACATCGCCATCACTTTCGGTGTCTTGAAATCTTCCTGCGCCATGATATATGCCGCCGGATAACCGATCAACAGACAGATAACCGTGTTGAACACCGCGATCATTACCGAATATAGGAAGGTCTGGATAGCTTCGCTATGCGTGAAGAACTTCGCGAAATTACGCACCGTGAACTGGCCGTTGATATCCGTGAACGCATACACGCCCACCAAGATCAGCGGTAGTATCACAAACAGCGCCATGAACAGCACATACGGCCATGCCCACGTCCGTCGCGAAGAGAATATTTGTATGAGTTTACTCATCTCAAATCTAAAATCTCAAATTTGCAATCATAAATTAGGAATTTTATCCAGAAGAATCTTCTTCTTCGGGATAATAATTCCAACCCTATCGCCGTCGTCCCAAACGTCATTCGTGTTCACATACAGGTCGTTCCCTTCGTCCGTACGGATGGTCAGGTGGTAGTGGTTACCCTTGAACAAGATGAAATGCACCTCACCGCTCAACGTACCTTCTTCCTCATAGTCCTGCAGGTCAATATCGCGGAACTTCACGCGCACTTGTACCTTGTCACCGACCTCAAAGCCCTCTAACTGCTTCTCATCCACTTCCCACTCGGCATCCAGGAACCATACCTTACCGTTCTTCAGCACTTCGCCTTCGAAATAGTTGTAGATATAGTGCTCTTTCTTCATAATCTGGATATCCTCCGGCCGAACCAGCATACCTACTTCCGTGCCCGGCAAGTACTCATGGTAGTCCTGGATGAGGAACTCATAGTTATCCGGCGTCAACACACGCATCTCATAGTGCACACCTTTGAAGATACAACTCTGCACCTCGCCGTACCATTTGGTGAATTTCCCCTTCGGCACGCGATCCTCCGGATCATCCTCCGGATGGTTCATCATTTCATCATTGAGCGACGAAGTCGCGCTCATTCCATCATTCTTTTTGGGCACCGCCCAAATATAGATATCCTCCGGACGAATGACCACATCCACCGGGTTGTTCTCGCCAAAACCGGTATCGATACAGTCGAACTCCTGGCCGCAGAACTCTACGCGTTTGTCGCGAATCATGGTTCCGCTTAAGATGTTACTTTCTCCGATGAAATCGGCCACAAAGCAGTTTTGCGGCTCGTTGTAAATATCCGTTGGAGTACCGATCTGCTGGATCTTACCTTCGCTCATTACCACCACGCGGTCGCTCAGCGTCAGCGCCTCTTCCTGATCGTGCGTGACGTAGATAAACGTGATACCGAGTTTCTCGTGCAACTCCTTCAACTCGATCTGCATATCGTGCCTCATCTTGAGGTCCAACGCACTCAGTGGTTCGTCGAGCAGCAGTACTTCCGGCTTGTTCACAATAGCGCGCGCGATAGCAACACGTTGCTGCTGACCACCACTAAGCGTATCTACTTTACGCTCCTCATAGCCCGTCAGGTTCGCCATCTTCAGCGCCTGACGCACTTTCTTCTTGATCGTTTCCGGATCCTCTTTCTTCAACTTAAGACCGAAAGCGACATTATGGAATACATTCAAATGGGGGAATAAGGCGTATTTCTGGAATACGGTATTCACAGGACGTTTATACGGCGGGGTCTTCGTTACATCCTCACCTTTCAGCAGGATAACACCCGAAGAAGCGACCTGAAAACCTGCGATACATCGCAGTAAGGTTGTCTTACCGCAGCCCGAAGGACCTAAGATGGTGACGAACTCGCCTTTCTTCACCTGAAGGCTTACGTCATTCAACGCAAACTTACCGTCTTCAAACTGCTTGGAGACGTGGTTGACCTCAATAATAAAATCCGATTTTGCCCGGAGCGTCTTCCCATCGGATTGGGAAGAGCGGCTTCCGCCTAGAAGGGTTTCTTGCTTCATTTTAATCTTATTGCTCGCGCATGTGAGCGCAATTTGGGCACAAAATTACTACAAAAAAATGGAATGTGCAAGTTTTTATGCATAAAAATGCAGTCTGTGCGTGCACAAGCGTAATTTTTGGCATAAAAAATTGGCGTTCGCTCAGTTAAGCGAACGGAATTTCGAGGTGGGACGGCAAAGCCGTGTCGGTGCCCTCGAAATTACTACAATTCCGTCAAGGCGGAGTCCGAAAGTACTACAATTTACTATTCCTGCAGACTTTTGCGAGCAGAAAGCAGTACAATAACAGCCGTGAAGGCTGAAAGGGTGTCGCTGACCGGAATAGACCACCATACGCCATCCAGCGGATCCGCGAAGGCTAAGGGCAGTAACAACGCTAAAGGAATGAGGTACAGCACTTGGCGTGTCAGACTCAGGAATATAGCCTTGCCGGCTTTGCCGATAGAGGTGAACAGGTTACCCGTCACCATCTGGAATCCGATGATGAGCATCGTGCTGCAGATGATACGCATCGGCTTGATCGTCAGGTCAATCAGCATCGGATCATGCGTGAACATCTTCGTTACGACCTCCGGACAACACTCGCCTAACAGGAACACGATACCCATGACCCCCGTCGCATAGGCGCAAGTGGTGTAGAAAACCTTCAGCACGCGGTCGAACTGCTTGGCGCCGTAGTTATAGCCCGCGATCGGTTGCATGCCCTGGTTCAGACCCATCACCATCATCGCAAAAACGAACGTCAATCGGTTGATCACACCGTACGATGCGATCGCCAAGTCTCCTCCGAAATGCTTCAATTGGTTATTGATGATGATCACTACAAAACAATGCGCGATATTGTACAAAAACGGCGACATACCGATGGCTAAAGCACGGCTCGTGATGTGCTTGTTAAGGCGCCAAATTCCCCGATGAAATCGAACTAATTCGTTCTTGTCCATGAATTTGGTGAACTGCCAAACAACGGCGACAGCTTGACTGATAACCGTCGCCAAAGCAGCGCCCCTTACACCCATCTCCATGCCGAAAATGAACAGCGGATCTAAGATGATATTCACCACCACCGCCACGATCGTAGCCGTCATCGAGAATCGCGGGTGACCGGCGGAACGAAGCATGGCATTCAAACCGAAATAGATATGCGTCAGGATGTTTCCGTACAGGATGATCTCCATGTAGTCATGGGCAAAGCCCAAGGTGTCTTCGCTCGCGCCGAAAGCCAGCAGGATCGGGTCAAGCCAGATCAGACCCACCGCCATCACGATGGCAGACAGGATGATATTCATCACGATCACGTTACCTAACACGCGGTTGGCACGGTCGTAATCTTTCTCTCCTAAATATATCGCCAGCAACGACGAAGCACCGACTCCTACCAGACTGCCGAAGGCAGCGCAGATGTCCATGAACGGTTTAGCTACCGTCAACGCACCTAACGCCAACGCTCCGCATCCGTGACCGATATAGATACTATCCACGATATTATACATCGAGGTTGCGGTCATCGCTATGATGGCCGGCATCGCATATCGGAATAGCAATTTATGTATCGGCGCGGTGCCGAGTTCGGCAGTTCTTGACACTTCTAAATCATCAATTATAAATCATAAATCATCAATCATCTATCGCTTTGGCGATTTCCGCAAATGCGATAGATGCAGGGTGCCCTGCTTGCAGCACAATCGGAGTACCCTCATCGCCACCCTCGCGGATGGACTGCACGAGCGGTATCTGACCGAGCAACGGTATATCTAATTCTTCCGCCAGTTTTTTACCTCCGTCTTTGCCGAAAATGTAGTACTTGTTATTCGGCAATTCCGCCGGTGTGAACCACGCCATATTCTCGATGAAACCGAGGATTTTTACATTCACCTTCTCGTTTCGGAACATCTCCACACCCTTCCGTGCATCGACTAATGCCACCGGTTGCGGAGTAGTTACTACAATGACGCCCGTCAACTGCAATTCCGAGATCAGCGTCAGGTGAATATCGCTCGTTCCGGGAGGCAGGTCAATCAAGAAATAATCCAACTCACCCCAGTGTGCGTCTTCGATCAATTGCTTAATCGCATTCGATGCCATTCCTCCGCGCCAGATAACGGCACTTTCCGGATTGACGAAGAATCCGATGGACAGCATCTTAACCCCATACTGCTCGATGGGCTCGATCAGCGTCCGTCCGTCTTCTTCCACCGACACCGGTCGACAGTCTTCCGTATGAAACATCTTCGGCATTGACGGACCGTGAATATCCGCGTCCAATAGGCCTACGCGGTATCCCTGTTGTGCCAATGCTACCGCCAGGTTTGCCGTTACGGTCGATTTACCGACTCCGCCTTTTCCGCTGTGAATGGCGATAATATGCTTGGCGTGGATTTTACTCTCCCCTCCTTTCATGGAGGGGGCGGGGGTAGGCTTCTTTATATGAATCTTCGCGGCCACATTCGGATCGATATACGTCTGAAGAGCCACTTCCGCAGCCTTCACCACCGACTTCTGGAACGGGTCATTCTCTTTCTGGAATATCAGCGAGAACGACACCTCATAACCTGAGATGCGTATATCGTCCTCGAGCATTCCGCTCTCTATCAGATCCTTTCCCGTTCCCGGGTACCGCACATGCCTCAACGCATCAATTACCTGTTGTGGATACATCTTCTGTGTTTGTTTTCAATTTTGCGCCGGCAAAATTACTGCTTTTTTTTGACATGTGCAAATATATTCGCCATTTTGTTCCGTGCTCCTAACGTTAGTTGCGCGTTTTTTTCGTTTTTCTCTTGCGTATCTCGCAAAAATGTTGTACCTTTGCCCCCGCAAAGGTTAAACATATAGTATCATGAAAAAGATTCTCATTCTCGTATTTTTATTTATAGCTAGATCTATAACAACCTATGCCTAACGATCATGACATATGGCATTGGCAAGAGCCCGGTTTGGCATGGAAAGGCATCGGTATCTACCATGTGACGTTGACCGTTCCCTCTCGCGAGCCCTTGTTAGGAGAACTCATCATCCCCAACAAAGATCCGAAACAGGCATGGGTGCAACGCACAGAACTCGGGAATGCTCTGGTGGATGAGTTAACCCATCTTCATAACTTCTACCCCGAGACGCGCATTCTCCAATATTGCCTCATGCCGGATCATTTGCATGCTATCATCCATGTAACAAAACCGTTGAAGACAACTTTCAATATGGTCGTACGCGGATTCTGGCAAGGTGCGAAGAAACAGAGCAGAGCATTTCCTTCGTCAATTAGTCCCGAATTTAATTCGGGGTTAACGAACGAAGGGGGAAACACACGAAGTTCCTCTATTTTCACGGAACGTCCCTTTGTTCGCCCCATGTCAAGACGAGGACAATTGAAGACTATGATTCGCTATGTGCAGTTGAACCCCCAGCGCCTCGCCACAAAGCGTCTCATGCCGGACTTATTTTGGGTACAGGATAACATCGAAATAGCCGGCCGCATTTACAAAGGTGTCGGCTATGCCGACTTACTCCAGCGTTCACACTATATGCCTGTCCATGTGCGTCGCACGATGATGGATGAGGCAGCACATGGCGACGACAAGCGCTTGCGCGATTATATGAACCGTTGCGTTCTCGCTGCACGCCAAGGCACCGTCATGGTCTCTCCTTTTATCTCCGAGTACGAACAATCCGTGATGGAGGTCCTTCTTAAAGAAGGACTGCCATTCATCTACATCGCCGACAACGGCTTCCGTGATTACTACAAACCCAAAGGCAGCCTCTTTGATGCTGTTGCACGCAAACAAGTTCTCATCCTCTCTCCGTGGGAATACGACCCCAAAATAACCCGCATCAGCCGCGATAGATGCGTGCAGATGAACAAAATGGCCGAAGAGATAGCCAACATCGCATAAATCAATATTTTGTCAATTACGCCGAATGTCATTCGGCATCATAAGACATCATCTATGATGGTGTCTTTTTTTTTGTTTAATTTAATATCTAATCGTATGGTTCTAAACCAAGAGAAAAGGGTTAAGGTGTGCCTTAACCTCGATGAAGAACTGCTGGAATTTGCCGAAAAACGTCTGTCGCAGTTCCGAAATGAGCACCCGCAATGTGCCGAAAATGTGCTCTGTGATTTACCCTCATTAAGCCGCAATTTATGCGGTGCTGTAACCAACCATCTCAACACCCTTCATTGCTATGGCATGAAGAAAAAAGCAGCAGAAATTTGCTGTATTTCTCCTAAAACGCAATACAATTACGAGCATTATATACCTCCCTGATCAGTTCATGTAAATTTTACCGACCTTTCCCTTTCTAAACCCCTACCTTTGCACCGCCAATTCGGTCCAAGACACCTCGCGTTGAGGCGCTCTATTCCCTCCGGACTGGCGGTCAAATGATTTATATAATTTTATTTTCGGTGTGTATCACCTGCTTCCTCATCTTGGGAGCGCTATCCGTTTACGGATTTTGGGAGTTGAAGCGTGACAAATACCCTGTCGGGTGGACGTGCTATCAGCATGTAATTGTCTTGGCGATTATCGCCGTAGTATGTCTAATCGCTGCCATATTCTTTGGCTACCAAATCCCCGTGAGCTATGTCATCTAAACTTCCTACATTCCCGCATTTCGAACCGGAACCCGGTTGCACAGGCGTATTCCGCTTATTTCCCGAAGAGGGTGACTCCTTCTTGGTCTATCAAGGCCGACGAAAAGACGGTTCTATCACGCCGGATTGGTATGCCTCGAGGGATGGCAAAGCCTACCATCGTACACGCACAGGCTTT
>CACXPH010000007.1 GCA_902769535.1 uncultured Bacteroidales bacterium
GTTTGCTTTCTGATTCACGGCCGTTCTTAGAACTACCGACACCTTTCTTGTGAGCCATACTGGTTGTCCTTTCTTTTAAGCAATAACAATTTCTTTAACTACTACGTTGGTCAGGTCTTGACGATGACCGTTGAGTTTACGATAACCTTTACGACGTTTCTTGTGGAAAACCAAGATTTTGTCGCCACGGCACTCGTTGTCGAGTACTTCGCAAACTACTTTTGCACCCTTTACATACGGTGCACCAACTTTTACTTTACCCTCGTTGTCAAGGAGCAGAACGTTTTCAAACTCAACGGTTGCGCCTTTCTCGAGCTCGTTCATGCGATTGATGAACAGTTTCTTGCCAGCTTCTACCTTAAACTGCTGGCCTTTCATTTCTACAATTGCGTACATTTAAATACGTTTGTTAAATGTTAGGGCGGTGCGGCGGTCGTTATGCGAAACGACACTTATACGAGCCTAATCCGCAAAAAAATCTCAATTGCGATTTTTCTCGTGTGCAAGCACACTCGACAAAAAAGCGTGCAAAATTACTGCTTTTTTTTTACATGACCAAATTTTTCTGCATTTTTTTGCAATTTTTCTTAAGAAAGTATGATTTCTTGGAAGAATTGCGGGCAGTGGAAGTCCGGTTTGGGCAGATTAATCGGTTGCCAACTAACAAAATGCGGTTTGTGTGTTTTGTCTGCGCACTTATAGAAATTAGCACGAAGTTTTTGCGGAAAAACGGGTGCTTGGTTCCGGAAGATGAGACGCAGCGGAATGGCGAGTTCTACCTCCCAAGACCACAGTCCGTCTTTCTCTTCGAACGCCTCCCGCGGGAAGGTACATTGGCGGCGAATAAGCGCCATTTCTTCCTTTAGAAGAGGTTGTACGTCTTCGGCTCTGCCGCGGCGGCGCGAGGCTACCATGGCACCGATACAGTTGGTCTCAAAATTGTAGTAATGGCGCTCTCCCGGTACTTGGCAGAAGAACTCCACGCAGGAGTCCTCCCAAACCGGTCCCTGGTCTTCAGTCGTTACCGCGCGGAGTTGTTCGCCTTGGACGCGATAGTGGAGATACAAGTATTCGTGATCGTTGGTTACCTCGACACTCGCTTCCGGTTTCTCAGGGAAGGCGTCCGGCCAATTGACTTGATCAATTAAGAGTTTCATGACAGTTTCTTAATGATGGTTTCCATCGCTTCGCGGGATTTCTCCTGCTCTTCGACGAGGCGCAGTTGTGCACGGGTGCGAACGAGGTTGTGCTCGGGATATTGGATCTTATAGTAGGTGTCACCGTTGAGCCAGTCGGTGAAGAATCGTACGGTCTGCATGTAACTGAGCAGACGGCATCCGTAAGGTAGCATCTCTTTCTCCAGCGGCGTGAGGAACGTAGCCTCTTTGAGGTAACCGCGGGTGTAGGCCTCGAAGATTTCCAGGTCCACATGGATATTATCTAAGTTCGGGTCATCCTCCAGACCTGTGTTGGCGGCAGTACGCATGAAATCACCGAAGTCGCTGAACACAAATCCGGGCATGACAGTGTCCAGATCCACGATACATATCGGTCGCCCTTTCTCGTCAAAGAGGACGTTGTTGACCTTGGTGTCGCAGTGGTTGATGTGCTTCTGCAGTTTGCCTTCGCGGAACAGCCGCTCCGCCAAGCACATCATCTCACGACGTTTGTCAATCGCGGCGATGATGTCTTTGCAAGCAGCCTTACGGCCGGCAATATCGGCGGAGAGCGCTTCGTCTAACTGCTGCAAACGGAACTCCATGTTATGGAAATTCGGGATAGACTCGCAGAGTGCATCGAAGGGTAGATCAGCCAATTGGCACTGGAATCGTCCGAACGCCTGTCCGGTCAGTTCTGCGGAAGCGGGAGTCACTTTCTCTTGCGAGGTGGCGGGTTCTACGAGCACATAGAGACGCCAGTAGTAGCCGGCCGGAGAGCGGAAGTATAACTTACCGTCTTTGGTGGGGATGAGGCGTAAGACCTTACGCTCTATGTCGGTCTCTCCGGCAGCAATCAGTTTCTCGCGAATATGATCGGTGACCAACCGGATGTTATTCATCAGCCCGTCCACATTGGTGAACACGCGATGGTTGATGCGCTGCAAACAATAAGACGTCTCTCCGACGCGCTTGGCCGGCACGACAAAGGAGTCGTTGATAAAACCGATACGGAGCGGTTGCGGTTCTGCGACCTCATTGGGAATCGCAAAATGACTGAGAATCTCTTTCATGGGAGTTTAATCAATCTTGATGTCCGTATTCACGTTCTTGCTTCCCATCAGAGCGTACCATAAGATATAAGCGACGCCGAGGATCGGCACGATATAACTGATGAGGCAGTTATGTGCGGCTACAACGCTCTGAATATACGGAACGACACCACCACCGACAACCATCATCATAAAGATACCGGACGCTTTGGCGGTATATTTGCCGAGTCCCTCAGTGGCCATGTTGAAGATGGAGGTCCACATGACAGAGGTGCACAGACCGCACAGCATAATGAGCAACGCAGCTATCGGCATCTGCGCCATCTCGAAGGCCCAGTTGGTCGGCATGGCAACGGTGATAGAGTCACCCATTACCATGGCACCAGCCATCAAGAGGATAGCCACCGAAGCGACACAGGTCACCATGGTCTTACTGCTGACCTTTCCGCCGATGAACGAACCGATGGTACGTCCCACGAGCATCAGCAGCCAGTACAGACCGGCTACGAACCCTGCAGCGGCAAAACCGGCTGTCGGCTTGAGATAACTGATGAGCGTAGCAGGAATACCTACCTCTACACCGACGTAGAAGAAGATGGCTATCACGCCAAGTGTGAAATGACGGAATGCCCACGGGGTACGCTCGTAGGTCACCTGCTGTCCGGCACCTGCAGGCTCAGCAATAGGCGTGATTAAGAGCACCAGGAAGATGAAGGCAAACACCGCCATGGCGATATACAGTACCACGTTGACGTCCGCGATGGTTTTACCGGCCAGGCTCTCACCGATGATCGCTCCGACCAGCATAGGGGTTAACGAACCGGAGAGCGAGTTAAGTGTTCCGCCAATCATGTTCAACTGGTTACCACGGTTACCTCCGCCACCGAGAAGGTTAAGCATCGGATTGGTAACGGTGTTGAGCATGCATACGCAGAAACCGCAAATCAGTGCACCGAAGAGGTACACCATGAAACTGTCCGCTACACCGCTCAGCCATTGTACGCATATACCAGCAAGACCCAAGACGATTGCCGCCAGAGCGGTTTTCTTGTAGCCGTATTTGGATAAGATGTTTCCTGCCGGAATACCCATCACGAGGTAGGCCAAGAAGTTAAAGAGGTTTCCTAACATACCCATGCGCTCAGCTTGCGCAGGGTCATCAAACGAGGCTCCCCAGATCTTGCCGACAGGTGCTGCAAGGTTCGTTACGAAAGAGATCATCGCATACAGAAACATCATTGCGATGATGGTAATCACGGTCAGTGATTTGGATTGTTTTGTGCTCATATTGTTTATTTTTAATTATTTGCAATCATATGGATTGAATCTATGTCCAAGCAGGGTATATATACCGGATGCGTTACGGATATACAGGTGGCCATTCAGCAGGAATTTCTGCACCTCAGCCGTCTGTTCTATGTTATCCAGACCGGTTCGGTCGATGACGTTCTCTGATTTCCACTGCGCTCCTGTTTCGGGTGCCGACCAGTTGTTTTGGTCATCGGCGGCAAAGGCGGCGTAGTAATAGACCTCGTCCACTATGGCCGTTGGATCCGGGCAGGTCTCTGCCGTGCCGCGATAGATCTCCGTGCCGTCAGCCGGTGAGGTCGGAAAAGCGTTCTCCTTACGAACGATGACTGTCTGCGCATAGTCCGGCGCAGGATAGATGTCGCCGCTCAGATGCAGGTCATCTAGGTAGAACGTACCGGCTACGGCATCGCCTGTCGAGACGCCGAAGGAGATACGTACTACACCTTCCATCTGGTTGCGCTCGTCGGTGTTGCCGTACCAGTCGAACGCCAGCAGACTGCTCATGTCCAGCGTCACTTGTTTCCATTCGTTTTTGGAGAGGTTGACGCTCTCGGTGTACCACCAGTCCTCGTGACCGGCGGACATATTCTTGCACACGATACGCAGGTCGGTGTTCGTACCGTTACCTTTGAGACGAAAGGAGAGAATAGGCGTCTGATGCATATCCGTGGCGGCCGCGAACACATAGTCCGCTGAGGCAGTAGCCCACGCGGTGGTGATGGCGTAGTTGCATTGGAGCGCACCGTCCGCCACACTGAGAGCCATCGTGGCTCCGTCTTCGCCTACCGCTTCCATCGGTGCTACACCGTCGCTGAAGTCAGTTAGCAGGTTGTCCAGATGCACCAGATGCGTCGGGTTACGCCAAGTAAGATAGTACTGACCGTTGGCTTTGTATCCGTCCATAGCCGTCGGTGCAGGTGGCGGGGTCGTGTCTTCGAGCAGCGTGACCTCGGCTGTGTTACCTCCCATGAAACTCTGACCACCGGAGGTAATGACGGCATAGATATAATAGTCGCCTTTCGGGAAGATGTCGCGCGTATGCCACATGAATTTTTCCTCCTTGCCCGATAGATTGGTCACGATAGGCTTCATACCTTCTATACTGGTTGCACCGGCAGTCTGCGAGTAGTAGAACGAGACCTTGGCGTCACCCTTAGGATCGAACGTGAACCAACGGAGCATGATGGAGTCCTCTACGTTCACTTTCTTCGAGGGTACGGTGAAGTTGACCGAAGGATTGATGACCTCGCCGTCGTGCAGGAATGTGTAGGTGTAGAAGATGTTCCCCACCGAGTCGTAGGCTGTGAGGGCAATCTGCGATGCATCGGCAGACATGTCGAAGGTCGAGAAGCAGGAGATCTGCTTGTAGAACATCGAGTACTGGAAGTCCTTGAGTTGCTTCTGCTGGCTGTAGTTGGCGTTTCGTCCGCAGCCCGGGCGCACATAGTGCACGCCGTCCTTATAAAGGTGCTCGAACGAGTGGTCATCGCCGGAGAGGGAGATGATACGCTTGCCCAATGCGGCATGTTTCTCGAACAGCGCACCCATTTGTCGCGGTTCGTCGGCCCACTGACCGTGATAACCGGTAGTGTGCACACCTACGTGATGGCATATGATGATCCACGGCCGCGTGCAGGTGCCGAGGATTGAGTCTGCCCAAGCATATTGACGACTACCCAGCAAGAATTCAGGAGATGAAGGATCGCCGTTGAGGTTGAGCATAATGACATCCATGTTGCCATAAACGAAATGGAAGTACGCTTCGCAGCGCGGGTCGATGGTGTCGCCTTCGGAGGTACCCTCGTGCGGGAACTGGTGGAAATAGTCATAGAACGAAGACCAGCGGAAGGTGAACGGATCACCTGTCTCATGGTTACCGGATGAAGACATACAAGGTACTTGGCTTAAGAACTTCTGACCCGGACTGAAATAATAGTTGTTCCAATTACGGTCATCACCCTTACTGCTGACAAAGTCGCCGTTCATGAGGGCGATGTTGCAGTTGAGATTACAGATGAAATCCTGCATGTTGGACCAGTTGTTGCACGAGTTGCCGTGTATATCGCTGATGCTATAGATACGGAATGCTGTGCCCTGTTCCGGTGCCGTCATGGTGCTGCTGATCTTATCGAAGCGGCGGGTTGCACTGGCACCTACGGTGAAGTAATAGCGGGTGTTCGGCTGCAGGCCGGTCAGGGTGACGACATGCACGTAGCCTTCGCCTACTACGTTCCAGCCGCTGTTGGTCTGAACCTGCTGATCGAGGTTATCCGGGTCTGTGCCGTAATAGACGAGTGCGTCGGTGGCTTCCGTCTCTTCGTTCATCTGCCAGAGCACCTTGACGGAGTTCGTGGTCGGCGCCATGGAGTAGGGGTGCTTATACGGTATATACGGGTCGTCGCTGTTGTCGTAGTTCTCATTGGACACACCCCAACGCGGGTCACCGAGGTTGCTTCCATCCGTGCCGGCACCGATAGCGGGGCTGTTCTTGTAGAGTTGGAAGTTACCTTCGGCTGCGTTCACGAAATAGGGGTTACGGTTGAGGCAGTCGATGGCTTTGGAACCGGTGCTGGTCTTCACCGGCGCGTTGCAGGCGAGGCTGTTCTTGATGTACGAGTTCGAACCGTACACCGCGTAGCTCACTGCGCCGGAGCGCTCTTCGGGGTTCATAAAAATGCAGTTGGTGATATGCGTGTTATCCAGATTCGCAGGATAGACACCGCGCGTGTCGGTGCTGTTGTAGAACGTGCAATGGTCAATAAGGGCAGTGCCGGTGATAGCGTTCAATTCATTACCTCCATAGAGATAGATGAAACGTCCGGTACCGTTACCGCCATCGAAGGTACAATTGGTGATAAAGATGTTACGCAGTTGATTCGGTACATCGGCGGCATAGATCGTGCGAGCGGAGTTAGTCTCTGCGCCGAGACGGAAGAGACAATTATTAATATGGACATCGTAGAGCTCGTCACCGGCCAGCATGCGCAGCACATCGGTGGAACTCTGAATGGTCACTCCTTGGAGCGTGAGACCCGCTTTGATCTCCATGCGGCTACTCATCTTAATCACCGGCTGCGTTCCTTCGACTGCTTGGATGGTTAGAGCAACGGTAGGGCGAATAGTAGAAGACTCGGTGTAAGTGCCTTCCGTCAGCACAAGGGTGTCGCCGGATGAGGCTGAAGTCATAGCCGCTTTGAGCGTGCCAGAACCCGGTGCAATGTTAATAGTTGCTGCCTGTATGCTCATCGCGCATGCGAGCGCGAAAAATAATAAGGCTATAAATGTGCGTTTCATGCCGCAAAGGTACAAAAAATTATTGATATATGCAAACGATTCTGTCAAAAAAGATCAAAATGATTCAAAAAAGCAGTCTTACAATACACCAACAGCCCGAAAGCCGGGCTGCTGATGTAGAATAGTTTGTTCGAATGATTACAGCGGATCAATCGTTGTTCCACCAGGGACCTCACTTCCTCCGCCAAGAGTACCGCCTCCTACATTCAAACTTGGATCTGTCGAGCTTCCAGCGCATATGAGACCTGCATGGAAAGCCACAGTTGTTGTGTTGGGATAAATATATTGCTTTTTCTCTGCCGCAAGGGCGCGATTAACTTCGTATTTCATAATTCTAAGTATTTAGAGGTTATTGAATCTTTACACCCATTACGTTGTAACGAACGCCGTCACGGATGATGATGAGTTGGCCGTTTTCAATGGTCTTAACGGAACCGTTGCTCTGTGTCTCTACGAGTTCAAACGCTGTAGTCGAGCCATGAGGAGTTACGATGTTTGCACGTCTGATAACTTGCTGTGGGTTCGGAACATTTACATAGAAGTAAGCGCGCATACCCTTAATCGGTGTAGCTGTATTCGAGAAGTACAGCGTGTTGTCCGTACCGAGGAAGAGGTTGTTCTCCCCTGCCGGAACTTCACCCTTGATGAACGAACCGATGAAATCAGCGTTGGTGCAAGATTTAATGTTGTAACCATCTGTTCTTTCATCTATGGTATGACCTGTTCCAAATATCGGATTTACTACATCTTGTTCCGGTTTAATCAAGTATGGTCTACCGTGTCCAAGTGAAGTGACAGAATTGAAATTCAAGTTCAAAACGTCACCTTCCAATTCAGCGGATGACAGTTCAAGTAGCTCATAGCCAGCACCAAAGACAAGTTCCAAACTACTACTCCAATCAGAGAATGGCAAACAGATCGTGTTGTACATGCTACCCTTGAAAGTGCGTTTTAGCAAGATTTTCTTTGCATTCTCTCCATTATTAGCATGGATAACACTATTATCTGTAGCCATCTCGTCAAGGATGATAATGTTTTCTGCTACAGAAGCAGAGAGTGACAGCAAATATCCGTTTGAATTATTGGCCGGATTAGACAGCTTCAATACGTAGTTACCAGCATCCAAAAGCCATTCAGGAGAACTGATCTCTTTATCTGCTTGATTATAAGTATATTGCGGAGTATAGGTATAAACTTCCGTCTCTCCATCATATACTGCTATCGTCAAATTTGAATAATTGGTGCTACTACAATGAGCAGTGAACTTATAGAGTCCTTCATTTGCAACAGCAATATTCCATTTAGCATATTCGCCAGAGATTGTACCAAGATGGTCTGCATCAGTAAAATGTAGTCCTTCCGCATCGGTGAATGCACGTGTACTACAGATAGCGTCTGCTAAAGGAATATTTGCATTCGGGATGTTAACTACTGCGCCACCCTTGTAGGTAATATCAATGCTTGCAATTTTAGCAGCTGAACTGGATTGTGTATTGGTAACTTTCACAACGTATTCGTGAGCGCTCAAATTAACATTACCCAAATCAATAGCAAGTGTTCCTGTTGACCAGTGCGTTGTTTCTGTTTCATCCAACGTGTAAATAGCGGGCTCTGCCTCGTTTTCAAACACTTCCACTCTCATCAGGTGACCATTTGTGGACTCGATGTTGATTGTTACATTATAGTTTGCTGCATCAGCGCAATCAACATTCCATTTTGCCCAACCAGTCAACGCTTTGCTCTCTGCATAAGTAATCTTTCCTCCTTCAATGCTCCAGTCGTCAGAGAGGATGGCATCTGCATTGGCAAGGAGTGAAGCCGGAGTGGTTTTCGACAAATCGATAGCGGCACCACCAGCATAGGCGAGAGTAACGCTGAGCAGCGCGGCATCGCCAATAGCGTTGCTGACCTTCATTTCGTAATTGCCTGCTTCAAGAGCGACAGCACCTACCTCAACAGGATACAAAGTTGCATCGTGACCATAAGTAGTACCGCCTTCGTCAATGCTAATCGGAGTGGATTCGCCTTCTTTGAGGAACTCAACCGCATAGTTGTGACCATACACATTTTGGATATTAACCGTTACATTGTATGTGCCTGCAGCTGCTACATTGATATTCCACTTTGCCCAGCCTAAAGTGTTTTCAGGATAAGTAATCTTTCCGTCAGCACGAGTTCCGTTAGAAGAGAACCACGCGTCTGCAATGTTGGTTGTACCAGGCATTGCTTGGACTTCACCACCTAAGTAAGTGAAGGTTATACCTTCAATAATCGTTGATGAGTTGGCACAATCATTTGTTAATTTGACAACATAGTTACCAGCTGCAGGTATTTCATAAGAACCAAGAACTTTATCGCCAGCGCTCCATGAATTAGAAGGCTCTGCCAAAGCTGTTCCTACCAGATTATTATCCGCGTCATATAATGCCACTTCATAACGATGACCGCTAGTGTTAGCAGCCGCTATGTTGAGTGTTACATTAACAACACATTTGCGCTCTGCTTCTATTTTCCAAGTAGCGATACCAGCATATGATTTGTCTTGTGACTGAATGTAGTTATCTCCATTAAGTGCAAAACTACCACTCAACATGGCCTTTTCTCCCAAGAAAATATACGAGGGTGAGAAGTCTGTCTCAGGAAGAGTTTCTGCTGAGTACCAACGCGGGTCACCGAGGTCAGAACCATCGGTAGCAGCACCACGTGCCGGAGAGATAGACGGAGTTACCCAATTGCCAGGGAAAGAATAATCGCCATTTGCTGCGTCTGTGAAGAGAGGGTCAGCAACGACACAGTTTTCTCTAACTGTTTCGCCTTGAATTCCGTTGGTGCTCTTGGTGTAGTTGAAAGTAAGGCAGTTACGTACGGTACCACCGTTGGTGAGATTGATAGCTCGACTACCTGAATAACTTTCAGGTTGTGCAAAAATACAATTGGTGATAGTAACGTCACTCGTTGCAGTTCCGTCAACACCTGTTGTTATGTCAGCATAACTTGAACTGATAGAAGTGTTATGATAGAACGTACAATGGTCAACAATCACTTTCGCGTCGGCTGCTGTATTCTTAATATCAATGGGAGCGCACCAGAAACTGCCACCATTAGCCATATTGGCAAAAGTAGAATTAGTGATAATCACACCTTTCAAAGAAGTAGTTTCAAGTCTCAAAGATACTTGTGCATTATCATGAATATAGCAGTTGTTAATGATAAGTGAATCCAATTTTTTGTCGGATGCCCAATATACAACGGATTGATTAGGATTTCCATAAATTTCACAATTTTGCAGAATTAGACGATTGCCGTCATTAGCGTCATGAGCATCGAAAATGTTTTTGTAAGAACCAATCTCACTTGCATCAATCTTAACGCCGATTAGTTCAGCACGTGCACCGTTTCTAACTCGGAAAGATACATGTGGTTTAATCGTTACAGTAGCACCTTCAGCAGCCATTACCACGTTGCTTCTTCTCCAAGCGATGTAATCGGAATTTGATTCCTCATAAATACCTTCAGCCATGACGATTGTGTCACCTGCTGTCGAATTGTACAATGCCAAACGAAGGGCATCTGCGGTTGAATTGTTGATGTTCGTCACCTTTGCATTTGCAATCAGTGAAATCAACATCACCGGAATAAGTAAAAATAATTTTCTCATGATATATATAATTTTGATTGTTAAAAAAGCGTGTTTTTGAGGGGTAAGCCCATAAAAATCGGCGCAAAGGTACTACTTTTGCGCGTATAATAAGGTACACGCGCATGTGTTTTAAAACATATTTCCTTCGAAACAATGGATAGTATAAGTAAAGTGCTTAATTTAAATAAGTTATAAAATCGTATGGGTTTTAAAAAGCGCTTTCGCAATATTTCGAAATAAAGTTAATACATTAGTCTAAACAAAAACATCAAAAATCCAAAGATCATGGTATGATACTGATTATTACCTATTAATCACCTACTAATCACCTACTAATCACCTACTAATCACCTACTAAAAATATACTACACTAAGGACAAGGGGAAGCGGATGGAGGCTATGTCGGGTGGATGGATGGGGAAGAGGGGGTGAGATGTTTTTCGAAATGTTACGAAATGAGAAACGAAACATGTACTGTATTGAAAATACGCATGTTACGAAATATAGTTTCGAAACTATGTTATAAAGCATAAATTGCGCGTGTGTACATATTATAAAAAAGATGTAATTTTGCAGCGTATTTTTGGATAAACTATTTAAACAATTATATGCTATGACAAATTACACTTTCGATGAGATCCATCAGCAGCCTGCAATGTGGCGCAAGGAATTGAAAGCGCTGTTGGCTGCAAAAGCTGAGGTTAGTGCGTTCATGCACAAGTATCTGACCCCTGACACGGACATCGTATTGACCGGTGCCGGTACATCGGCGTTCATCGGTGATGCCCTTTGTCCGATTATGCGCGGCATGTGGCGCAATGTGCGTTCGGTGCCAACGACGGACATCGTGACCCATGCGAAGTATCTGCTGGATGCTGAGCGTCCGCTGTTGCTGGTTAGTTTCGCTCGCTCGGGTAACAGCCCTGAGAGTGTGGCTGCTGTGAACTTGGCCAATAAGGTTTGCAAGAACGTAGCTCACGTGTATATCACTTGCAATAAGAGCGGTAAGCTGGCGCTGCAGGCAGAGGGTAAGGACAATATCCTGTTGCTGCTGTTGCCGGAAGAGACCGATGACAAGTCGTTGGCTATGACGAGTTCGTTCTCGACGATGCTGCTGACCTGCTTGATGCTCGGTCATATTGATACGCTGGATAAGGAGCAGGAGATGATCGAGAAGACAGCGAAGAATGCTGAGGCTGTTATTGCTGAGTACGAGGATAAACTGAAAGAGATTGCGAGCCGTCCGTTCGAGCGCGGTGTGTTCTTGGGTTCGGGCGCGTTGAAGGGTATCGCCGAAGAGTGCCACCTCAAACTGCAAGAGTTGACCGACGGCGCTGTTGTATGTAAATTCGATAGCTTCCTTGGTTTCCGCCACGGTCCGAAGGCTGTGGTTAATAGCAAGTCGATCGTTGTTTATCTGATGACCGATCAGGAGGAAGTACAGCGTTACGAGCGTGACTTGGTTAAGCAGGTGGATGCTAATAACACACCGGTGGCACAGATCATCGTGATCGGCGGTAAGGCGCCGGAACTGCCAGGTGTGAAGGCAGACTTGGTAGTTAAGATGCCGTACGGCTATGCAGACAATACGTTCTACGGAATCGTGCCGTTCGTAGTAGTCGGCCAGTTGTTAGGCTTCTACGCCTCGAAGGCACATGGGTTAAATCCGGATGCACCGAGCGTAAGCGGAAATATTCACCGTGTGGTTGAGGGCGTTACGATTTACGAGTGATTTATTATAGAAAAAAACATAAAAAACATAAAAAACATTTTAATCTCAAAGCGATATGAAAAAGACAGAGCATATTCTCCAGGTGATGGAGGAGAGAAAGAAAGCAACCGGAGTTCCGATGACCTTGTTTGCAGCATGTCCGAACTCCTTGTCGGTCATCAAAGCATCGTTCCGTGCAGCGAAACGTAACAACGCGCCGATCTATTTTGCAACGACGCTGAACCAAGTCGATTGCGACGGCGGTTACACCGGTATGACGCAAGAGGCGTTCACGAAGATCTTAGCCCGCGAGGCTGCGGCTGTTCATTACACCGGTCCGTACGTTGTAGCGATCGATCACGGAGGTCCGTGGTTGAAGGACAAACAGAGTATCGAGCGTTGGGACACCGAGCGTGCGATGAACGGCGTGAAGAAGAGTTACGAGGCGGCTATCCTCGCCGGTTATGACCTGATTCACGTAGATCCGACGGTAGATATTTTCCTGCCGAAGGGTGAGATTATCGACATCCACGTGGTTGTTAAACGTACGGTAGAGCTCATCAAACATGCTGAGGACTTCCGCAAAGCACATAACATCGCGCCGATCAGTTATGAGGTTGGTACAGAAGAGGTACACGGTGGTCTGGCAGACGAGAAGACGTTCGACACCTTCCTCGAGGGTCTGAAGAAAGGCTTGAAGGAAGTGGGATTGGAGGACGTATGGCCCTGCTTCATCGTAGGTAAGGTAGGTACCGACCTGCACACGACCTTCTTTGATCCGGAGGTAGCTAAGGCACTGACCGCAAAAGTTCGTCCGTACGGCAGTTATATCAAGGGTCACTACAGCGACGACGTTGAAAACCCGGAGGATTACCCGAAGGCAGGCATGGGTGCGGCTAACGTAGGTCCGGAGTTCACGATGAACGAGTACGATGCGCTGGCTGAACTCGAAGAGGAAGAGAAGAAACTCTTCGCAGAAGGCAAGATCGCACAACTGAGTAACATGACGCAAGTGCTGTGGCAGTGCGTTTATGACTCCAACCGTTGGAAGAAATGGTTGCACGGCGAAGAAGTCGGCAAGGACTTGAAGGACTGCACGCCGGAGAGACAGTTGTGGTTGGTTAAGACCGGTTGCCGTTACATCTGGCAAAAGCCGGAGGCACTCGTGGCTCGTCAGACACTGTATGAGAATCTCGAGCGTTTGGGTATCCATGCTGAAGAGGTTGTCCTCATGCGCATCGAGCACAACATGGATAAGTACTACAATGCTTTCAATATCGTTAACCTCAACGATTATCTGAAATGATACGCAAGTTCTATTTTTCAGCGTTGATGGCGGTTGCCCTGATGGCTTGCGGTTGTGAAAAACCGCAGCCTCAGGAAGAGCCGGATCCCATCGACACGACCGAAGTAGTTGAACCGGCAGACCTGTCGCTTATCACGCAGTCCGTGCCTGTGACGGACAACTGGATCTGGAGCGGCAAGCCGGCGATCACTATTCACATCGAGAACCCGAACAAGGCTGCGGTGAAGGTCGGCGTGAACGTAAAGATTACTACCGACAAGAAAGTAGCCGTTACTGAGATCAAGGATAGTGTTTCGGTTGCAGGAAACGGTTCGGTCGATTATATCGCCACGACGACGGAGAACTTAGCGCCTGGTTTCTACCGTGCCCTTTGCTACGTAAACAAGAAGGTTGCTCGTGCTCAATTCTGCTTTGGTATCGATCCGTTTGACATTGTCTCGGCGCCGGATGCACAACCTGATTTTGATGCGTTCTGGCAGACTGCCAAGGATCAATTGGCTGCTGTGCCAATGAATGCGGTATTGAAGGAGATCGAGAGCAAGAGTACGTCGAGCCGTAAGGTTTATTTGGTAGAAATGCAGTCTGTTCCGGATGGCTTGGATGGCGAGCCTGTGACGATTCGCGGTTATTACTGCGAACCGCAAGACGGTCAGCCTCATCCGGTCATTATGCACTTCTACGGCTACGACACCAAGGGCTCGAAGGCCAAATGTGAGTGTCCGAGTGGCGGTAGTTCGACCTATGCGGAGTTCTATCTCTCGCATCGCGGACAATACCTCAACTGTCGTCCGGCAGGAACCAATCCGGGTATAGATGAGGAAACGGTGAATATCTACGGCGACTGGTTCGCTTACCATCTTGGCGATGAAAACAGTTACTACTACCGCGGTGCGTTCATGGACTGCGTGCAGGCGGTCGAGTTCATGGCTACGCGCGAGACCAGCGACATGACCCGGCTTTTCGCTGAGGGTTCGAGTCAAGGCGGCGCGCTGACCTATGCTTGCGCTGCGTTGAGTAACTATCCGTTCAAGGCGATTGCGGCGAATGTGGCTTTCTTGGGTGATTTCGCGGATGCGATTGCCATCCCGAGTCTGGTGTATTGGGAGATCAATGACAATAGAGGCTCTATGACAGACGAACAGATATTGAAGAGTTTGTCGTATTTCGACACCAAGAACCTGACGCCGCGTATCTCCTGCGCTGTGTTGGGTAGCAGCGGTTTGCAAGACGATGTGTGCCCGCCGCGTCTGAACGTAGTGCCGTTTAATAATCTCGCTACGCCGGCAGACAAGAAAGAGTACATTATCGCTCCGGAAATGGGACACAGTTATCCAGCCGGATGGACGAGCAAGATGACAACATTGTTTAAAAAATACATGTAATACTATGAAACAATTTGATATTATTGCGTTAGGCGAACTGAACGTGGATCTGATTTTGAATCAGATTGAAGGTGAGCCGGAAATCGGCAAAGAGAAATTTGCCAAGCAGATGACCCTTACGCTCGGTAGCTCAACTGCTATCTTTGCGGCCAACGCTGCGGCTCTGGGAGCCAAAGTGGCTTTCTGCGGTATGATCGGAAACGACTCGTTCGGAGATCTTGTAGAGAGCAGCCTGAAGGCTAAGGGTGTGGACACGCGTTATCTCATCCGTCAGGATAAATACGCCACCGGCGCTACGATCTGCATGAGTTACGACGAGGATCGCGCGAACCTCACGTATCAGGGTGCAATGGACTTTATGGGTCTGGAGGACATCAATCCGGAGATCTTCGAGCAGGCTAAGCATATTCATATCTCGTCCATCTATATGCAGAGCGGTGTGAAACGCGACCTGATGAAGATTCTCGAGTTGTGCAAACAACACGGCGTAACTGTTTCGCTCGATAGCCAATGGGATCCGACAGAGACCTGGGATCTTGACTACAAGGCGGTACTGCCGCTGCTGACGGTGTTTATGCCGAATGAGACGGAACTCAAGTTCCTGACGGGCAAGCAGACGCTCGAAGAAGCCATTGAGGCGATCCGTCCGTACACCAACGCAGCGGTTATCAAGTGCGGCAGCAAGGGTTCGATCCTCATGCGAAAGGGGCAACCCGACCGCATGCAGAAAGCACTGCTCAACGAGCATGTAGTCGATTGTATCGGTGCAGGAGACAGCTTCAACTCGGGCTTTATCACCCGTCTGGCTGCAGGAGATCCGCTCGACAAATGTCAGGAGTACGGTAACATGACCGGTGCAGTGAATACTACCGCTGCCGGCGGCACTACTGCCTTTACCTGCTGCGAAGACGTTGAACGCATTGGAAAAGAGCGCTTCGGCTGGAGTTAAATGAGAAAAAATCTCTACATATTCCTTCTCCTCTTGTTGGCACTAGGAGTGTCAGCAAGGGGTTGGTATGTAGCCCATGGTACGATTCAATATAGGATAAACCATTGTCAAGCAGGGGACACTTTGTTCCTCGCTGCGGGTGTGTACAAACAAAGTATCACGCTTGTAGATGGTATTACAATTATCGGTGTTCCCGGGAAGACAATATTGGATGGTACGAATCTTGGAACTCGACTTATTACGTGCGAAGCGGATTGTCAGTTACCTACGAGCATAGAGCATCTTGTACTTCAGAACGCGCGTCATGACCAACAAGGCGGTGCAGCTTGGCTGCGCGGCAAGGTGGTGATGCGTAATTGTGTCATCCGCGGTTGCAGCGGACTGCAATGCGGCGGTGTGGTCATCAAGGGAGACCTGCCGGAAGCATCGGCGTTAGGTGCTAAGTTGGAGAACTGCCTCATCCATAACTGCTCGGCTACCGGACATATGTGGCCGGATGCCGGTGGTGTGGCGAATTTCGACGGTACTTTGACACATTGTACAATCGCCAATAATTACGGCGACCGGTACGGCGGTATCCATTCGGAGAGTTCGGTATATGACTGTACTATGTGGGGCAACCGTAATGAGTACGGTTTTGTGGATCCGACCAATTATGTGTCCGACGAGAGTATCTCGGGCGAGAGTAGGGCGGATGAAGGGTTTGAAGCGCAGTTCTTCAAGCAACCTTGGTTAAGCGCTGATAACGAAGCACCGGACGGTCCGCATTTCCGCGACCCGGCTACTTTTGCCGGTGTGCCTACTACGGCTGCTGAAGAAGCGATCATGCTCGCGGCTGACTATCGTATCGGCGAACCGACGCACCGCATCGCGACCATGGCGCCGGCTGCACCTCGAGTAGAAGCGGGCGACTACAAGCTCTATACTGAGGTTAACTATACCGTACCTTCGTTCATCGAGTTCCTCCAGACGCACGACTCGTCTGTGCTTGTGAACAAGGAGCAACCCTACTGCATAGTAGCTACCATCAACGGCGACCCGCGTACACAGATGGCTTTCTGCTGGTTCACGAACGAAGGAGTGACCGAAGGCGTTGTCGAGATTACGGAAGTACGTAATAACGAAATTACGAGAATCGAAGCCTCCCCAACGACCACTCCGCCTCTGCACTACGCCATCTCCTCGTCCGGTATCCTGAAAGCGGCAAAGATCGATAAGAATACCGCCTTCCGGTATGTGAGCCATAAGGCACTCGCTACCGGTCTCAAACCGGGTACCGAGTACACGTATCGGGTAGGGTATGAAGGACACTGGAGCGAGACCGGTCGTTTCCGCACGGCGGATGCAGAGCAAGGTGCGTTCTCGTTCATCTACATGACGGACAGTCATATTCAAAATAAGGAATATATCGACGCAGCGCGCTCGTGTGCAGACGCAGTGGCGCATTACGAGAAGAAAGCACGGTTCTGCGTCTTCCCGGGCGACTTCGTGGACACCGGCACGGATAACAACAGCGAATGGGAGTGGGAGCAGTGGTTCGAGCAAGTGATGAAACCCGTGCTGCGGCAGATGCCGATCGTGCCAACGGATGGTAACCATGATGACAGTCCGCTGCTCAACTACAGCTATCATTTCAATACCGACACCTCGTTCAACAGCACGACGCATATCCGTCCGCAGTTCGCCGGCATCAACTATAGCTTCGTCTATGGCGATATGCTGCTTATCGCGTTCTCGATGCAGGATTTCTGGCGCGGCGAATATGACATACAGCAGGGTACCTCCGAGTATCTGGAGCGCGATTTAGGCAACTGGTTCAAGCAGCAGATGGCAGCCGCGCCGCAAGCCAAATGGCACGTGGGACTGGTGCATAAGAACCTCTTCTCCGGTTCCGGCCATCAGCACGACAAAGAGTCGCCGCTGCTCCGCGCAGCGATGCTGCCGGTGATGAAAGAATGCAAGATGGATCTGGTGCTACAAGGGCATGATCATTGTTACGAGGTCATCGGTCCGGTGGACAGCACGTTGTATTTCATCGGTGCTACCTGTGGCGCCAAACGTTACGAGCCCTTCACCCGCGAAGAGATGGAGGCATCGAAACATATTCACAAAGTAGAGAACTATTATGATCTGTTCTCGAAGTTAGCACAACCCGGCGCGCCTTGTTATACCCGCGTCACGGTCAATAAAGAGCATATTACTTTGGAGACATTTAAGGTGCTCCAAAACGGCAAGATAGAATTATTTAATACCATACAATTATGAAAAAAATCTATTTCTTTTTTGTAGCGAGTTGCTTGTCGCTGACCCTCTCTGCAGCCACACAGGAATTGGATCCCGCTCAGGTGCTGGCAGACACCCTCTATGCTGCTGCTGACTATACCGTGCCTTCCTACACGGAGTTTTTGATAGCTAAGAAAGCTGCAGTAGCAGATCCTACTCAAACGAAACTACAGGCATTGGTGGACAAAGTAGCTGCGCTTAAAAGCAAAGAGGATCCGTATAATATGGTAGCTACTATCAACGGCGATCCGAAGACCCAGATGGCATTCGCTTGGTTCACGAACGACAGCATTGAGAATGGCGCGGTACAAATCGTTGCAAAAGCAAATGCGAACGAAGCTGATTTCGAAGGCGAGAATGTGATCATCGTTCCTGCTGCTACAAAGCGCACGAAACAATTGCGTTATGTGGGCATCTGTTCGTATATGGTAGTTGCATCCGGTATTCCGGTCGGAGTCAAATATCGTTATATTAGCCATAAAGCGCTTGCCACGGACCTTACTCCTGGTACAACTTATAGTTGGCGTGTGGGCTATGCAGGCCACTGGAGCGATATTGCCCAATTTCGTACCGAGGATGAGAACCAAGGCGAATACTCATTCTTAATCATGAGCGACAGCCATATTATGAATAGAACCTATGTGGAAGAAGCGCGTCGTTGTGCAAAAGCGGCTGTAAAAACCGTGCCGGAAGCACGTTTCTGCTGCTTTCCGGGAGACTTCGTAGAAGATGGTACGGCCGCTAATAGCGAGTGGGAATGGGAGCGTTGGTTCGAAGAGGCGATGGAGCCGGTCATAAAGAAGATGCCGATGGTCCCGACTGACGGTAACCATGACGACAGTCCGTGCCTTAACTACACCTACCATTTTAACACGGATAACTATTTCAACCTTAATGTCACCAGCAAACCCCAGTTTGATGGTATTACCTACAGTTTCGTCTATGGTGATGTACTGTTCTTGGTCTTCTCCATGCAGGATTACTGGCGTGAGAGTTATGACCAGAAATACCGTTCGTGGTCTGTTTATCTGTCGGATCGCGTGACATACTGGTTCCGCCAACAATGCCATAATAACCCGGACACCAAGTTCCGTGTTTCATTGGCGCACTATAATCTATTTTCCGGTTCGGACCACTCTACGGATGATGATCCTCCTTTGTTCCGTAAATGTATGCTGCCTACCTTCAAGGAGTGCGAGATTGACGTAGCGCTGCAAGGTCATGACCATACTTATGAGGTAATCGGCCCGGTTGATCCGGATAAGTTGACGGTCGTTCCAGGTTCCGTTACGGACACGGTACGTGTTCATCCGGAGGATAACAGCGATTGGGGTCACACCGATAACAAGACCGGTCTGACAGGCGGTACATATAAAACAGATGACGGTACTTTCTATTTCATCGGTGCTACCTGCGGTCACAAGCGTTATTATCCGCATAGCCGCAAACGTATGGAGCAGGAATATACGGAAGATTTATCCGTGCTCTTTGATAACAAGCACCATAACGTAAAGAACTATTTCGACCTCTTCACCGGTATGTTCGGACAGCCCGAAGCGCCGACGTTCACGAAGATTACCGTGAAAGAGGATTGCTTGGAGTTCAACTCCTACACCGCGGATGATGATGAAGGTAATGTGACGCTGATCAACACGATGCGTGTGGTTCGTACGAAACCGCATACCGTGACGGATTTACACGAGGGAGTGGAGAGACCGAAGATCGTGCAAGAGGGTGAGAAATACATCCAGAATGGTCAGCTCTTCATCCTTCGCGACGGTCGTACGTTCAACGCGTTTGGACAAGAAGTGAAATAAAAGTCATTTAACATAACTCTTTAATAATCATGAAAAAAATTCTATTTCTTTTGACGCTTTGCACGGTAGCGCTGTGCGCGTCAGCAAGTAACAAGTATGTCAAGCCGGATGGCGATGACAGTCTGGACGGTAAGAGTTGGGCGAATGCCAAGGCCACTATTCAGCAAGCTGTTTGGGGTGTGCCTGCCGGTGACACCGTCTTTATCGCCGAAGGTACGTACATGCAGGCCTTCTCGGTTAGTGACGGTCAGACAATCCTCGGTGGTTACAACGCTACCACGGGTGCACGTGACATCGAACTCTACGAGACAATCATCGACGGTACCGACCAAGGCAAGTGGATCATCGTGAAATACGATGCGCCGCCCGCTAACCTCATTACTATTGACGGTATTACCATGCAGAATGCAGAGCACAGCAGCGAAGGCGGTGCCATGTTCATGCGCGGTAACATGATTGTAAGCAATTGCAAGTTCATCAATTGTCATGGTTCGAATGGTGGTGCTATTCATTTTGAGCAAGGAAATGCTGCTGTACAAGGTGTTATTCGCAACTGTTTGATTGAACTTTGTTCCGCAACCAGTTCCGGTGGTGCCATCCGTAATAAAGGAGCGTTGATTGAGAATTGTGTCATCCGCGGTTGCCAAGGCAAATATGGTACGATTCGCAATGAGAACAACGGTATCATTCGTAACTGCGTTTTGTACAACAACAGCGCTAGCGTAAGCGGTTGGCCCAACTCCGGCGGTATTTTCAATGAAGCCGGTGATGTAATCAACTGTACCATCTGTAACAACTGGGGTGAGCAATACGCAGGCTTGCACTCGGATGGTAATGTATATAATACTGTTTGTTGGGGTAACCGAGCAGTTGATGGATTTTCAGATCATGTGAATTATATCGGAGGCACAGCTAGTCATAACGTAACGGATGATGGTTCTTCGTCTATATTTATGAACCATTCCTTGGCTACGGATAACCTTGCTGCTACGGGTCCGAATTTCCGCAACCCGACCACGTTTGTTGGAGCTCCGACCAATGCAGGCGAGATTGCAGCAATGCGTTTGGCTGATTTCTCTATCACGGATGCAGCTACTGCCCTTTTGGATCAAGCGGACGCTACTAAAGCTCCGGCAACGGACATCAACGGTGTGGCTCGTCCTCAAGGAAGCGGTGTGGATGTAGGTGCCTATGAATATGACCCGAATGCCATTCCTGTTCCTGTTACCGGTGTTTCGATTGCACAAGATACACTGAAAGTGATCAAAGGTAAGTCGGGTACGCTCATTGCAGTGATTGAGCCGGCTAACGCCGATAACAAACGTGTGAATTGGACGATTGATGATGAGATGGTGGCTACGATTCATAACGGCGCAGTGACCGGTTTGAAAGAAGATACTACGATTGCGCGTGCGACAACTGTGGACGGCGGTTATACCGCTTCGGCTGTAGTCGTTGTGCTGCCTGTTCCTCCTACCAAATACCCGGATGAGGTAGTAGCAGCAGATGAGTTGTACCCGATGGAGAACTACACCGTTCCATCGTTTATTCCTTTCCTGATCGCTAAAGAAGCAGCGCGTATAGACAGTCTGAATCCGGAAAGTGACCTGCCGTCAATAGCAGATAAGATTGCGGATATGAATGCGAAAATAGCACAACTCGTGGGCAAAGACGAACCGTACAATATGGTTGCGAATATCAATGGCGACCCGCACACGCGCATGGCATTTGCTTGGTTCACTAACCAAGGCGTAACGCAAGGCCAAGTACAAATTTTGCCGATCGCTGAGGCTACTGCGGCAGACTTTGAGCAAGGAATAAATATGATTACCCTGAATGGCCAGTCAACGACCACTCCGGCATTGCAATATGCCGTTTCCACTTCCGGTATTGCTAAAGCGGCTAAGTTGCCGGGTAATACGAAGTTTGTCTATGAGAGTCATAATGCATTGGCAGAGAATCTGACTCCGGGTACGGCGTATAGTTGGCGTGTAGGTTATGAAGGTCACTGGAGTGGGATTGGTCATTTCCGCACGCAGGATAATAATCAAGGTGAATTCTCGTTCCTCTATATGTCCGACAGTCATATTATGAACGCCGAGTATGTAGAGAATGCCAAATGGTGTGCTACCGCCGCTGCGGCTACTGCTCCGGACGCACGGTTCTGCCTCTTCCCGGGTGACTTCGTAGAAACGGGTACGGCGCAGAATTCCGAATGGGAATGGGAGCGTTGGTTCGAAGAGAGTATCAAACCGGTGATCATGCAGATGCCGATGGTTGTTACTGATGGTAACCATGATGACAGTCCTAATCTCAACTACGATTACCATTTCAATACGCCTACTGATTTTGCGATGTCTGTTCCGGCTAGTTATAGACCGCAGTTCCATGGCATCACCTATAGTTTCGTATATGGCGATGTACTGTTCCTTGTTTATTCGTTGCAAGACTGGTGGCGTTCGTCGAGCGGAGAGACCTCGATGGCTTCTACCTACCTCTCAACAGATGTAAAGAACTGGTTTAAAGAGCAGATCGCTTTGCACCCGAATACGAAGTACCGTGTTACTTTGGCGCATAAGAATATCTTCTCCGGTTCCGGTCACTCAATCGATAATGAGATACCTCTGTTCCGTAAGTTTATGTTGCCGATCTTGAAGGAGTGTGAGATAGACTTGGCTATCCAAGGTCACGACCACTGCTACGAGGTGATCGGTCCGGTTGATTGGGATACATGGACTGCCGTAGAAGGTGCTGTGACGGATGTCGAGACGGTACCGGTGAATACAAACACCAACATGACCGGCAAGAAGGGTGGTACGTTCACAACGGATAATGGTACGATGTATTTCATTGGTGCTACATGCGGACGCAAGCGTTATTATCCGTATAGCAGAACAGAGATGGAAGAGATGTACACGACCGATCAGTCCTTATTGTTCGATGGAAATCACCACAATGTCCCGAATTATTTCGACTTGTTCACCGGTATGTTCGGTCAGCCGGGCGCACCGAGTTTCACGAAATTCACGGTGAAGAGTGATTGTATAGAGATGAATTCGTATGCGGCGGATAAGAATGGCAATGCAACACTCATCAACACGATGAAGGTTAAGCGTACAACGCCGCATACCATTCCTGACGGTTTCGACCAAGTACCGGTTGAACCGCAAGATGGTGAGAAGTTCATCCGCGACGGACAGATCTATATCCTCAAAAATGGTGCTATTTATAACGTTATTGGGCAGAAAGTTGCCCAATAACGTGTAATTTTCCACAATTTATTTGCGTATTTGGAAAAGATTTTGTATTTTTGCACTCGCAAAGTGATAATACACTATATTAACAACTTGTTTAACTAAAATCTAATCTAATGAGTATGAAAAAATTTCTCTCTTTAGTTGCTGCAGTTCTATTTGCAGCTGGTATGATGGCGGAGCCGGTTGTTCTGCCTGCTACGTTGGATGTTACTAACGTAAGTTTCCGTTCTGAGGGCATGCCGGACTTCGTAATTGAGGAAGGGCAAGACTATGCCGGAACCTACTTCGACATGGGTGCTCATGACAGTTCTAACGACACTCTCCTTTATGCAGAGTGGGATGTAACGATCCAACCGCTTAAGTACGACTTGGCTGTGGATGTGTATAACACGAACAGCTGGCGCGTACAAATTTATATCCTCAACCAGGCTGGTGATACGCTTAAGTCCCTGCGCTACAAAGGTTCGTCAGGTCAGAAGGGAAACTTTGCTATTGGTTCTATTGATATGAGAGATTTGGCAGCTGGTAATTACAAACTGCGCGCACACGCTGCTACTGCTTGGTCAGCAATGAAACTCAAAGATATTATCGTTAAGGCTGACTATCAGGGTGCCAATGTGGATCTGCCGGGTACGCTACTTCCGGATTATGCATTACTGTCTGCTAATGCTTCGATAAAGAACAACGCTATCGCTTTCAAACCGAGCACGGCTCCAGACGAGTATGCTACATGGAACGTAAGCTTTGCGAGCGCAGGCAGCTTTAATGTTGCTATTGATATTACCGCTTCTAACGGTCACAACTATGGTGTTGCACTCCTCTCTGCTGATGGCACGTCAGAAATCGGTGCTGTTAATGAAGGTGGCCAGAATTCATCTACCGGCGCTAAAGAACTCGGTGCTATTGCGGTGCCCGCTGCCGGTAATTATATTGTAAAACTCACAAATTCCATTCAATGGTCAGAAGCTGTACTCAATAGCATTACCTTTGCTGCTCCCGCTCAGCCTAAGACTATCTATTTCAAGGCTGAACAAAGCTGGTGGAACTATGACTACGAGAACCGTACTGCTCCGGGTGCTTATGCATGGGCTGACGGTGTTCCTGCTAACGCTGAATGGCCTGGTGTTCGCATGGAGAAAGTAGAAGGCGAAGAGTATGTTTGGAAGATCGAGCTTGACGCAAAATACACGAACGTTATCTTCACTCGTTGCACGGGCACAGGTGATATTGAATTCAAGGGCGTAAAGACCGTTGACTTAACTATCCCAACTGACGATAAAGATATGTACACCATGACTCTTGCTGAGATTGATTGGTCGAATATCCCGGCTGATGGTGTTGCTCAAGGCGAATGGAGTAAATATGCTCCGTATGTTCCGACCTTAGAGGATGGTTTCTATCTTATCGGTACAATCAATGGCGTTGAAAGTACATGGAATGCTGCTGCTCTGAAAGCTGAGCACAAGTTCGTTCCGAACAACAATGTTGAGTTCAAACTCGATGTAACGCTTGCTGCTGGTGATGAGATCCAAGTTGTTAATGTACTTAGTGATAAGATCACTGCTTGGTTCCCCGGAGGAGAAGGTAATAACTATGTAGTTGATGCAAATCACGCTGGCCAGAAGACTGTCTACTTCCGTCCTGACAAGGGTGGTGACGCGGCTTGGCATCTTGGTTGCATCTATATTGATGCGAATGCTGCTGAACCGGTTGCTGTAGCAAAGAACTTCGAGATTGACATGCAAACAGAAGTATTTGGCGGTGCAATGGCTCAATACCTCTATATTGATGCAGAAAATGCATACAACTATTCTGCTGATGCTCCTGCTGAGTACAACGCATACTTCGAAGCACAAGGCTTCACGGCTGGTCATGGTTACCATCAACTCATTGTAACGGTTCCTGTTGAGGCTGGTAACTACAGAGTTATGCTCGGTAAGTGCCAGTACGCTTATAGCGCAGACTACACCATGGCTTATGTTAAGACCTTGGATAACCAAGTACTGGGATCCGGCAAGCAGAACACTACCAGTGCAGAAGAAGGCGGCGTTTGCTACCATCAAGACACTGAGCATAACAAAGTTCGCATTGACTTTGTCAGCGCAGAAGCACAGATGGTAAAGATTTACTGCGCTCACTATACTCCGTACATCAAGTTCGAGAAGATTAATGATACCACCGGTCTGCAGAACACTGCTGTAGATGGTAAGGTTGTTAAGACCATCGAGAACGGTCAGTTGATCATCATTAAGAATGGAGTTCGCTACAATGCAGTAGGTGCACAACTCTAATCTCTTATCGGATATACAAAAAATAGAGTCTCGTCGGAGGCTCTATTTTTTTTTGTAGGGTGATCGTATGTTTGTCCTATGTTTGTCCTATGTTCATCGTATTATACTAACTTAACCTCAACTCCCATCTGCTTCAGCTTGGAAGCCATGCCGGTAGGAATGGCGCGGTCGGTAATGATGCAGTCTATATCTTTCGCATCGGCTACATGCACGTAACTGCGCTTGTTGAACTTAGATGAGTCGAACACCGCAATCACCTTATCTGCCTGCTGAATCATGTTTTGGTTGAGCAGCGCCTCTTCGAGGTTCGGCGTCGAGATACCGTTCTCCAGCGAGAAAGAGTCCACACCAAGGAAGAGTTTGTATTGGCTGAAGTGACTGAGCGTGGCTAACGCGATAGGGCCTACGAGCGAATAGCTGTTAACGCGTGCGTTACCACCGAGCAGCACAACATCGAAACGTTTGTATCGCATCAACTCCGTCGCGATGCTCATCGAATTGGTGAGAATACGCAGGTGGTGGAACTTATCCAATTGACGCGCGATCTCCATGGTCGTAGTACCGGAGTCTAACATGATCACGTCTTCCTCCTTGATCATCTTGACCGCTTCCGCACCGATACGTGCTTTCTCCTGCACGTTGAACATGCGCTTGCGATCAATCGTCGTGTCCTCGTTCTGATTTTCAATCGGTTTGCGCATCGCACCGCCGCGGGTACGTAGCAGCAAATGACGCTTCTGCAACACCGTAAGATCCTTTCGAATCGTAACTTCCGAAATACCGGTCTCCCGACTCAAGTCCGTCACGCGCACTTCTGCCTGCTGCTCCAGCCGTCTAAGAATAAGCGCTCTGCGCTCTTTTGCTGATGAAACGTTCATGGTACTATTTTTTTTCGAAATCGACTGCAAAGATACGAAATATTTTCGAAACATGCAAATAAAAACGTTTCGTTCTGTTTTTTCGAAACGTTACGAAATAAAAGAAATGAACCAAAAATTACACCTAAACTGCTGAAATATAAAGGTTTACGCGCGTAACGCGCGAAAATATGCTATATAGCATAAAATCGATATATTGTATAATTCGGAAAAAAGTAGTAACTTTGCAGTCGAAAAATTATGTGCACAATGAAAAACGCTATTGTTTCCGTAATGATTACAGCCGCTCTGGTATTGACGGCATGTGGTGGTTCTAAGACCGAGCAATCGGCTAATCCGGCAGACGCAATCCTGCTCAAGGACTTCGCTCCGGTGGTAGTGAATAACATCCCTGTGACGAGAGTGGAGCGTGCAAAATACGACATCATCGACATGCACGCTCATGACTATGCGGCTTCCGAAGAGGAGATCGCACAGTGGTGCAAGACGATGGATGAGGTAGGTGTGCTGAACACCGCTATCATGCATTGCTCGTGGATCGGTCGTCCGTTTGAGGAGTATGTAGCCGCTTATGCACCGTACAAAGACCATTTCAAATTCTGGTGCTGCTTTGACTATACCGGCATTGACGGCAACGAGTGGCCGACAAATGCGATTGCGGCGCTGGAGCGCTGCAAAGAAATGGGTGCCATCGGAATAGGTGAGTTAGGTGACAAGGGCGAAGGCGATACCTATGCTCGTCCTGCAGACGGCAAGGGTATTCATATCGATGATCCGCGTGTAAAACCGCTCATCGAGAAGGCCGGAGAGTTAAAGATGCCGATCAGCATTCATATCGCAGAGCCTTACTGGATGTACCTGCCAATGGATGAGACCAATGACGGTTTGGTCAATGCCGTTACATGGCATGTAGATACCACCAACTGCTACGGCTACAACAAACTCATGGAGACCTTCGAGAATGCGCTTCGCGAGAACCCGAATACCATCTTCATCGCGTGCCACTATCTGAATATGACGCATGATCTGCCGCGTCTGGGTGCACTGCTGGATAAGTATCCGAATATGTATTTCGATATTTCTGCCCGCGTAGCGGAGTCAGCGCACACACCACGTGCTACGCGTGAGTTCCTTATTAAATATCAGGATCGCGTACTGTTCGGTACCGACAACGGCATGGATGCGGAGATGTATCGTAATATCTTCCGCGTGCTGGAGACTAATGACGAGCATTTCTATGTGCCGGAGTACGGTTATCATTGGGCTCTTTCGGGCTTCAATCTGCCGGACGAAGTGCTCAAGAAAATGTACCACGACAACGCCGAGCGGATATTGACGGAGTATAAATAAGGTCGTGATCATGAGATCACGTGACCACGAGATCGCGAAAAAACAAAGTTATGAAGAAATCCCTTATATTTCTCGGCCTTGCGGCTATGATGGTCGCTTGCTCGCCGAAGCAGGACACAGAGCGTCTTATCTGCGCGGAAGCTCAGATGAGCGCTTTCCCGTATAGTCAGGACGGCCTCCGTGTGACCAAACATCAGACCGTCACGCCGGTGGAGAACGTGCCCGGACTGGAAGTGATTGAGACCTTCTTCGTGAACGAAGGAAACCCGGTTACGGTGAAGGCATACGAGCTCTGCCGTACGGAGGTGGAGGCAAAAGATACGGTCGTTTGGTCGCTGCAGCCGAGTAGCTCTTCGGCGCGTCTCGACTGGGTACTACCCGTCACAGAGGGTTTTGCCAAGGAAAACTACCTCGGTATGAACAACACCGACTACGGAGGTGGTATTCCGGTAGTGGACCTCTGGCAACGCGATGGCGGTATCGCGATCGGTCTATTTGAACCGGTGCTCCGCATGATCTCCATGCCGGTAGAGTGGAAGCGTTATGACAACAAGGTCACGATGGCGCTGCACTATAATCTGCCGGAGCCGATCGAACTGGCGAAGGGTGATACGCTGCGCTGCTTCAAGGCTTTCCGTCTGCGTCATGAGGGTGACTATTTCAATGCCTTGCGTGTTTTCTCGGACTATATGCAGGCTAACGAAGGCGTGCAGATGCAGCCCTCTGAACCGGAGGCGTTTGAACCTGTTTGGTGCGCTTGGGGTTACGGACGTCCGTTCAAGATGAACATGGTCTTAGGTACGCTCGATAAGGTAGCTGAACTCGGATTCAAATGGGTGGATGTCGATGACGGCTATCAAATCGCCGAAGGCGACTGGAATACCAACGAGCTTTTCCCGGGTGGTGACAAAGATATGCGTCATATCACGGATGAGATCCATAAGCGCGGCCTCAAAGCCAAACTGTGGTGGGCTCCGTTGGCAGCTGATCCGGGCACGAAGATTCTCAAAGAGCATCCGGAGATATTGCTCCGTACCGCAGAGTGGGCACCGGAGTATATCACATGGTGGGACAGTTGGTATCTGTCGCCTGTAAGCAAGGTAACGGACGCTTATACGAGTGATCTGCTCAAGATGTTTCTCCAGACTTGGAATTTCGATGGTCTCAAGATAGATGGCCAGCACCTCAACTGCTGCATGCCGGACTACGGCGAGTCAGCAGAGCTGGAGTACCCCTGGCAGGCACCGGAACTGATGCCGACCTATTTCGACAAAGTTTATGCGCAGGCGCGTAATTATAAAAAGGATGCAGTTATTCAGGTTTGCCCTTGCGGTTGCGCGGTGAACTATTTCATACTGCCCAATATCAACCAGGCGGTAGCTTCCGACCCGATGAGTTCCAAACAGGTACGTATGAAACGTAAAGCCTATGCGGCGATGGCGCCGGATCTAGCCTACTACGGAGACCATGTAGAGTTGACCGACGGAGGTAAGGATTTCGCTTCGCAGATAGGCACCGGTTCGGTGATCGGTACGAAGTTTACCTATCCGGAGGATAACCCGGATTGGACGGAAGGTCCGTTCAAACTGACGCCGGAGCGTGAAGAGCTCATTCGCAAATGGGTCAAGATCTATAAGGATAATAACCTCGCTCGCGGTGAGTACCTCAACCTCTATACATGGGGCTTTGACTACCCGGAGGCACACGTTATTCGTCAGAATAATGCGTTGTACTACGCTTTCTACGTGGACGATGCTACGTTTGATGGTACGATCGAGTTGCGCGGCCTGGATGCCGACAAGACCTACACCGCCATCGAATATACGGCGGACGAACCGCGTGAGTTCGAAGTCAGCGGCGCGAACCCGTGCATCCACGCTGCTTTCGAGAGAGACTATCTGCTAAAAGTAGTTGAAAAGTAACAAACAATTCATTTAACCAAATAAACAATCTTTATGAAACGATTACAAGCAATCTTTTTCAGCCTATTGCTCGTTGGATCAGTTTATGCTGACATCAACGTGAAAGGTACGGTAATCGATGCCGACGGCCAAGAGCCGCTGATTGGTGTGAGTGTGCTCGTGAAGGGAACCACTACGGGTACCGTTACGGACTATGACGGTAACTTCGAGATGACAGTTCCTGACAAAGCTACCTTGCAGTTATCGTACATTGGCTACAAGACGATTGAAGTGCGTGCAGTTGACAACATGCGTATCATCATGGAGTCGGATGCACAGCAGCTTCAAGAAGTTGTTTCCCTCGGTTATTCTGCTGTGAAGAAGGCCGAGTTGAGTTCGGCTGTTGTTTCTGTGTCTGCAGATGCGTTGACAGACGTGACCACCAGTGATGTTGGTACGATGCTTCAAGGTAAGGTAGCAGGTCTGCAGGTCAGCAGTTCTACCGGTCAACCGGGTGCTAACGCGGAAATCCGTATCCGTGGTACAGGTTCTATTACGGCAGCCAGCGAACCCGTTTACGTGGTAGATGGTGTGATGGGTGGACAATTCAACCCGAACGATGTAGAGACCATTTCTGTATTGAAAGATGCAGGTGCTACCGGTATCTACGGTGCATCCGCTGCAGGTGGTGTTATCGTTGTAACTACCAAATCCGGTAAGCGCAACGAGAAAGCACGTATCAACGTGCGTGCTACTGCCGGTGTTTCGCAACCGCTCTTTGGTAATTTCCGCTTGATGGAGTCGGAGGAGTTGTATTACTTCCACCAGACTATGTACGACAACGACCAGTTCAAGACACAGCGTCCGATTGAGTTGCTCGACAGAAACTTCAATTGGCAGAACGCGATGTTTAAGAACGGTATCACGCAGAACTACTACATCTCTGTAGCAGGTGGAGGAAACAAGCTCGGCTACTACGCTTCGTTTGACTACTACAACCAGGAAGGTACTTTCCTTAGTACGAAATTTGAGAAATTCTCCGGTCGTGTAAACCTCAATGCCGAGATCGCTAAGTGGCTGGATATGAAGGTCGCTACGTATTTCGACAAATCAACGTCGGAGAGTTACGCATCATGGCGTATGATGGATGATGCCTACTATAAACTGCCGTGGGATAACCCATACGATGCAGATGGTAATCCGGTGTATATCGATACCGGTAAGAAACGTCCGGATGGAGGATCATGGTATTCTCGTAACGGTTGGAACTCGCTGCACAATGCCTTGTACGATTACTCCAAGGGTGGTGGTTTATCCATGGGTGTGGATCTGCAACTCAATTTCCATATTACCGATTGGTTGACGCTCCAGTCGAGCAACCGCTTCTCGCATAGCAACTCCAAATGGAGCTACTACGAGGATCCGCGTACGTTCCACCCGGAGCATTTGACCGGTTATCTGGAGGAGTCGTTGAGTCAATCGAACTCGTTCGGAACGACCAACATCCTGAAGGCGCAACACCAATGGGGTGCGCACTCTGTCAACGGTATGGTGGGCTTTGAGTATGGCGTTTGGAAAAGCGAGTACACCGTGGCTGGCGGTATCGGTATGCCGGCCGGCGTAGATGCACTCAATGCAACTGCCGTTCCTTATACGACTACCGGTTATTACGTTCCTGGAGCAAGCTGGGCTACCTTCATCCAGGCCGGTTATGACTATGCGAAACGCTACTTCATCAACGCGACCTTCCGTGCGGAGGCAAGTTCTATCTTTGCGCCGGGTAAACGTGTAGGTTACTTCCCTTCTGTAGCAGCCAGCTGGTTGATCAGCAATGAGGACTTTATGAAAGATCAGAATGTGGTCAGCTTCTTGAAACTGCGTGCAAGTTACGGTATCACGGGTAACAATAACATCCCGGCTTACCAGTATCTGGCAACCTATGCCCTCAGTTCTGCCTATAACAATATCACCGCAGCCGTTCCGTCCCGTCTGAGCAACCCGACCTTGTGCTGGGAGACGGCTAACATGGCGGCTTTGGGTATCGACCTGACCTTCATTGACCGCTTCGATATGTCTATCGACCTGTATAACACGGATAACACCGGTCTGCTTCTCGATGTACCGGTTGCTCCTTCTACCGGTTTCCAATACGTTACCCGCAATGCAGGTACGGTGCGTAACCAAGGTATTGAGTTCCGCTTCGATGCAACCGTGCTGAAGATGAAGGACGTTCGTTGGGACATCGGCTTCAATATCGGCTTCAATAAGAACCGTGTTGTTTCCTTGCCGAACCACAAACCGATCCCGCAAGGCTATAACTCCACGCAGATGGTCATGGAGGATCATGACATCTATACATGGTACATGAAGGAGTGGGCAGGAGTGGATCCGGATAACGGTGACCCGCTGTGGTACGTAGTGGATACTTTAGGTAATTACGTACTCGATGCAGCCGGCAATAAGACTACTACCAACGATTACAATGGTACGAACCCGCATGCTGTAGGCAAGGCGACCCCGTTGTTCCAGGGCGGTCTGAATACCCAGATTAGTTGGAAGGGTCTGGCACTGAGCATCAATACATGCTTCACGTACGGCAATAAGGTCTATAACGCTACGCGTGAGTCGCTGGATTCCGACGGTGCTTATCCTGACTTCAACCAATATTCGATCGAGAATAATACGTTCGGTTGGAGCCGTTGGGAAGGTCCTGGCGATGAGGCTACTCACCCGAGAGGTGTGCTCTACGGCAATAACCTGTCTAACAAATTGTCGTCCCGTTATCTGGAGGATGGTTCGTTCTTCCGTCTGAAGAATATTACCCTCAGTTACGACTTCTGTGCAACCCTCATCCCGAAGAAATACATGAGCAAACTGCGCGTATATGTTTCCGCAGACAATATCGCTACAGCAACCAAGTTCTCGGGCATGGATCCTGAGGTTAGTATTTCGACCAGCGGTGGTAATACGGCAGGTATGTATGCAGACCAATATCCGGTGGCTCGTAACATCGTGGGAGGTATAGAGATCGAATTCTAATGAATTAATGAGTTAAAGATTTAATGAATTAATGAAGAAGATTATGAAAACAAAAGCTTTATATTTAACCGTAGCACTCGGAATGATGCTCGGTTTCAGTAGTTGCGATCTCGACTACTTCCCCAATGACGAGTTGACCAGCAATTCGCTGCTCTCATCGGAGGATGGTCCGGAGAGCGTTATCAACGGTTGCTATGCCATGATGAAGGAGGAGTATAAATATGTAGATATTTATGAGTCCGGTAACACCTACGTTCGTCACTACTTCCAGATGGCAGAGTTCCCGGCAGACAATACCTGTCTGTCCGGTGAGACATCTGACCACTTGTTCCACGCTGCTTGCTACACGAATTTTGATAATATGAAGAACACCAGCCATTTATGGTGGATCTCATATGAAATCATTTTCTCGGCAAACACGGTCATTGAAGGCGTCAAGGAAGGTGAATCCGCTAAACGCGACCAGATTCTGGGTGAGGCGTATTTCCTTCGCGCTATGATGCACTTTAATCTGGTTAACCTCTTTGCTAAACCGTATGTTATTAATAATGGTAACAATATGGGTGTTCCTCTCCGTATCAGTACGAATACGGAGGTAACCACCCGTGCTTCGGTAGCGGAGGTGTATAACCAGGTGATTGATGACCTCAAGAAGGCGGCTGAGTTGATGACCTCGAGAGATGGCAAGTTCAATCCTGCGTATGCAAGCAAGGATGCTGCGCTCGGTCTGCTCTCGCGCGTATATCTCTATATGGGTGAGAACCAGAAAGTGCTCGATGTAATCGCTACCATGAGCGAGCCGACATCCAATCTGGATGGAGACTATGCGAATTATTTCGCGAATGCGCTTAACAGCAAAGAGACCCTCTTCGCTTGTGCACACACTGCTATCGAGAGCCGCGGTTCCGGTAGTATAGGTAGTATGTATAACGGCGACGGCGGAGGCTGGGGTGAAGTATATCCGAGTGCTCCGTTGATGAACCTCTACGAGCGCTATCCGGAGGATATTCGTATGAAATATATCGTTCCTATTGTGGAAACCGATGCGGAACATTACGGAAAATGGATTGGACTTCCCTCCGTATTCTTCCCGTATAAAGCGGATAAAAAGACTTTCCGCAGCAATAAGTGGGAAACGCTTAAGACCGATGCGGCCGGCAAGTATTGCGAAATTGACGGCAAGCGTTATGACGTCAAAGAGAAAACGGTTAACGGCGAATATACAGAGTACTATGTGAATTATAATGGTGAGGATTGTGACGCACGTCTGTTTAGCTATTTCCCTGCAAGACGTGAGGACAACCCCATTATGTATGTCACCAAGTTCTCGTATCAGGATGGTGATCCACAACTCTCCTCGCCGGTATTCCTGCGCTGGGCTGAGATCGTGCTCAACCGTGCAGAGGCGAATGCGAAACTGGGCAACACGGCTGCCGCTTTGGCGGACGTAGATGCTATCCGTGCACGTGCAGGCATCTCTCCTGCAGGTATGTTCTCCGGCAATATGCATGGTTATACCGACGTGCTGGATATCGTCCTAGACGAGCGCCGTATGGAACTGGCGTGGGAAGGCCACCGTATGTTTGACGTATATCGTAACAAACGCACGATGGATCGGCGCTTCCCGGGTATCCATCCGTGGGAACAGATTGAATATACAGCGGACAAGATCCAGTACCCGATTCCGTACGTAGAGACGTCCGTTAGTCATATACCCCAAAATCCCGGTTATTAATATGCCGTGATTAATAAATCAAACGTTTTATTTATTAATTTAATTATTCTAACAACATGAAAAAAAGTTTAATTTTTGCAGGTCTGATTGCTATGGTAGCAATCGTGGCAACCTCCTGTGACAAAAAACCGCAAGGCGATGCTCCGAAGGCTCGTTTCGAGTATTCTGTTGAGGACTTGACCGTAACGTTCACCAACCAGTCGGTTGATGCTGAGACTTATGCATGGGACTTCGGTGACGGTAGTGCTATCTCCGCAGAGGAGAACCCGATTCACGAGTACGCAGCTGAGGGTACGTACAAAGTAACCTTGACAGCTAAGAACCAATTCGGTGAGAAAGCAGCTTCTCTTAACGTAGTAGTTGAGAAACCGCTCTTCAAGCTGAAAATTGATGGCAATTTCGCTGATTGGGATGAGCTTCCTGCTGAGCTGTTGGCAGTAGCTGAGGTAGATGATTGGGCTTATCTGGAGAACCTCTACAAGATCAAATTTATCTCCGACAAGAAGAAAATTTACTTCTACATGGAGTTCAATGGTGGTCAAGAAGAGGGCGTTGACATTGTTGGCCCGATTGACATGATGATCGATATTGACGGCGATGCAGCTATTGGTATGGACACATGGCTCTGGAGCCCGTCGGGTGTTGATCTGTTGATTGAAGGAAGCCCGTACCCCGATGATGATCCGGAGTGGCCGAGCGCAGGTTATCAGGATGCAGGTGTTTTCCAATGGATTGGCGACACTCCTGATGCATGGTTATGGGACCCACTGGATATTGCCGGTGCTATCGAGGCATCTGAAGTTGCTGTGGTTCGCGATGGTGTTAAGGCATTTGAGGGCGCTATCCTCCGTTCCTCTATTCCGGGTATGAAGGCATTCAATGTAGGTGTATTCACCTCTGATGCTAACTGGGATGGTGAGACTGGTAGTCTGCCGCAGATCACCATCAGCCAAGAAGATGGTTCCAACAACGCGCAACCGATGTTGCATGTTATCCTGAACTAATTATCCTGAATGTCGTAGGCGACTGCCCTTCGGGGCAGCCGCTTGCGGTTGTTTTTAAAAACGTTTGATATGAAGAACTATCTTTTCTTAACGGTTCTCTTAGTTGCTTTACTGTTCGTTTCCTGTGAACCGAACCCTGAACCTAAACCCGATCCACAACCGGTGGATAGTTTACACCATGATGCATTGTCTGTTACTGATGAGTTGTTCATCAACCCCGAACGTGGGTTCCATAAGGCTTTTGAATGCCATAGTAACGCCATTGCGCCTTTGACGGAAGGAGCTGTCAAAGCGTTTTACAATGCCGGATATTCACTTATCCATATTGATTTCTATATGGAGGACTATCGCGATAAACTCATTGAGGAAGCTTATCTGGATGCAGTCCGCCAAAGTATGCAGGCGCTACGTGCAGGCGGCTGCAAATGTGTTCTTCGTTTTGCATATACTAATAGCGAGGATCAGAGCCCGAGAGAGGCTACTGAAGAACTCGTTCTCCAACATATTGCGCAAATCAAACCCATTCTCCAGGAATATGCCGATATCATCTTTGTGATGGAAGCCGGCTTCGTAGGTGTATGGGGTGAGTGGTACTATACCAGTGGTAAATATACCGGTTTCAAGCAGAACCCTACTACCGATGAAGATTATGAGAGTCGTCGCCATGTGCTCAATGCCTTGCTGGATGCACTCCCGCAAGAACGCATGATTTGCATCCGTACACCTCAATTTAAATTAAAATGCTTGAGAATAACCGCGGCGGATACCATTACCCGCGAAGAAGCCTACAATGGCACACCGAAAGCCCGTGTAGCAGCGCATGATGATGCCATCATGGCGAATAGCTCGGACTTGGGTACGTTCAATTCCGTAACACGTGCTTATTGGGAAGCCGATACGAAATATACCATTTACGGTGGTGAGTCGTGTCCTCCGGGAACGGAAGCATCGTGTGAGGAGACCTTGGATCAGTTCCTTAAGATGCACATCGGATATATCAACAACGACTATTATCGTCCGACTATTTCTAAATGGTTAGCCGGAGGCTGTCTTGATCAGATAAAACGTGAGATAGGTTATCGCTTTGAGGGACGAGACGTCGCTTCAACCAAGAATCCGAAAGCGGGAGAAGAACTGTATGTCAAACTGTCGCTTGTGAACGTGGGCTTTGCTGCGCCGAAGAACCCGCGTGACATCGAGATGATTCTCGTCAATGCGGCTAATCCGACCGAGCGTTACTCTGTTGTTCCGAAGAGCGACCCGCGCTTCTGGTTTACAGACGAGATGGTATATGTAGAGGCTGCTTTCCGTCCGACCAAGGCCGGCGATTATAAACTCTATCTCAACCTGCCGGATCCGAAACCGAATCTGCGCAATAATCCTCGTTTCTCTATCCGTTTGGCGAACAATAATTGCTGGGATGAGAAGACAGGTTATAACTATTTGACAACCATAACTGTAGAATAATATGAAAGATAAACTTTGGTTACTATTCATCCTCATCACCGTGGTTACCTGGGGTGTATGGGGAGCGTTCTCCGGCTATCAGATTCAAAATGGAATTCCGGATACCGTCGTGTATATCCTGTGGGCATTGTCGATGATCCCATGTGCTATCGTGGCACTCATCATCAACAAGGGCAAGTTTCTTCATGACGGCAAATCCGCCGTGTTGGGTTGCACGGTGGGTTTGCTCGGCGCAGGAGGACAATTGGTGCTCTTCAAGGCGTTAACGCTCGGCCCGAGTTATATCATCTATCCTTTCATCTCGATGTCGCCTGTGATTGTGATCACTCTCGCGGCTATCTTCTTGAAGGAGAAAGCAACACGCTGGCAAATAGCCGGCATCGTAGTAGCGCTTATCGCTATTCTGTTGCTCTCGCTCGAGACCGGTCAGGAAGGTAGTCCGGTCAGCGGATGGCTGTGGATCGTATTGGCTATTCTGGTGCTCTTTGCATGGGGTATTCAGGGCTTCTTTATGAAGTTTGCCAACAACTCCATGGACGCGGAGTCGATCTTCGTTTGGATGGCGCTCAGCGGCTTGGTACTCATCCCCGTAGCTTGGTATATGAGTCCGGATGCAGCGAATTTCTTTGCTGCCCAGACATCGGCGAACACCAGTTTTGGTTGCTTCGGCATCCAGATTCTCAATTCGATCGGTGCCCTGACGCTTGTGTACGCCTATCGTTACGGCAAGGCTGTCATCGTATCGCCGATGGAAGGTCTCTCACCGATGGTAACGGTACTGCTGTCGCTTATTATCCTCAGCGTCATTCCGAACCCGCTGCAGATAGCAGGTATCTGCTGCGCTGCCTTCGCGATGTACGCATTGTCTAAATAATGGAGTAGGGTATGAGAAAATTTCTTCTATTGGCGCTGTTGGTTAGCACTGCCTATACGTATGCTGCGCTGCCGTTGGTGTACAAGGGTGACACCTTGGAGTTTGACTATAGTTGGAAGCGTTCTAAATGCGGTACTGTAAGCGAATCATTAGGCCTTCCGGAGATTTCCGGTATTGCCTGCTCGCGTGTCACGCCGGGATATATCTGGATGGAGAGCGATGACTATGAGAGTTTTATTATCGCTACCACGGAGAAGGGACAAAAATCTGCATGTAAGCTCAAAATGTCCAAGACCATCGGATGGGATTGGGAAGATATGTCCGGTGGTGTCTATGAGGGTAAGAACTACCTGTTTATCGGCTCTTTTGGCGATAACGAAGAGACGCGTAAGGATTATCGGATTGTGTGGTTTGAAGAACCGGCTATCGATCCTGTCAACAAACCGGAGCAGACCGTCACGCCGAACTATATCCGCTATAAGTATCCGGATGGAAAGAGCCACAATAACGAGGCGCTCATGTATGATAACCGTGAGCAGATGATTTATATCATCACCAAGGTCTATTACAATGTGTGCCAGGTCTTCAAACTGCCGTTCCGTTTGGATTACAGCACCTCCGATACACTCACGCTCGAATATGTATGCGACCTGGGTGTCCGCTCTGACTTGGGTGAGAATAGCAGTAATAAGCCGTATATGGGCTTCCATCTCGTTACCGGTGCGGATATATCACCGGACGGCAAGTATATCCTCATTAAGAACCACAATAATATCGTTGCGAAATACTCGTGGGTTCTGCTGTGGAAACGCGAAGAAGGCGAGAGCGTGGCAGAGACGCTGACGAACGGTACGCCTCATCCGATATACTGCTATACGTATGAGTGGCAAGGAGAAGCTATCTGTTGGTTGAATAACGACACGTTCTATACCACCAGCGATAGCGATGGCGAACCGCCTATCTACAAATATACGCGTAAGTGGGGAGAAGGTGTCGAGAACGTGCAGGCGCAGAACGACAACCGCCTCGTCATGAGAGACGGCGCTATCTTCCTCCGCACCCCCAACGGCTTCTACACCCTCGACGGCCGTAAGGTTCAGTAAACAAAAAGTTCAGTAAATAAAAAGAAGGTTGTATGATCGCACTCCATACGGGGTGCGATTTTTTTGAGTTCCCCCCAAAAATATGGTCATGATATACCGTTCTTAAAGCGTGAAGCGCCGAATGTAACGTATATCTAACGTATATCTATCGTGTATCTATCGTGTTTATTACGTAATAAGTAGCATAAAACACGCTGCAATAGTGCAGGAAATAATTGACATACGCAAATAAGAATGGCAAAAAAATCTTGCAATTGTAGTTACGGGCATGGGACGAAATAAGAACTTTCAACTAAAAAAATCGTAAAATATTTGCGTGTTTGCGATTTTTTTTGTACCTTTGCGCCGCAATTTGTGCATAATCGTTATGGCAAACACACGACAAGAGATTATTGATGAACTCAAGCAGCTGCTTGAGCAGGATCCCACGGCTACGCTCAAGGAGCAGGTAGACCGGCTGAAAACACAGTTCTATACCGTTACGGACAATGTAGTTGACGGCGTAGAGGAGGAAGTGAATAACTTAGAGGAGCAATTCAAGGAGTTGTTGTCCGTCTATAAGGCAAAGCGCGCTGAAGAAGCAGCTGCTCAGGCCAAGGAGGAGGCGGAGAACCTTGAGAAGAAACAGGCTATCCTCGAGCAGATGAAGACCATGGTCGAAGGCGCAGATGCCGACGAAGTGATGGCGAACCTGCAGAAGATGCGTGAGCTTCAGGCTGCATGGAAGCAGATCGGCGCTGTGCCGGCACCGCAGGTGCAACCGCTCCGTAAGGCCTATCAGCAGTATCAGGAGCAGTTCTATGACCTGGTTAAAATCAACATCGAGTTGCGTGACCTGGATTTCAAGAAGAACCTTGAGCTCAAGACCCTCCTCTGTGAGGCTGCAGAGAAACTGCAGAACAACGAGAATATCGTGGAGGCATCGCGTGCGCTGCAGCAGCTGCATGACGAGTGGGCTGAGATAGGTCCGGTGGCTCGTGAGCTGCGTGAAGACCTGTGGAACCGCTTCAAAGAGGCGTCCTCTGTCATCAATAAGAAGCACCAGGCATACTTCGACAACCTGCACGCCAAAGAGCAGGCAAACCTCGAAGCCAAGCGTGCTATCGTCGAGCAGATGAAGACTATTAACGAGCCGCTCATTAACGGCGAGCCGTGGAACGCGAAGAACTGGGAGGAGGCCACGGAGAAAGTGCAAGCCCTGCAGACCGAATGGCGTAAGATAGGCTTCGCTCCGAAGAAATTCAACCAGTCCATCTACGATGAGTACCGCGCTGAGTGCGACCGCTTCTTCAGCACGAAGAAAGAGTTCTTCATCGAGCTCCGTGAGCGCCGCAAAGAGCGTGAGCAACGCCATAAAGAGTACCTGGAACGTCAGAAAGCCCGTGAAGAACGTGCTAAAGAGCGTGAGGAGCGTCGTAAGCTCGCCATCGAGAAGGGTACGGATAACCTCCGTCGCATGCACGAGAAACTCAAACAGGAGATCAAGACGGCGGAGAATAACATCCTCTTCTTTACCGCTAAGTCCAAGACCGCGAACAAGCTCGTCGATGCCATGCAGAAGAAGATCGACGAACTCAAGCAGCAGTTGGCGGATATTGAGAACAAAATGGAGGAGTAGAGGTTAGAGGTGAGCGAGTTAATTGTATATAAGAACGTAGAGATTTGTCAAGCCGACCAGATCGTGCTCCATGACGTCAATCTGACGGTGGAAGGCGGCGAGATGATCTATCTGCTCGGTAAGGTGGGTAGCGGTAAGTCGAGTCTGATGAAGACTTTCTACGGTGCCCTGCCGATTGCCGGCGGAGAGGCGCGCGTGCTGGAGTACGACATGACGCATATACGGCGTCGTAAACTGCCGTACCTCCGTCGCCGCTTGGGTATCATCTTCCAGGATTATAAACTGCTGACCGACCGCTCTGTGGAGGAGAATCTGCTGTTCGTGCTCCGCGCCACCGGCTGGAAGGATAAGACACTCATGAACGCACACGTGCACGAGGTGCTTGAACAGGTAGGCATGGAAACCAAGGCCTATAAGAAGCCGTACGAACTGTCGGGAGGTGAGCAGCAGCGTGTGGTCATCGCGCGTGCGCTTCTCAACTCGCCGGAGATCATCCTGGCGGACGAACCGACCGGTAACCTCGATGTTGAGACCGGACGTGAGATCATGGACCTCTTGTATGCCATCTCGCAGGCCGGTATTACGGTCATTATGTCCACGCACAACCTCCATTGGCCGGAGCAGTATACGGGACGCAAACTCATTTTCGAGAATGGCGAAATCCATTAACGAGATACAAGATGAGATCATCGATGAGTTCGAACTCTTCGACGATTGGATGGAGCGCTATCAGTTGCTCGTGGATTATGCCAACGAACTCAAGCAACATCCTTTTCCGCAAGAAGACTTGACGGATCAGAACTTGATTGACGGATGTCAGTCGAAAGTATGGTTCACGGCGAAGATGGACGGAGACTTGCTCTATTTCAACGGCGAGTCGGATGCGTTATTAGTCAAAGGCATCGTAGCGCTGCTCATCCACGTGCTGAGTGGTCACACGCCGCAAGAGATAGCGACGGCCGATCTCTATTTCATCGACCGCATAGGCCTGCGCGAGCACCTGAGCCCGACGCGAAACAATGGCGTTGCCGCTATGCTCAAACAGATGAAACTATACGCTCTCGCGTATCAAGCGAAATAAATCCTGCGCGATGCGTTCATCGGACTGCTCATCGCAGATCTCTACATCGTAAATATGGTGCGCCTGTGCATAGAAAGGCTCACGCGCAGCCAACTGAGGAGCTATGAAGTCAAGTAGCTCCTTTTCTGTGCGACCTTGCAGAACCGGTCGCTCACTCAGATCCGTTAGACTGAGCCGTTTGGCCAAGTGCTCCGGCTTCCAACGGATATAGATACTCGTGCCTAACTCACGCAGACACTCCATGTTGTCTTCCCAACACGGATAACCGCCTCCCGTGGCGTAGATTATATGCTCGAACGGAATCTGGTCCGCCAAGTCCTCTACGACGTATTTCTCTTTCTTTCGGAAGGCCTCCAGACCGTACTGACGGATATACTCTGCCGTAGTGAGTCCGTGAATCTGATAGAACGCATCGTCCAGATCCACAAAACGCCAACCGAGCTTATCGGCCAGCAATCGACCGGCAGTAGTCTTACCGGCTCCCATATAACCCACTAAATAAATCGGAAATTCCATTAGTATTCCCAGTTGTCATTGTCTTTCCAGATGATCCGGCCGTTCTCGATTGTGGCCAGCGGAAAGATGGAAGAGAAGGGTGGAGTGACGGTCTGTATCAGTTTCCACTCCTTATTATATACGCGCGCGCAAGAAGAGCACTGCGGTGCACAAGCCGTGAACACGACCAGTATCGAGTCGCCTTTATACACCTCCAGCGTCGTGCTGTCGGTCAGCGCGATCTTCTCGTACGGACCGTCTTGTACGACTACTTTCGGATCTCCGCCTAACTGAAACAGATCAGCTATGAGCGACAGTGTTATCGATAAGAGCAACGGCATAGGCTGCTATTCCTTCTTCGCGTCCTACAAATCCTAAATACTCGGTGGTCGTGGCTTTGAGGCTTACTTGGTTAGTCTCCACACCCATGACCTGAGCCAGACACGCCTGCATGGCGTCGATATGCGGGTTCAGTTTCGGTGCTTGCGCGCAGATCGTGATGTCGCAGTTGCCCAGTTCATAACCGGCCTTACGCAACATCGCCATCACACGGCGCAGCAGGATCTTCGAGTCGATCCCTTCGTATTCGTTACCTTTGGTATCCGGGAAATGATAACCGATGTCCCGCATGGCGGCCGCACCTAACAGCGCGTCGCACAGCGCATGAATGACGACATCGGCGTCCGAATGACCCAACAGACCTTTCTCGTACGGCACTTCAATTCCCCCTAACCACAGTTGGCGGTCAGGGGAGAATTGATGCACATCATATCCGAAACCTATTCTCACTTTTTCTTGTTATCCACAAGATCCTTGATACCTGCGAGGTCGAAGCCCAGCGTAAAACGCATGGTCTGATCCAGCGGGTTGCTCGATGCTAAACCGATACAGTAAGCGACATCAAGGCTAACGATCGAGAGGTGGAAACCGGCACCTACAGTGATGTAGTTACGGTTACCTTTGTAGAAGTTCTCGTAGCTGTAACCGGCACGAGCGAAGAACTGCTTGTTGTAGCTATACTCGATACCTGCACCCCAGCGAACCTCTGCGAACTCCTCCTTGAAACCACCCGGAGCGTCGTTGAACGACTGGAACCAACCCTTCGCTGAGTTGAGTGCCGAATAAGCGTCCTGACTCATCTGCCAGGTCGTCTCATCGTTCGGATCAAAGCCTTCCGTGTATTTCGACTTACGGCTCGGAACGAGCAGCTTGTTAGCCTCTACGTTGAAGGTCAAGAAATTGTACTTGTCGCACGGCAGTTCGTAGCTGGCACCGATATTCATGCTTGCCGGGATGAAGTTCTGGGTCACCTTGTCGTAGGTCATCTTACCACCGAGGTTCTTCAGACTGAAACCGAGTGCGAAGTGACTGGTACCCATCGGCAACTCAAACGGTTGACGGTAGTACAGCGCGATGTCAGCTGCCATTGTCCATGCCGGGTACATCTCCGTACCACCTGCAATCGAACTGTTCGAACCGTTGTTGAGGTCGCTATACATGAAGCGAACAGCCACACTCATCGAAACGTACTCATGCAGTTTACGGAAATAACTGAGGTCGAGCGCCCACTCGTTGGGACGAACGTCCATGATCTTGTCACCGCTCGCGTTGGTCAGCGCTACATCACCTAATGAGAAATACGTGAAGCTGGCACCGATACCGCCTCCGAGGTCACCGAAGTTATAGAAACCTGCGAGGTAAGCCAGGTCGATGTCGCTCACCAACTTACGCAACCACGGCGTGTAGTTAGCGGTGATACCACCCTTCGAGTACATGTACGCGTACTTGGCAGGGTTCCAGTACTGCGAGTTAAAATCTGCTTCAGTTGCTACACCAAGGTCACCCATACCGGCGGCACGTGCGTCCGGAGCAATCGACAAGGACGGCATAGAAGTGATCAACGGGTTCATCGTTTCGTCAACAGCCATGGCGCTTGCGCTGAAGCACACAACAGCTGCGAGAGAAATAAAGATTTTTTTCATTGTGTTGTTATTTGTTGTTTAAATGTTTTTTCGTAATTACGTAATCACGTAATACCGTTATTACGATTTATGTTTTATCTTCAAGCGATATGTTTCATAGGCTATTTTGTTACTATTATTTTGCCGCTGCAAGTAGAATACTTGCTGGTAGCGGATTTGATTTTCACACTATATAGATAGACACCCGGCATCATGTTCAACTCGCCGAGGTTCAATTGGATATTCTCAGGATTATTCTGTATCTTTGACCAGATGATCTGACCGTTCAGGTTATAGACATATACTTCGGTCGTCAGCAATTCATCCGGTTGGTCGTACAGCACGGTGATATTCATCACACCGCTCTGCTGCACGGGGTTCGGATAACTCATCACGGAGTAGATACTCGGGTCGATACCGGACTCTACTACGAAGTTCAGACTCTTGGTCGTGCTGTTGTTCATCAGGTCCCACGCACGGAAACTCAGACTATGCGGACCATCCGTCATGGCGTCCATCAGGTAACTGACCAGCCCCTTCTGATATCTGCCGTTCTCGGACGTAAAATACTCGTTGATGGCGTAGGTCTGCTTCGGATCATCATCTACGATGAGCAGCAGGTCATGACCGATACCCGCACCTGCCGTGTTGATGCCGTTCGGATCATACAGTTCGGCAAAGAATCGCGGCGTGGGGTAGGTGGTTCCTCCGTCCGCAAAGGCCGGTGAGTTCAGATAGATATTCATCTCCGGTCCAACGGTATCTACTGCTACAACCGAACCGGTTCCGCCTACGATGAAGTCCTCGAAATGACCTACCGCATCCTCGTTATACGTGTCATCGTGCGCGTAATAGACGATGCGGCCCTTGCCGTAGTTATAGCGGATATCTTTGGGTACCATGAACGTGTATTGGAACTTACCCTCCTTCACCTTGGCCGAGCCTGTGAAGATCGTATTGGGGTAGTCGTTGTAGTCCACCTTTACTGCATCTTCGGTCTGGTCGTCGTTGTCACGCGTGGTAATGACTTGCATCTTGTCGTAGATCGTGATCTCTATATCTCCGTTGAAATCATTCACTACCGCGTGGTCTTCATCTACTATCTGTCCCTCCACTTGCTGGATCGCCAAGGCATGGAGCGTGTCCATCTGCGTCGTAGTCTCCACCTGATAATCCGTCGGATAATTGAGACGTATCGCCGGATCACCGATGAGCACGTACGCCAGTTTATTGCCTTTATCGCTCACTCCAAGCGTATTCTTCGCGTCCTTCAGTGCCTCACCGAGTGTAGCCTCGTAATGGAACACATTGCTGTGCTTAAACAGCTCTTTGGCAAAAGCACGGTTCAGGTTCGTGTTGTCCGCTGCATAAACGGTTCGTGTGGCTGCCAGTACACCCATAGCACCTCCGTTCGGATTCAGCATCGCTACTTCAGCTGCACAACGGTTACCGCTGTCGAACTGACCGAAGTTACAGGTCAAAAAAGCCCAGAAACCTTGCTTGACATTATTCATCTTCTCGATGTCGTGCATCGACAACACCAACTCACTCGTCACACCGTTATAACCTCCATGACCAGAGTAATCGAAGAACAGCACACCGCTCTTGAGTAGGTTCTGCACGCGGTTCTTGGCCAGCGGATAACTCTCGCCACTCGCGTTTACCTCCTGCGGATAGGCATCCAGATAGACCTTATGCACGACGAAGTCGAGGTTGTTCTTACGCGTTATCTCTGCACTCTCTTCAGCCGTCTGCGTGTGTTGACCTTTATCGCCATCGTCCGCCAGGTACAGCAACTGGTTCTTCCATTTGCCGTGTTGCGTGTTGTCCATATAGGCGATGAGCTTGTCCACAGTAACAGCCGCTTCTTCTACACTTCCTACCGGCAGACGACCGACGCCGATATCCAACTTCGCCGTGTAGGCGCCGCTGTCCGTACCTTCGTTATCGTCCAACCAACCGAAATAGTCATCCGACGCATAGGACCTTACTTCATTCATCGACTCGTCTGCCTGGTAGGTCAGCAGCAGGTTGCTTCCTGAGTTCGGTAGCAGACCTCTGTTGTCAAACGAACCGTGTCCTATGAGCAGCAACCAACGCGGTTTCTGTCCGTCGCCGTTATTGGCGCGGTCGTACAGCATCTTCATTAACCAGCGATACGCACTCGCGTCCGGTGTACCCGATGAGAACTCGTTATAGACCTGCTGGTCAGTCACGACAGCCCATGTGATACTCTGCTTCTGCTCGTGGGCTTGTGCCAGACGACGTGCCTCGGCTTCATAGCCCTCCGGACAGATGATCACGTAGTCGATATTCTTTAGCTTGTGCAGGTTCTGGTTGCTTATCTCGCCTACCACCTTGGCCTTCACATAACTTGTTCCGCCGGTCTTCACCGCCACGTAGGTATGTACACCGTCTTGGTTCGAACCGGTCCACTGGATCTCATTACCGCTCTGGGTCGTCGGCATCCGCTTGATAGCCGCCAAGTCCGTCACATCCCAGATCTGCACGGCACTACCGGCCTGGGTCAGATGGTACTTCAACGGAGTGGCTGAACCGGCATTCGTATTCGTACGAACGGTCATCCAGTCGCCGATCATCTGTAACGCACAAGGTGTGGCTAACTCGATATAATCGAGCCAACCTAACGCACTGGTTGTGGAGTTGATGAACTGCAACTGAACCTGTTGCTTGTCTTGTTTGGTAATAGCCGAGAAGTTCGTCTGCCCAACGACACCGAACGTGTAGTTGTCCGTTGGCACTTGTGCAATGGTTGCTGAGCCGATCGAACCGTTCACATTGGCCGTGAACGTAGAAACAGCAGCTGCTTTTGCCGCCAAACGGATATACACGTTGCTCTTTGCCGTCGTCTCGGCGTTGAGCGTTGTGAAACTGAACGAACGTTTCTGGTTGGTGCTGAACTGCTCGCCGAAGAATTCCTTACCACCTCCGGCGACGCCGCTGCGATCGACTAGGTTAAGCGAGTCTTTCTCGTGCACCTGCAGGTTGATATAACTCGTGACGTCGGTGCCCGAACCCGAAACGGCCTCTGCTGCCGTAGGTGCTAGGGTCGTTCCTGCGTTGTCGGTCAAGAAATAATAACCCGCCTCGGAATACGTGTTGCGCGTGTGCGCGAAACGAGAACCTGTCCACTCCCAACAGATCGGACCCTGTACATAGAACAGCACATAGCTGTCTCCTACATACACAGGCACCTGCGGCAGGTCGTCTATCTTACGTTTCGTAAAGTTTTGCGTGAGCTGCGCACCTCCGTATCCGAACACGCGCACTTGAGAAGGATTACTGATACCCGCATCGCGCAGTTCTTCGAAACTCATCTTGCACACACCGCTCTGCGTCACGCTGATCTTCACCCACGACCCACCGGCCAGTACCGACTGGTTTACGTACGAGTGAACACCTGCCATCATCGGCAGGCTTAACGCCATCATCACTATGAGTATCAGTTTCTTCAAAACTCTAACCTCTAACCTTATTTTATTTTGCAATAAAGTCTTTCTTCGCCGTCTAACTCTTTGCGTATGATTTCTTCTTTCTCTACCTTTCTCGGTGTGCTCTTGACTTGGATATATATCAAATCGCCTTGCCGAATAGTCATCACCTTACTTGCCTCTGCGATCGCCTCTTCCGGAGTAATAATCAATTCATCATTGAGCAACGCAGTTGCGCTCATTTCATCATTGTTTATCCACTCTCCAATCGCCAGCGAGTAGTCAAACGCCAACGCTCTGGTCCAAGGCTTTCCTTGCGCTTTTGACTCACGCAATACATCCATCGCGATGAAGTCTGCACCAGGGGCTACGGCATCGTAGTAACGGTTGGCGAACTTAGGCGCGATCTCTTTTCCCAAACGACTCACGCGCAACACCATGCACTCCGTCACACCTAATTCCTTCGTCCAATCCGGGATGAAAAGCGGCTTGCGCCCGTTCAGAAGACAACTGTCCCCTTTGAGCACCATCTCCGTCTGTCTGTCATTATATACAAAGCCGATAATCTTCATCTACCACATAATTGGCGTGCAAAGGTACGATTTTTTTTGCATATATGCAAATAAAAATGCAAATAGTACGCTTTTTCTTAAAAAATAACTACTTAGCGCGGATAAACAACTGTACCGGCGTACCCGTAAAGTCCCACCATTCACGCAGTTTGTTCTCAAGAAAGCGGCGGTACGGTTCTTTGACATACTGCGGCAGGTTCGCGAAGAACACGAAGGTCGGGATCTGCGTGTTCGGCAACTGCGTACAGTACTTGATCTTGATATACTTGCCTTTCCATGCAGGTGGCGGGTAATTCTCGATGAGCGGTAGGAACTTCTCGTTCAACTGCGCGGTCGGCACTTTCTTGTTCTTATTCTCGTACACGTGCAGCGCCGTCTCGACGACCTTGAAGATCCTCTGTTTGGTCAGCGCACTCGTGAAGATGATCGGAAAGTCTGTAAACGGCGCAATACGCTCGCGAATAGCGGCTTCGTAGGCCTTGATATCCTGATTCGTCTTGCTCTCCACCAAATCCCACTTGTTGATGCAGACCACGAGTCCTTTCTTGTTCTTCTGGATGAGTGAGTAGATATTCAGATCCTGCGCCTCGATGCCACGCGTCGCGTCGATCATAAGGATACAGACGTCGCTGTTCTCTATTGCGCGGATGGACCGAACCACCGAGTAGTACTCCTGATCTTCCGTCACTTTGGCTTTCTTGCGAATACCGGCTGTGTCCACCAGGTAAAAATCCTTTCCGAACTTGTTATAGCGCGTGTAGATACTGTCTCGCGTCGTGCCCGGTATGTCCGTCACGATGGTTCGTTCCTCGCCGATAAAAGCATTCAAGATACTCGACTTACCGGCATTAGGACGACCTACAATCGCAAAACGCGGTAACTCTTCCAGTTCCTCGTCGCTGTCATCTTCTTTGCGGAACCGGCTTACTACCTCGTCTAACAAGTCACCCGTCCCCAAACCGTTCTCAGCACTCACGATGAACGGTTCGCCCAAACCGAGTTTGTAGAACTCCGCCGCGCCGTACTGGTTCTCGAACGTATCGACCTTGTTGACCGCCAGAATCGTCGGTTTCTTCGCCTGACGCAGTAGGTGCGCCACCTCCGTGTCGAACTCCGTCACACCTTGGTTGACATCCACTACCAACAGCACAACATCCGCCTCACGAATCGCCAGATCTACCTGCCGGTTGATCTCGCTCTCAAACGTGTCGTCGCTGTTGACAACCCAACCGCCGGTGTCGATGACCGAGAACTCCCGGCCGCACCATTCTGCCTTACCATACTGACGGTCACGCGTCGTACCGGCTGTGTTCATCACTATCGCCCGACGGGTACCCGTCAAGCGATTAAAAAGAGTCGATTTCCCTACGTTGGGACGACCCACTATCGCCACAATATTCGCCATAGATTTATAGTTTTGTTTGATTAATATTATTAAAGCGAAGTAAGTACTCTGAGGGGGCATGTTTTGGAGAAGGGGTGCTCCAAAACTCGTAGGCATGGGGCCGGTACCCCGAAGAGTAGCTTACTGAGCACAACTTCCGCAGTCCTTCTCGCAGTCGTCGCAGTTACCTTTGCATTTTCCGCATCCATGCGGATTGCGAATCGCCTTCAACTCGCCTTCCGTCACGTCGCGGATCTCGAGGATCTTGCCCGTGAAATGCAGGTCTTCTCCTGCGTACGGATGGTTCAGGTCGATGGTCACCGTCTCGTTCGTGATCTCGCATACCTGCGCCCGAACGATCTGTCCGTCGGTTGTGTTCATCGGTACGACCGCACCTACATACACGCGCTCTTCGTCGAACTCACCGTCGCCGTTGAAGAACATGGTCTTAGGCAGTTCCTGCACGCCTTCCGGATAGTACTCGCCGTAAGCTTCTTCGGCTTTCAGCACGAAGTCAAACGCATCGCCTTCGGCCTTGCCTGCCATTTGTGCCTCAAACGCCGGAAGCATCATTCCTTCACCTTGACACCAAACTAACGGCGCTTGCTCCGTTGCTTGCTCCATTAACTCTTCTTTGCCATCCTCGCCGTTGATAAACAACGAGTACGTAGCTTTTACTACTTTCTGATTTTCTACCACCATGATACTCTACTATTGGTTGATTGATTACTGTTTTTATCGTATTTGAGATCCGACAGGATCGATGCGTTCACGCCTATGTGGAACGTGTAGCTCTTGAACGGTCCTATCGGGTTGATACTTGCCGTCATGTTCCAGCAATGCAAGTCGCGACTGATATTGAACGTACATGCCGTCACTTTCTTGTAATCGAAATTATACGTCATGTTCGCACTCACTTTCCATCCTTTGCCGAGTCCTATGTTTCCGCTCAGCATCAGGTAGTGCGTGAACTTCATGTCGTAATACATCTTCTCGTAATTGAAGTTGCTACCCGGCGCATATGCCAACGAATAACTGACGTTCAGACTCCACGGTATTTCGGTCTTCACATATCCGTCATCCACCTCTTCCGCCTTCTTGTTGTTCTGTTTGGCATTCGAGTCCATGCCGTTTGCGTCCTTCTCAATAGCCGCTAAATCACCTGTCTCGCCATTTTCGCTATCGGTCACCGTCTTGCCGTTCCGCTTCGCCTCTATCTTCTCCTTCCATTTCTTGATAGTCTGGTTCGAGAAGGTGTAACTGAAACTCCATCGCAAGCCGTCCCAGTGAGGGAAGCGCTTGTTGTGCCAGTACTGCTTGTTCGTGCGAACCGGCCTGCCGTTGGCGTCCAACTCGTACATATACGGATCGAGGTTCGTGTTCAGCGTCACCGAGTAGTTGTTCAGATACGGGAATTTAAGACGTAACTCCACGCGGAATTTACTCCAGTTCATACTGTCAGCTGCGAAATTATAACTGCTACCCACGTAGAACTTATCGATCAGACTCACCACTTTGTACGGGTTCTTTCCCGTCGTGTCGTTCTTGTTGACGATCTTCATCTCGAGGTTCTGCTCCAAGCTGAAGTTCAACGTAGCCGAAAGACCCTGTGGCGCGTTGCCTTGCGTGAACCGCGAATAGGTGTGATGGATGTACTCTCCGGTCGGTATCTTATAGCCTTCTGCGTCCGTCGAGTCTTTGTAATACACCGGCTCGTCATATGCGCCATAATAACCCCAACCCTTCTTGCCAAAATCCGGGTGGTAACTAAACCCGACGGTTGGCGTCAATATATGACGGAATTTCTCCACCTTGCTGTTCGGGAAGAGTTTCTTGAGCGGCGTGTAGAAGCCGTAGATCTTCGTGCTTAAGTTCAAACCGACGTTGAAGTCAAACACATTGTAAAAACCTCGTGTTGTATCGCGTGCCAGAGCCTGTGCGCCGTCGTCCCAGCGCTGGTCGACGCGCGTGAAGTACATGCGGTCGTTCATCGTGATACTCGGCGATACACTCAGGTATTTGAACAGCATGAACGATGCGCGAATCGGTAAGTTATGGGTGATACTCGCATTCCAGTCGCGGAAGAAATCCGACTTGAGAAACTCGCTCTCTTTCATGTTACTGCGGTTATTGATCTTGCCGCTCATCGAGTAACTCATGCTGATCTTCTCGTACCATTGTTCCTTACCGCCCGTTTTGCCTTTGCGCTTGAGTGTCGCTTGCCGCCAGAGCTTGAACGGGTAGATGGTGCTCATGTTGACCGACAGCTGCGGCGCGGTTAGGCTGATGGTCGAGTCGCTCGTACGCTGCGTCAGACTGGCACTCATGCTCAGGTTCCACGGACTGTCCGGAAAACGCTGCGTGTAGTTGATCGTACTGCTCTTCGTATTCTCCGAATACAGGTTCGGGTTGTAGTAACTGTTGATATTACTGCGGTTATAACCACTCGTGGCGAAGTTCACGCTCGCCGCGAAAGTACAATACGGATTCGCCTTTGCGTCTTGCGAATGCGACCAGTTGACGCTGAAGTTCTTGCTCACACCGTAGTCTGGCATACCTTTCTCACTCGTCACGTCGTTGCGGTAACTGATATTCAGACTTCCCGAGAAATGATACCGCCACACGTACTTACTCGCTGCACGTATAGCCCATGTACCGCGACTGTAGATATCTCCTGTCACTTCCAAGTCCAGGTAATCGCATATCGCGAAGTAATAACCCAAGCCTTGCAGATACAGTCCGCGCGAGTAGTCGTCACCGAAGTTAGGCATGATCAGACCACTTGAATACTTACTGTTGAACGGGAAGAAACCGAACGGAATAGCCAATGGCAGCGGCACGTCACCCACCACCATATACGCCGGTCCGGTTGCGATATAATCACCCGGCTTCACCTTCGCTTTCGTCATCTTCAAATAGAAGTGCGGGTGCTCGTGGTCGTCACAGGTCGTGTATTGACCACCCGCCATCGTCATCTCGTCTCCCGGCAGTTTCTTCGTGCGGTCCGCAATGATATATCCTTCGCCTTGCTGCGTCACTACATGCCGGATATAACCTTTCTGCGTCTTGATGTTATACGTGATCTCATTCGTCTGGTAACTGTCCTTGCCGTCCTTGAAAACCGGTTTCTCTTTCCATTCGTAGGTTAGACTGTCATACACACCGCGCGCATAAATCTGACTCGAGTCGATATTCATGCGGATATATCCTGACTCCAACTCCATGTGCTCGTATTTGAGTTCACCCTTACCGTGCAAGTACGCCGTACCGTTCGCCATCATGATCATCGAGTCGTTTGACTGATAGTGTACCGGCCCCGTCAACGTGCTGCTCTTTTTCGGCTGCTGAGGCTGAGAAATACTGTCTATAGACTGAATACTGTCGGCTGATAACTGAACGCTATCAACATCCTCTGCCCACAATGCCATCGAGCAAAGCAGAAAACCCCACAATAATATGTCTCTTACACGTGCGCGCACAATACGCCAAAATAAAATCGGGCGCAAAGGTACGAAAAAATTTGCATATATCAAAATATTTTTGTAATTTTGCGGCAAATTTTTGAGTTATGAGTAAACGAGTTATCCATTTTTTCAATCTTTTCCTCGGTATTATCAGCCTTACGTTAGCCGGCTGTCACACCTCTAAAAGCGCAGGTGCGAAGGTTCCTCCGAGACCTATGCTCAAGTACGGAGTTCCGCCTGAGGAGATACGTGCCAAGTACGGTGTGCCTTCTCCGGAAGACTTACCGGATGAGGAATCGCCGGCTCAAGACACCATCCCCGGACAGCAGATCGACTCTGTTCCTCGTGTCGTTTGCCTCTATGGTGTACCTCCTATGCGCGACCAGCAATAATACGTATGGATATCAAGACCTACATCGACGCCAACCGTGCGCGTTTCATGGACGAATGGGCTTCGCTCATTCGGATCCCGAGTGTGAGTTGCCAAGCCGAGCACAAAGCGGATATGACCCGCTGTGCCGAACGCTGGAAAGAACTGCTTCTTCAAGCCGGTTGCCAACACGCCGAAGTACTGCCTTCCGCAGGAAATCCCTTTGTCTATGCGGAATACTATACACCATACACCATACACCATACACCAACCGTCCTCGTATACGCTCACTATGATGTAATGCCCGTTGAGCCGCTCGATCTCTGGCAGTCTGATCCATGGGAACCGTCTATCCGCGACGGACGTCTCTATGCCCGCGGAGCCGATGATGACAAAGGCCAGGCGATGATTCAAGCCAAAGCCTTTGAGTACATGGTGCAGACCGGGCAACTCAACTGTAACGTCAAGTTCATCTTTGAAGGCGAAGAAGAGATCGGTTCGCCATCACTCGAAGCTTTCCTTGAAGACCATAAGGAGCTGCTCAAAGCCGATATTATCCTCGTTTCCGACACCTCCATGATTGGAAAAGAGACCCCGTCCATCACCACCGGTTTGCGTGGTTTGGCCTACTGGCAGATAGAGGTGGACGGTCCGAACCGTGACCTCCATTCAGGACATTTTGGCGGAGCGGTTAAGAACCCGATCAATGCGCTCTGCGAGATGCTCTCGCAAGTCGTTGATAAGCACGGAAAGATAACTATACCGGGATTTTATGATGATGTGTTGCCGATACCCGAAGCCGAACGAGAGATGATAGCACAGATACCTTTCTCACAGGAGAAATACAACATGGCCATCGGTGTTGATGAGGTGTTCGGAGAAGACGGATTTTCTACGTTGGAGCGTAACTCCTGCCGTCCGTCTTTCGATATCTGCGGCATATGGGGTGGGTACACCGGCGAAGGTTCCAAAACGGTTCTTCCGTCCAAGGCCTTTGCGAAAGTGTCCTGCCGTCTGGTGGCGAATCAGGACCATGAACGTATCTCGCGCGCGTTCGCGGACTATATTCAAACGCTGGCGCCTGCAGGAGTACGCGTACATGTCACGCCTATGCACGGCGGACAAGGGTACGTCTGCCCAATCGATATCCCGGCCTACCAGGCGGCCGAACACGGCTTTGAGATAGCCTTTGGCAAAAGACCGTTAGCAGCTCGTCGTGGAGGTTCTATTCCTATCATCGCGGCTTTTGAGGCGATACTGGGTTGCAAGACGATCCTCATGGGCTTCGGACTTGAGCAGAACGCCATCCACTCGCCTAACGAATCGATGGACCTCGAGGTATGGGAGAAAGGCATTGTAGCCGTTACGGAGTTCTACAAGGCCTACGCACAAAAGCATTAAAATGCGTAAATCACAATAACTAACAAACAATCGTAATTAGATGGAAAATCAGAAGGAAGAAAGACGCGATCAGGAGATCGTTTACAGCCGTTCGGTCAAGGCCGGCAAGCGTATCTATTACTTAGACGTACGTAAGGCACGTAACAACGACCTCTATCTCTCGATCACGGAGAGCAAGCGTCGTCAAGGCGTAGAGGGTGAAGCACCGTCGTTTGAGAAGCACAAAGTGTTCCTGTATAAAGAGGACTTTGCGCATTTTACCGAAGGTCTGCAGGATGTGATCGCCTTTGTGCAGAACCAATTGGGTACGATCGAAGAGCGTCAGGAGTATGTGCCTGAAGCTGCTGCTGAAGGGGAAGAAGAGGAGCCTAAGAAAAAAGGACTCTTAGGATTTCTTCGGAAATAAGCGTTTTCGATTGAAGGGGTAGGGCGGTTACTGAACCGTCGTGTTGCAGGATAGTAACGATGTTAGTATCCGTGCCGAAGCCTGCACCCTTGTCGCGAAGCGAGTTAAGGATGATGGCATCTAAGTTTTTGCGCTCCAACTTACGGAGCGCATTTTCTTTTTCGTTCTGCGTCTCGAGCGCAAAACCGATGAGTCGCTGGTCTGCACGCTTGCTCTCTCCCAGCGCTTTCGCGATATCGGGAGTCTCCTTAAGCTGAATACTGATTACTGAATACTGACTACTGAATACTGACTGCTGATTACTAAGGTCTTCCTTCTTGATCTTCTCGGCAGCCTTGTTGGCCGGCGTGAAGTCCGCTACTGCGGCGCACAGAATCGCGCTGTCTTGTTGCGGCCAAGCGTTCATACATGCCTCATACATCGCCTGCGCGGAGAGGGCATCGATACGATGGATGGTGCCGAACGGATTAAGTAGCCTCGTGCTGACAGCACCTGCTACCAGTGTCACTTCTGCGCCTCTACGTGCACAAGCCTGCGCCAGCGCAAAGCCCATTTTGCCCGTCGAGTAGTTACTGATGAACCGCACGGGATCGATCGCTTCTTGTGTACCACCTGCGGTGATGAGCACATGCTGACCTGCCATCGTCTTCGGCGTCAACGCGTACTCCAGCGCTTCCTGCAAGTCCTCGATCTCCGGCATGCGTCCTTTGCCGACCGCACCACACGCTAACACGCCTTCGGCCGGTTCGATGACCGTTACGTTCTCCCATGACCGTATCGTCTCAATCGCTTTCTGCGTCGCGGGGTTCTCCCACATTTTGTCGTTCATCGCCGGCGCAATAACCATCGGTTTGCGGGCTACGCACGAAGCAATAGTGGTCGTCAACGCATCATCCGCGATACCTCCTGCCATCTTACCCAATACATTCGCGGTAGCCGGAGCCACGATCATGGCGTCGCACCAGTCAGGCAGAGATATATGTTCGGTCGAGTGCTCGTTGATAGCGGCGAACACATCCGAATATACCCTGCTTCCCGAAACGGTCTGCAGGGTAAGTTCGGTAACAAACTCCAGGGCATTCTTGGTCGTCGCAACCCTCACTTCCGCGCCCGCCTTGACGAACGAGCGAATCAGTTCCGGAATCTTATACGCCGCTATGCCCCCGCTTATTCCAACCAGTATGTGTCTGCCTTGTAAAGACATTACTTCTTGGCCACAAGGGCACGATCATTTCAATGCCTCATCGCGGTTACCGGTACGGTAAACGAGTTCGCCGTCGATGAACTCCTGCGTAGCCATCAGACTCGGCTTCGGCAGACGCTCGTATTGACGACTGATCTCGATCTGCTCGCGGTTCTCGAAGGTCTCCTCAAGGTTGTCCTGAGGAATCGAGAAATCTTGCAGTTTAGCGTCTAACTCGCGCTTGATACCTGTACTGATCTGGTTGGCGCGTTTAGCAATAATTGCCACGGTCTCGTACACGTTGCCTACCGGCTCCATGAGTTGGTTAACATCACGTGTTACCGTGTTCTTCGGTGCTTTTGATTTCTTGTAATCCATATTATTCTTGTGTTATTTTTCGAATTTGAACCATCATTCGTTCGGCTTCTTTGCGATGCTTCGAGTTCGGGAACTCCGTCACGAAGTTATAGTACTCATCCTGCGCATCGCGGGCACGCTCGAGTTTTTTCTCCTCAATCGAGTTAACCATCTGCTGGTACTTGGCCTGCAGGATCAACCAACTGAACTCCTCCTGGTACTTATTGCTCGGGTAGTTCTTGAGTGCGTTCTTCGCCACGATCTCGCAACTGAGGTAGTTATTGCCAAGATACGAACCGAGGTTGTAGTACAACTGTGCACTCTTCAACTCCTTCAGCGCCAGTTTGTCGTACAGTTCCGCCATCTCCTGGTACGCCTGCTCTGCGTACGGACTCTCCGGATAAAGCTCCACGAACTTCTGGAAGGCCTCAATCGCCTTCTTGGTCGTGCCTTGATCTAAGCGTGCATCAGGCGAGTCTAAATACTGACAATGACCGATCTGGAAATACGCTTCCGTCGCATACTTGCCTTTCGGGTAATTACGTACATAAGCCTCGTAATAACTGGTGGCGGACTCGTACTGCTTCTGACCCATGTAACTGCGTGCTAGGTATGCGATAATATCCTCCGAACGCTCCGTACCTTTGTAATAATTGGTTACGTCGTCCAGTAAGGTCTGCGATTTTACATACTGCTTGTCGTTGAAATAACGCAATGCCGCTTGGTATTTCTCCTCGGGGTCACGTGATTTCAACAAACGCTGATACTCTCCACAACTCGTGAAGAACACCATGATCAGAAGCAATATGAATAAACTTTTATTGCGCATTATTCCAATTTAGCCTGCAAAAATACTGCTTTTTTTTGATATATGCAAGTAAATTCTTTATTTTGTTAGTTTTTCGTCCCAGTTTGGTGACTTAATAACCACTAAACTGTCGTTTTGTGCTACTATCAAGTAGCAAGCGGCGTCTTCGGCACGGCGGATCATGTCCATCGCGTCCTCTGCTCCTAAGACCATGCAAGCGGTAGCCATGGCATCGGCGCGCATACAGGTCGAAGCAACGACGGTGGCACTCAACACGCTGTGTTGTACCGGGTAACCGGTTCGCGGATCAATCGTGTGACTGCGTCGTTCGCCGTCTGCGTAGTAATAATTGCGGTAGTTACCACTCGTTGCCATCTTCACGTCGCTCACGGCCAATATCTCCTGCAGCTCCTCCTGAGCACCTTCGTTATTCAGGTTCGGCTTCGTGATTCCTACGTGCCACGGTTCGCCTTTGTCATTCAGACCGTGTGCCACCACCTCACCACCGATATCGACGAGGTAGTTCTCGCATCCCTGCCGAGCCAGCACAGCCGCGATCATGTCGCACGCCTGACCTTTGGCTACAGCACCTGCATCCAACTGAACCCGCGAGTCTTGTTTGACCACCTTATGGTCAACGAGCGCTACTTTCTCAAAACCTATGAATTCACGAATGGAATCAACCTCCCTTCCCTTCAGGAAGGGGTCGGGGGTAGGCTTCTTCGTCCCGAAACCCCAATAGTTGACGAGCGGTCCCACGGTGATATCAAACGCGCCGTTGGATAGGTCATAGACCCGTGTCGCTTCAGCCCACATGGCCTCGAATGCGGCATCGGTGGTCGTGTCGCGATTGGCGTTGACGGCACTCAGGATAGAGTGGGGGTTGAACATACTCAGGCTGTTGTCGAAAGCCTTCAAGGCCGCCTGGATACTGTCGCAGATCGAACTCTTCGCCTCGTAGCGGATGTTGTAATACGTACCGAAAATATCCCCGGCATCATGATAATACCGCGGCTTGGGTTCGTTCTCCATTCCCCAAATCAGCATCGCTGCCAGGCCTATACCTAACAGCGCGCTAATCATATGTCGTCTGTTGACTCTCACCTCTCACCTCTATCAGAACCAAATACCAAGACCTGCTGTTGCGTTCAGTTTTTGGTTGTACAACTTGTCATAACCTGCCTCTTTCCACAGCACGACGTTGTACTTGTTCAGGCCGTCCGTATTGAGACTGGCTTGGCAGAAGAGATCAAGCGTCGCGTGCTCAAACTCCCATTCTTGGTTGAGTTTAACGCTGACGTTGGTTACCGCGAACTTCTCATTACCGTAGATCGGACTCTCCCACGGAGACATACCGACTACTGCACCAAGCGTCAGACCGATCTTCTCGATCGTGTAGTCGTAACCAACTTCGAAATAGCTACTCCAAGCGCGCTTTGGGTTGTTCGCTGCGTCGTAAACAAGGTCCTGACCGGCTACCGTCGTGTACCAGTTGAAATACAAACCTGCTTTCTCGTTCCAATGACCGAAGTTATAACCGGCCCACACTTCTGTCGTGGAGGTGTTGTCGCTTCCGTCCAGTTCCGCTACGCTCTTCCAACTGAAGAAGTTCGAACCGTCGCAGTAGTAATAATGGTTAAAACCGACACTCAGACCGCATGCCGAGAAACGACCTACGATATCTAACTCCGGCATGAAACGGGTGAACTCATTACCATCACCTGCATCCTTACGGAACGTCCAGTCAGAAGCACCGATATTACCCCATGCTCCGATACGGAAAGAGGTGTGCTCGCCGTCAAAACCGAACTCCAGATCCGGTTGAAAACTCAAACCACCGTTGTACTGGCCACGCCAGAGGTACGAAGTAACGACCTCAAAACCTGCGTCGTACCCAAAACTAACTTCTGCTTTGGCAGAAAAAACAGCCGCCATCATGGCAGCACATAAAACTAATACCTTTTTCATCTTTTTATTTATTGTTCGTTATTACGTAATTGCGTCATTACGTTATTTCAAATAAACCCCCACCGTCGCATTGAGGTTGATTACGTTCACCGCTGCACTCGGATTAACCGCTATCTGTCCTTGCACCATCATGCCGCAGCGGTTACCCATGTCCCAGTCTTTGCGCAACCGAACCTCGACGTTCTGCAGCGCAGCACCTCCTTGATAACCCGTGTACAGACTCTTCCATGGCGTCATTCCGATCGCGCCGTACAAACTGAATCCGCTCGGTAAATGCCAGGTGTAACTGATCTCTGCGTAACTCGAATAGGCGTGCACCGTGTCGCCTGCCGCGTTGATATAACTGTCGGTATCGGTGAAACGCGTAGCCCAGAGAATACTCAACGGCAACTTACTGCTCACCGTATATCGTGCACCTACTTCCAACGCATTCCGACCGCTACCGTAGTAACTCATGTCGAAGAAACCGTGCTTGAAGTTATGGATGTACAGCGCATAGATATCGATGCCCCAGCGACTGAAACCGAGTGTCAGATCAACTTCCGGTTGGAAATGCTTGAACGTCCAGTCCTCCGTGCCTATGTTCCACCACATATCCAGATACAAACCGCCATACCCCACGTTCGCACTACCTTGCACGTTCATCGCGCCGCAGTACAACCCGCGCCATAGATAAGACGCCTGTAGCCTCGCTTGCGCATTGTACGTCAGTCCTACCGGTTTCTTATAATCGTCCAACCACCGGCTCTCTTGTGCGTACGTGCCCGCGCTAATTACAAAGAGTAATACCCAAGCGCAAAGCGCTCGGGCTATTCTTTGTCCGATAAATCGACTACCTATCACCTATAACCTATCACCTTTAACCTTTACAGGTCAAAGCGCATTTTGTACTTCCCACGCGCGACGAAGAGCAACCTCCAGGATACGCGTGTTGCTGAAATCAACGATACCGCCATCGAAACCCGGCTCCAAATGGTAGTCTGCAGTACCTTCTCCGTTGAAATACGCTCTAACCTCTTCGCCGGTCATACCCAGCTCGGCTGCTATAGCGTCCATACTACCATGAGGAAGACTGTCTTTTACTGCACGAAGGCGATTGAATGTTGTTCGCATAATGTATGTAATTTAATATAGTTTATTAATGTTATTTTCAAATTTTTTGCAAAAGTACAACATTTTTTTGACATATGCAAGAAAAATCTGCAAATTTTACATACAGATTTGCTCATATCGGAAAAAAGCAGTACTTTTGCAGCAATTAAACAAACAATCTATGAAACGATATATATCTTTTTTCATTCTCGTATGGGTATTGACTTTGCCTCAGGTGGCACAGGCGCAGTGGCGCATAGGTGTTTCCGGCGGTGCCGATTATAACTGGTATTCGGTCAATACGCAATACCAGACGGATTATCATTACGATGGTTCATGGGGCTGGAGTGCGGCTGTCTTTACCCAGTATAACTTCCTCGACTGGGTCGGCCTTCGTGCCGAGTTGGAAGCTACCGAGCACAACTACCGCTTCTACCGTACCGGCTATTTTCGTGGCACCAATTATATCACCCATTGCACCTATCTGCAGCTACCCGTCATGACCCAATTCTCCTTTGGAGGTACCAAAGTGCGTGGCTTTGTTAGCCTGGGTGTCTATGCCGGGTATTGGGTGGCAGGAATGGATAAAGGTACGCTATGCGACCCCTTCACGATGCAAACGGTGGACATCAACGCTCCTTATGCCTTCCAAGCCGAGAAAGACCAACGCTGGGATTTCGGTCTCGCCGGTGGACTCGGTCTCGAATACCGTTTCCTCGAGCATTGGGCGCTCCATCTCGAAGGACGCTGCTACTATAGCTTTATCAGCAGGGTTAAACCCTACATGAGAGTCAAGGATAACCGCTATAACACCACCGTAGGCATCAATCTTGGCTTTGCCTATATATTTTAGATTTATGATTTAAGATTTGAGATTTTATGAAACGCGATATATCACACCTTATACATCATACATTATCCATTATGTTTATCGCTCTTGCGATAACATCTTGCCGTCCTCTGGGCGATGATCTCCTCTCCTACGGTCAGAACGACGACCAGGCTTTTGCGGCCTCCAAAGCGAGTTTCGAAGGCGAGTTTACTACCTTCTGGTTGGCGATGAACGAGAACTACTGCATCTGGGATTACGAAGCCGAGTTCGGGCTCGACTGGGACGAGGTCTATGACACCTACCTGCCGCAGTTCCAGGCCTTGGACGAACGCCAGACACCCGTGAGCGATGACGAACTCAAAGCCCTCTACTGCCAGTTCCTCGACAGCATCCATGACGGTCATTGTGCCTTCCAGATAAAGAACCGCCATACCGGCCATTATATCGTGGTGAGCCCGAACCTTGACCGAAACATGCGCGAGCGGCCGCAGGTCTATACCGACGAAGCGACGGCTACCACGCTTGACCTCTATCGCACGAGCGCCGCCGATCCGCGTTACCTCATCCATGACTATCGTTCGACCAGCGCTACCGAGATCATCGTGGAGACGATCGATTCTGTGGCAAACCGCCTCCTACGTGGTACAGCAGAATATATCCAGGCCGTGAACGATGCCGGAGGACCGACTCCTCTCAACGACTCCATCTATGATGCCGTGCTACGTCTCCGGCAGAATGCCAACACCTTGCTTGGCTGGTTGGCTAACCCCGACATCGTAAGCACATCCTTGGACCAAGTGGCATCGGCTTATAATAGTCTGTGCACCAAATACGGCATCGTAGCCTCGCAGGTCGGAGTGAACATGCCGACGCTGGATGTGAAATTGGCAGCTGACCCGCTGAAATACATCCGATATGCGCTCTTCGAGGGTAACATAGCCTATATCCGCTTGGGTGGTTTCTACCTCTCCAATCACCTGCCCGATGGTGCACTCACCTCGGATACCACCTCTTTCTATTATGCCTATCAGCTAGCCGTTCGCGAGACTTGGAAACAGTGGTTCGATACGATCCAGGCCCTCCATAATGCCGGTCAGTTAGGCGGCGTCATTATCGACGTGCGTAACAACGGCGGCGGCAGAACCGATGATTATCAGTATGTGCTCGGAGCACTCCTGCCTTCCGGTGGTTGGGAATCGCATACCCTGCGTATCAAGAACGGCACAGGTCGTCTCGACTTCGCGCCACTCATTCCCTTCACCGTCAAGACCTTTCCGACCGAGCACGCCGTCATCTCCCAACAACCCATTGTCTTACTGGCTAACAGCCACTCCGTCAGCCTGTCGGAGAACACCACATGGGGTGTCAAGAATCAACCCAACGGCTATGTCATCGGTACCCGCACCTTTGGTGGTTTGAGCGCCTTGAACCCCGTGCCGGAAGCCTACAGCGATACCTACTCCGGCGCGTTTGGTGTGCGGGACGTCACGCCAATCTACGGCTATGTGCCCAAACTCATCTGTCTCTATCAGCATGAGGACGGTCGTCTTCGTCCCGTAGAAGGAGTAGGCTTTGAACCCGATGAACCACTGCCTTTCAATCTATCCCTCTGGCAGACCACCGGACGGGACAACCAACTCGAGCGCGCCCTCGATTACATCCATAGCAAATAACGAATACATCAACTATATATGAAGAATGAAATCAATGCCTTGATCATGGAGGCGATGAAAAACCATGATACCGTTCGCACAGAGAGCCTGCGCGGCATCAAGAGCGCGTTTCTCAATTGGCAAACAAGCAAAGAGAACGCCGGTAAAGACCTGAGCGAAGCGGAAGAGATCCAGATCATCAAAAAGATGGTCAAGCAACGTCAGGAGTCCATCGAACAATACCTCGCAGCAGGACGTAAGGAGTTGGCCGAAGCCGAGCAGGCGCAGATCAACGTGTTAGAGACCTTCCTGCCGAAAGCCGCCACAGAAGAAGACATCCTTCGTGCCTTCAAAGATGCCCAAACAGCCAACGGTTGGGAGACGGAGAAGAAGAATATGGGACTTTTCGTGAAAGCCATCAAAGCCGCTCTTCCTAACGCCGACGGCAAAATGGTCGCACAAGTCGTTCAAAGCCAATTAGCCTGAGGTCAAATAGTTGCCTTCTCGATTTCTACTTTCTTGTTGGTGTCGGGGTCGTCCATATACAGGCGGATAATAATGCCTGTGTATGAACCTGCGTCTTTGCGGACAGCCTCCATACCGGCAGCAAAAGCAGACTTGGCACTTGCCTTGGCCTTTTCAACCGATGAGGTCTTCCAGATACAAGAACGGGAAGCGTCGCTGAATTGGTCTGCGGTCTTCTTCATCTCGTTGTAGATAACTACCATTCCCTGCGGGTCTAACTCGAAAGCGCCTAAAGTCGCCTCATCTACGGTTTGCTCATCAGCGAACTCATAGCCGAATGAATAACTGCTTACAACGTCTTGCCGTCCGCATGAACTGAAAACGATGCCTGTTAAGGCGAGGCAGAATACGACTGCCAAAGAAAAGATCTTTTTCATTTGATTGAATGTAATTTGAGAGAATATTATTTCATCATTGCTTGGTAAAGATAGCTTTAACGGTTCGGTGGTCTTTGTGCGTCACACCGCCGCGAGTATGGTCGCCGGTCCAATTGTAATTCCACTCCATCTTATTGTCCGCAGGGAAAGAAACGGTGTATTCGAAATTGTACTCCATATCCTGGCGGTTAAATCCGTCCTCTCTGCAGAGGTTAAGCATACCATTCTCGATGAGGATCACACCTTCGTATTCGCCGCCGTTCATGGAGAGGAAATTCTCGATGTAGGGATACTTGGTATAGCCTTCCTCGCTCTGACCATTGCGGATGGTCAACTGGCCCTTGTTGATCGTAGAATCAACCTCGACGATGTTCTCATCGGTGTTGACTTGCTTGATGCTCCAGCTATTGAGCGTCCACGTGCCGATCATCTTGTCGTAATCGACTTTCTGCTGTTCGGGACCATTCTTCTCACATGCGCAGAAACCTGCTGTCAGTACTGCTAAAAAGAGTACTTTAGAAAAAATCTTTTTCATTGTAATGGTTAATTAAGTGTTGTATTTATTGTTATCTTCTTCCATGGGAATGCCCGGAATGGGACGAATGATTTCGTTTCATGGCATCTAATTTCGTGGCAAAGGTACTGCTTTTATTTGACATATACAAGAAATTGGCGGGAAAACGGTTGAGAAAGTTAATTTTGTACGCAAAGAACAGATATTTTGGTTGCTAGTTTTACATCATGGCGGACAATATGTTGAGTTGTCGCATATTTTGCGATAACTGTTATGCCTTTAGCACATTACGTTGTCCTGCATTTTCAAGGACAGTCATCTGTTGAATGGCAATTTGATTCAATTTCTGCAAACGCTCCTGTTGCGGCATTCCTTCGTTGATAAAGACCGCATTCAGGTTCTCCATATTACTCAAACAGATTAACTGATTGATAGTCGCATAATCACGGATGTTACCTTTATCATCCGGATGAGCATCGCGCCACTCTTTTGCAGTTATACCAAACAACGCCACATTTAGCACGTCGGCTTCGTTGGCATATATGAGCGAACGATGGTATGGGTCAATCTCTTCGGGAATCAAGTGTTCTTTGATGGCATCGGTGTGGATATGGTAGTTGATCTTTGCCAACTCACGTTTTGCCGACCAGCCAAGAGCTTTTTGCTCTTCTTCTTTTAAGCGTTGGAATTCCTCGATTAAATATAGTTTGAATGGGACACTAATAGCGGAACCAAACTCAAACGCAATATCTTTGTGCGCGTAGGTGCCTCCGTAGCGTCCTTTCTTTACTATAATACCTACCGCATTTGTCTGCTCGATCCACTCAGAAACACTCAACACAAAGCTTGGCAAACCAGCTTGTCTTCTAAAGTGGTCAAATTCGACCACTTTAAAATTCGGGTTGTGGATTTGCTCCCATGTTCCAAGAAACTCAATCGTATAACGATTGCGTAGCCAGTTTTTAATTACATCAGCAGCACGGACTTCATCATTCTTGGCTCCTGCCATATCCGTTAAGCATATATAATCTAGCCCTGTATCAGAGATAACTGTAATCGGAACGTTTTGAACAACTATTTGACTCATTGTGTTTTAATATGCTGTTTTTAATATATTTCTAAAGTGGTCAAATTCGACCACTTTAAACGCTGTCGAATTCCGATGCACCCAAATTGGGTGCAAAGGTACAAAAAATAAATGATATATGCAAATAAAACGTCAAAATTTGCAAAAAAAATCTTATCAAACTGTCTTATTTTGCAATTTTTAGCAACTCAAACCATCTTATTTTGCATATTTTGCAACTATAAACTGCACAAAAAAGAAGCACCCGAGGTATTTGCCCCGGGTGCTTGACGATTATAGTTTCTTGTACTTGGCTTCGGCGATTTGCTCGATCTTGTGGTTGGTCTTCCAACGGTTGAGAACCATGCAAATGGCGTTATTCTTGACCGACTGACCTTTACGGGCACGGAGTTTGATGAGATCGGCAGTACTAAACTCAGCGGGCAGCAAAGCCAAGAGAGACGCGGCTGAACCTCTTTCGCCGGAGAGCACTTCGAGTGCGCCTGATAGTTCTTGCTCCATCTGGTCGCCCCAGAGTTCCATCTGGTTACGGAACACGTATTCAGCAACCCACTCTGCGAATTGTCCGACGGTCTTGGTGAACTTGCGGTTTTCGAGCAAGTAACAGAGCATACCTGCACGGAATCCCATCACACCTGCACGACGACGGAGCGTATCCATAGCGTGCGAGTCGGCTTCCATCGCCTGTTGCCGTTTCTGTTCGAGCCAGTTGGCTATGGTACCGTTCAGTTGCGGACAAACGAGTGTGCCTTGTTCGGCATCGAGCCGACGTGCCCAACGGATAATCTCTGCGCGTTCTGCTTCCGTATATGGAGCAAAGACAGGGATTTCGGTAAAACTGGTGTCCGGTAATTGTGCGAAACATACACGTGTTGCAAGTCCGTTTTCGAGGTCTTTGAAGAAGCGACGGAGCGAGTTCGGTGTGCCGGTCAGAAGCAAGTTGTAATACACATGGATATGTGCGTTGAAACTCGAATCGGACATGTAGGCTTGACCGTATTCCGCATTATCGAACGCCAGACGGTAGATGTCGGATTTTTGGCTCCACACTCCGGCACGTTCTGACTTGACCAGCGTGTCCATTTCTTCGCCGATACCGATGAGGTGTTTGCCTTCGGCATAAGTGAGCAACTGGAGCAGTTTGGCAATCGAAATGGCTACGCCATTGTTACGCGGACAAGCGTGCGGAGAGGCACGGAGTTTATCCTTGTACGCCTGTTCCTTCTCGCGTTCGATGGCATCTTGCTCGTTGATGGGTGTGAGCAAAAGATCGAGCGGTTTGCGGATGAACGACTTACCGGATGCGGCAGGTGCGGTGATACAAGAGAAGAACGAAAGCGATTGTTCCTGACGGTCGAGATACTCGAAGCGGATGCGTGTTGCCAAAGTGCCGAGGACAGGAAGCGAAGCAATGATCATCGCAGCACGGTAGTCTTCCGGCAAACGGCGGCAGACCAGACGCAACAGCCTTGGCAACTCCGGTAATGCCAAGTCTGTTGATTTGAGATTTGACATTGGAGATTTGAGATTTGTTGCTTCGCGCTCACAGATAGCGATAGCCGATTGGAGCACCATCGGTATTTGGCTTTTGCGTGGACGACCGATAGCGGAGGAAATGACTTGGCGGCGTTCCTGTTCCGAGAGACCAAAGTCCGGGAGAATCTGGAAAAGCAGCGAAGCATTGAAATCACAGATGTAGCGCATGTAGGCAGCCAGCGAGAAATAGACGGTGTTGCGTTCGCCTTGTACTGCTCCTTCTGCGGCTCCGATGGAGAGCATGAGTTGATTGATAATCGCCTCATACGCAATCCCCCTATACATAGGAGTCTCCTCATGGCTTGTATCTTTTTCTTCATGGTGCGGAGGTAATGCAGGCAAAAAAGATACAAGCTGAATCAGGTCCTTGCGTTCTTCTTCCGAGAACAAACCGGCTTCGTATATCCAGAGGATATAATCACGCGGAACAACGTAGGAAGCACGGGCAAGATCTTTGGTAACCGCATCGTACTCAGTGATGTTGAGCGCAGTAGCCATACGGAGTTGTGCGGCTTCGATGGATTCGCGTTCGAGACGTTCACCAATCAGGCGCAAACCTTGACCGGATGCAGTGATTGCCACAAGATAAATCTTGTTGTCAGAGAGCAGTTGCTTGTCGATGGATTCGAACCAGTCACGAGGATTGGCAACATGGTCCACATCGAGCATGGCGAGACCGGACGGGATAGCATCTGCACTGACGCGCTTGCCGTTACGGAATGACGCAGCGTGCGGGATGATGATGGGCAAGCGCTTCTTAAGTGCCTGTTTGCGGTCAGCGTAGTCGGCCGCATCGGGATCGAGTGCGGCGATCTGGTCGCAAACGGACTTGACTTCGGGAGAGTCGATGAGGCTGTCCCAGATTTCGGGTGTACATACTTGCGGTACACCGGCGTTTACTTTTTCTTGATAACAAAACATAATATTCTAATGTTTAATGATTAATGTTTAATGTTTAGTGATTTAACGATAGGTCTTCCTTGATTCTACAGGGGAAGAGGCGACGAGGAGGGACGTTGGCGGATTTGTCGGCATTGTGTTTGCCCTTTGATCCGAATGGCTGCTCGCCTGCGGAGGCTCTCCGGCGTGTCCATTCACAGCCGACGGCATGAATCTCGGCATGGTCTTCGGGATAGAGCTTGCGTTGGCGGATAGCTTTGAGTCCAACGGCGGCTTGCATCTTGCGCCACTGTGCTTCGGTGACTTCGAGTTTGTCAATGCAGAGCGGGTTGTAGATGTCGCAGTCCGCCATCCACGGATTCATGGTCATGGAGCAATGGGTTTTGAGTGGTCCATTGATGCCACGCACAACTCCGCTTTCCTCGTAGAATGGGCAGGCGCTAGAGCATTTAATTCCTCCTTTTCGTATTCCTATTAATAGCATAGTACTTATCCTTTTTGTTGGTTAATACTTTGGGATCGGGGTCCCCAGAGTAAACCAAGTAATGTTTGCTCTGGGGAGAGCGAGAACATCCGAGTACTTTTAGCAAAAACATTGTTTTTAGCTCACGTACGAGGATAGTTCGCGCGACACGCCTCCCTTTCTTAATGCTACGATTAACATCTCCTCAACTGTTTGATACCGTTAACCACTTCGCCAAGTTGCATCTCGCACAGATTGTCGCCCATCTGATCAACTTGCGATGCCAGGATGTCGGCGAGTTCATGACCATTGGCATAATCCGTGTGCGGGATATACAATTCCAACTTGATGTGCGTGTCATTGGCGCTCACTTTACCATAACGGCATTTGTCCAACACCAACCAGTGCTTCTCCGGATGCACCTCGTGCTTGTGCGCACCTCGCTCGATAAATGTGAACCGATCTTCCCCATTCCGGCAGAGTGTTCCCTTGCGGCTGTCCATCACTTTGAGGTTTCCCTCTTTCATCAGCGTCTGTAAATCGACGCACAAATACATTTGCTTTTTCATTGTTGCGAAAATTTTGTGCTTGGCTTTTGCTTTACGAAAGGCCTTTCACGTGTACACAAGCTATACAAAAACTTTCGCGGGTTAATAATATTGTTTATGTGTCTCTCATCTCGAAAGACGCTGCAAAAGTACAGCAAAAAAAGCAGCCACACAACTTGTGACTGCTTTTCGGCAATAAACGGAAATAACTTTTTTATTTTCGGAAATTATCGGAAATTTTTCTCGGAAATTTTCGGCAATTACTTTTTATCTCTTGCGTCTCTGAAATTTCGTTCTGTGTAAGGTAATTCTCCAAAATAATCTACTATTGCTCGATATATTTTGGAAGTCTGCATTCCTTGTGTTCCCAGATAATCCAAAGCCTCATTGGTTCGGATCACTTTCCACAATCCCACAGCTGTACCTTTACAAGCCGTACGTAACTCCGAGATTACTTTGTTCGCTTTTCCTTCCTCATAGCACTCATCGGTCAAGAGACTGAAACGTGCATCGGATGTCTCTTGCTCTTCTGCGGATAATTCACTATCCCACTGCTCCAAATAATAATCCATACCCTCAAAAAGTGCTACACGAAACTCTTCAATCTGCTCAGCACTCATCTTATTAATATCAAAGAGCTTCATGGTCGTTATGCGCTTCCAATCTTTACGAAATAGCCGAACTATCTCTGCGGCTCTTTTCCCTCCGTGAGTTTGAGCAATCGTCGTTACGCTATCAAGAAATATACGCTGGTCAAACGGAACTACTAATGAAGGATCAAACTTACCATTTGCTGCACATGCCAAATCATACATTTCATCGGGATTCTCTGTAATATAATGCCATAATATGATATCAATTGTAGCAAACTTATAATTTAAAATCATAATAGGCTCAGTCCCATCTGCTTTAGGCAAGTTATCTGCGAACCAATTTAACATCGCATCCCGAAAATAAAGCGTTGGACCGTATCTGAAATTATCATTTTCCCGGTAACCCGTATAACGCTCTGCAGCAACGCGACCTTCTATAATGTGATTGTTGCGCAGTTCTTCTTTGGGGTCAAGCCACACCAACGGATGATACCATAAATATCTCAAATAAGCAATAGAACGAACATTATATACGTTCGTATTAAATTTCCAGTTACTCCTGTAATCGGACATACTTTGCTCTAACATTAAATGGTCGAATAATAATCTGGGATGGCGCCAATTGATCTGAAACGCTGGACAATCCTCTAAAAAGGTCTTGTCAATCCCACGAAGATTCTCGAAATCCTTTTTATATGGTTCTTTTTGAGCCAACTCTTTTAATTCATTGAGACTTACTATTTGAGTCTTTTCATTATTCATATCTTTCCTTTCTGCGCGAAACTTCGCGCAAAGGTACAAAAATTTTCTGATACATGCAAGTTTTAGAGGATATATTTTTTTCACAGATTCACAGATTCACACATCTGTGTCTGTTGAAAAAATCTCCATAATAATATTATAATATTATATATTAAATATTTATTATGAGCAAAAATTGAAGATAAAAATTTGTGTGAATGCGTGAATTTGTGAATCATGCTACCGACGAAATTTGAAAAAATGCATTTTTTTGAATTTTTTTTGCGGAAAAATTTGCAAAAGGCAATTTCTTCATAATATCTTTGCAGCGTAATTGAAAAGAGGACAAAGATAGCATAAACATAGGATAAACATACGTTCACATATGGCACGCGTTAGAATTCCTCCGGGCTCGACGCCCGAACAGACAGCGGCAGAACTCGCCACCATCGGCGTTACGATGGGTCAACGGTTGCAAGACGGTTCGTACAGGGCCTACATCCGCAAAGAAAACATGCAACTATTTATTAACCACATAAACCAGCAAAACTATGAGCAAAGCGAAAATCCTTAAGATCATCGTTTCCGTTCTGATCGCGGCATTGACGGCGTTGGGCGCGGCAATCGGACTGAATTCGTGCAATGTGGTGCGCACCATCACGAACAAGTCTGAGTATTACCAGCGCGGTGACACCTCGGTCATGATTCAGACGAGGACTACAGAATCCTACGATGCTTCAAAGAAGTAGGGAAGAAAAAAATTAACGTTATTAACCATCAAAACAAACTTTAACTATGGGAATTGTAAAGTATTCACCGGGTATCGAGTACGTAAAGGGCTCGTTATCCAAACCGAAAAAGCAAGACGGTCACAACCACGGCGATTATCT
>CACXPH010000008.1:0-69839 GCA_902769535.1 uncultured Bacteroidales bacterium
GGCGCGTCGTAAAGACCTGAGCCATATGGCACAGGATCTGCAAGCGTTCAACGCGCAGAAAGACTCGCCGACCGGCAAAAAGACCATGACGGCGTACCTCTGGTATGTCTGCGGGCAGGCGTACGATGCGCAGCAGGGCTAACGATTAGCGATTAGCGATTAGCGTTTAGCGAGAAGGGCACCTTTGGGTGCTCTTTTTTTTAATCAAACAAGTTATCGACAAAAGGGCAAAAAAGAAGGTTGTCTCACGACAACCCAACCTTTTCATTTAACCTTAAATCTAATACCATGAAAAACACGGTGCAAAAGTACTGCTTTTGGGGCATATAGCCAAATATTTTTGCAAAAAAGTGTTAAAAATGTAAAAAATGTAACATTTAGTTGACAAAATGACAGAAAGGCCGTGTTTTTTAATCGCAAAGCGAGAATAAATCTTCGCGTGGATTGATCAACATGACAGGTACGAGTGCTCGCTGTATGGCTTTTCGCTCGGGTGGACCGAACAAAATGTCATCCAAACCGTAATCGCGACTGGCAGTGAGGATCAGCAGATCATGCCGGAAATCCCTTTGACGTTCTGCGGCTTCTTGGATGAGTTTGAACGAATCTTTGCGGGCGATACAGACTTCATAGGTGATGAGCGGTGACGGGTTACCGGTTACGGGTGACGGGATACCGGTTAATTTCTCGTTAATCTTTTTGATATGCGTGACGATACGATTGACGTTCTGGCGGGCATGGGAGCCGTAGTCGTTGGCTTGGAGAAGGATGATATGTGCGCCGGTTTTACGGGCGAGGTAGGTGCAGATCTCGGCTTTGTAGGTCTCTTCTTCGAGCATGGAGACGGGTACGAGCAGGCGATGCAGCGGCTTGACAGTCATCGTATTGGTGATGAAGACATAGGGCCGACGCTCCTCGCGGCAGTCGTTGAGATGGCGCTGAATAATGCGCGCGTTATTCTCGCACTCAATCAGTTTAATATCCTCATTGTTTTCCCAAATCATTTTTTATAAAAAAACATAGATAAACCCTTTTGAAAAAAATAAAGATTATAAATTAAATAATTGAATACTTGCCGTATTTTAAGGTCTTGCTTTATCAGGCTTACTTATAAATAAATTTATAGTAACCCGTTAAACCAATCCCTTACCTCTGCGAGGAACCAATTATTTAATTCAAAAATAATAATTATATTTTTTTTACAAAAGCAATAAACATTAAAAACAATTTTAGAAGCCGTATAGTTATTGGTTAGCGGCGGCTTCGCGTTCGGCTTTGCGCATGGCGTCGTAGGCTTCCCAGTCGATGGTGTCCATGGTGTGGCGGTACTGACGAGCAGCGGCAGCGTGGCCACCGTAGGTGGACGAGAAGATATGGGTGTTGTTCAGTTCGGGACTGGCGCACATGAAGAGGTAGTCGGTCTTGGGTGCGTTGAGGACCATGTCGAGTGTCTCGGGGTCGGGGCAGCGGATAGGTCCGGGCGGCAGTCCCGGGTTCTTATAGGTGTTATACGGCGAATCGACATTGAGGTGGCTATAGAGGATCCGGCGCAGTTTGAAGTCACCGACGGCGTACTTGATGGTCGGACAGGCCTGCAGCGGCATGTTCTTACGGACACGGTTGAGGTAGAGCGAGGCGATAAGGGGCATCTCGCTTTTGTTATGGCTCTCTCCTTCGACGATGGAAGCTATGATAGCTACTTGTATGGGCGTGAGACCGATAGAGTCGGCTTTGGCACGTCGTTCGCTGTTCCAGAAGGTGTTGTACTCGCGCTGCATCCGCTCGAAGAGTTGTTCGGGCGTGATGTTCCAATAGACCTCGTAGGTATTGGGGATGAAGAGGCAGCGGCTGGTCTCTTTGTTGAGTCCGTAGGGTGCGAGGAAGGTCTCGTCCTCGAGGTACTGCAGGAGCGTGACGCTATCCATGAGCAGGTGTGTAGTCACTTTGCCGGCCAGTTCTTCGCGGGTACGGACGTAGTGGTTCCATGTGATTCGCACGGGAGTCTGCCGGCCGTATTTGAATTTCTCGATGAGTTCGCGGTCGCCTATCTGCGCGGGCACGATATAATGTCCGGGTTCGGGATAGCGGAAAAGGAGGATGCGCATGTGCCAGCGGAGGTCGGTCTCGGCGCTGATGTTGTAGTCCTCACGCAGGAGCGTGAAGAGGGAGTCGATGGTGGTTCCTTCGTAGATGTTATAGCTGTGCGCCTCGCCGTCGTAGGACTCGAAGTTACACACTTCCCAGCGGTAATACTGCTCAGCGACGAAGGCAGCTATCAGCGCAATGACCCAGCCTGATATACCTAATGTCCACCGCAAGATGCGGGCTTTTGTCCATTCGTATTTTGCCATATTATTTACCTGTTACCAGGCGTTTTATTTCCGACAGTTTATTGAGTGCCTCCAGCGGCGTGAGGTTGTTGATATCGAGCGATTTGACTTCGTCACGTATCTGCTCGAGCACGGGGTCGTCGAGTTGGAAGAAGGACAGTTGCATTCCTTCGCGTGTCTCGCCGATATGGTCGATGGGTTTGGCTATATCTCCGTTCTTAGCGGCCTGCTCGAGGTCGGCGAGGATATGGTTGGCACGCTCGACGATGGAGGCGGGCATTCCCGCCAGTTTGGCTACGTGAATACCGAAGCTGTGCTCCGAACCGCCGCGAACGAGTTTGCGCAGGAAGATGACTTTGCCGTTGACTTCACGCACGGAGACGTTGTAGTTGCGAATACGGTCGAAGGTCTTCTCCATCTCATTGAGTTCATGATAATGGGTGGCAAAGAGCGTCTTGGCGTGGCCGCGGTGTTCGTGGATATACTCTACAATGGCCCATGCAATACTTATGCCATCGTAGGTACTGGTTCCTCGTCCGAGTTCGTCAAAAAGAACGAGCGAGCGCTCGGAGAGGTTGTTGAGGATAGACGCGGCTTCGTTCATCTCGACCATGAAGGTGGACTCGCCGAGGGAGATGTTATCCGATGCGCCTACGCGCGTGAAGATCTTATCAACCACACCGATGGACGCACTCTCAGCGGGCACGAACGAACCCATCTGCGCGAGGAGCACGATGAGGGCTGTCTGGCGGAGTAGGGCGGATTTACCGGCCATGTTAGGACCGGTGATGATGATGATCTGCTGGCCGTTGTTATCGAGCAGGACGTCGTTGGCGATATATTGTTCTCCAGGCGGCAGTTGCTGTTCGATAACCGGATGTCGTCCTTGGCGGATGTCGATGACGAGGCTGTCGTTGACGTCCGGGCAGACGTATTTATGTTCCGCGGCGACGGTGGCGAAGGAAAGCAGGCAGTCGAGTTGCGCCAACACGTTCGCGTTGAGTTGCATCTGCGGTACCCATTCGCAGAGGGCCAGCATGAGTTCCTGATAGAGTCGGTTCTCGATGATCTGGATGCGGTCTTCGGCGGAAGTGATCTTCGTCTCGTAGTCCTTGAGTTCTTCGGTAATATAGCGCTCGGCATTGACGAGTGTCTGCTTACGGATCCACTCGGGTGGCACTTGCTCTTTGTAGGTGTTACGCACCTCGAGGTAATAGCCGAAGACGTTGTTATAACCGATCTTGAGGCTGGAGATACCTGTGCGCTCTATCTCGCGTTGCTGGATCTGGAGCAGGTAGTCTTTGCCATCCGACTGGATGGCACGCAGTTCGTCCAGTTCGCTATCCACGCCATAGGCGATGATGTTCGGTCGGCCCTGTGCAATAGGCGGGTCGGGCACTATCTCTCGTTCGATACGGGTGCGCATCTCCGAGCACGGGTCGAGTTGTTCACCGAGGAGCGTGAGGTAGGCGTTCTCTCGTGCGTTGGTGCAGACCTCTTTGATGGGTTTGACTGCTTTGAGTGCCCGTCCGAGTTGTACCATCTCACGCGGTCCTATGCGACCGGTAGAGACCTTGCTGACGATACGCTCGAGGTCGCCGACCTGATTGAGCGCTTCGCGGATCGTCTCCCGTGCGTCAGGGTTCTTGAAGAGGTACTCGACGACGGTCTGGCGATTGCGGATAGGCCGCACCTCTTTGAGCGGAAAAGCCATCCAGCGATGGAGCAGACGACCTCCCATCGGGGTTATCGTGCGGTCGATGATATCGTAGAGCGTGCGACTCTCGGCGGAGTTGCCGCTGGTCAGTTCGAGATTCCGGATGGTGAAGCGGTCGAGCCAGACGTATTTGTCTTCTTCGATACGACTGAGGTGCTGTATGTGGCCGGTCTGGAGGTGTTGCGTCATGTCGAGGTACATGAGGATACCTCCGGCGGCTGTGACACCTGCCGGCATTTTCTCGAGGCCAAAACCTTTGAGCGACGAGACACCCCATAGTTTGCACAGACGCTCTTTGGCGGTGGACTCGACGAGCATCCAGTCTTCGAGTTCGAAGGTAAAGAACTTGGAACCAAAGAGATTCTCGAGATCGGCTTTGCGTCCACGCAGATGCAGCACTTCTTTGGGTGCGAAGTTGGTGAGGAGTTTGTCGATATAATCGCTGTCGCCTTGTCCGGCTACGAACTCGCCGGTGGAAATATCCAAAAAGGCGATGCCTATTTGGTATTTATGATTTATGGTTTCAGATTTATGATTTGAAAAGTGGATGCACGCGACCCAGTTGTTCTCTTTCTGGGTGAGGGTCGTGTCGGAATAACTGACACCGGGTGTGACGAGTTCGGTGACACCTCGTTTGACGAGTTTCTTGGTGAGTTTTGGATCCTCGAGTTGGTCGCAGATCGCCACGCGGAGTCCGGCGCGTACGAGCTTAGGCAGATAGGTATCGAGTGCATGGAAAGGGAATCCTGCCATCTCGAGTGCTTGCGCAGCGGACGAACCACCGTTGGAGCGGTGGGTAAGGGTGATGTTCAGTATCTTAGCCGCCTTGACTGCGTCCTCCGCATAAGTCTCGTAGAAATCCCCGCAACGGAAGAGCAGCATCGCGTCGGGGTACTGCGTCTTGATGTCGCGGAACTGCTTCATCATCGGGGTTAATTCTTCTTTTTCTGCCATATTATCGTAAGTCAATTGTCAGTTTCAAATTAAATCTGCGGCCGGTGAGGTAGTTGGGGGATGCCCACTGGTTGTTATAGGCATCAGCCACCCAGAAATACGAGTTGACGTTTCGCCAGCCGACGAGGTTAAAGACCTCAAACTGGATCGCCCACTGTTTGACGTGCTTGGCACTCTCTGCGCGCATGAACTTGGCTGTCTGTGCATTGAAGACGTAGGTGGCTCCGATGTCGATACGTTTATAGACGGGCATCCGACCCCATGCTTGGTTGTTCCGCGGCGCGTAGTAGGGTTGTCCTTCGGCAAACTGCATCTTGAGGTGGAACTTGAGTTGGGGCAACTGCGGGATATAGTCCTGGAAGAGCATGGAGAAGTTCCAGCGGGACTCGGTAGGGCTAGGAATCCATTCAGATTTTTGATTTATGATTTCTTTACCCGCAAGGGGTACGATTTCTTCAGATTTCAAATTTTTCTGTCGTGCGAACATGGTGGAGAAGGATATCCAGGAGTCCGCGCCGGGTACGAGTTCGCCGTAGAGCTTGAGATCGAGACCGGTAGCATAGCCCTGTGAATCATTCTTTCCCGAGTAACGCACGCGGACGTTGTCCACCGTATAGCTCTCCATGCGGTCGATATACTTGTAGTAGGCTTCTGCCGTCAGTTTGAACGGACGTCCCCACGCACGGAAATAATAATCGCTACCAAGCACGACATGCACCGAACGCTGAGCCTTGAGGTCGCGGTTGAGTTTGAAGCGTGTGATACCGAGTTCGTCGGTGGTTGTGTCACGTAGTTCCTTGTAGAACGGCGCTTGGTAGTAGAGACCGGTAGCCAGACGGAAGCAGAGGTCGCGTTTCCATCCGGGTATCCACTCGACAGACGCACGCGGCGAAGGCAGTACTTCGTTATTCCAAGACCACCACTGGAGACGACCGCCGACGGTGAAGATCCACTGGCCGGAAGTCGTGTTCCACTTATGGGTGTTCTGGACGTAGGCCTGCAGTCGTGCGGAAGTCATGGATGTGTCGCCGCGCATGGAGTAATAGAGCTCCATCGGCAGACCGTTGTTAGGTAGCGAATATCCGGCCGAGTCGCGCCATTCCCACTCGGATATATGGTCGCGGATCAGTTCCGCTTGGCCGCTGACACCCCACCGGAGGGTGTTATTGCCGCGTTGCCACGAACCGTTATGGGCTATAGTGATGACACCCGCCTCAAGACTGTTTCGGGCATGTTGATGGAAAATACCGACACCGAGCGCATCGGTCTGGCCCGTGTTGGGATCCACTTCTTGAGAGTGGGTATTCGTCTTCTCTGTGTCCTCTCCACCTTCCGTAAGCACGTATTCGCCGGTGATGTCGAAATTCTCGCGTTCGTTGGTATAAAAACCTGATGCATCAAAACCTATTTCTACCTCGTCACTCACTTTTCCTTTGGCGCTTAAGGCGGCGAAAGCGGTAAAGAACCGATCTTTCTCTTGTCCTTCGTACCAAATGCTGAGGTTCTTGGCTGTTTGTCCACCGAAGGACTCGCTGAGGCTGTCCGGTTGGAAACGATAGTCATTGAGGCTGACGTTGCCAAGGAAAGACATGTGCCATTTCGAGCCTGTCTTCCAGGTGATGTAGGTTTGGTAGTCGAGGTAAGTCGGGTTGTAATTACCGGCCGTAGCGAGTCCGCCAAGCATGTATTTGGAGGTCTTGTAACGGATTCCGTGCATCTGGCTGTAGGTGCTGTCGCCGTGTCCGACATAGAGTTGTGCACCGAGCAGACTGGCGCTGAGGCTGGCCTGGAAGGCCGTAGGACGTTTGTAGGTGATATCCAGTACGGACGCCATCTTATCGCCGTATTGCGCACCGTAACCACCAGCCGAGAAAGCGACGTTCTCTACCATCTCGGGATTGACGAAGGAGAGACCTTCCTGTTGTCCGGAGCGGATGAGCAAAGGACGATGGACCTCAATGCCGTTGACATAGACCGAGTTCTCGTCGAACGAACCACCGCGAACGTTGTATTGTGAACTGAGTTCGTTGTTCTGACTGACGCCGGCAAAAGTGATGAGCAGGCTCTCTATGGAACCGCCTGTGGCATCGGGCATGACGCGCGTCGTAGCGGCGTCTATATGATCCATCGTGCCTTGGGTGTGCTTGATACCACGTACTTCGATTTCCGTCAGAACTTGCTCGTCCGTGAGCATCTGCACATTAATATTGAGCACCTCTCGTAGATCAAAAATGCGCTGTTGAACGGTAGTGTAACCGATCATGGAGTAGGAGAGTACGACCGTGTCCGCCTCGTCCAGAAGGAGTTCGTAATAACCGTTTTTGTTGGTGGTCGTACCGACGGGTTTGTCGGTGTTGAGTACCGCCACGTTGACGAGTTCAATACCGATATTGTCCTGATCCACGACGTAGCCATAGACACGCGCCTGGCGAGCGTGGCAAATTGAAAATTGAAAATTGAAAATTGAAAGGAAGAAGAGAAAGAGAAGCCCTTTCTCTTTTAACCTTTGCCATTTCACCTTATATGTCCTTTCACTTTTCATTTTTAACCTTTCACTTCCTCATTGAGTCTCTCAATGTAGGCAGTCAATTCCTCGCCGCCGAGGCCGGTTTCGGAACTGGTCACGAAGACCGGCGGGAGTTCTTCCCACTCTTCCAAAAGGCGGGCCTTATAGGCCTCTACGTTCTCTTTGAGACGTACGCGTCCGAGTTTGTCTGCTTTGGTGAAGACCAGCGCAAACGGTACTCCGTTCTCGCCAAGCCAGCGGATGAATTCCAAATCGATCTTCTGCGGTTCATGCCGGCAGTCGATGAGCACAAAGAGGCAAACGAGTTGCTCGCGCAAGAGGCAGTATCGCTCGATCATCTTCTTGAGGGCCTCGCGTTGTTTCTGTCCTGCCTGCGCATAGCCGTATCCCGGCAAATCCACAAGGTGCCAAGCCTCGTTGATGAGGAAATGGTTGATGAGCAGGGTCTTGCCCGGCTTTTGACTGGTCTTGGCCAACTTGGGATTATGGCAGAGCATATTGATAAGCGAAGACTTACCTACGTTACTGCGGCCGATGAACGCGTACTCCGGCAGATTACTCTGCGGGCAGGATGACACGTCGGGGTTGGAGATGATATATTGAGCGGATTTTACCATAAGTGCAGATGGAAGCCTTCCGGCGCAATGAGGATATAACTGATACAAACGACCGTCATGAAGGCCGCAGGAATAGCCGCAATCAGCCAGCCGTATTTGTAAGGGTTATCGGTTAGCGGTGAGGGGTTAGCGGGATGCTCTTTCTTATAGAGCCAAACGGTACCTGCCCAAAGGGTGAAGGTCGCGAGTGTCTGGTTGGTCCATGCGAAATAACGCCAAACAATGTTAAAGTCCACAAACACCATGCCGAACACACAGAGGAAAAGCGGCAGCGCGATGATGAGTCGGCGCGGGATAGGACGTTGATCCCATTTGAGGAAATCCGCCACGATGAGGCGTGCCGAACGAAGAGCCGTGTCACCACTGGTAATTGGAGCCGCTATCACACCGATAATAGCCAGAATACCACCGATTGTGCCGAGCCACGAACGACTGACTTTGTCGATGACGAGTGCAGCGATGTTCTCACCCGGGTGCTGTGCCGCAAAAGCCTGGAGTCCGTCGATACCGTAGAGACCGGTTTGAGGATCAGCGAAGAAGGTTCCTGCTGCGGCTGCCCAGATGAGTGCAAGGATTCCTTCGGCAACCATCGCGCCGTAGAAGATCCAACGACCTTGTCGTTCGTTGGTCACACAACGCGCCATGATCGGGCTCTGCGTGCCGTGGAAACCCGAGATGGCTCCGCACGCGATAGAGACGAACATCATCGGGAAGAGCGGCAGACCGTTCGTTTGTCTGTTCTGCAGACCGTCGAACACTTCCGGCATTTCGGAGCTATGCCAACCCAACATGACCACCATGATACCAAGGCCCATGAAGAGCAGGATTGCACCGAAAATAGGGTAGAAACGACCGATGAGTTTATCGACCGGAAGGACGGTGGCAAGTGCGTAGTAACCGAAGATGATCAGTACCCAGACGATGGGAATCATATGTCCGCTGAATTGCATCGAGCCCAACCCGCATAAGCCTTGGAGGAGGGTGGCCGGTCCACTTAAAAACGTGGTGGTTAGCAGAATAAGCAGTATGAGGGAAAGGACGCGAATGAAGACTTTGGTGCCCTTACCCAACTCATCTCCTACGATATCGGGAAGGGATACACCGCCTTTGCGGATGGAGAGCATACCGCTTAAGTAATCGTGTACACCTCCGGCGAAGATGGTTCCGAAAACGATCCAGAGGAAGGCGGCCGGGCCATAGAAGATACCCATAATCGCACCGAAGATTGGACCGAGACCGGCGATGTTCAGAAACTGCACGAGGAAGATACGCCAAGGCGCCATCGGCACAAAATCCACGCCGTCGGTTTTGGTCAATGCAGGCGTCTTGCGCTCGGGTTCAATACCGAAAATACGCTCAACCAACACACCGTAGGTAAAGAAACCTACGACCAGCAACAGCAATGCAATAAGAAATGTTACCATGTTCAAACAATTTTGCGACTGCAAAATTACTAAAAAAAACACAAATATGCAAATTTTTGTGTGATTTTAGGTTTTTAGGGGGTAAAAATACAAAAAATGCACTTTTTTTGAAAAAAAATGCAAAAAAATTTGGTCATTTCAAAAAAAAGCAGTACCTTTGCACTCGCTTTTGGAAAAAGAGGGCGTTTAGCTCAGCTGGTTTAGAGCATCTGCCTTACAAGCAGAGGGTCTGCGGTTCGAATCCGTAAACGCCCACAAGGAGACTTAACGGTCTCCTTTTTTTGTGCATATGCGATAATTGTACCATTTTTTGTCTTCATAACGGTACAAAACGGTATAACAAATGAGGGTGATGAGTGTTCCGACGAGTGCGCCTGCAAAGACGTCGAGTGCGAAATGTTGGCTGAGATAGATGCGGCTGTAGCCACCTAGTGTTGCCAATAGTACGAGTACTAGTTGCACTAGACAACTAGACGATCTAGACGAACCAGACAATTTAGAAGTAATAAGTATCGACGCTACGAAGGCGAGGGCGAAGAAAGAGGTCGTGTGGCCGGAGGGGAAGGAATACCACAGGTTCATCTTGACGCCATCCACCAGCGGAAGTTGGATAGACGGGAAATGCTCTGAGAACCAAGTGAGTGGTCGAGGAGCTACGACGATATGTTTGACAATCTGCGTAAAGAGGGCCGAGAGGAGCATAGCAGCCGATGCAAACACACCATCTCCGATACGACCGAAAAGCAAGACCGCGATGCAGACGACATAAGGGAACCACTCGGCCACGTGCGTGTAATACCTATAGAATATATCGCGCGCGGGCGTGTGACGGTTACATAGCAGCAGATGCAGTTGATCCTTGGGAATATAGATAAGCGCTAAGCCCAATACTGCGATGAGTATCAGGCTTAGTGCGATAAAGACTGCGTTTTGCTTAATAGTATTCAGCATTCGGTGTTCAGTAGTCAGATTTATTGAACACGTTGACCGTAGATGTTATAGTCCTTCTCACCCATCCGAATGATGATCTGACGGTTGATGAGGTGCTTGGAGGCAGCAGGTGCCTGCTCTTGATTCTGGTGGTATTCGGGTATATCGTCAATCATATACGGACACGAAGCCAGTACCAGTCCGTCCGCACGCGTCAGCACAACGAAATACACGTCTCCGAGTGTGAACGGTTCGGCAGTATGATAAACAGACTCGGTTGCACCCGGGATCGCTACGCCGTTGCGATACCACTGGTACGCGACGAAGTCATAGCCGCCGTTGTACTCCTTGTTATAAACGGCCAGGACGTTGTTGAACTTATACTTAAAGATCGTGCTCGGGTAGAAGATGGTGAAGTCGATCGGGAAGGTGAGCTTCTGATCACAGATCGTATCCTGAACGGTGATAGAGCCCTTGTAGATACCCGGTTTCATTTCCGTCGTCGGGAGCGGGAAACTCCTGTCCTGCTTATTCGGCACGATGATAAAGTCCTGATCGCCTAAGATGAAGTGGGTCTCACCGATGTCACCCTTGTAGTAATCATAACTTAGATTGAATTGGTCGCCCGGACAGATATATTGTTCGTCCTTATGGTTTGGAACACTCATGCTAAGACAGGAGAGGACACGCAGGTGGCAGGTGATAAAGGAATCGCATCTTTGTTGATTCTTCTTCGGGCTCTTCCATGTATAAATGGTGTCATGATCGAACCATTGTCCGTTGAGGTAGCCACCGTCCTGCACGGTGTCTTTGTACACATATTTGTTATCATGACCGTATTGTACACTGGTAATAACCACCGATTCGCAGTCAATTTTAACGGTATCGATACGACCCATCTCGCCTTGGTAATCCTCGGCTACGCACTCGAATGTCTGATGACGAATGGTATCCGGACGATTGACGAAGAAGATGATAGGTATGGTATCTGTGAAAGCCGGTTGAGAGCAGAATTCTTCGCCATAGACGATGGCACTCGCGTCGTACCATGTTTGGGCGGTATAGGTGTGCTTAAACGAAACGCTGAACGGTTCATTGATGTCTTCGCCGGCTCCGATGGTAACTTTAGAAGTATCTTTGCTTGTTCCATCTCCAAAGTCCAGTACGATGCGGTAAATACTTCCCGTAACGTCATGGAGTTCAAAGTGCACGGTATCTCCCAGACAGTAGGTCGGTGCGTCCTCTTGCGTTTTGGCTCTTTCTCCACTCTCGAACGAGACGCCATTCACGGAAATCTCGCGTCCGATAGTAGCCGAACCGGCAGAATATCCGTAGGATTCGTTGTCGGTAAAGCCATAGACGTGTGCGATGAACGAACTACCATTACTCTTGAGGGTGTGCGATTTTGCCTCCGAACCCAGTGATATTTGCGCATAGGAATAGTTAGGATTGCCGTCCACTTTCTTGAATTGCGACGCAATGGAAGTACCATCCAGTGTCATCAATTGGGGTTTGTCTGTGACAATATTGGTATAGTGGAAAGTGGTTCCGTTTGAACTGTTGTAGGTGGCAAAAGTGATTTGATCGATACGTTGCTCAATAGGGTTCACCCAAATCATAGCCGGGTCTCCATTGTCTACATGGTCATATTCCTGCGAGACCATGAAAAGGTGCACAGCGCAGGGGCAAGAGGTAGCGATATAACAACTTCCGCTTTCTGCAAATTCGCCGTTTTCACCTATTTCAAATTCCCAATATTGCTTCTTATCCGCAGCAAAATTGATGGTGTGCACGTGTTCATCATTGATAAGAACTTGCGTGTGATCATACAGCGCTAAAATGCGGATTTTGTCTATTTTACGTTCTTTAGAAGCCGTAAGCACAAATCTGCTACCCCAATAGGCCGTAGGCATTGCTTGTGAGAAAATGTGGTCACGCTGTTTTACCTGGTAAGGGATATTGGTGTGCGGACAACCTTGGAAGACAGCAATTTTCTTGCCATCTCGCGCTACTACACGTGTTCCGGACAAATCGCCATCAACACCATCTTTATTTCCCGTCCAAACATACCATACTTGTCCTTTTTTCAAACTCGTCGTGCTAACCTTTGTGCCGGCGGCGTGATCTGTAGTCGCTACGGTTGGCCAATAATCCACCACTACATCATCCTCTGCTGCAATAATAGCGAAGTGCGAACCTTGTGCCTTGTCTACACCAGCATGGTCTGATGGCGTATAGGTCTGCACAATGTACTCATCGAGCAGCGAAGTGGTCGGAATGACGTTGGTGGCATCGAAAGTAGCTTTCTTGTAGTTAGACGCATACAGAGAAATCTTTGTGGGGTTTCCAGATGCATCCTTGGCGCTGACGTGCAGCGCACAAGTGTCCACTTTCTCCGAGTTGACAGCGTAACATACCTTACCACTATTCTTCATGTCATTTCGAGCTTGCGTAGCACGCACATCTCCTTCGTAGAGTTTAACCGTTGTGCTTTTATTGGCCGTAACTTGTATGTCCTGTTTGTAGCGGGTAAACGGGTTCTCAATAGTTACTTTACAGTCTGTTCTGGACGTAATAGTGAGTTCCAGTTTCAAGTTGTTGTTATTGTCCTGATCCGCACGGAGGAAAGTGACCCAAAAGTCGGATCCTTCGGTGCTTGCTCCTCCCCATACAGGACTTACCATGCCAAACAACAATGTTACAAGTACAAGCGATTGAATGAATCGTTTCATAGTATATTAAAGTATTTCGATTTCAACACGTCTGTTATTCTGACGACCTTCTTCGGTGTCGTTGGTGTCGATCGGTTGTGTCTCACCGCGTCCTTCTGCCTGCAGACGGTCGGCGCTGATACCACGCTCGATGAGGTCTGCCATAACTGCGTTTGCACGTCCTTCGGACAGTTTCTGGTTAGCGGCATCTTTACCTACATTATCGGTGTGGCCGATGATGCGGATACGCACCTGCGGGTTGCGTGCGAGGTACATATACAGGTCTTGAAGTGCCTCTTCCGATATAGAGAGGATACGCGTCTTGTTGGTCGCGAAATGCAAGTTCTTGACGATGAAGACCTCACCTTTCTTAACCGGCGTCAGTTGGATATTAAGCGAGTCGCCGATGTTCGCAATCGCCAAGTCGATCGTATCGTAACCCATCTGGGCTATATGCAGACTATAACGCGGACCCTCTTCGAGCATCTGGCTGGTGGCACCCGTTGTGGAGTCAGTAGCGAGATTGTATGCCGGTTCGGCCGCTCCGCTCTTGCGAATCTGAATAGAAGCCGGAACAACGCGACCTGTTTCCTTGTTGGTCACGCGGATACGTAAGACGGGACGCGGACGCATGGCGATCGTGACATATTCGGTGGTACCTACATTCTCGATGGCGAACACATGCTCGGTGTTATAATAGCCTTCGGCTTTCACCGTAGCGGTGAACGAACCGAGTGCATGTTTCTGACGTAAGCCCTTGATACCGATCTGTTTCTCACGCATAATGATCTTGCCGCTCTCGGTCTCGTGTGTCTCAATGAGCGCTTTTTCCAGCGGAGCGTTGGTGACTGCATCTACTACGCTATAGATAGCATAGGAAGGAGGAGGCGGAACAGGACGGGCTTTCTTGCCGGGAACTTCAAACTGAATAGCGAATTTTGCACCCACGAAGAGGTTGTTGAGTTTCGTGTCTCCGTTCAGTGCCAAAAGGGTGTTGGTCCGCTGCACCTCGGTGCTGGTGGCTGCAAACTCTACCGGCAACGCAGCAGGGGTTGCGTTCGTATTGAGTACACCATATTCAGCGAAGAGCGATACGCGGTAGTGGATGTGCTCTTGACCAAACGGCAGACGCTGTCCGGGTTTCAGTTTAGCTTTCTTAGCTTTCGGATCCGGTTGTTTCTGCAACCACTCATCCAAGTCCACACCGACCTCGGCAGCAATGCTTACGTCCGGTTGTTTGAACGCTATCTTGGTGTTCGTCTGGCCGTTTAGATCATAGATACCCATACCGTAAGGCTCGAGATACGTCGGGTCGTTGACAATAATATCATATTGGCCTTTGTGGCTGTAACCCATCGGCAGACCGTAGTGAACCTTTGCTCCCAAGAGGAAGTAATAGCGGCTGAACTGCGCACCGAACATGAGGGGCACACCTACCTCGAGCATGTTACGCGTCTCACGCATGTTATCGAAGAGGTAGTTGTACGTTGCACCATAGGTGAGATCCTTACGGGTAGCTTGAAAACCGTAGGCGGAGGTGGAATTGAGGAAGCGGACATCCAGACCGGTCTCGAACAGGAAATGTCCGTATTCGAGGTTATAGGTAATGTCTATACCTGCTCCTGCACCTCCGATGAGTTGCTGAAGTGCATTGCTCTGGTTGAGTGTTCCGGCACCCATATACGAGCCATTGATCTTATCCATCATAGCTGCATAACCAAGACGGAAACCTAGATTGAAATACGAGATAGCCTCGGTCTTCGGGTTCTCTATACTCTCCTGGTATTTCTCGTAGTCGCGAATGGCTTTCTCTTCTTTCGCCTTAGCGTCCGCCTCTCTCTTGGCTTGCGCTTCGGCACGTTCTGCCGCTATTTTAGCACGCTCTTCCGCTGCTTTCTCTCGCTCCGCTTGTGCTTTAGCCGCCGCTTTTTGTTTTTCTCTTTCTTTAGCTGCTTTGGCTTTTTCTTTCTCGCGGGCCGCTTTGGCTTTCTCTTTCTCCTTGGCAGCTTTCGCTTTCTCCTGTTCTTTCTTCTTCTGCGCCGCTGCTTTCTGCTTATCCGTTTGGGTAGCAGGAACAGGTTCCGGCATCGCGTTAGCAACGACAGGTGCGCAACTCAAACTAAGAACGACACTTACAATCAGTATAGTATTCAAAATATGTCTCATAGCTGTGTCCTCCCGTCTTATTGAATGATAAATTTGAAACTACGGTTCTTGCCATCCGTGCAGACGCGGAGCAAGTAGAGTCCCGGTTCGGCAGGTGTGTCAATCGTACAACCGCCGTCAGGGATGTTGAACTTCATGTCTTGGTACACTTTTCCGCTGGCGTTGATCCACTGGGCATAGCACTCGATGTCCGTCTTGCCGTTATAGTCGGCATTGACGAAGATCTTGTCGCCGTGGAGATAACTGTAGGTAGCAGTGATGGTCAGACCGTCGAGATTCGGTTCGAACTCATGTTCTTTGGTGTTCGCCTCGAACGCTTTGGCACAGGCGCATGTACGGCGCTCGTCGGCTTGTCCTTTGTTGATGGTGTAGCAGACATAGAACGCATCGTTCGTGAAGTCTTCGTTAGGAATGTCGTACATGTTCAGTACCGCGGAGACCTGACCGGCTAATGCGGTGCTGTCACTCGCACGGTACCACTGGAAATCACTGAGAGTGAGTCCGTCAAAACGCGGATCTTTGATGAGACCAAGCACGTTCGAGTAACGCTGGGTGATCACGTCATTGCCGATAGGCAACTGGAAGAGCATCGTCGTGTCTTTGTCGCCGCAGTCAGACTTGATATGAATATCTATTCCGTACGGAGTCGATTCAACAGCCGTAGAAGGGATGTTGAGCACGAACTCAGTCGGAGTGATAGTCAGCATAGAGGCATCGAAACCTGCTGCTTTGGCGGCGTCATCAAAGTCCACGGTTACGTTGCTTCCCTTCAGGTTGATGGTACTGGTGTACGGAATATGGCCGACATACTGCTTGCCGCCTTCCGGACACGGAATATCCGGGTCACCAATCGTGAAGGAATAACGACCGATGGTTACGGTGATATTGATCTTATCTATTGCCGATTGTCCTTCGCATAGATTGCTACTCGTGCGATGTACTTCCACCCATGCTTGGTAATCACCGCCATTCGTGTAATAGTGATTCACCTCCGTCAGGGTATCATAAACCGTTACATCGGCGGAACCATCACCAAAATGCCAAACAATCTTATCAAACTCGTAGTCAGGCTTGCATGCAAAATGAACCGTATCCACACCGCAGAGCTTGTTCTCTTTGTCAGGCGTGAAGACTTCGCCGTTGATGGTAATAGCCTGCGTGAGCGGCTTGGTGGCACCTCCGGCAGAGTAGCCGTACGACTCATTGTTGGTAAAGCCGTAAACGTGCGCGATGAAGTTTCCTCCTTCACATTTGAGCGTGTGGGAGGCTGCTACGGTGCCTAAGTCGAGGCGGGCGTAGTAATAGGTACTTGAACCGCTCACCGGACTGAATTGGCTGCTTATCGATGCGCCATCCAGATACATGTTATTCGGTTTGTCGGTCACTACATTGCTATGGTGATACGTTGTACCGCTATTGGAACTGGCGAAGGTCGCAAAAGTGATCTGGTCGATCTGTTGCTCGATCGGGTTGATCCAAATCATAGCCGGGTCACCACTCTTGTTGTCCTTGTTTTTATATTGCTGCGAAACGATGAACAGGTGTACCGCACAAGGACAGGAGGTGGTTACGACACAACTACCGTCTTGGGCGTAAGCGCCTTGTGTTCCGATCTCAAATTCCCAATATTGCTTCTTATCAGTCGCAAAATTGAAGGTATGTACGAGCTGGCCGTTGATACGCACTTCTGTACCATCGTTGAGCGCCAATACGCGAATCGCATCGCACACACGATCTGCCGAAGCGGTCAGCACGAAGGTGTTGCCCCAGTATTGAACAGGCATGGCCTGCGAGAAGAGGTGGTCACGTTGCTTGACTTGGTACGGAATATTGGTATGAGGGTTGCCTTGGAAGACCGCAATCTTCTTTCCGTCACGGGCTTTAACGTACGTGCCGGACAGGTCACCCGGATTTTTGTCTTTCTTGCCTGTCCAAATATAATAGACTTGACCTTTCTTCAGTACCGGCGAATGGAGCGTATCGCCAACCTTGTAACTCAGCAGTGCGGAGTCTTCCGGAGAAAGATAATATCCCGAATTAGCTTCTTCGAAAACTTTGTTATAGCGTTGGGTCATCTCCGTCGGGCAATAATCGATGATGGTATTATCCTCTGCCGCGATAACAGCAAAGTGTGAACCTTGCGTCGAACTTTCGCCACCGTGGTCCGAAGGAGTATATGTCTGAATAACGTATTCGCTAAGCAACGAAGCCGTCGGCATGACGTTCGTGGCATCGAAAGTAGCCTTCTTGTAGTTGGTGGCAAAGAGTGAGATGTTGGCCGTAGATGTAACATGCAGGGCACAAGTGTCCACTTGCTCTGAGAATCCGGCGTAGCAAACTTTTTTACTCGTAGTCATGGCAGCTCTTGCGTCGCTAACGACAGGGTGACCGGTATACAACTCTACCAGTTGCATCTCGCCGGCTGTCACATTGACATTCTCCGAATATCCGGTATAAGGGTTACTGATAGTTACGGTGCAATTTTCACGCGACGAAATAGAAAGAGAAAGGCTCAATGTGTTATAACTGCCGTCCCAGTCTCCGCTTGAACTGGTCGATTGGTCTGCTTGCAGGAATGTTACCCAGAAATCTTTGCCTTCGGTTGATTGTCCTTCCACCACCGTGTCTGCATAGGCGCGCGCGAAAGGCATCGCCAGCAGGCAGATCAGAAGGGTGTTAATTAGTTGTTTTCTCATATTGATTTGTTGTGTTAAATGTATGCAGTTTTAAATCGACTGCAAAATTACACAAAAATTCTCACGCGCGCGTGCACATTTCCGCAAAAAATGTGTAAAAATTGACACATTTATTGAATGCGTTGACCTAATGTGCTATAAATTGCCGTATTCCGGAGAATGACCATCTGCCCGTCGCGCATTTGTTTGCGTGCAGCGGATTCTGTACGTTCGGGCACAATGAGGGCTGATGGATCATCTCCGTACGGATCTCCATAGTTCTGCTTGAGTTTGGAGAAATCCACCGCCTGCCCTTGTTTGTTACCCCAGATATATTCGACTAATTCGGGATAGTCAATAAACGGATTGCGGTTACCTTGTATCTTATTCACCTCTTTGGCGCGATCTAACTCCTTTGGACTGACCGGATCATTTCGATGCCATTCCAGCAACAGATCGCGAAGCCACGGCTGGAACTCCTGCCAGTTATCGTTCGTCATGGCTATGCCAGGTTCGCCGGTCTGTTCCCACGTGAGCGAATCTCCGTAACAAGTGGCGATGTAGAAATAAGCACGAGCAAAATCACCTTTGTATTCATCGGCAGGGCAGAAGACTTTTTGTAATCCGTAGGCACTACCGCTACCGGTGGCAAAACTACCGTTCCAGAAAGTGGTGTCACTCGGAATACCCGGCGCATGGTTTAACTTGCTTCGGTTGGCGGAGTAGTCACCCGGCACGAGATGGAAGAGGTCGCAGTAGGCTTCGTTCACGGTACCTCCCCACCAACTCTTGGGCAACATATGCTCGATATCAAAGCCTCCTACGCTGGCTGTTGGATTGGCAGGGTCGAAATAACGGTGGTTGTTAGAATACATGTCCAACACCTCGTTAGTGAGCGTGTCGCGATCGGTATAGAAGAAAGCGTCCCAAGTCTTACGCGGACCACTTCCGTACCGGTAGCGCACGCCGCAGAAGATGATTTCGCTTAATTTGGATTTGAGCAAGGAGTCCTGTGTGCCTTGTGCGCGCTCGTAGTAATCGCCGGGCATAGGACCGATAGCCATGCAAGACGAGTCCACGTTGAAGGTAGGCGGCGTGTATTTATAACCGCTTATCTTGAGTGGAATGGACTGTTTGACGAGGATGTTGTCTGCGCCTTTTCCGCTAACGTACAGCGTGTCGAACGCGTTAGATGTGAAATTCAAACTGTAGGCCAGATCGATCTCGCCTCCGGCAGAGGGAAGAGTTGTGCTACCTAATTGGAAAACGGTGCCGCTCTTTAGAGCCAATTGAATATCTCCGACTACATGCTTGCCCTTCACTTCTACGCTTACTACATCTTCTGCCGTTTCGCCATCCTCGACAGGAACACTACCGAAGTCCACGGTGTAGGGCACTTCAAAAACAGCGGTGTTCGGTAGAGGATCAGGTGCTTCAAACTCAATGCGCTGTACATACCAACGGTTGTTGCCAGCCACTTTAGCGGTAATAGAGATCGCGTTAAGGGTGCTGTTAACGGTCAATACGTACGGACGGATTTCGGCTTTGTGACCGTCTTCCCAGATGAGATCTTGACCACAGACGGTGATGCCTTTTGCTGCTGCTGTGTCTTTTGCATGCGGATACGAGGCGGCATAGACGGTCATGGTTGTCACTTGATACGAAGTGTTAAGCTCTAAGGTCAATTCTCCTTTGGCACTACCGGTTCCTCCCTTGATCCCCCTGCCACTTCCGGCGTTGTAGATGTTATTGGCGGTGGTCACGGAAGTCACACAGTTATCCGTAGCGCTAAGCACGATTTTGCTCAGTTCGGTCACTTTGGAGCCGGAGTCGTTAGCGCCGTTTCCGCTTTTGAAGACGACCGTATAGGTCTCCGCTGTCATAGACAGTGAGGTTCCTATTGTAAGGAGTAAAAAGAGGTACTTTCTCATGGTAGGCAAGGAATTTTATTTCTTTTTAAAGCAAGCTAATAATATATTCAGCGCTACGTACCAAAGGATGACGGCAGTGCCGCTGAAGAAGGCGAACTCAATATGCTTGGCGATGATAGCTTTTGCTATGCAAAAGGCAATAAGAATCACGCAACCCACGAGGAAACTGATGATGACCGTCTTCTCGCGTTTCCAGCCTTTGAAACTGAAGAACGGAATCTCGGCGTTAAGCAGGTAGCAACTGAGCAACGACAGACCGATCAGCACCCACGCCATCCAGTCGTAAGCGAGCGCCGAGATAGGTAAACAGCAGATACCTCCCCAGAAGATGGCATTAGCCGGTGTGGCAAGACCGATGAAGGAGTCGTGCTGGCGTTCGTCCACGTTGAATTTGGCCAGACGCAAAGCCGAGAAGGCCGCCATGATCAGTGCCAGACCTGCCCACCAACCAAGGATAGGTTTGAGCCAACAGAAGAGCATCATGGACGGCGCAAGACCGAACGTGATGTCATCGGCAAGCGAGTCTAACTGAATACCGATAGGGCTCGGAGCTTTCAGCAGACGGGCACTCAGACCGTCGAAGAAATCGAAGAAAGCGCCTGCTAGGATGAATACAAATGCCCAAAGAAAAGCTCCTTGAGTGGCTAAAAAAACGGCTATACTGCCGCAAAGGAGATTGCAGCTTGTGATAGCGTCAGGGATGATACGTTTATAATTCATAACTTTCTATATATCAAATATGTAACTGCGATAGAAGGGATACAGCACGCCATGACGATCCAGAAGAATCCGAGGTATCCGACGGCTTCTTGGATATATCCCGCTACCATGCCTGGAAGCATGAGGCCAAGGAACATAAAGGCCGTGCAGATCGAGAAATGCGCCGTTTTATGGTTGCCGTCCGCCACGTGAATCATGTAGAGCATGCAGGCAGTGTAACCCAGACCGTAACCGAGTTGCTCGAGACCTACGCAGAGACTGAGCAGCCAAAAAGCAGAGGGTTGGAATTGCGCAAAATAGACGTACACGATGCAAGGTAAGGTAAGGCACAACGCCATCGGAATAAGTGCCTTTTTAAGGCCGGTCTTACTAGCCCATATTCCACCTCCGATGCCGCCTAAGAGCATCAACACCACACCTATTCCCGTGATCTCACCGATCGTATCGACGGTGATACCTAATCCGCCTTGTTCTTGCGTAGCAAGAAAGAAGGGGTTGCAGAGCTTGAGCAACAAGGCTTCCGGCAGGCGGTAGATAAGCATGAAACAGAGCGCTAAAACGATACCCGGTTTTCGGAAGAAATCCGCGAATACGTGTCCTACTTCCTGCCAGATCTCTTTAAACTTTAAATTTTCAACTTTCACCTCTACCTTCGGCATAGCCCATGTATGCCAAAGGGCGATAAGGGCTAATAGACCGCTGCAGAGGAGTAGGGCATAGGTCCAGGAAGCGGACACATCCGTACGTTTCTGCAACCATCCGACGAGCATCAGCAGCAACGACTGGCAGAAGATATTGGCGATGCGGTAGAAAGTCGAACGCAGACCTACATAAGCCGACTGTTGCGTATCGTTGAGCGCAATCATGTAATAGCCGTCCGCCGCGATATCATGCGTGGCGGAGCAGAAAGCGGTAATCGTGAAGAGGATAAGGGCTATGGTGAGATACCCTTGCGGAGCCAGCCAAGCCAGTAACGCTACGGTCACGGCCATCATAATCTGCATCGTCAGTACCCACCAACGCTTTGTGCGAAGCACGTCCACAAAGGGACTCCAGAGCGGTTTGACTACCCACGGAAAGGCTATCAGCGAAGTGAAGAGTGCCAATTCACTATTGGGCACACCGAGTTGGGCAAAGAGCGTAATGCTGATGCTTGTAACCAAAAAGTATGGGATACCTTCCGCTAAATAGAGCGTTGGCACCCATACTAATGGTGAAATATGTGTTTTCTCCTTATTTATAACACGTACGCGCGCGTTATTATTGGAAGTTCGCGCGGTTGTCTGTTATGTCAGCGTTGTCTTCGAGCAACTGCATAGCCTGGTACGGCAGGTATGCATAGCGGCTTGCCAACTGTGCTTTCTCGCTCTCAGCGTCGAAAGTACCCTCGAGGTTGTTAGCTGCGCCGGTCTTAACAACGAACACACCCATATTACCTTTGATAGGCTCGCTCAATGCGTTCTCGCCTTGTGCGATAGCGGCTCCGATAACTGCCGGTTCGAGACCTGCATTACCGAAACGGCTGTCACTCAGCGCTACGCGCTCAACGTGCTGGATCGGTTGATTCATGATCTCAGCTGCAGCCTCAAGACTCTCAACGTCCTTCAGTTGCTTAGTGATATAAGCAGCCTTCGCGTTGTTGGTTGCCTCGTAAGTCAACTCAGCACGTACAGCGTTCAACGGACGATACTCACCGTCGTTAACCTCTACCAATGCAGCTACGACGAACTGCTGACCGCACTCGAACACGTCAGAAACTTGACCTTCTTTGGCCTCAAATGCCCAGCGAACGATCGGACGGCTGGCTTTGAGTTGACCAACCTTATCGGTGTTGCTCGTCAGGTTGTATTGCGGCGTGAGGGTCATACCTGCCTCTTGTGCAGCCGCTTCCATCTTCTCGGCGTTGTTGTTATCAACGATGAACTGCTTAGCGTTGTTATAGAGGATAGAGTAGGTCTTGCTCGACGGTGTTACCTCACGTGCGAGGATAGCCAACTTCACTTTCGGTGTCGGTTTGCCGATCTCCATGATCTCATAAGTCTGCTCACCCATGCCTACAGCTACGGTGAAGCGCTCACCGCGCTTGCCAACCAGCGCTTTGTCGGCGATGTTCTTCGGCAGATCAGCCGCCTTGAACCAACCCAGTTCCTGGTCCTCTTGACCTTCCTCTGCTGCAATAGCCTTCAGTTCAACGCTATCCGGCAGCGAGTAACCGGCCTGCATGATACGAGCCATCGCGTAGGTGTTGTTCTCGAAGAGAATGTCGGTGCAGTCGCCTGCCTTTGCGCCCTTTGCGAATGCAAACTCTTTGAACTGCGCAGGAACGGTCTGCTCCGAGTAGTCACGACCGTCGTACATGATGTCCGAGTTGGTGTTGACTACGAGGCTTACGTCCTCGGTGGTCTTGAACTCCTCTTGGAGGTTGTTCATCAGCGTCGCAGCTGCCGTGAAATCGTCCTCGCTCGGTACGATATCGAAGGTCACGTACTTGATAGCACGGTTCGGCGTCTGCTTGTACTGCTCTTTGTGCTGCGCATACAGTGCCTTTACGTCGCTCTCTTTAACCTTAACCAGACTGTCAGCAACGGTGTAGTAAGGCTGCATTACGAACTCTGCACTCACACCGTTCTGGCGACCGTTGAAAGCATATTCAGCCTCCAGCGAGTTGGCCTTGATCAGGTGTTGGAGCAGGTTGGTGTATTTCTCTTGCATGTACGAGATACGAACGGCTTTCTCCCAATAGAGCCAATAGGTCTTAGCCTGCTGGAGGTTCGCGTTCTGCTCTGCGTCTTCGCCACCTTCGTTGATAGCGGCGATCAAGTTCTTGACGATCTCGCGGTTGAACTGACCGTTCTCATCCATGAATGCACGACGACCGCGCAGAATCTGGTGAACATTCTGACCTACACAGAGTTCGGTTAACTCGTCCGGTGTGATGTCCATACCGATTTTCTTCGCTTGCGCACGCATGGTGTAGTCCATCACGAACATGTTCCATACCTGGTTGCGAATCTGAGCGTACGTGTCCTCATCAAAGTCCGTACGACCGCTCTCGATTTTGTACACTTCTGTTAACTGGTCTTTAGCTGCCTCATACTCCGTGTAGTGAACTTTCTGTCCCTCGATAACACCGACGTTCTCGCGGCTGCGGTTGAAGAAACTACTACCGGAGTTCAAAAAGTCTCCGAGGATAAATGCCAACATGGCGAGACCCACAATCGCGATCAACAATGCGCCATGATTTCTAATTTTTTGTAAACTTGCCATTTTTTATATTAAATCTTTAAACTTTATTTTGTCGAATTAGAAGTTCGGGTTGGTGGACTCCACTACGTATCCCTGTACGGGCTCGCAGGTACCGTTATAATTCTGAATCTTTGCATTGACGAGCACCGTGTCGCCTACCTGAACTTGGTTTAGGTTGGTGAACTTACCACCCGTCTGCTTGTAATTAATACGGTAGCAGGTGGCGTACGACAGGCCGTCCGAGATATTGAACGTCAGATTACCGTAACTGGAGATAGAGGTGTCGGTGACACCGGTTACCACGCCGCGGATCTGATAGGTCTCTGTAGTGGTCGCTTTTTTCTCCAGCGCCAAAGCAATCTTCTCTGCCTCGGTTACACTGATCTCACCTTCGCCGGGAGCAGGGCAACCCGGGAACTCAGGGAAGATCTCGTTGAAATGGGCATTGTTGCTCATATATACGAAGCAAGCACCGCTCGACTCATATACACCGCCGAAGTTGGTCAGATAGCAACTGATAACGATGAAGTCACCTTCCTTGACGCAATCCAAGTCAGGGAGCATGGCGCCAAACTTACCGAGCAGACGGTATGCATAGAATGTCTTCTTGCTCTGGATAGGAGCATCAGGAGCCGTTGCCGAAATATAAACGAAATCATTTCCGTATTTCGGGAAATCGGTTGCGAACGTCTCGCCACGGTTGAAGCCCGTAACGTAACCCTTGATGAAATATTTCTCTGCGCTCACTTCGCTTCCATGCAGTTTCTTGGCTATCTCTACAGCCTCATAAACGTTGATCGTGCCTTCCGGAACGACAAAGCCTTCCGGATCCGGCGTCGGTTCGGGATCAACAGTCACCGGAATCGAATCAGGCACATTCGTGTTGTCACCCGGACCTTCGATGTACGGCTTCTCCTCACAACTTACTAATGTCAGCGCGGCGATTGCAGCCAGCATAAAAATACTTTTTCTCATATTCTTTATTCTTTTAGATACTACATTTAAGGTTCACTATTTTGCACACTAACTCAAAATAGCGCACAAAGGTACAACATTTTTCTGATATACGCAAATTTTCTTGCAACTTTTTGAAAAAATAGAATAAAATTCTATGCATGTTCATCGGAATTTATCGGTCAACTCTTGTGTAATTGAAAAAAAAGTAGTATCTTTGCGGCCGATTTGTGTGTAAATACAGAAACAAGATATGAATTTTTTAGAAATTATCACGAAACTGTTCGGCAACAAGGCGCAGAAAGATATGCGCGCCATACAGCCGTACGTAGACAAGATTAAGGTAGCGTACGAGACGATTGACAAGTTGTCGCACGACGAGCTGCGTGCCCGTTCGCAAGCCTTGATGGATGCGCTGCAAGAGGCGGTAAAAGACAAGAAAGCACGCATCGCGGAACTCAAGGCCTCCATTGAAGGCACGCCTATCGAGAAGCGCGAGAAGATATACAACGAGGTGGACAAACTCGAGAAGGAGATTCGCGAGGTCTATGAGGCGAAGTTGACGGAGATGCTTCCGGAGGCTTTTGCGATCGTCAAGTCCACCGCGCGTCGTTTTGCAGAAAATGAGACGATCGAAGTGACGGCTACCGAGATGGATAAGAACCTCGCGGCCGATCCTCGTTTTGACTTCGTGGAGATAGTCGGTGGCGACAACCTCGCCAAGGCCGTTTATCATAACCACTGGATGGCAGGCGGCAACGAGATCAAGTGGGACATGGTGCACTATGACGTGCAGCTCTTCGGTGGTGTCGTGCTGCACGGTGCCGTCAAGAACGACAAGGAGCAACGCGGTTCGATAGCCGAGATGGCAACCGGTGAAGGTAAGACCCTTGTGGCGACCCTGCCGGTATACCTCAATGCCTTGACGCATGAAGGTGTGCACGTCGTGACCGTCAACGACTACCTGGCTAAACGTGACTCGGAGTGGAACGGTCCGATATACATGTTCCTCGGTTTGACGGTCGATTGTATCGACAAGCACAAACCCAATTCCGACGAGCGTCGTAAGGCTTATGCCTGCGATATTACCTTTGGTACGAACAACGAGTTCGGTTTCGACTACCTGCGTGACAACATGGCCATCTCGCCGCTCGATCTCGTACAGCGCGGACATAACTTCGCCATCGTCGATGAGGTGGACTCCGTCTTGATTGATGATGCCCGTACGCCGCTCATCATCTCCGGTCCGGTACCGCGTGGAGAGGATCAGATGTTCGATGAGTACAAAGATCGTGTGGCCAACCTCGTGCGTCAGCAGACAACCTTAACAACTAAGTTGTTAGCGGAAGCAAAAGCGAAGATGGGTTCGGCGGACGAGAAAGAGAAAGAAGAAGGTGAATTAGCCCTCTTCCGTTCGTTCAAAGGTATGCCGAAATCGAAGGCACTCATCAAGTACCTGTCCGAGCCGGGTATCAAAGTGCGGATGCAGAAGACCGAGGAGTTCTACCTGCAGGAGAACGAGAAGAACATGCACATCGCGACAGATGAACTCTACTTCGTTATCGACGAGAAGAACAAATCCATCGAACTGACCGATAAGGGTATCGATGCCTTGACCGGTACGACCGACGACCCGAACTTTTTCGTGCTGCCGGACGTAGGTTCGGAAATGGCGGAACTGGAGAACGCTGCCGGTATGACGCCCGAAGAGAAGCAGCAGAAGAAAGACGATATCCTCACGAACTACAGCATCAAGTCCGAGCGCGTGCACACCGTGCACCAGTTGCTCAAGGCCTACACGCTCTTCGAGAAAGACGTCGATTATATCATTGACAACGGCGAAGTGAAGATCGTCGATGAGCAGACCGGCCGTGTGATGGAAGGTCGTCGCTGGTCAGACGGTTTGCACCAGGCAGTGGAGGCAAAAGAGAACGTGAAGGTCGAAGGAGCAACCCAGACCTTTGCAACGATCACGTTGCAGAACTACTTCCGTATGTACAACAAGCTGTCCGGTATGACCGGTACGGCCGAGACGGAGGCAGGTGAGTTCTGGAACATCTACAAACTGGACGTAGTCGTTATTCCTACCAATAAACCCATCGCGCGTAATGACCAGAACGATCGTATCTACCGCACCAAACGCGAGAAATACAATGCCGTCATCGACGAGATCGTCGAGATGGTCAACCAAGGACGTCCTGCCCTTGTAGGTACCACCTCTGTCGAGATCTCCGAGCTCTTGAGCCGTATGTTGACGCTGCGTAAGATCAAACATAATGTGTTGAACGCCAAGCTGCACCAGCAAGAGGCGCAGATCGTAGCGGAAGCCGGTCGTCCGGGAGTAGTCACGATTGCCACTAACATGGCCGGTCGTGGTACGGATATCAAGCTCACGCCGGAGGTGAAAGCCGCCGGTGGTCTCGCCATCATCGGTACAGAGCGTCACGAATCCCGTCGTGTGGACCGTCAGTTACGTGGTCGTGCCGGTCGTCAAGGTGACCCGGGTTCGTCTGTGTTCTATGTATCGCTCGAGGACGACTTGATGCGTATGTTCGGCTCCGAGCGTATAGCAAGCGTCATGGACCGTATGGGCTTCCAGGAAGGCGAGATGATCGAGCATTCGATGATCTCCAACTCCATCGAGCGGGCGCAGAAGAAGGTCGAGGAGAATAACTTCGGTATCCGTAAGCGCCTCATCGAGTACGATGATGTGATGAACCAGCAACGTAACCTCATTTACGCAAAGCGTCGTCACGCACTCATGGGAGAGCGTATAGGCGTGGATATAACGAACATGATCTACGAGACGGCCGAGAACATCTTGCTCGATGCCCGTGCGATGAACGACTACGAAGGTCTCAAATACGATGTAATGCAAACCTTCGCCATCGAAGTACCGTTTGACGAAGAGACCTTCAACCGTGGTCGTAAGGACGAGCTAAGCAAGCAACTGGCTGAGGCTGCCCTTGACAGCTTCAAGCGCCGTATGGATAAGCTCACCCAAGTGGCGGATCCGGTCATCCAGCAGATCTACGAGACGAAGGGTCAGATGTACGAGAATATACTTATCCCGATCACGGACGGCAAGAAGGTCTATAACATCTCCGTCAACCTCAAGGCTGCGGCGGAGAGCCACTGCAAGGAGGTAGTTAAGGAGTTCGAGAAACGCATGCTGCTCTATGTCATCGACGATGAGTGGAAAGAGCACCTCCGTCAGTTGGACGACCTCAAGCAATCGGTTCAGAACGCGTCCTACGAGCAGAAAGACCCGCTGTTGATATACAAACTCGAGTCGTTTAATATCTTCAAACAGATGCTCGATGCGCTCAACCGCCGTGCGATAGCGATCTTGCTGCGTGGACAGATCCACGAACAACAGCCGGATCGTGTACAGCAAGCGCAACAGCAACGCCGTACCGACTACAGCCGCTATCGTTCGCAGAAAGATGCGGTACAGCAGGCCGCTGCGGCTTCCGGCGCTGCACAGGCTGCCGGTCGCGACACCCGCGAGCAACTGCATCAAGGTCCGATCATCGCGGACAAGAAACCCCGTCCGAACGACCCGTGTCCGTGCGGTAGTGGCAAGAAATACAAACAATGCCACGGGCGCTTAAATGCGGGCATTTAAATCATAAATCATAAATTTGAAATCATAAATCATAAATTTGAAATCATAAATCATAAATTTGAAATCTAAATTACTGATACTATTTCTGCTTTGTGCCGCCACTCATCTGGCGGCACAAACCGATAGTGTCAGGTTATATGCGGACACCTTCAAGATTGCCGAACAGCAGAAGACGGTCGGGATGGACGATTACCTGCTGGATCTGGTGCAGCAGCAAAGCGAAACACTCCATGCCAACGACACGGTCGATACGCTCACGCTCGCCGAACTCATGCGGCTGGATTCAATCCAACGCGAACAGGCGGAGATCGATTCGCTCCGTTTAGCCAATGCTGCGTTGGAAGTGCAACAAGTGGCACAAACACCGACTATCGTCATTGAGAAATCATGGATCAAGGATGAGGTGGAGGACCGCAATGACGTCCTGCGTGCCATCCGCGAGATGAAGTCTCCTTGGCGGCGCGAGTTGACCCTCATGGCGCAGATCACCCAAAACTACGTCACCGACAACTGGTACCAAGGCGGTTCGTCGTCGTTTGCCGCACTCGGTATCGCCAAAGGGCAGATCAGTTATATCCGCGAACGCTTCACATGGGAGAACTTCTTCGAGTGGCGTATAGGCGGTTCGACCGTCTCTGCCGACAGCTTGCATAAGATGAACACCACCGATGACCTGTTCAAGATCTACAGCAAAGCCAATTTCCGTATCGTGCCCAAACTCTTTACGTCGCTCTCTGCGGAACTGGAGACACGCCTGCTACCTACCTATAAGTCCAACTCCATGGACCTCAAGTCCGCACCCTTCTCGCCTTTCCGCTTTAATATAGGTGTCGGTCTGGATTACAAGCCGGTGAAGAACCTGTCTATCTCCTTCTCACCCATCTCCTACAAGGTCATCCATATTATGGATACCGCGAAGGTCAAGGTAACAGACTACGGACTGGAACAAGGCCAACGAACGCAACATAATATCGGTTCGTCGCTGCGTGTCGAATATACGTGGAAACCGGTTCGTGAGGTGAGTCTGGAGACAAAATTCTATATGTACACCAATTACAAAGACGTTGAACTAGACCTCGAGGCAAACTGCGATTTTATCATTAACCGTTGGCTCACGGCGCGTCTGATGATCCATCCGCGCTATGACACCTCGGTGATCATGGAAGGCGATACGAAGGCGAAGATCCAGTTCCGCGAGTTACTCTCCATCGGTTTTGCCCATAAATTCCATTGATGATGAAAAGAATAGTTGTTATTTTGCTTGCCGCCATCATGTCTTGTGGGGCTGTAAAAGCGCAGGAAGTGCAATCTGAATACTGGCGGGAAAAACCGAATACCCTTCAGATAAGTGCCGGTTGGATCAGTGGTTTCTGGAATGCCAAGATGCTCTTTGCATGGATCCCGGCGGCTGTCGGTCATTCCCGTAACTGGGACTATTTCGGCAACTACGGCTTGCAGTATTACTACCAAGTAACGTGGTACTGTCGCGTGGGTGGAAAACTCAACTGGGAGATTGATGCCTATGATATTTACGAGAGTAAGGCCGAGGACGCCAAGAAACAAGGCGTGACGCGTAATAACACCGTTTCGCTGGTGGCGAGCGTGCAGTTCACCTACCTCAATCGTCCGCATGTACAACTCTATTCCGGCTTGGATGTCGGTGTCGGCGCGCATTTCGCGAATACGCGCTATGAAGCGGATTATACCGGAGAGAAAAAACAAACACCGGGAGTCTGGTTGTTAGCTGCGAATATCACACCGCTCGGTGTGGCGTTCGGTAGTTGGCAAGTCTATGGCTATGTGGAAACCAACCTGGGATACGAGAGTTATATCAAAGCCGGTTTAGGTGTGCATTTCTAATTGCACAGGTCTTCCAACGCTTGCCAGCGCAAAAAGCCCGAAAGTACTTCTCCCTTCGGTCGATTTACTTGCACAGGTCTTCCAACGCTTGCCAGCGCAAAAAGCCCTCGTGACCGTATTTCCAGATGTTGTACTTGATTTTGTCTAAACTCACCTCTTCGCCGAGGTGGCTTTTTGAATAGAACTTATCGGCGTAGCAGATGATTTTCTCCTCAAGGCTCTGCGGACAGTAATCCCGCTCGGGAATAGGCAACTCTTCGCGTTCCACCTGCTCGATCGTGATGCCTGTGCCTGTATGCCGCTCTGCTACCAACGCATGCTTCGGCAGACCTTCTTTGCGCAACAACTCTGCACCTAAATAACCGTGCTCGATATATTTATGCGGACCCTTGCAGTAGATCTTCGGTGCGTCGCAGAAGATGATACCGATGTCGTGCAGCATCGCCGCTTCTTCCACAAACGTCCTATCCACCATGCCTTGCTCTTCCCACTGCGGATGCGCATCGATGATCGCTAACGCACGATCAGCCACTTGGCGACTGTGCGTCAAGAGAATGTGCTTCAATTCCGGCGAATCGGCGTAGTACTTGTCTATTATGGAAAGATAATCAATCAAATCTTAAATCATAAATTTGAAACAATCGTGCCCTTTAGGGCTAAGAAATCATAAATTTGAAATCATAAATTTGAAATCATAAATATCTTTTCTTAATGCAAACCGTTAAGAAAAGATCTCGCGTCCATGCGCTTCTTTCCGGGTACTTGCAGCTCGAGAATACGTACCGCGCCCTCTTTGCACGGGATAATAATGTCTCCCTTCCCCATAACCGGTAACCCGTAACCCATAACCTCCACTGCATATATTTTGACATTTTCAAAATCCTGGCCGTTGATGGTCAGATTAGCCCACGCAGCAGGGTAGGGACTCAGTCCCCTTACAAAATTCTTCACCTCTTGTGCGGTCTTCTCGGCCCACTTGATCTCGCAGTCTTCTTTGAAGATCTTCGGTGCCGGTCGTAACTCTTCTATCTCCGGCTGAGGCGTCGTCGGTACTTCAATACCCTTGTTCTCGCACTCAATAATAAGGTCCACCGTGCGTGTCACAAGGCTCGTACCCATCTCCATCAGACGGTCGTGAACCGAACCCACATTCTCGTCCTCGCCGATAGCTATCCGCTCCTGCAGGATCATGTTACCCGTGTCTATCTCGTGCTTGAGCATGAAGGTCGTCGCACCCGTCTCTTTGTCGCCGTTCATTACTGCCCAGTTGATCGGTGCGGCACCGCGGTACTGCGGCAGTAAGGACGCATGCAGGTTGAACGTACCCAAACGCGGCATAGCCCAAACGACCTCCGGCAACATACGGAAAGCCACTACGATCTGCAAATCGGCCTGGTAACTGCGCAACTCCTCTACAAACGCTTCGTCCTTCAGTTTCTCCGGTTGCAACACCGGCAGTCCCACCTCCAACGCATACTTCTTCACGTCCGAGTACTGCATCTGGTGACCGCGACCTGCCGGCTTGTCCGGCATCGTCACCACAGCCACCACCTTATATCCGCCTTCTACCAACGCCTTCAGACTCGCTACCGCAAACTCCGGCGTACCTAAATAAACTATCCTCAGATCCTCTTTGGTCATGAAAATGTTTTTTGTGTTAATGTCTTTTGAATAATTGTCCTGCATAGGACGAGATTTGATGATAAAAATTGCTAAAATTTATTTATGGGGAATTTTTAGCAGCAAATATCGTGGGAAGCGTAGCTTCTAATTATTCAAAAGGGTTTTTATTGTTTTTTTTCTCTATATTTAGGCTCGAGAGAAACCGGCTGTTTCTCAACCACCGGACTCAGCGGCCGTCTGTACGCGCGTACAATAAGGTATATACCGAGTGCGATGAACGGCAGACTCAGCAACTGACCCATGTTCAGTACATGCCCTGCCTCGAAAGCCTCCTGGTCGTTCTTGATGAACTCAAGCAGGAACCGCGTCACGAACACGATCTCGAAGAACACACCGAGCAGCAGTCCTTCGCGTCGGCGCGCATCCGTGTACCAGTACATCGGCCAGGTCACGATCAGCGCCGCAAGGCAGTACAAGATCTCGTATATCTGCGTCGGGTGACAAGGCACTGTCTGACCGTCACGAACGAAGATAAATCCCCACGGAAGGTCGGTCGGACCTCCGTAGATCTCACTGTTCATCAGGTTGCCGAAGCGAATCAGCATCGCCGTGAAGCATACGCCTACGCACAGACGGTCGAGGATCCAAAGCCAACTCGTGCCGAACTGCGGATAGCGGCTGAACTTATACTTATTCAGCAGTATGGCCGCAATAATCAGACCTATCGCACCTCCGTGACTGCTCAGTCCGCCTTCCCAGATCTTCAGCAGTCTCAACGGGTTCTCGATATACGGATTGCGGTACGTGAACTCCCACCCGAACAAGTGCCAGGGTTGCCCGTACTGATGCCATTCATAGAACCAGCAGTGACCTAATCGCGCACCGATGATCACACCTGCTGCCATCCAGAAGAACATCTGATCCGGCCACTCTGCCGGGCAGTTCTCCTTCTTGTACATGCGCTCGTTAACAGCCCAGCAGATATACAAACCGATAGCCCAGCATAAACCGTACCACCGTATGCCTCCGTCCCCGAAATGTATCAATATCGGGTCTACATTCCACGTAATAAAATCTAACATAACCACTAATCCACTAATCCACTAATCCACTAACTCTTTACTTCCCCCAATTCAACTTCGTCCTCAGACTCTTCAGAAAACTGTTATCGCCTATCTGTACCACCTTGGTCGTGTACGGAGCTCGCTCGATATGCAGACTCAGATCCGTACTCAAACTCTGACTCCTTCCGTCCACGGACAGCATGAATGCATCGTAGCGACTGCTGACCTTGATATCCAGTTTCCATTCGTCCAAGATCACGATCGGTCGAACGGTCAGACTGTGCGGCGCGATAGGCGTGAGGATGATTCCGCGGCTCTGCGGTACCAACAGCGGACCTCCGATAGACAGGTTGTACGCCGTACTACCCGTCGGTGTGGCGATGACCAGACCGTCCGAGTGGTAGGTGTGCAGCAACTCGCCGTTGATCTTCGTCTCGATGGTCAGCATGTTCGTCAGACCTTGCTTGAGGATCGCGATCTCGTTCAGCGCGTTCGGCGATAGGATCAGTCCCTCGCGGACAATATTGTCTTTATCCAGCACCGTCACGTTCAGCAGCGTCCGCTGCTCAATCGTGTATTTACCTTCCACGAGCTCCTTCAAAATCTCGTCCAGGTCGTCCGTCTGCACTTCGGCCAAAAAGCCCAGATGACCGCAGTTGACACCCAGGATAGGGATGTTCTTGTCTCCGATGGCTGCGGCGCTGGTAAGGAACGTACCGTCACCTCCTACTGACAGCGCAAAGTCTATCGGCTCGCCATACACGTTCTCCGGCTGCTTGTCGCCGTCCCAGTTCTCCGGGAATCCCGGGTACTCACGCAGGTTCAATTCCTGACGTAACTCTTGCGACAACAGCACGTGAATGCCTTTCTCCGTCATGAACTCCAGAATATGCTGCACTTCCCGCAGCGTATCGGACTTCATCGCATTTCCAAAAATCGCTATAGTCATATTCAAACACTTTTGCGACTGCAAAAGTACTGCTTTTTTTCGACATATGCAAATTTTTATGCTTTTTAGTTTCGTGCGCGAGATTTTTTTGCCCTTTCTCTTGCTCATATCAAAAATTTTTTGTATCTTTGTACCAAAATTTGAGTAGTATGGCAGGAAAGAGTTTTTATTTTACCATTCAGTCTTGGATGTTGGACGAAATGAAGTTGCCGCTTGGAGATGCGGCTGTGTACGCGTATATTCATGGTTTGACTCATTCGGAGGAGCTTGGAAAACAAGGATGGCACGGCTCTATTCGCCGTCTTGCCAAAATCTTGCACACCTCTCCTTCTACCATGAACGGCATCGTTAATCGTCTCGAGAAGAAGGGCTTCCTTCATATGTATAACGGCTTTATTACCAGCACTATACATCGCGATTTGGCACCAAAGGCGCCCAGAGAAATGTTCTCTGTCCAAGTCCCGGACGAGACACCTGAAGAACCCAAAGAAAAGTCCGCTGTCCAGATTTCGGACATGAATTTTAACGACGGAACCTCTGATCTTCCATTTTAATGATTTTCATGAACGAATTTGGTACATGCCTGCTCAAAAAATAAACAGATGTGTCCAAATACCGTACAAGAATGTCCAAATTTCGTACATATATACTTATAAATAATTAAAAAAATAAAGTTCATCTTTATATTATACAACTCGACCGGTGATTGATTAAGCTATCTATATCCTAGGTAAGTGCTATCAATGTCCTATCTATGTCCTAGGTAAATGCTATTAGACTCTAAAAAATCATAACTATGGAAATATTTCTCGCTCCTAATTGTGCCTCGTTTACAGGCTCTTTTGGCACCAAATGCGGCTACGCTATTCAACGTCACAACAACCGTTTCTTCGTCAAACGAAACTCCAAAGGAATAATCCCTCCTGACGGACACTGGCGCTTTATCGTCGAATGTGCAAAACTGACAAAAACAAACCTCTACTTTGCCGACTTTGATCTCCCGGCCTCCGAACTCCGAGATGCGTTCGAAGAAGCGAACATCTGTTACACGCCGTTAAACATTCTCGCCCGTAATACTTACCATGCTCAAGACGTCTTATACCTGAATCAAATTTTGAATTGTGGCAAATAAATTTGCATATCTCGCAAAAAAATCGTACCTTTGCAGCGTGAAAGGAATAGTTTATGAAAACGCGTCTTAAAATGGCATTGTGGTTGGAGCGTATCCGGCGGAAGAATCTCAAAGCGCTTCATCCGCTCCAGCAACTCTTCTGGGAGTCCACATTACGCTGTAATGTGCATTGTCTTCATTGCGGTAGTGACTGTGTCTCTTCTATTGAAACGCCGGATATGAAGGCCGAAGATTTCCTGCATGTGATCGATACGGAAGTGACGCCGCACGTCGATCCGCATAAGGTGCTTATCATCATCTCCGGAGGTGAACCGCTCATGCGCAAAGACCTCGCAGATGTCGGTCGTGCGCTGTACCAACGCGGCTATCCGTGGGGCATGGTGACTAACGGTCTGGCGCTCACCGAGAAGAAATTCCGCGAACTGCGTCAGGCGGGTTTGCGTTCGATAACCATCTCGTGCGACGGACTCGAGCAAGATCATGTATGGCTGCGTCAGCACCCGCTCGCTTTTGAAGGAGCTACGCGTGCGATCAAACTATGTGCGGCAGACCCGCGCCTCACCTGGGATGTTGTCACCTGTGCCAACCAGCGTAATATAGACCACCTGCCTGCCATCCGTGAGATGCTCTGGGATTTAGGTGTGCGCGACTGGCGTGTCTTCGGTATCGACCCTATGGGTCGTGCGGCTACGAACCCCGAACTCCTTCTGACCGACGAACAGTTCCAATATCTCATGGATTTCATCGCAGCGGAGCGTGAAGCCGGTCGGCATGTATCGTATTCCTGCGAGGGCTACCTCGGCACCTATGAAGGTCGTGTCCGTGACCACCTCTACCAGTGTGCGGCAGGTATCAGTGTCGCTTCCATACTTATCGACGGTTCGATCTCTGCCTGCACTTCCATCCGCGGCAAGTACTACCAAGGTAATATATACAAAGACTCCTTCTGGGAAGTCTGGGAGAATGGTTTTAAGAACTACCGCGACCGCTCATGGATGAAGCAGATCGAACCCTGCAAGGACTGCAAAGCGTTCGCGTACTGCGAAGGAAACGGCATGCACCTTCGTCGCGAAGATGGCAGCCTTATGCTCTGCCACCTCCAACGTTTGGGCCAAAAATAATAAAAATCGCAAAAAAATTTGCACAATTCAAAAAAAAGCAGTAATTTTGCAGCCGCTTTTTCGGTTAAGCATGAGTTTGGTAGTAGTTCTTATCTCGCGTTGCTCGAACGAGTTACTACCCGCTCAGCAAAGCCGAGCGGGTAGTAGTTCAGCCCGGTTAGAATGCCTGCTTTGGGAGCAGGAGGTCGTGAGTTCGAATCTCGCCTACCCGACAAAGGACCACGTTACGTGGTTCTTTTTTGATTTGAAGAAGTATAGTGCCATATTCATCGACATAGATGACACGCTCCTCGATTACATCCCTTGTTGTCGAGAAGCCTTTGAGGCGGCCATGAGTCAAATTTCCAATGACCAATGTCCAATGTCCAATGAAGAACAATTCCAACTCTTCTTCGAAATCTCCGGTCGGCTCTTCTCGGAAGCCAAGCACGGCCTGCACACCGTGGCGGAAGTGATGGAGCTATACCCCAAGGAGTTCATCGCTACCATCGGTTATCCGGAGTCGGCGGTGGATCCTTTCAAGCATGCCTTCCGTGCAGCCTGGGGTACGACGCACACGCTCGTACCGGGTGCCGAACAGATGCTACAAACGCTTCAAGCCAAAGGCTATCGACTCTTCGCTGCCTCCAACAGTTTCGGTCATCTGCAGCGTTCACGCCTCGAGCACGCAGGTATCTTGCATTATTTCGAGGATACGTATATATCCATGGACATCGGGTATGACAAGCCGGATATCCGTTTCTACCAAGAGGCACTCAAACGATGCGGACTGCAGCCGTCCGAGGTGCTCATGATCGGCGATTCGATGACCACAGACGTCCTCGGTGCCCAAGCTGCCGGCATGGATGCCCTCTTCTTTGACCGGCAGAAAGACTCGCTGCTCGAGATTGTTAAACCGTTAATTTGTTAATAGAATAGAAAAAAACATTAAAAACCCCTTTGAAAAATTAAAACGTTCCGTTTAACGAGCATTTGCTTTAATTGTTCTACTCGTAAATAAATTTCCAGTAGCCCGCTTAAATCAAATCCTCATCTCTACGAGATCTAATTTTTCAAAGGATATAAACACAAAAAACAATTTTATTTAATATTTGATAATTTTTGACTTAGAGAAAGAAAAAAAAGAATGTTTTTATGTTTATGTCCTCGGTTGTTTGTGACTCGAAGAGTGTGGATTTGGGCGATTGATAGCTCATCAAGCTCGCTTGGAGGAGATAGCAAACGGACAAAGACACAGAGCACGAACGTGCTACAAACAACGAGGGGTTTTATAGGTTTTTTTCTAAATATAAATTATGAACAGATATACATTAGGTAAAATCGTTAAGTTTTTCTTTCATTTACACTACGACATCCGTGTGACCGATGAGGAATTGTTGCGGGACGAATCCGTGCATCTGGTGCTGCCGAATCATACTGCCTATATCGACCCGCTCATTCTCTTCAGCGAAGAGTGGTGGCTGCCGATCTGTCCGCTGACGGACGAACTGTTCATGCGGCATTGGTTCTACGGCTATATCCTCCGCAAAGCGGATGCGATTGAGGTGCCGGATTTGAACAAGAGTGCCATGAGTCGTGAGGAAGGTGCGGCGGTAGCGGGTCAGTTGAGCCGCATCGTGCTCGACAGTCTCGCGGCCGGCAAGCAGATCTGTTTCTATCCGTCCGGACACGTCAAGACAGTCGATAAGGAGATCATCGGTAACCGCCGTATGGCCTATGAGGTCTGCCGTGAACTGCCGGACAACGTCCGCGTCATCCTCTGCCGCATGCGCGGGTTGGAAGGCAGCGTGTGGTCCAAGCTGAAACCTAAACAATGGAAATGGCGTCGCACGGTGACCCTGCATTTTGAAGACCATACAACCGATGTCCGAACCTGGGCACAGACCCTCACACGCCGTGAGTTCAACGAAAAACTCGAAAACTGGTATAATAAAATATAAAAAAATAAAATATAAAGTGTTGCATTTGGCACGCTTTTTGTTACAACAAATACGGCAAAATAAAACTGAAAAATGAAAAAGATATATGTCATTATGTGCAGTGTGTTGGCCTTGGCGCTAACAGCGTGCAATCAGAATGAAGAGGTGAATGCCTTGGTCGGTAATTATACGTACAAAGCATCCGGAGTGGTGAACGTGAGCGAAGTGGGTGATATCCATCTAACGCCGGAGACGGGCACGATGTCCCTCACGGATACCGACAAAGAGGACGAGGTGATCATGAGTTTTAATCACAACAGCGGCGATGCCTATGAGATCCGCGCCACGGTGACGAAAGACAGTCTGTACGTTCGTCCGATGCATCGTTATTTGGATGTAGAGGTGTCGCGTGACACGACTGCGCTGGGCACGGTTATCAAGAACAACGAGACCTTCGATATCGAAGTGGCAGGTTCGGGCAAGATGCTGTCCAACGGCAATGTATCGTTCGTACTCTCTTATTCGGGAAAAGCCCTCAATGATGCTTCTCGCACGCTGAACGGCAAGAATATCATGTTACAATGCAAACGCAATGCGAAATAAATTCTATACGCTCATATTGCTAATCGCCGCGGTGCCTTGCGGGGCACGTTCGCTGAACTTGGAGCAGTGCCGTGAGATGGCGTTGAAGGCGACGCAATCGCAGGCTTCGCAGGAACTCAAGGCGGCTGCCGAGGACAATCGTAAAGCGGCATTAGCGGCAATGTTCCCGCGTGTATCAGCCAATTCGGCCTATTCGTGGACCAATGCCAAAATGACACTCCTGCCGTCGGAGATGGATCTGGGCGCAGGTACGGCCATCATCTCGCAGGACGGTTCGAGTCAGTTCTTCTGGGACGAAGGCTCAGCGATGGGTCAGTTGATCCAGACCAGCAAGGATGTGCCGCTCGTGAGCGATCAGGTACAGGCTTTAGCCGATGCCTCCGGTCAAATGATAGCGGACGGTTATCAAAATCTGTACGACCATCTCAACCTCAACACCAAGCATCTGTTCGTGGCGCAGGTGGGTGTGACGCAACCGATCTATGTGGGTGGTCGCTTGGCTGCACTCTATGACCTGTCAAAACTGGCAGAACAGACTGTCTCGCTGGAGACTGATAAGAAACATGACGATATCATCGTGTCGGTGGACGAAGCCTATTGGCGCGTGGTGTCCGTTTCGCGTAAACAACAACTGGCGGAGCAGTATTACAACCTCCTTTGCCAACTGGAGAACGATGTCAAAGCGGCATTGGATGAAGGTCTGGTCACGCAGGCTGACTTGCTCAAAGTGACCACCAAGCGCGGCGAGGCAGAAGTCAAGAAACTGCAGGCAGAGAACGGTCTCGTGCTCTCGAAGATGGCGCTTGCGCAGGTCTGCGGTTTACCGCTCAACGAACCGATAGAGGTTGATGAGAACGAACTGTCCGAGTCGCTCCTGCAAGACACGGCGGATATCCAAGCCAGCGTGGAGCAACGTACCGAACTGCAGATGCTGCAGAAAGCCGCAGAGATGGCTAAGGTCAATACACGCCTTATCTCAGCCGGTCTGCAACCGAATATCGTGGCCAGCGCCAATTATATCTACTCCAATATCAGCGCCGACAACGGCCTGAACAGCGACTGGAAAGGTAAAGGTTTCTTCACGGCAGGCGTTGTGGTCAATATACCGATCGTGCATGCGGATGATATCTATCGCCTCAAAGCCGCGAAACATACCGCGCGCGCCGCGCAATTAAAAGAGGAGGAGATGCGTGAACTGCTCACACTCCAAACCACGCAAGCTACGCAGAAACTGACGGAGGCGCAGCAGAAGATCGTGCTCGCGCGACTCAACCAGAACAACGCGGCTGAAGTGCTTCGTATGGCGCAGGAGTCCTATGATGCAGGAATGATCACCGCCTCTGAACTCATGCAGGCGCAGACAGCTTGGCTTGCTGCCGCTACCGATCTGGTAGATGCTGAGGCTGAAGCCAAAACAACGGAAACACAAGTCCGAAAATATTTAGGAAAACTATAAGATGAAACATCAAAAAGAAGGAAGTCTACTGTTAGGTCTGATTGCTCTCCTCACAGTAGTCGTTATTGTTGCGGTCGTAGGTGTACTGGCTCTCCGTCCGGAGAAGACGCTCATCCAGGGTGAAGCGGAAGCTGCCGAATACCGCGTGTCCGGTAAGGTGCCGGGACGTATCGAGATGTATTTGTACGAAGAAGGCGAGCAGGTCAAGAAGGGTGACACGCTTGTCGTCATCTACTCGCCGGAAGTGGAGGCTAAGAAAGCCCAGGCACTCGCTGCCCGTGAGATGGCAGAGGCCGTCAACCAGAAGGCCAAGAACGGTGCACAACGAGAGCAGATACAAGGAGCGTATGAACTCTATCAGAAGGCTAAGGCCGGTGAGGAGATCTATCGCAAGTCCTACGAGCGTGTGCAGCGTCTGTATGAGAAAGGAGTCGTCAGCGCGCAGAAACGCGACGAGGTAGAGGCGCAGTACAAAGCCGCGGAGGCAACCGTCAAAGCCGCACGAAGTCAGTACCAGATGGCGCTCTCCGGTGCACGGGAGGAAGACAAAGCTGCGGCGGAGGCACAGGTGGCCAAGGTCGATGGTATCTTGCAGGAAGTAGCGGCTGCTGAAGCGGAGAAATACCTCTTATCGCCTTGCGACGGTGAGGTATCGGAACTCTTCCCAAAAGTAGGTGAACTGGTAGGGCAGGGTAGTCCGGTGATGTCTATTGTGGATCTCAACGATGTATGGTTCACGTTCGCTGTGCGCGAAGATCTGTTGTCGCATTTCCCGATGGGAAGTGTCGTGGAAGTAACCATCCCTGCGCTCGGCACGGACACCAAGTACCCCTTGACCGTCACGCACGTCAAAGCGATGGGCACGTATGCTACCTGGCGTTCCACCAAGCAAAATGGCGGATACGACGTCCGCACGTTCGATGTCAAGTGTCGGCCGACAACTACTATTCCGAATCTTCGTCCGGGAATGACTGCCTTGATTGCTGAAAAGTGAAAATTATTTTTCTTAATATTTGGCGAGTGCTGCAGCGTGAGTTGCACATGATGTTCGCGCGGCCGTTGTACATCTTCGCTTCGGTCGGCGTGATGCTGCTCTCGACCTTCTTCTTCCTCACGCTGATGAAAGGCGGTACGGCAGAAAACATGCCCGTGGCGGTGGTGGATCTCGACCAGACCTCTATCTCGCGTCGTCTGATCCACGAGATGCAGGCTACCCCTTCGGTGGATATACAGCTCATCACGAACTCCTATCCCGAGGCACGTTTGGCCATGCAGCAGGGGAAGATATACGGTATCTTCGTCATCCCCGAAGGCTTCTACAGTGACTTGGTGGCGTTCAAACGTCCGCAGATGGACTTTTATGTGACCAACGCCTATACCGTCGGTGGCAACACCGCCTACAAGCAGATGCTGACGATGGTCAACCTCACCTCCGGTGCGTTCCAGCGCGAGGTGCTGCGCAAGAAAGGCCTGACGGACGATATCATTATGCATCGTATCCAACCCCTCGCCATCGAGGGACACATGGTGGCGAATCCGTGGGGTAACTATTCGGTTTATCTGGTAAGCACCATCCTGCCCGGTATCTTAGGGCTCATCTGCTTGATGCTGACGATCTTCGCCATAGGTTTTGAACTCAAGATGCGTACCTCCCATGCCTGGCTCCGTGCCGCAGGAGGTAACTACACCGTTGCGATGATAGGTAAGTTAATTCCGTACACGGTGATGTACCTCATCCTCGGCGTCGGTTGTCATCTGATTATGTACCGTTTTGCGGGCTTTCCCGTATATGGCAGTACGGCGCGACTGATGTTCGGTATGATGCTCTTTATCTTTGCCATGGAAGCCTTAGGTATCACCTTCATCGGACTCCTTCCTACCTTACGCGACGCCCTGTCCATCGGTGCTTTGTACTCGATGTTAGGTTTCTCGTTATCCGGCTTTACGTACCCGCAGATGGCGATGTTACCGCCGGTCAAAGCCCTCTCGTATATGGAGCCGCTGCGGCATTACTACCTCATTTATGTGAACGAAGCCCTGATGGGTGCCCCGGTGGAAAACAGCATCCCATATATGTTGGCCTTAACGCTCTTTATGGTGGCTTCTTTGTGTGTGGCTCCTCGTTTGCATCGTGCACTTGTTTATTGGAATTATCCGCTGAAGTAAAGTTGAAAGTTGAAAGTTGAAAGTTGAAAGTTGAAAGATGTCCGAGTTTCAATATCCGATAGTAAAAGCCTTTGTTTCCGAGTTACAGCGAATCTTTCGTGACCCGGGTGTGACGGTCATTTTCATCGTCGCGACCCTTGCGTACCCCTTGATCTACAAAGCCATTTACTGGAACGAGCAGATCACGAATGTACCGGTGGCGGTAGTGGACCTCAGTGACAGTCCGCAGAGTAGGGAGTTTCTCCATCGATGGAATGCGGCGCCGGATATACGACTTACGCATACCTGTACTTCAATGGCAGAGGCGGAACAACTGCTGCGGGACCAGAAAGTACACGGCATCATCTATTTCCCGCGGGATTTTGCGCGACAGTTGGCGGACCCGCTCGGGCAGGCACATATATCGCTGTACTGCGATATGTCGTCTTTCCTCTACATGAAAGCGATCTACCTCAGTTGCAATCAAGTCATGCTGGAGTCGATGCGGAACATCCAGATTGACCGGTACGAGCAGATGGGAGTGGATAAGAACTTCGCTTGGGCACTGGTGCAGGACGCACCGTACACGGAGACAGCACTCTTTACGCCTACCGGCGGATACGGTTCGTTCCTTATTCCGGCGGTGCTGGTACTGATCCTTCATCAGACCCTTTTCTTTGGCATTTGTATGCTCGGCGGTACGGCACGTGAAGAGAACGAAGAGAGCTATACGTTTGCTTCGCTGATCGGTCGGGCAGGGGCTTGTTTCACCATCTATTACGCCCTCGCGGCGATCCTGCTCGGTTTCTTCCCGCGGCTGTTCAATCTCCCGCATATCGGTTCGATAGGCGATGTGTTGCTGCTGATCGTACCGTATATTTTGGCGATTATCTTCTTCTCGCTCTGTGTGTCGGTCTTCATTCGCAATCGCGAGTCAGGCCTGGTGCTGCTTATCTCATCGTCTCTGATCTTCCTCTTCATGGCCGGTATCTCGTGGCCCAAAGAGATGATCCCGGATGCCTGGTGGTACATCGCCTGCTGCATCCCTTATACCCACGGTGCACACGCTTTCATTCATATCAATTCGATGGGAGCGTCCCTGGCTGCTACCGCCACGGAGTACATCGCCCTGTGGATCCTCACGGGTGTTTATTTTGTGTTAGCCTGCGGACTCTTTTATATCCGCCGCAAACATCTGAATACTGAAAACTGAACGCTGACTACTTTAAAAATGCGTCGCGGAATCCAAGGAAGTACAGAATACCGTCCAGACCGACCGTTGAGATGGCCTGACGTGCACTCTCTTTCACTTTGGGTTTGGCGTGGAACGCGATTCCCAGACCTGCCTTACCCAGCATATTCAGATCGTTAGCTCCGTCACCCACAGCAATCACCTGTGCCAGGTCGATGTGTTCTACCTGCGCGATCAGTTCGAGCAGTTCCGCCTTACGCTTGGCATCGACCACATCGCCTATATACCGACCGGTGAACTTACCGTCCTCTTCCTCCAACTCGTTCGCATACACATAATCGACCCCGAAGCGTTGCTGCAGGTATTTGCCTACGAACGTGAAACCACCACTGAGGATAGCGATCTTAAAGCCGCATTTCTTGAGCACGCTGAACAACCTATCTGCACCTTCAGTGATCGGTAGATGGTCGATGATATCTTGCTTGGCACTCACATCCAGACCCTTTAATAACGCACACCTGCGCGTGAAACTCTCCTTGAAATCAATCTCTCCACGCATCGCGGACAGCGTGATGTCTCGTACCTGCTGACCTACGCCGGCACGCTCTGCCAACTCATCAATGACCTCCGTCTGGATGAACGTCGAGTCCATGTCCACGCAGATCAATCGTCTGTTGCGGCGGAACATATCATCGCGTTGGAACGATATATCGATGCCTTCTTCGCGCGATACCTCCATCAATTCGCGTTGCAACGCCTCGCGGTCGGGTAGGTTACCGCGCAGCGAGAACTCAATACAACTATGCCGTTTCTCCACCGGTATCTCTACATTCGGTCGGTCACTCAGACGCAGTATATTATCGATATTCAACTTACGCTCTGCCATCAGCGCCGTCACGCGGGCTATATGGCGCGCATTGATCTCACGTGCCAAAAGCGTTACTACCCAGCGCTCCTGTTGTTGACGACCAACCCACGCCGCGTATTCCTCTTCGCTCAACGGTGTGAAACGAACGATCATCTCCAGACGCGAACAACAGAACAGCACTTCCTTGATCATCTCGCCGCTCTTCGATGCGTCCTCCACACGAATGAGGATACTCAGGTTCAACTGATGATGCAGATTCGACTGACCGATGTCTTGTACAAACGCACCGTATTTGCCCAACACTTCCGTTACTGCGGATGTCACACCCGGCTTATCAAAACCGATGATGTTAATCAAGATAAACTCACGCTCCATGGAACTATTTACTCAAATTTGGCGCAAAGATACTATTTTTTTTGCACATGTCCAAAAATTAGTAAAATTTTATCGCGATTACTTGTGTAATTAGAAAATTTTTACTAATTTTGCGCCGCAAAATTGTTGAAAATGACAGAACAAGACATTGAGAAACGGGCACAACGTGCCGTGGAACTCTTCAAACAAGGTTTTAATTGCAGTCAGGCTGTTTTTACATCTTGCGCGGACTTATACGGTATCGAGGACGAACAACTGGCGCTTCGTCTCTCCGCTTCTTTTGGCGGAGGCATGGGTCGCATGCGCCTCGTCTGTGGTGCGGCTTCCGGCATGTTTATGCTTGCCGGTCTGCAAAACGGTTCCTGTACGCCGCACGACAACGACGGTAAGATGGCCAATTATGCCTTCGTGCAGCAGTTAGCAGGTGAGTTCAAAGCCAAGTACGGCAGTCTCATCTGTGCCGAACTCTTAGGATTAGCGCCCAAAGGACAATGTAACGTTCAACTCGACATGGATCCTCGCCCGGCCGACCGCACGCCCGAGTATTACGAAAAACGTCCCTGCCCGGAGATGATCGCCGAGGCAGTACGTATTTACCTGGGGAAAATTAAAAATTAAAAATTAAGAATTAAGAATTATATGATCGTACAAAATCTGATAGAACTGATCGGCAAAACGCCGATGTTGGAAATACCGGCAGGTCAAGCGCGGCTGCTCCTCAAATTGGAGCGCTTTAATCCCGGTGGTTCGGTCAAAGACCGTACGGCGCTGGCTATGATTGAAGACGCGGAGCAACGCGGACTGCTAACCGCAGGCGGCACGATCATCGAACCCACCAGTGGCAACACCGGTGTCGGTCTTGCGTGGATAGGTCGTCTCAAAGGTTATCGCGTCATTCTTACCATGCCGGACACAATGTCTGTAGAACGCCGTAACTTGTTAGCCGTTTACGGTGCAGAATTGGTGCTTACACCCGGTGTACAGGGTATGAAAGGTGCGATTACCAAAGCGGAAGAACTGCAAGCTGCCACGCCGAATAGTATCATCTTAGGCCAGTTCACGAATCCCGCGAATCCGGCTATCCATTATGCCACCACCGGACAAGAGATCTGGGAAGACACCGAAGGCAGCGTCGATGTCTTTGTCGCCGGAGTCGGCACAGGTGGCACCGTCAGTGGAGTAGGGCGTGCACTCAAAGAACACAACCTCGCGGTGGAGATCATCGCCGTAGAACCCGCTTCGTCACCCGTCCTGTCCGGAGGAAACCCCGGTCTGCATAAAATTCAAGGCATAGGTGCCGGTTTCATTCCCGAGACCTACCAAGGCGGATATATTGACCGTGTGCTGACCGTGACGAATGAAGAGGCTTTGGCTGCTGCAAAACAACTGGCTACCCAATATGGTCTGCTGGTCGGCATCTCGTCCGGCGCTGCCTTCCATGCCGCCTACCAACTGGCACAACAACCCGAATATGCCGGACGAACCATCGTGGCTCTCTTGCCCGACACCGGCGAAAGATACTTAAGTATATTATGATAAAAGTACCAACCATTACTCAACTCAAACAACTCGTCCTGCATCTGCAGGGAGAGATCTTCCCGGAGTATTATCCGGCGGTGGAGCGACCCAAGAGTCTTTGTCTTCCGGACGAGTTCTGGGCGCAGATACCCGAAATAAAACGGCTCATCAACACCGATGTGGACGCGGTGCTGCATAACGACCCTGCGGTCACCGACAGAGGAGAAGTCATCCTCTCGTATCCCCTGCAGTATGCGATGATTCATTATCGCGCGGCGCACGCGTTATACCAATTAGGAGTGCCGCGTATTCCACGAATGTTGACCGAACTGGCACATAGCCGAACCGGTATCGACATCCATCCTGCCGCACAGATTGGTGACCATTTCTGCATAGACCATGGCACAGGTGTCGTCATCGGCGAGACCACAATCATCGGTTCGCATGTCGTTTTGTATCAGGGAGTTACGCTTGGTGCCAAGAACTTCGAATATGACGAAGAAGGTCGACCCAAAGACCTGCCGCGTCACCCGATTCTCGAAGACCATGTGACCGTCTATTCGAACACCTCTATCCTCGGCCGTGTGCGCATAGGACATGATACGGTCATAGGCGGTAACGTTTGGCTCACCCAAGATGTGCCGGCTAACAGCATTGTGCTGCAAAGTACTCCTGAAATACGAATAAAGAACAAAATTTGAAGATTTGCTTTCAAATAATCGTGCCCCACAGGGCAAAGAAATCATAAATCATAAATTTGAAATCATAAATGAATAGATTTTTCATGGCTATCATCGGTGGCGGTCCTGCAGGCTATACAGCAGCAGAGAAAGCCTCCAAAGCAGGCAAAGATGTGGTACTCTTTGAGCAGAACGCAGTAGGCGGTACGTGCCTCAACGTAGGTTGTATTCCTACCAAGTCACTTCTCTATGGCGCCAAGCAGTATTACAATGCTACACACGTAACTAAATACGGTGTGACGGCTGAGAACGTGAGCTTTGACTTTGGCGCCATGCAGAAACGCAAGACCATCGTCGTGCGTAAACTGGTTGCAGGCATCAAGCAGCGTTTGAATAACGAGCATTGTACGCTCGTGTCGGGTGCTGCTTCGGTCATAAGTCGTACCGATGAACTCGTAACGATCTCCTGCAACGGAGAAACGTACGAAGCTCAGAACCTGCTTATCTGTACAGGTTCAACGAACTTTGTACCGCCTATCCCCGGTATCAAGGACAACCCTGCTGTATGGGACTCTACCGACGCCTTGGCAGCGACCGATCTGCCTAAGTCCATCATCATTGTCGGTGGCGGTGTGATAGGTATGGAGTTTGCTACCCTCTATCATGAACTCGGTGTACCGGTAACAGTCATCGAAGCCATGCCGACCATTCTGCCGAATCTTGATCAGGAAGTCGTTTCCGTGCTGTTGGAGAAATACAAGAAAGCAGGTATCAATATCCTTACGTCCACGAAGGTCGAATCCATTGATGGGAACGAAGTTAGTATATCGAGCCCTTCCCTTCAGGGAGGGGATGGGGGTAGGCTTGTCGCAGAGCGGATTCTCGTCTCTGTAGGTCGTCGTGCTAATCTGCAGGGCTTAGAGGCTTTGAACGATTTAGAGTTGAATAGAGGCGCCATCGTTATCGATGATTTCTGCAAAACCAACCTGCCGAATGTGTTTGCAGCGGGAGATGTAACCGGTAAAATTATGTTGGCGCACGTGGCTGCTCGTCAAGCGGAGGTGTGTATCGGTCGTTTGCTCAAGCAGATCCCGCTCCAACGCATCGCGTACAATGCCATCCCGTCGGTCGTTTATACGAACCCCGAGATCGCGTCTGTCGGTATCACGGAACAGCAGGCAGAATCGATGTCTATTCCGACGGAAGTGCGTAAACTGCCGATGACCTTTAGTGGTCGCTTCATGGCGGAGAACGAAGGAGAGACAGGTCTCTGTAAGATGGTCGTGGACGCCAAGAACCACAGCGTACTCGGTGTGCACATGATCGGCAACCCCTGCTCGGAATTCATTGCTGCAGCGTCCTTTGCCGTGCGTATGGGCTACACGACGGCTGAGTTCGAACAAGTGGTCTTCCCGCACCCCACCGTCAGCGAGATACTCCACGAGATACTTTAAAACGCAACGGGTTGCCCGAGAAGGTTGTAGAATTGCCCGTTGCACTCGATATAGAACTGACCGTCACGCAGGATCTTCCGTCCGTGTGACGGTTTTTCTTGTGCCTGCTCAATGTCCCAAGTGGCAGGCTTGATACCTTCACCCCATTGTTTATACAACCACTGAATACGCCAATCGTAACGACGGAAATAACGGTCACGAACATCCGAAAAATTGCTGTTGTCGCAGTAATTCTGCGTGTTACGCCATACATTGGCATCGTTCTTGGCGGCCTTTTCTATCTTATCGGCAAATGCCCGAACATCCGTGCGAACTTGGTCCTTTTGCGTGTGGTAGAATACGTACCATTGTTCCTTAACCGCCTTCTGAAACTCCGGCCAGGTGGCTATCTGACCGATCCAGTACTGGTCGAAAATAGGATTGTCGTATATCCAAGTCTCTTGGTGACGGTTGTACGCATTACCAAAATCCCATAAAGGACCGAATTTCCATTTGTCCGTCACACCGTTTCGGTCACGGTCTTTATACAGAAAACAACTACCGTGATAACTCTCGCAGTCCTCCATGATCTCCTGCACCAGGTAGAACTTCGCCGCTTCATCTACGTCCAGCATGTTCCATAGTCTCGCTGCGTCGTTCCCCCAGATGGCATTGTTCAGACCGTTCATCTGGCTTTCGATATACTGCCTCTGCTGAGCGGACAGCACTTCCGGCTCTTTCAGCGACACCATTACGTGTTGACCGTTTCCTTCGTTGAACTTAATATTCCCTTCCGACTCATAGTTGTCGATCTCCACCAACCAACCTCCACTCACAGAGTCCGTTGCGTTGTCTTCCTGCTCTGTGATCTTCACGCGGTTCGATGCGATACGCACATGTTCGGTCAGGAAATAAAGTCCTTTGTATTGGCCGTTCAGCACCAGTTCCACCGGCCGCGTACGCGGGGTCCATCTTAAACCGACTGCTTCGCCGATACGAAAACCTGCCGGCATCTTCAAGAACCCCAAATAATCATCTGCGCAGGCCATCAGACACCAGTGGCGGTTATTAGGCATTCCTAATACCTTCTGCTTCACGTCGAACTTGATCTTATACGGTTTCTTGGCAAAATCTTTCCAGGTATAATTCCCGCGACCTTTGAACTGCGCCGCTATCGGTGCGTCCTTTGTTCCCAACGCTGCCGTGCCCAGACTGTCGATATACAGACTACCTGCCACATAGGTCTCCGTACTGTTAATAGCCGCGTTGTTGGTCGTATTCACGTATACCACCGGCAACGTGCCCGTCGGACTCGCTGCAAACAAGCTGATTACTGACAGCTGAATACTGAATACTATGAGTAGTTTACATATTCGCATTGTAATACTGCGGCAAACCGGTTACTTCATCGCCTAACCACTCCGGACGCTCGAACGGTTCATTCTCATCGCCTAACTCTATCTCTGCTAAGATCAGTCCTTCTTTATGACCGTGAAAAACATCCACCTCCCATTTCCTCTCATCGTTAATCGGAATAATATACCGCGTCTTGATGATCGGATTCGGCAGACAGAGTTGCATCAGTTCTTTAGCCTCATCTAAAGCAATCTCGTGTTCAAATTCGAACTTCGCTAAACCCGCACGCAGTTTACTGGATTTAATCGTAAGGAAAGCGCGCGTGTCACGTATACGTACGCGGATGGTCTTACCAGCCTCTTTGCAGAGGTAACCTTGCTCAATCTCGTAATGGTGTGTGGCTTGCGCCTCAAAGGCATCGGACTTCACCAGAAACTTACGTTCTATTTCTGTGTTTTTAGGCATGTTCAAATCAATTTGTGCGCAAAATTACAACTTTTTTGCGAATTACACAAAAAAAAGTGTTCGAAAATTTGCATATGTCAGAATTTTGTAGTACTTTTGCACCCGCTTTTGAAAAATTAAGCGCAGAACACTGATTCGAGCGATGCTCGGGGAGAGGTGGGTGAGTGGCTTAAACCAACAGTTTGCTAAACTGTCGTACGGGTAACTGTACCGGGGGTTCGAATCCCCCCTTCTCCGCAGAAAAAGAAAAAATCTGTCTGTCCAAGTTTACTTGAGCAAGCAGATTTTTCTCTTTTTATGCACAAGGTGCCAGCGGCAGCTTGTGGGTGATTACGAAGAAATCCCCCCTTTGTTATACCAATCCTTGCACAGTGCTCGCAGCTTTTCCTCATCTCGGATGATGGCGCGCAGTTCCTCTAAACTTCGTACATTACGCTCGCTGTTTAACCATAGTCGCATATACCCACCTTCCGCATATTTCTCCAGCAGGTGTTCTTTACTGCGCTTATAGAGCGTCTCAAAGTAATCGTGCCCCTCGCGGGCTAAGAAATTGCCTTCCGGATAGAGTTTGGCACTGTACGCCATCGTGCGATGGATGACCAGTGTAGGGTTGATCTGACGGTCTGCTTCAGCCACGATAGCACCATAGATAGTACGTGGCGGCCGCTTACTGCTGGCGCGATGATCTTCTACCGCCTCGCGCATGATCTGTATCTGTTGTTCCGTGAACCACTCCCGCAACTGCGTGTCTGCCATCAGGATCTCACCCGAGTGAAGATGGTGCGTCTCACGGTCAAAACGCAGTCCTAAATCATGATAAGCCGCAATGACATATGCCATCTGTTCATCGGCTCCGTGTTCGCGGGCTAACTTAATACTCTCGTCAATCACCATTTGCGCATGGTCACGCTGATGTCCGCCATCGAAGGCGTCATACTGCGGAATAATCGTTTGTTCTATGTATTGTTGAAGGCTCATAATTTCTAATTTGCGATGCAAAAGTAGTACATTTTTTCTAATTACGCAAGGATTAGCGATTAAATTTTACTTATTTTTTGCATATATGCAAATATTTTTGTACCTTTGCACCGCAAAATGGGTCTATGGCAACTATTTGTGCAATTTCAACAGCGTACGGGACAGGCGGAATAGCCGTTATTCGCGTCTCGGGAACGGAGGCAATTCCAATCGTGGATAGCCTCTTTAGCGGTCGTACAAGGTTAGTCGATGCCAAGGCCGGTACAGTGCACTTCGGACGTATTCAACGGGCTGACGAAGTCTTAGACGAGGTGCTGTGCTCGGTGTTCAAAGCACCGCATTCATTCACAGGTGAAGATACCGTGGAGATAGCGTGTCACGGGAGTTTGTATATCCAGCAGGAGTTATTGCGATGGTTGATCGACGCAGGCTGTCGAGCTGCAGAACCGGGTGAGTTCACGCGCCGTGCTTTCCTAAACGGTAAGATGGACTTAACCCAAGCCGAGGCGGTAGCAGACTTGATAGCCGCGCAGTCGAAAGCAGAGAAAGACTTGGCGCTGAGTCAGTTGCGCGGATCGGTGTCCAATGAATTAGCAGCCCTTCGTGAAAGACTACTGCATTTCACCTCGCTCATCGAACTGGAACTGGACTTCGCCGATCATGAGGAACTGGAATTCGCGGACCGCTCGGAGCTGAAGATCCTTGCTTCTGAAATAGAAACCAAATTAACGAACTTATTACGCTCTTTCCGCACAGGCAACGCTATCCGTAACGGTATACCGGTAGCCATCGTGGGTGCACCGAATGTCGGCAAATCGACCTTACTAAACGCACTCTTAGGCGAGCAACGCGCCATCGTGAGTGATATACAGGGCACAACGCGTGACACGGTGGAAGATACCTTGATACTCGACGGAATTCTGTTCCGTTTAATCGACACAGCCGGTCTGCGTGAGACGAACGACACGATTGAGAACATGGGTATCGAACGCTCCCGCCAAGCGGCTCAAAAGGCACAAATCATCATTTATCTGACGGAGCCTAACCCCAGCCCTTTCCTAAAAGGAAGGGAGTTGGAAGGGATACACGGGACAATCCTTGAGGTCGTTAATAAGTGTGATCTGATACCCGGTGTTTCCCTTCAGGGAGAAACCAACGGAAGTAGGCTTCTTCATATCTCCGCCAAGAATGGTGATATAGACCCGCTCAAAAACGAACTCGTGCGCATCGCAAAGGAATCTATGCAGACCTCGGCGGTGATGTTATCTAATGTGCGCCACTACGAGGCAGTCAAAAGGGCACACGAAGCCATAGAGCGGGTACAGCAAGGCCTCGCCAGCGAACTGTCCGGAGAATTGCTCTCGCTCGATCTACAAGACTGTCTGTCCGCCTTAGGTGAGGTAACAGGACAAATAACGAACCAAGAAGTACTGTCGAATATATTTAGTAAATTCTGTATAGGCAAATGATTTTATCAATGACCGGTTATGGCAGAGCCGAAAGCCAATTGAGAGGACATAAGTTAGTGTGCGAGATTCGTTCATTGAACTCCAAATCGATGGATTTGTCCACGCGTCTGTCATCTATTTTACGCGGTCGTGAGTTGGATATCCGTACGATCGTCAACCAGCGCCTCGAACGAGGTAAAGTGGATCTGTCTATGTTCATCGACGAGCAGTTAGAAACCGGTGTTCAGTTGTCAGTTATCAACTGGGAAGCGGCGAAGATCCATGCTGAGCAGTACAAGGCGCAATTCGGAGAAGCGCCGGCTGAGGTGATGGCATCTATCTTAAGGTTTCCGGACGTGATCAAGCAGCAAGAGGACAACGGTGAACTGACGGATGAAGAGTGGAGTACCGTACAAGCTACCCTCAATCAAGCTATCGATGCGTTCATTGCTTTCCGTGTGCAAGAAGGCGCGGCGCTGCAGGCGATGTTCAACGAGAAATTAGACGGCATCGCAGACCTGCTGGCGCAAGTAGAACCGTTCGAAAAGGGTCGGGTAGCGAAGATCAAAGAACGCCTGGAGCAGAACTTGGCAAAACTGAGTGCTGAGACCCAAGCACAGACCGACCGCAACCGACTCGAGCAGGAGATGATCTACTACCTTGAGAAACTCGATATAACCGAAGAGAAAGTGCGTCTGACGAATCACATCAAGTACTTCCGCGAAGTGATGGAGAATGGACAGATGGCCAAAGGCGAAGGCAAACAACTCGGCTTCATCGCGCAGGAAATGGGTCGCGAGATCAATACACTCGGTTCCAAATCAAACCAGTCTGAGATGCAGATCCTCGTGGTCAAAATGAAAGATATTTTGGAGCAGATTAAGGAACAGGTGCTCAATGTTCTCTAAACATTCTTATCTCACTTTCGTTCGAACGATTATTTCAACATTAAACATTCAACATTAACCATGATATACATTTTTTGTGCGCCTTCCGGCAGCGGTAAATCAACCATGGTGAAGCACCTGCTCACCAAGTACCCGAACCTCTTTGAGTTGTCCGTATCATGCACTACGCGTGCGCCGCGCGGACAAGAAGTACACGGTCGCGAATACTATTTCATCTCCGTAGAAGAGTTCCAAAAACGTATCGAACACAATGACTTCATTGAGTTCGAGCAGGTGTACGAAGGCCTTTATTACGGAACGCTCAAGGAAGAGATCGAGCGCATCGAAAAAGCCGGAAGACAAGTGCTCTTCGATGTCGATGTCAAAGGCGGCGTGAACCTCAAGCGTATCTTAGGCGACAAAGCTACCTCTATCTTTATCTGCCCGCCGTCGATAGCCGAACTCCGCCGTCGTCTGGAAGGTCGTGGAGACACCAGTCCTGAGATGATCGAGAAACGGCTCGCAAAGGCGGAAGAAGAACTGTCCTATAAACCCCAGTTCGACAAAGTCGTCATCAATGACGACTTACAGCACGCCTACGAACAATTAGACACGATCGTAGATGAGAGTAGGGATTTACGGCGGTAGTTTTAATCCTGTGCATTTCGGGCACGTGGGATTAGCCAAATGGGTGATAGAACACACCGATTTGGATGAACTGTGGTTGTTGGTATCTCCCAATAACCCTCTCAAACCGGCCGGCATCTTAGCGCCCGAGCAGGAGCGCTTGGAGGCAGTACGTGAGGCGATAAAGAACATCCCGGGCTTGGTAGCATCGGATTTTGAGTTCGCGCTACCTCGTCCGTCTTATACCGCGAATACCCTTCGTGCCCTCCAAAAAGCCTACCCGCAACACGAGTTCACACTCGTCATCGGCGAAGATAACATCGCTATCTTCGACCAATGGCGGGAATACGAATATATATTGAATAATTTCCGCATTTTCGTATATCCCAGAGCGTCCTCCCGACAAACGGGAGGAGCGGCGTCTGCCGAGAAGGGCTATAAAAATATCGTATTTTTGGCTGACGCCCCTTTATTCGATATTTCTTCTACCATCCTCCGGGACCGCCGCCGTTAGAACTGTAATTGCTAAGCGTGACGGAACTACCTCCTCAATAATGTTTTATTTCTCCCCACAAAAACTATGCCGAACGCTACGAGAAAAGGGTGCCGACCAGGTATTCCCTGATATGAGCACCCTCCTAAAATGGTTGGCAGCGAGATAAATTCGCTGCCAATTGTTTTGTTTGAAGATTACTTCGTGATTACCTCACCCTCTTGGGTCAGCATCGTGCCTTGGAGACGATCCATGAAGCGTGGAGCATAAGGCATAGCGGCGATGGCATGCAGGCCGATCTCGCGCAGGCTCTTACGAGCGGGAGCCGATGCACTTGCTTTTTCCCACTTGTAGATAACCTCACCCTTCTTGTTGATATATCGATACTCTTTCGTGTCTTGGTTGTAGATGAGGCACAATCCGTTGTGGAACATATCCTCGGGATACTCTTCCTCTTTAAGGCGGAGAATCTGCTCACCGTTCTTGTCGATCAACTCGATACGGGAGTCTGAGCTCTTCATAACCCATGCTACGTTGTCGTAGAAGTCGGAAGCGCTGTAGTAGCGCGGAGAGATTACCTCGTTGCCGTTCTTGTCGATAAAGCCGCACTTCTCGTTCTTAACAACCATGGCCAGACCGCAGGAGAAAGCGTCCATGCCATCATAAGTAGCACTGATTACTTCTTCGCCGTTCTTGTCCCAGATACCGTATTTGATAGTGGAGGATTTGAGGAAGGCTACGCGTCCCTCACCCATGTTGAAGATACTGTTCTTCTGCGGGGTAATCGTGTACTCACCGGTCTTGTCGATTACGCCGTAACGATGCTCGGTGCCGTCGTCGGTTTTCTTATCGATACCTACTACGCAGATACCATCGTCGAACGAACCGCAGTAAGTGTACTCCTTATCATCAGCATCAATAGCGATTTTACCCTTCTCGTCGAGGAAACCGTAGTTGGTGCCATCTTCCGTGTACCAGAAGAGACCTGCATCCGTGTTCGGACCAAGAGCCTTGTAGTCAGCTGGGATGACTTCCTTGAAGTTGGTGTCCCACTTACCCAGCAGGCCACCTTCCTTGAAGCTTACAAGGTTGTGGTAGAAATAGGTGTAGTACGTATCTGCATCAGGTACCTTGCCGGACTTGCCGTTCTTGTCGATGTACGTAATCTCACCGTCTTCACGCACTAGTGCCCAACCGCAGCTGAAGCCGTAAGCACGTTCGTAATCAGCGGCAATTACCATCTTACCATTCGCGTCGATAAAACCATACAGGTTGGAATCATCCTCACCGGCAACCCATAGTTTGGTGGTGTCGCCTTCAGGGGTCAAACTGTCTCTGTCGCAACTCGTCAGCGCAAAACCTGCTACGAGAGCCATTGCAAAAAATAGAACTTTTTTCATAATGTTAGAATTTATAATTAGTAAGTAAGATACTTCCGCGTGCAAAAGTACAACTTTTTTTTGAATTATGCAAATTTTTTGTGCTTTTTTCCGCATTTTAGGCCTTGAATTGCAACATTTGCCATTCGCCCCGGCTTTGTCGATGAGTCTGTTCCAGTCCCTCGCGCTTTGCCGCCTCTACGATGGTTTCGCAGTCTTCTGCCAGAAATCCGCTCAACCATAGTTCGCCTCCTTTTCGCAGATACTTGGCATATAGAGGCATCTGGGCAATCAGTATGTTGCGGTGAATGTTGCTCAGTATCAGGTCGTATGTTCCTGCAGGAGGTGTATCGCCCAGCCGAGCGTCTATCTCTACGTCGTTGAGCGCGGCATTCTCCCGCGTGTTCTCTACCGACTTGTCATCTATATCGATAGCTACTACTTCCTTGGCCCCTCTTTTTTTAGCCATGATGCCCAGTACACCTGTTCCGCATCCGTTATCCAGTACGGTCTTGCAGCTCAGATCCTGCGCCATCAATGCATCCACCATCATGCCGGTGGTCTCGTGATGACCGGCTCCAAAAGCGCAATGGGGTATAATCCGAACGCCCATCGGCAGTTCCTGCATCGGATGTTCCGCTTCCCACGTAGCGTTCCAGTTCTCGTCCGGACACTCCTCTACCGAAAGAAGCTCTGCTCCTTCGGTATTTGAGATTTCAAATTTCAAATTTGAGATTTGGTCTTCCCAAACGTCCGACTGAATATAATACGCATCGCCATCGATGGTATCAACGCCTAATTCACAGAGTGTTTGGTCAAACACATCCTTTTGCCATTCTTCGGCAAAATCCGTCTTAATGTGCAAACAATGGTAACGCATTGGATACTAAATAATTACTGCCTCCAATGAAGATGGCATCTTCGTCCGAGGCATGTTGTTGTGCATAACGGATGGCTTCTATGGGGTCGTCTATGGCAATAGGCTGATTACTGAAAACTGACTGCTGAATACTTATTTCCAACATCTCTTGTGCGGAACGAGCCCGTTGTGTGTCAGGCGTCGTGAAGATATAATGATACTTATCTCCGCGTGGCAACAGTCGCATTACAACATCTGTGTCCTTGTCATTCACCATCCCGAACACGATCCACACCTGCGGATGGACCATCGCTTTGAGTTGTTGCGCCACGTACTGCAGTCCATGGCTGTTATGACCAATATCGCAAATAGTAAGCGGCCGTTCACACAACGTCTCCCATCTTCCCCTTAGTCCTGTTAACGAAACTACATGCGCAAAGCCCTCACGGATGGCAGAATTTGAAATTTGAAATTTGAAATTTGAAATAGCCCGAAGGGCCACATATGCCGTCTGTACGTTATGTTCCTGGTAGATCCCCTTCAACTCGCACTCAGGCGCTTCACGCAGACGGCAACGACGCAGGTAACCGCATTGGTCGGCGAACCAGATTTTGCAATCGGTCGTCTCCAGTCCTTCACCTAAAATACCACACTCCTGTGCCTTGTCCAGAAACACATTCATCGTTTGCGGATGACTCTCGCCGATCACGCATGGCACACCCGGCTTCATGATACCGGCTTTCTCGCGCGCGATTTTTTGTAAGGTGTTGCCCAGAAACTCCATATGATCCATGCCGATATTCGTGATGACGCTCAGGATAGGAGTGAGCACATTCGTGCTGTCGAGTCGTCCACCGAGACCCGTTTCCACCACCGCGACATTCACTTCTTCCCGCACGAAATAATCAAATCCCATCGCCGTCATCGTCTCGAAGAACGAAGGCTGCAATTCGTCTAAGAACGCCTGATGCTTGGTCACCCACGCTGCCACCTCTTCTTCATCAATAGGCTTTCCGTTGATACGAATACGCTCGGTCAGACTAACCAGATGAGGACTCGTAAAAAGTCCCACCTTGAGTCCACTGGCCTGCAAGGCTGCCGCTATCAGATGACTTGTCGAACCCTTTCCGTTCGTGCCGGCTACATGAATAGCCCTCAGCTTTTCATGCGGATTACCCACATGCGCCATCAACCGCAGGGTGTTCTCCAACCCTGGCTTATAGGCAGCGGCACCCACCTGGTGAAAAGGTGGGCGCGAGTTATACAGATATGTGACCGCTTCAGAATAAGTCATCAAACCTCCGCTGTTTTGCCAACTACCGAGAAGTCGAGCACTCCTTCTTGTCGCTTGCCGACGAGCCATTTATAGAACCGCGGCGTGACGTGAATCGCATTAGAACGACTGGTGAGGGTGATCTGATGGCGGTTCATCGGGTTGAAGATCGCTACGTGCAGTCGTCCTTGTCCTCGGTTGGCTTTGATCTCATCCGCCAGTTCATCAATCGTCTCATGACTGATCGTATCCAGCGACAGACGAATACTCAGACCTTCGGTCTGTTTGGCCTGCACCTCGTTGAGCATAGATACGTTCTGAACCACGAACTCAAACTCCGCGTCTTCATCCTTAGCCTCACGGAACCATTTCTGTCCCGCGCCTTTCTGCTGGATCACACCCGTGACAAGCACGTACACATCCTTGAGCAGCAGGTGGCCGAAGCGGCTGTAGGTGTTGCCGAAGAGTGCGAACTCATAACTGCCGGTATAATCCTCTATCGTGTACCGTCCGTACGGGTTACCTTTCTGACTGATACGCTGCTCGGCAGAGGTGATCAGACCACCTAAGATAGCCGGTTGGTTCTTATGCGCCGCGATGAATTCCGAAGGCATAATAGGCTTCTCTTCCATCTCATCGGCGTTTTCCGCCATCTCTATCTTGATACGTTTCTCCGCCTCTTTACGTTCGTCGGCTTTACGCCATTTCTCGAATTGCGACAAACCGTCGGCTGTTACGTTACACAGCTCGCGGATCTCGAACTCGTACTCATCCAACGGGTGCGCGGACAGATAGATACCGATCAGGTCTTTCTCTTTGTTAAGTCGCTCGATAGTGTCCCAGCGCGGCACTTGCGGCAGATCCGGGTGCTTGATCTCGATGGCTTCAGCCAGGTCTCCAAACAACGAATTAGAGTTAGCCGCCTTGTCCGCTTGCCATTTATTGCCGTAGTTCATGAGCAGATCGAGACCCGAGTTGCCGTTCTCGTCCAGTCCGAAGAACTGCTCGCGGTACAAGTCCTCGAAGCACTCAAACGCACCCGCCTGTGCGAGGTTCTCGATCGTCTTACGGTTACAACTCTGCAGGTTGACGCGCTCCAGGAAATCGAAGATATCTTTGTATTTGCCGTTTTTCTCGCGTTCGGTGATGATAGCCTCTGCGGCTCCTTCTCCGACACCCTTGATACCACCCAAACCGAAGCGGATGGCACCGTCTTTATTTACCGTAAAACTCAGTTCGGACTCGTTCACATCCGGCTCAAGCACGTTCAGCCCTAAAGCCTTGCACTCGTCCATGAGCTTCGTCACTTCCTTGATATCATCTTTGTTGACCGTGAGGTTGGCGGCCATGAACTCCGCCGGATAATGGGCCTTTAGATAGCCCGTTTGGTACGCTACCCACGAGTAACAAGCCGCGTGCGACTTATTGAACGCGTACGATGCGAACTTCTCCCAGTCTTTCCAGATCTTATCGAGCGTCTTCTCGTCGTGCCCGTTCGCCTTGCCGCCTTCCATGAACTTGTCCTTCAGCGACGCCAGCACCGCCATCTGCTTCTTACCCATCGCCTTACGGAGCTTGTCACTCTCGCCGCGAGTGAAGTTAGCCAGCAGACGACTCAGCAACATGACCTGCTCCTGGTACACCGTGACACCATAAGTGTCCTTGAGGTATTTCTCCATCACCGGAATATCGTACGTCACGGCTTCCGTACCGTGCTTACGGGCGATGAACTGCGGGATATAATCCATAGGTCCCGGTCGGTACAACGCGTTCATGGCGATGAGGTCACCGATGACCGTCGGCTTGAGTTCGCGCAGGTACTTACGCATTCCTGCCGACTCGAACTGGAACACGGCTACCGTGCGTCCGTCCTGGAAGAGCTTGTAGGTCAACTCGTCATCAATAGGAATATGGTCGATGTCGATATCGATGCCACGCGCTTTCTTGACGTTACGCAGACACTCCTTGATGATGGTCAGCGTGATGAGCCCGAGGAAGTCCATCTTGATCAGTCCCACACTCTCTACCACGTGTCCGTCGTATTCCGTCACCAGCACACGTTTCTTGCTGTTCTTATCTTCCACCGAACTCAGTGGCGCGAAGTTCGTCAGGTCGTCTGCGCCGATGATGACACCGCACGCATGTACACCCACTTGACGAATCGTACCCTCCAGACGCGCCGCGTACTCTAACATCGAGCGCGTGTTCGGATCGCCGGTCTCGTACTCGCGCTTGAGTTCGTCGATATATTTATAGCAGTTCTTGAGGTTGACCTTCGGCTTCTTGGCTCCCTGCGGCAGACCCTTCAGCACGTTGTCCGGAAACTCGCGGTCAGGCACGTACCCTTTGAGCTCATTCACAAACGACAGCGGCACTTGCTGCACACGACCTACGTCAGCCAAGGCCGACTTAGTGGCCATCTTTCCGTACGTCACGATATGCGCCACGTGCGTCTCGCCGTACTTACGACTCACGTAGTCCAGCACCTTGCCGCGACCGCAATCTTCAAAGTCGGTATCGATATCCGGCAACGATATACGGTCTGGATTCAAGAAACGCTCGAACAGTAAGTCGTATTTCAGCGGATCGAGATCCGTGATCTTCAGACAGTACGCTACCACCGAACCTGCAGCACTACCACGACCCGGTCCTACACTCACGTCCAACTCCTCACGCGCCGCGCGGATGAAGTCCATCACAATCAGGAAGTAGCCCGGGAAACCCATCGAGATGATCGTATTCAACTCAAACTCAATACGCTCCTTCAACTCCTCATCGTTTGCCAACCTCTCTTCGCCGTAACGCTCCTTGGCGCCCTCCATCGTCAGGTGGCGCAGGTACGCACTCTCGAAAGCCAGACGGTCCGGATAATCTTCTTCTTTTCCGAACGAAGCCGGAATATCGAACTTCGGCATGATCGGTCCGTGGTCGATATCATATACCTCTACCTTATCCACGATCTCCTGCGTGTTCTCCAGCGCCTCCGGAATATCCGCGAAGATCTCCGCCATCTCCTCCGGTGTCTTGAGCCACTCCTGCTTGGTGTAGTGCATTCGATTGACGTCATTCACAAAATGGTTCGTGCTCAGGCAGATCAATCGGTCGTGCGCCTCGGCGTCCTCTTCGTTGACGAAGTGCGAGTCGTTCGTCGCAATGACCTTCACGCCGTATTTCTTTGCTAACTCAATCAGCACAGGGTTAACCTGTTTCTGCCGTTCATACACCTCTACATCCGCACCCGGTTTCTGCGTCTCATGACGCTGCAACTCGATATAGTAATCCTCCCCGAACAGGTTCTTGAACCACTTCACCGTCTCTTCCGCCTCTTGAAATAATCCATCATTTAGCGCGTTAGCGCGGCTCATTTCATCATTCAGTGCGCCTTGCGCACGGCTCAATCCTTCTAAAACCTTCTGCGGCAACTCTCCTCCCAAACAAGCACTACAGCAAATGATCCCTTCGTGCCATTTCTCTAACAACTCCTTATCGATACGCGGCGTGTGGTAGAACGCGTCGGCCATATAGCCGTGCGAGACCAGACGACAGAGATTATGGTAACCCACTTGGTTCTTCGCCAGCAGGATCAAGTGCCAACCCGAGCGGTCGATCGTATACGTACGTCCTTCGCCGTTGATGGCCTTGTCCTCGTTCTTCGACAACCGTCCGCGACGCGCACAATAGGCCTCAGTACCCACGATAGGTTTGAACAGAGACAACTCTTGCTCCTTGCGTGCCTTATTGACATTTTTGCAGTAGTCTAACAGGTCTTTGATGCCGTACATGTTACCGTGATCGGTAAGCGCCACGGCGTCCATTCCCGTCGCGATACATTTATCCACTATCTCCTCCACCTTACTTAATCCGTCCAGCAGCGAGTAGTGCGAGTGCACATGTAAATGCGTGAATTTCATATAAGTCAAATTTGCGTACAAAAGTACTACAAAAAATTTGAATGTACAAGATTTTTGTGAAAAAAATTGTATAAGCTCGCTTATAAAAATGTTTTTTGCAAAAAGATTGTCGTTCGCAAAATCGTGCGAACGTACTTTCGAGGTGGGACGGCGCAGCCGTGTCGGTGTCCTCGAAATTAATACTTTTTTAGTGTGGGCTCGGGGCATAGGCGGATAGCCCATCGCTGTCCGCCCCTTTTGGCGCGGACGGTTATCCACGTCCGTCTCTATTCTTTGAATATTCGCCCGCCCGGACTTCGATAAATGCGGGTGTAGCCCATGCGGAGTGTGGCATTTTTTTTGCAAATAAATTTGCATATATGAAATTTTTTCCGTAATTTTGCAACGCAAAATCATTAACACCCCGCCGCAGGTTTTTGCGACCGCTGGCTCCGACAGCGTAAAAAAGCGGAGACATATTGATTAACAGCGTTTACACGCTTGTTCTCTGACTGTTTGAAACGTAGGAATTTTCACACAAATTTGCTCTAAATCGCTGATATATAGCATATTTAATATGTGCTAAAATATAAAAAGTAACAAAATAGCAACAAAAGCAGTAACAAAAGCCGCTTTTTGTTGCTTTTCTTTTGCCCTGTCCGATGGTAGCCGCTGAGGCTGTCCGATGGTGTTCTATGCCGGTAGCCATCGCTGAGGCTGTCTGTAGCCGTTCCTGTGCCCCGATGGTCTGTGTACCATGGTAGAGGCTGAGGCGCGCTGTAGCCGTTCCTGTGTCCGATCGGTATGCGCGCCCCGATGGTAGCCGCTCGCACATGGTAGAGCCGCAGCCTGTGCCGATGGTGGGTGTGGTACATTGTGCCGGTAGCATGTGCTGAGGCTGTCTGTGGGTATGTGTACGCGCATACATAGCATAGAGCCGCAGCCTGTGCCGATGGTGGGTGTGTCCTGTGTGGATCTGTCCGGCTGTCATAGCATAGAGCCGCTGAGGCTGTCTGTGGGTATGTGTACGCGCTCGCATAGCATAGAGCCGCTGAGGCTGTCCGATGGTGGGTGTGGTGCATTGTGCAGGTAGCATGTGCTGAGGCGGTCTGTGCGCGCCTGTGTGCCCTGTGTGGGTGTTCCTGTGGGTATGTGTACGCGCTCGCATAGCATAGAGCCGCAGCACATGCCATCTGTAGCCGCTGAGGCGCGCTGTCTCTCGCTCGATGGTATATTGTGCCCCGGTAGCATGTGCTGAGGCTGTCTGTGCGCGCCTGTGTGCCGTTCCTGTGTCCGATGGTGTGTGTACCATGGTAGAGGCTGAGGCTGTCCGATGGTATATTGTGCCGGTAGCCATCGCTGAGGCGGTCTGTGAGGCTCTGTGTGCCCGCTGTGGGTATGTGTACGCGCTCGCATAGCATAGAGCCGCAGCACATGCCATCTGTAGCCGCTGAGGCGCGCTGTCTCTCGCTGTCTCTCGCCCGATGGTACATTGTGCCGGTGTGGATCTGTCCGGCTGTCTGTGGGGCTGTGTGTGCCGTTCCTGTTGGTATGTGTACGCGCTCGCATGGTAGAGCCGCAGCCTGTGCCGGTGTGGGTGTTCCTGTGCCCCGATTGTCTGTGTACCATGGTAGAGGCTGAGGCACAAAAGAAAAACAGACCGCAATTTGCAGCCTGTTCCTGTGGGGCGGTTCTATTTCGCCCTGTCTGTGGGTGGTATGTATTGCACAATATATTGCATATACATGTGTTTGTTTGCCGTTATAGGCTGTTTGTATAGTTTTATTATACCCATCTTTGCAGCCTTTTTTATACTCTTAATTGTAAGCGGTTGCCCTGTTATTATGTCATTTATGCCGCTCGCTTTTGTGGGTATTCGGTTTGCACAAATGCGCCTTGTATAGTCGCAAAATGTTTCCTCTAATACAGCGCGCGCAAATTCGTCTTTATGTGGTAGCCATAATTTGCCGCTGTCGGGGTCGCTATACATTGCTATATGCTTAAATGCTGTGCCGTTGTATGTGCCTCTTATAATGCTTGCATTGCCGGTTGGTGCTATTTGTGTCCAATAGTCCCCAAATCGGTTGCACCTGTCTAATGCTTGCAAGTTTTCCGGCTCGTCTAAATAGTTATAATGTGCAATAACAGCCACATTGTAGGTCTGTGCAAGCCTTTGCAGGTCAAAAGCGGGTATTTCGTTTTGCTCGCGTTTGCCCTCAAAATTGCCGGTACTAATAATAACAAAATCGGGGGTGTGTAACTTTATTTGCGCCTCGATGGATGCCAAATTGTGCTTTATGTCTGTTATGTGGCATTTCGCAAAATCGGTTACTCTGCTTATATGGTGCTGCAAATACAATTCTATATTTTCACACTCCCAATCGTCATGCGTGCAAAATAGAATTTTCTTGCGTTGCCTGTTCGCTTTTATGTCCAAATAATTGCCCTCTATAATAGCGCACATTATTATTTCCATCGCGCAGGGCGCATAATTGCAGCAATATAATTGCCGGTACTCTCCATATTTCAAAATAGGGATGCGCTTGCGTATGCCGGTCTTTTGCATGTCAGACAAGGCTGTTAGCGCAATTTCCGATGCCGTTTGTGCCCGCTTAGGCTGTCCGGCTGAGGCTCGCTGTGTGGATCTGTGCCCGCTGAGGCTGTCAGTAGAGCCGCAGCGCGCCTCTGTGGGGTGTTCCTCTGTATTCGCTATATACTTTGTATTGCGCGTGTTTGCCCGCAATAGTTCGCCCCGATCGCGCGCCCCCTGTAGCATCTTTATAATTGTTTGCTCTGCTTTATCTCCTGTGTACACTCCCCTAAAAAACTGCTCTATGTCTCTGGAGAAAACAGGCGCGCCCGCTATGTGTGGCAAAAGTTCGCGCAAAATATATTGCTCATGCCATTGTGAGGGGTTTATTTTGCCCTCGCTGTCTATAGAGAAAATGCCCATACATGCGCCATTGCAATATATGTATTTTATTACCGGCTCTCTATGTATTTGGTCGCTCGCAAGATATATAACATTTTGCGTGTGTGCCTCAAAATAGGTATTTTGGATCTCGCGCAGACAAAAGCCCGCAAATATACAGCAGTCCAAATTATGCGCAATTTGCTCTAAGGTGGTTTTTATTGTCCAATAGTCCACACTTTGCAAATAGGGCGCGCAGTTGTCTAATATAATAGCCTTTGCAGCATGTTCCTGTATTGCGTTTGTAAGGTAGCCGCAAAGGTCTGCAAAATCGCTGTGCGCCTCTAATGGTTCGTAAACATACGCAGGGGCAAATAGTATTTGCTGCTTTTCTGTGCGCTCTGTTAGGGTCGCTCTGTATTGATCATGCGTGCATAATAGCAGGTTTTTGTGCGTGTCTAAGTTATAGTGCATTTGCCCTGTGCGCCCTTTGTTTGCTGTGTCGCATAGCATTGTAATAAATGCGCGCATTTGCTGAGGCTCGCTGTGCAATACAGGGTGCATTTCGCCACATGTGCCAAATGCCCGCAAATTTTCTGTTTTACTTTGGTTCTCGCGTATGTCGGTAGCCGCAAATAAGATACTTTGCAGCATTTTTCCGGATCTGTCGAAAACGCTGTTTTGCTGTGTAAATTTCATAATGTTAATTGTTTAATTGTTAATAAATAGTACTATTGTAGCGCGTGCTTTATTGCGCCCTGTTCGCACTCTAATTCGGTGGCTACTCTGTTTTGCTTTTGCCATTGCTCAATTTCGCCCCTGTCGAAAAAGATACATTTGCCGTTTGGTTTGTAGTGTGGGATCTGTCGCAGGGCTGTCAGTTTGTACAGATACGACTTTTTTAAGCCGGTCAGTAAAACTACATCCTCAGCCGTTAAAACTTGTTTTGCAGCCAATAATGTGTACTGCTCAATTCGGGCAAGTTGTGCCTCTTGTGCGCTCTGTTTTTGCGCAATTTGTTCTAATAATGTTTGCATGTTATTTCGGGGTGCTTTAGTGCGTGCCCCTCATACACCGCTAAATAAGCGGTACAGGCTAACCCCAAATGTAACAAAGGAAAGTAAACAAATAATAGTAAACTATTATTTGCATATATGCTAAAATGTTTCAATAACTTTTTAATATACTTTGTATATTATTTTTTTTTCGTGCTGCGGCTCGCTGAGGCTGTCCGATGGTGGGTGTGGTGCATTGTGCCGGTAGCATGTGCTGAGGCTGTCCGATGGTGTGTGTGGTACTCTGTGCCGGTAGCCATCGCTGAGGCTGTCTGTGAGGCTCTGTGCGCCCTGTGTGGGGTGTGTACCATGGTAGAGGCTGAGGCTGTCCGATGGTGTGTGTGGTACTCTGTGCCGGTAGCCATCGCTGAGGCTGTCTGTGAGGCTCTGTGCGCCCGCTGTGGGGTGTGTACCATGGTAGAGCCGCAGCGCACATAAAAAATGCACCTGCCCTCGCGGGTGGGTGCATCCATACAAACAATTAAATTTACATTATGAAAATAGCAACATGAAAAGCAAACATTTATATATATTCGGGTTCATAATCGGGCACAAATTCCGGCTCATAATCTTGCAAAGGGTCGTATATCTGTGAGGGGTCAAAATCGGGCACAAATTCCGGCACGGGATCGGGGGCAAATTCCGGCACGGGATCGGGCACAAAATCTTGCAAGGGGTCGTATATCTGTGAGGGGTCAAAATCGGTGCTTTTGCGCCCGCTCTCGCTCGCATATTCTTTGTAATTATTGCGCGTGCTTTTGTAGCCTCTATAATCTGTTGCGCATTTGCCGTTTTCGGCTCGCTCATTGTCCAAAAATAGCGCGTTTATTTCATCGTGCAAAGTTTCTTCGGGCGCAATAGCCTCGTTTACAGCATAAATTAGTGCATCTGCCAAATTGTGTGCTTTCTCTTTGCGCATAATAGTCTGTAAGCCTCGCAGCACCTTTGGCGAAAATGCCTGCAAAAACTCTGTCAAAATTTGGTCGCTGTTTCGGTTCTCTGTTATATTCTCGCCCTCTTTTTCGAGCAAAACAATTTCGGGTATTTCTTTTTTCGGTGCAGATACTATTGCAAGACATTTCGACATGCTCAAATTGCGCAAAGTAGCCGATACAAAGGAAAAGCCCCTTTTTGCTCTGTCAAAATCGGTAAATTTATACAGCACCTCTCGCATATAGTCGCTAATAGGTTCACTACAGCAAAACACCTTTATATAGCAGTCTATTACGACTTGCAAAAGGCTGTAAACAGACACATGCGCCCTGCTCGCTATTGCGTTTATTTGCTCAAATGCGTGCGGGCTGATCTTTGTGCCGATAACATTAAATTTCTTTTTGTCCATGTTGCGCGGTTTTTAGTTCCTACTATACGCGCAATAAGCGGTACAGGCTACCTCTCAAAAAAATACACATGCCATCTGTGCCCGCTGAGGCTGTCTGTGTGCCGTTCCTGTGCCCCGATGGTGTGTGTACGCGCTCGCATGGTAGAGCCGCAGCCTGTGCCGGTGTGGATCTGTCCGGCTGTCATGGTATAGAGCCGCAGCGCGTGCCCTCTGTAGCCGCTGAGGCGGTCTGTCTCTCGCCCGATGGTATATTGTGCCGGTAGCCATCGCTGAGGCTGTCTGTGCGCCCGCTGTGGGGTGTTCCTACATGGTAGAGCCGCAGCCTGTGCCGATGGTAGCCGCTCGCATAGCATAGAGCCGCAGCACATGCCATCTGTAGCCGCTCGCATAGCATAGAGCCGCAGCACATGCCATCTGTAGCCGCTCGCATAGCATAGAGCCGCAGCACATGCCATCTGTGGGGCTGTGTGTGCCCGCGGTGGGGTGTTCCTATATGGTAGAGCCGCAGCGCAAAAGAAAACAGACCGCAATTTGCAGCCTGTTTCGGGTCTGTCTCGCTCGCACATGGTAGAGCCTCAGCACATGCCATCTGTGCGGCTGTCGGGGTCTGTTGGTTTCCTGTGGAATTTAATAAAATTAAATGTCATTTGTTGGCTCTGTTCGTATGGTATGCGACATTGCAAATACATAGTGCCATTTATGCCTAAACAGCGGTTTTTTAGTGTCATCCAAATTGCCCATGTGCTGTCGCAATAGCGGTGCAAAGGGTGTTTGCGGTTTCGTTGGCTCGCTCTTATTCGGATCGCTCTTTGTGTCATTGCCTCATTTGTACCTAAGCACACAAATCGCTCATAACTTTTTGCGGGCACTTTGTCTTTGGGAATTAGCCCAATAAGGGGGCAAATAGCGCAGCAGTCGGGCTGCTTTTCGGGGAGTTTTACAAGGTGGATCATAATGCAATTATATTTGTTTACATATATCGCGCAATAAGCGGTACAGGCTACCTCTCGCAAAAATTAGTGCGCAAGTGGGGCAAATGCCCACAAATGGAAAATGTGTGCAAGTTGTGAAAAAACGAGATTTTGAGATTTTATTGTATCAATAGAGACAAGGGCAAGTGGATTTGGGGTGCTATGCCCCCTATTTCTTAAACATGCCCCCGCCTTTTGCTTATGTGGGGCAAATAACTATTTGCGGCTGTATCTGTCAAATGGGGAAAATGTGCACCCCCCTAAAAATTTGTTTATCAATAGAGACAAGGGCAAGTGGATTTGGGGTGCTGTGCCCCCTGTGTGCTAAGTGCGCCCCCCTCTGTATCTGTATGCCGGTAGGGTGCGCAGCCTCTATAAGCCTACATAGCGGTATGTTTGCGCGCAGTCTCATATATATGCGCGCATACATACGCGTGTGTATGTATATACAGACCTATATTTATATAGGTCGGTCAGTATATACAATACACAATAGGGGGGTGCGGGGGGAATTTCGCCCCGATGGTGTGTGCATTGTGTACGCGCGCGCCCTGTGCGGGTGTTCCTGTTCGCTATATGTACGCGCGCCCGCTGAGCCTGTGCCGATGGTGGGTGTGTCCTGTGTGGATCTGTCCGGCTGTCATAGCATAGAGCCGCTGAGGCTGTCTGTGGGTATGTGTACGCGCATACATAGCATAGAGCCGCAGCCTGTGCCGATGGTGGGTGTGGTACATTGTGCCGGTAGCATGTGCTGAGGCTGTCTGTGCGCGCCTGTGTGCCCGCTGTGGGTGTTCCTGTTCGCTGTATATATACGCGCGCCCGCTGAGGCTGTCCGATGGTAGCCGCTCGCATGGTAGAGCCGCAGCCTGTGCCGGTGTGGATCTATGCGCCCGCTGAGGCTGTCCGATGGTAGCCGCTCGCATGGTAGAGCCGCAGCCTGTGCCGGTGTGGATCTATGCGCCGTTCCTGTGTCCGATGGTGTGTGTACCATGGTAGAGGCTGAGGCTGTCCGATGGTGTTCTATGCCGGTAGCCATCGCTGAGGCTGTCTGTAGCCGTTCCTGTGCCCCGATGGTAGCCGCTCGCATGGTAGAGCCGCAGCCTGTGCCCTCTGTAGCCGCTGAGGCGCGCTGTCTCTCGCCCGATGGTACATTGTGCCGGTGTGGATCTGTCCGGCTGTCTGTGTGTGTGTCCGATGGTGTGTGTACCATGGTAGAGGCTGAGGCTGTCTGTAGCCGTTCCTGTGTCCGATGGTGGGTGTGCCCTCATAGCATAGAGCCGCAGCGCGTGCCGGTGTGGATCTGTAGCCGTTCCTGTGCCCCGATGGTAGCCGCTCGCACATGGTAGAGCCGCAGCCTGTGCCCTCTGTAGCCGCTGAGGCGCGCTGTCTCTCGCCCGATGGTACATTGTGCCGGTGTGGATCTGTCCGGCTGTCTGT
>CACXPH010000008.1:69855-83627 GCA_902769535.1 uncultured Bacteroidales bacterium
ATGGTAGAGCCGCAGCCTGTGCCCTCTGTAGCCGCTGAGGCGCGCTGTCTCTCGCCCGATGGTACATTGTGCCGGTGTGGATCTGTCCGGCTGTCTGTGCGCCCGCTGTGGGGTGTTCCTACATGGTAGAGGCGCAGCGCAAAAGAAAACAGACCGCAATTTGCAGCCTGTTTCCTGTGGGGCGGTCTCGATCGCCTAAAATATGCCGTTTGTAAGGTTTACAGCCTCGTCTTTTTTCTTGTTTACAATTTTAGCATATATTTGTGTGGTCTCTATGTCTGCATGTCCTAATAATTTGCTCGTTGTATATAGGTCTGCCCCTAATGTAAGCATCATTGTCGCAAAGGTGTGGCGGGCTACATGAAAACTAACTTTTTTGGTAATTCCGGCTGCTTTTGCCCAATCTTTTATAATGCTATTGCAGCATTGCCCTGTAGGTAGGTCAAAAATTGCGCTCTCCGCTGAGGCTGTGCCCCTCTTTGGCATGTATTTTTGCGCCTGTTCCGATATAGGTAAATAGAGCGGGTCTTTTGTCTTTTGCATCTTTAATTGCAAGCGCATTTGCTCTCCGTCTTGCGTAATTTGCCCCCATGTTATAGCAAATATGTCGCTAATACGCAAGCCGCAAAAGCAGGAAAACAAAAAGGCATTTTTGACATTTTCGCGTTTGCACTCTGTCGCAATTAGTTGTTTTACCTCGTCTATGGTCAGATATTCGCGCGCGCTCTCCGGCACTCTTATTTTGTCCACACTCGCAATTTTGTCGAAGGGGTTGCTTAGTATGATCTCAGCGCGTACAGCCGCATTTAATGCCCCCGAAAAGCATCTATAATAATTTGCTTGCGTAGCCGGTTTAATAAATGTAGCCTCAGCCTCTGCTATGTCGCTCGCTGTTATCTCGCGTATTGTGTGGGTATCTTCAAAAGATGGTCGCACAATAGGCTCGTGTGTAGCAAGAAATCGCAGTTCTTCCTCTGTCTGTGGGGCGGTTTTTAGTCCGCGTTCAATTAGCCCTAAATCAAGATCCCGCCCGCGCTCTATTCTTTTTGCTATTTCCGCTTTAGTCAAGTTTAATTTTCTCCAATAGCCAAAACGATTTTTTACTATGCCGGTGTTTTGCTTGCGCTCTATTACATAATGCTCGCGGTTTAATCGCGGGTTTGCCTCGCTGTGGTCGCTGAGGCTCTTTATATCTTCGTGCGCATAATTCGCGCGCAGGTGTTTAATAAATTGCAAATAGCCTAAGCAAAATTTTTTGTCTATATCTTGCATTTGCACATTTGCGCCTGCATACTCTAATAGTATGCGCTTAGTATATGCTATTTGCCGATCGTCTTTGTGCCCGCTCGCTTTCTGTTTGCGTGCATAAATGTCCATCCAATCTTGCAATAGCATTTTGCCGTTTTTGGCTACTTTTTGCGCGCTGTCTTTGCCTGCATATATCTCGCTTATGCGTTGCATCTTAATCGCATTTGCGCGTTGCAGTACCTCAGCATTTCGCGCGCGTGCATACAGATCGGCTGTGCCCTCCGGCTGTATATAGCCAATTTCTTTGCTCAAAAATTCGTACCATCTTTTGCCGTTTACATAGCAGTCTAAGTAAACAGACCGCACTCCGTTTTTGCCCTCTTTATAGCGAATTGTTACAGGCTCTTTTACTTGTATTTGCTTTTTTGCCCTGCCCATGATATAGTATATTTAATTGTTAGTAATTTGCGCGCCCGCTGAGGCTGTCCGGCTGAGGCTCGCTGTGAGGCTCTGTGTGCCCGCTGTGGGTATTTGCCCGCTCGCGCACATGGTAGAGCCTCAGCGCGCCCCTGTGGGTGTTCCTACTTTGTAGGGCTGCCGCATACATTATAGTCCGATGGTACTGCTTTTGCTACAGCCTCAGCAAGTACCTGTGCCGCCTCTGTCAAATAAGAGGATGCCGCTGCAATCGTGTCGGCAAAATCGTCTGTGCCCGCCTCGATGCCATCGCACATTGTTTCTAATGTGTGTGCGCCTGCAATAGTGTTGTTTAAAATCTCTGTTAGAGTTTTGGCTGTCGCAAGTGCGATCAAAAGCGACTTTTTCAAATCTTCGGTTTTCATTGTTTCGTAAATTTAATTGTTACTATATATTGCACACATGCCATCTGTAGCCGCTGAGGCTGTTTGTGTGGGTGTGTTTTCTTTCGTTTTCTTTCGTTTGTTTTCGTTTTCGGGTGCAAAGGTACTGCTTTTTTTTGATATATGCAAGAAAAGTAACAAAAAAAGTAACAAAAAATAACAAATTATAGTAATAACAAAGGAAAACAAAACAAATGCGCATATATTATAATGCGCTGTATATATGCGCGTTTGCGTTTCCTTTGCTTTCCTTTGCTTTCGTTTGTTTTCCTATTTATTGAAAAGTAGGAACTTTCAGATTAGTAATTCAGAAACAAGGCAAGTAGATGCTCTCGAGTGTATAAACTCTCGCGTACTTACGTAATAAGTAGGTATGCTTGGTGTGTATATACGACGCGAGTAACTGCATTGTATATCTGATTACTAAGGTTTCCTACGACCTCAAACAGCGGATAACAACAGTTATTCGCGTTTTTTTGTTATTTACGTTCAACTAAATTCTATAGACCAAACCCCGAAGGTGTTAGAGGGGATTTGAAAAACAAAATATTATGGCATATTATGCATTTCGGATTAAAGATTCTAGCGCAAAGGTTTTATTTGAAGAACTCAAAATTGGTCGTCTTCATCAAGGATGGGGATACGATCCAAAATTCAATTTGAGAGAAAAAATGACTGCGCGTCATGACAAGGGAGCCCGTAAAAACTATCCTATAAAAGATAGAGTTAAAAACGAAGACTTTTTGTTGGTTATTAATATGCCGGATAAAAACCACGTTACTTTAGCACAAGCAACGAAAGATTTTTCGAAAGGCTATATTTATGACGAGCAATCTCTTGAATGTCATGATCTTGGCCATATTTTTCCTGCCAGATATATAGCAGAAATACCAAAATCCGTCCTATCAGACAATCTAAAGAAATCTTTCTTTTGCAGACGTCGTTTCTTTGGGCTTCACAAACATGAGGTAGAACTGAATAAACTGATTGTAAAACACTATATATTCTAACACAATGAAAAAGTATCTTCTTTTAGCAGCCGTAGGCTTTCTAATGCTGGCTTGCAATGAAAACGTGCCGAGCGACCCTAATCAAGGAATGTTGAATGGTCTCTTTTCTGTGTCAGATACACAACAAGTACACTTTGCACAGGGTAACTTGCAATATCAACCAAGTACTAACACATGGAGATTTGCTACTAATCAGTACGACACAATAGGAAGCGCTAACGAAAATAGATCTGTAACCTATGATGGATGGATCGACCTTTTCGGATGGGGAACAGGAAATAATCCCACTTATTCTAGTAATAATCTTGAAGATTATTCACAATTTGTTGATTGGGGAATCAATCCAATCAGTAATGGAGGTAATAAACCTAATTTATGGCGTACTCTGACCATAGAAGAATGGGCTTATTTGCTTCTAGAAAGAACAAATGCTGATTCTTTGTGCTCTGGTGGATGTGTGAATGGAGTAAACGGCATGATTTTTTTGCCGGATAATTGGATCTTACCCTACGGAGTTTCATTTTCGTCATGTGCAAGCAAAGGATTTGATTTTTGTCAATGGATGGGATATCAGACAGGAAACGGTATATTTTCATATAACACTTATACCGAAAAACAATGGAAAAAATGGAGGAGAATGGTGCTGTGTTCTTACCTGTAACAGGTTATATGAACGGCTCCAATCAATTTGCTCATTATGATAATGGGCACTATTGGTCTTCTACATCTCCTTTTCCATCTTCAGCAGGTCAGTTTATGTTTTGGGAACAATACATAAAGATTGATCCAGGAAATTATGGTCGACCTGCTGGTTTTAGTGTGCGACTTGTCAAATAAATGGAATTCAAAAAAATGATATGGATACATTTACAAAAATTAGATAACTATGACGCAAGAGCAATTTGATAACTTGTTGGAACAACTAGAATCCTACAAACGGGATTTGGACTTTTCCGAACGGGAGAAAGAAGAGTATCTGGATGGCATTATCTTCTATATCCAAAACAACGAAGATCACATTGTTGATGAGGAGGTTACATTAGAAGAAATCTTCGACGAACTTCGTGAGCAGATAGACTGGAGCGATGGCGGATATCGGGATTCAATGTTTCCTGATGGTAATGATGACGACGAAGAATATCCAGACGGCTATGATTCTTGTGATGACGAGGAATATAGTATCCATTTAGAGTTATTAGACGAATTACAGGAGTATTTAGAGAAAAACGAAGAATTGTTCTAATTCTTTTTGAATAGCCAAGAGATAAAATAGCGTCTATGCGCGGCAAATTCATATGCCGCATTATAACTTTGTTAAGTGCGCGGGACTTCAGTTCCGCGCATTGTCTTTCTTCTTTTCCTGGCAGATTTAATCTGCCGCTTTAATAGTTTCGTCTATTGCTCCGCCTGGTAGGCGGTTTTCTTTCTTCTTTTCCTGGCGGATTTAATCCGCCAATATAAAAGCTTTGTTTATTATCTCGGATATCATCCGAGTACTCCGTCCATTGCGTCCTGTCGGTTGAAAGTACAGAAGCAATAGATAACGTGCACACGGATGATAAGCCTCGCAAACTTATCCACAACGGCCAAATCCTCATCCTCCGTGGCGATAAGACCTACAATTTACAAGTATAACTTGTAAATCAATAGGGCTCCCGCAGATTTTAAATAGCATTATTCCGGTATAATACGGATTTTAGAGTAATGGGTACTTTTAGTACCCGTTTCTCGTATAATGGGATACTTTGAGAATATTTATGACTTACTTTGAGAATTTTTTCTATATAAATTGAGAATTTTATTTGCATATATTGAGAATTTTTTGTACCTTTGCAGCGGATTTTATAAAATGCTATTATGTTTAAACGTCAACAAGCATCAGTTTTGCTCTCTCGAATCAGCGAGCCACGCCGTTTTATTCAAGTTATCGCCGGTGCGCGGCAAGTTGGTAAATCAACTATGGTAAAGCAAGTTGTGAACGAATTAACTATTCCTCATTTGCTAACCACGGCTGAGGATGCGCCGGATAAAAATCCTCAGTGGATTCGTTATGTGTGGCAGCAAGCCAGACAATCTATGCGGCTCAACAACTATTCTGAATTTCTGCTCGTCATAGATGAAATTCACAAATTGGACAACTGGAGTGAAGTCGTTAAGGCAGAGTGGGATGCGGACACCATGCGTGATGTGAACATAAAGGTTATATTGTTAGGCTCTTCACGTTTGCTTATCAAAGATGGACTCAACGAATCTTTGGCCGGTCGCTATGAAATCATTGAGATGGAACACTGGTCTTATAGTGAGATGCGCGAAGCCTTTGGAATGACGCTCGACCAATATGTCTACTATGGTGGATACCCGGGAGCATTTTCGCTCATTGATGACGAGAAACGCTGGCGAAAATATATGCACGATGCCATTATTGAACCCGCAATAACTAAAGATGTCCTGACTACCAAGCGCGTCCTTAAACCGGCACTTTTGCGTCAGCTCTTCTTGCTCGGTTGCTCTTATTCTGGTGAGTTACTGTCATTCAACAAAATCTTGGGACAACTGCAAGATGCAGGAAATACTGCCACTTTAGCCAATTATCTGCAACTATTGGATGAAAGCAAACTCTTGGCTGGTCTCCAGCAATATGCCGCTGATGATGCGCGCAAATATAAGTCCGTCCCTAAATATCAAGTATATAATTCCGGTTTGCTAAGTGCTACGAGTTCGCTTAATTTTAATGATGCCTACTTAGATCCTCAAAAGTGGGGGCGCTGGGTGGAAACGGCCGTAGGCGCATATCTGATTAATCATGCGGATCGGCTGGAATATAAGCTCTATTTCTGGCGTCACGATGGCAATGAAGTGGACTTTATTCTTGAATCTTCAAAGAAGTTGGTTGCTGTCGAAGTCAAAAGCGGCAGACGACAAAATAACCAAGGCCTGCCAATGTTTAGTGAACAATTCCACCCGAATATAGAATTGGTCGTAGGAGGTGAGGCTTTTAGTTTGGAGCAATTTCTGACATTAAATATTGAGCGCCTATTCGAATAACAACAAGGTACATCCTCCGTGGCAACAAGACCTACACGGTAACCGGTCAAGAGATAAAATAGCGTCTATGCGCGGCAGATTCATATGCCGCTTCCTTTCGTTCATTATCAGGGCAATTTAATTGCCCGCTCTCTTCTAAACCGGCTCGCCTCACTTCGTGGCGGTTTTTTCTTTCTCCTTCCCCAAACATCCCGGAAATATATGCCCGTCCTTATTATAGTACAAGATTAGTATGAAAATAGTAGATGATTAGTAGGTTATTAGTAGGTGATTAGTAGGTGATTAATGGTATCATCTACGGACCATCAGAAAATGGTGGAATGACGTATTGCTTGGCACGTAACTTTTCTGCTTAGATACAAATTTCAGGTCTCTTTTTTTTCATATTTCCAAATATTTTGCTTACAAAATATACATTTTCTTGCATATTCCAAAAAAAAGTTGTACCTTTGCAGGCTGATTAGTTAATATGGAGGAAAACGGGCTTATATTTCGGTGTTTTGCCAGCGGTAGTAGCGGTAACTGTTACTACCTTGGTACGCGTCGTCAGGGTATCCTGATTGACGCCGGCATCTCCGCGCGGCAGATTCAGAAATACCTCCGCGAGATGGGCCTCGATTTCCAGAATATCATGGGTGTGCTTATTACCCACGACCATGCGGACCATATTCGTGCCGTAGGTACGCTCGGTGAGCGCGTCAAACTCCCTATCTACACCACCGCTGAGATCCACGAAGGTATCGACCGTAACTATGGTGTGCGTGAGAAACTGCGCACGAGTCGTCGTTATTTCAACAAAGGCGAAGAGTGGGAGCTGTTTGGCATGAAGATCAACACCTTCCATATTGAGCACGACTCCACCGACTGCCTCGGTTACTGCATCGACTTCAAAGGTCAGCGCTTCGTCCTCATGACGGACTGCGGCTCGGTCAACGAAGAGATGGAAGCGTACATCCGTACGGCCAACCACTTGGTCATCGAGGCGAACCACGACGAGCATATGTTGCTCAACGGTCCGTATCCGACTTACCTCAAGGAGCGTATCCTCTCTCCGCGCGGACACCAATCGAACGATGTGTGTGGCGAACTGCTTGAGCGAAATTGGCACCCTGATCTGCGTAATGTATGGCTCTGCCACCTCTCGCTGGAGAACAATGACCCACAAGTGGCGTTTGACACCGTCTCTTCTTATCTCGAAGAGATAGAGATCATCCCCGGACAGGATATCTTCCTCAAACCGCTCGACCGTACGTCACCCAGCCCTATTTATGAATTGAATGATAAAATTATTCAATCTGAAATTTGAAATCATAAATTTGAAATCATAAATGGATAGACTTGTTATCATCCCTACTTACAACGAAAAAGAGAATATCGAAGCCATCATCACAGCGGTGATGGAGTTGCCGTTGGAGTTCAACGTGTTGGTTATAGACGACGGTTCGCCTGACGGTACAGCCGCTATCGTCAAGGACCTCATGGCAGGTAAGTACAAAAACCGTGTGTTCCTTGTTGAGCGTTCCGGCAAACTCGGACTCGGCACGGCGTACATCGCCGGCTTCAAATGGGCCATCGAGCATAAAGCCGATTATATCTTCGAGATGGACGCGGACTTTAGCCACAACCCGCAAGACCTGCTCAAACTCTATGACGCGTGTGCGAACCAAGGTGCAGACCTCGCGATCGGTAGCCGTTATGTCACCGGCGTGAACGTCGTCAACTGGCCGATGGGACGCGTGCTGATGTCTTACTTCGCAAGTAAGTACGTGCGTACCGTCCTTGGTGTCAACATCCACGACACGACAGCCGGCTTCGTGGCTTACAAACGTCATACGCTCGAGACCATCGAACTGGATAAGATCCGTTTCAAAGGCTATGCCTTCCAGATCGAGATGAAGTTCACCGCCTCCAAATGCGGCGCGAAGATCATCGAGGTACCTATCGTCTTCGTCAACCGTGTACTAGGTACGAGTAAGATGTCCGGTGGTATCTTCTCTGAAGCACTACTCGGCGTGATTAAACTCAAAGTGTCCTCTTGGTTTAGAAAATATCCCAAACTATGACTTTAGAACAATCTCTTTCTTCGTTAGTCAAAGCGGCTGTGAAGTCGCTCTATGAGATAGAAGCAACGGACGCGCAGATTCAACTGCAGAAAACCCGTCCGGAGTTCGAAGGAAACATCACACTCGTGGTGTTCCCCTTTGTTAAAATGGCCCGCAAAGCCCCTGCTCAAGTGGCTGCAGAGATAGGCGAGGAACTCGCTAAGAGTGACCTTGTCGCTAAATTCAATGCCGTGCAAGGTTTCTTGAACCTTAGCATCTCCGATGCCTTTTGGATCAAGCAACTCGAAGCCATCGATGCCGATGCGAATTATGGTCGCTTTGAGCGTCCGTCCAAAACGTCCTTCCCTTCAGGGGAGGATCGAGAAGAGGCTCCTTTGATGATGGTCGAATATTCGTCGCCGAACACCAATAAACCGCTGCACCTTGGTCATGTGCGTAATAACCTCCTCGGTTATTCGATTGCCCAAATCCAGGAGGCGAACGGTTGGAAAGTCGTTAAAACCAACATCGTCAATGACCGCGGTATCCACATCTGCAAATCCATGCTCGCATGGCTCAAGTTCGGCAACGGCGAGACACCCGAATCCAGCGGCAAGAAAGGCGACCATCTCATCGGCGACTACTACGTACGTTTTGACAAAGAGTACAAAGCCCAAATAGCCGAACTCATGGCAAAAGGCATGGACGAGGAGACCGCCAAACGCGAAGCGCCGCTCATGCTCGAAGCCCAAGAGATGCTCCGCAAATGGGAAGCCAATGATCCTGAAGTACGTGGCCTTTGGGCACGCATGAACGAGTGGGTTTATGCCGGTTTTGACGAGACCTACCGTCGCATGGGCGTGTCTTTCGATAAGATCTACTATGAGTCGAACACCTACCTCGAAGGTAAGTCCGAAGTAGAGAAGGGACTTGCCTCCGGTCAGTTCTACCGCCGCGAAGACGGCTCCGTTTGGGCCGACCTCACCAAGGATGGACTCGACGAAAAACTCCTCCTTCGTTCCGATGGTACCTCCGTCTATATGACGCAAGACATCGGTACGGCTAAACTCCGTTTCCAAGACTTCCCCATCGACAAAATGGTCTATGTCGTAGGTAACGAGCAGGAGTATCACTTCAAAGTGCTCTCTATCCTTCTCGATCGCCTCGGATTCCCCTTCGGTAAGGAACTTGTCCATTTCTCCTACGGAATGGTCGAACTGCCAAACGGTAAGATGAAATCCCGTGAAGGCACTGTAGTCGATGCCGACGACCTGATGGACAAGATGGTCGAAGACGCCAAGGAGATCTCCAAAGACAAAGTAAACACTCTGCAAGGTATAACCGAAGACGAAGCGAACGAGATTGCCCGCAAAGTCGGTCTCGGTGCCCTCAAGTACTTCATCCTCAAGGTTGATCCGCGCAAGAACATGCTCTTCAACCCTGCGGAATCCATCGACTTCAACGGTAACACCGGCCCGTTCATCCAATACACCTACGCACGTATTCAATCCGTTCTCCGCAAAGCGGATGGATCGATTACCGGTGACGGGTTACAGGTTACGGTGCTTGATCCTAAGGAATTGGGCTTGATTCAGCGTCTGTGCGAATATCCGTCGATAGTACGTACAGCAGGAGATAATTTCTCCCCGGCAGTAATCTGCAACTACGCGTACGACCTGGCGTGCGATTTCAACTCGTTCTATCACGACCTCTCGATCCTCAACGAACCGGACGCAGCCAAACGTGCACTCCGTCTGCTCTTATCTGCAAACGTTGCTAAAGTTCTCCGTTCCGCCTTTGCTCTCCTCGGCATCGAGATGCCTGATCGGATGTAATCTATTAAACTTAGAAATTCGAAGGGATGCAGAAATGCATCTCTTTTTTCGTTATCGGGTGTACAAATCGTATCTCCGCTGCATGTAGGCGCAGCCTTTCATCATTAAGCGAAGCGCTCATTTCATCATTGAGCGGCTTTGCCGCGCTCATTCCATATAACCTATCCCCTACAATCGGCGCGTTCAGTCCTTCCGGGTGCGCTGCATGCACGCGTAATTGGTGTGTTCTTCCCGTGAGCGGATAGAAATCAACAAACACCGTCCCATCTGCACGCCTTTCGCGTACGACATACTTCGTGATCGCCACTTTCCCGTGCTCCCAACTCACCATTTGCCGTGGCCTGTCGTACGCATTAGGCAACAAGGGTAGGGAGATGGTTCCTTCATTCTTTAATTCTTTCACTCCTTCATTCTTTACCAAAAGCGCTTCGTACCGCTTCAATATATCCCTCCTCTGAAAATACGCCTGCAGTTCCTTATACACCTCCGCTGTCTTGGCGAGCACGAGCAGTCCACTCGTATCCTGATCCAACCGGTGTGCCGCCTTTAGAAATCTGCAATCTGCAATCTGCAATCTTAAATAACTCTCGCAAGAGAGTTCCTCGTTCTTCCCCGGCACAGACAGCATTCCTGTCGGCTTATTCACCACTATCAACCATTCGTCCTCGTAAATCACTTCCGGTCGCTCACCGCTCACCGATAACCGCTCACCGCTCACCGTTAACTCGTTCATTCGTTCACTCGTTAACTCAAGACCCTCCATCATATGCCTTAATATCGGCACGCAACGCCCGGAACACGGTGCATAGAACGCTCCCTCCGTCCTTACCTCGGTCTTCGATGGCGCACCCACCCAGAACTCCGCTAATGCCACCGGTTCCAGCCCGTGCGTGAAGGCATACTGCAGCAGTTTCGGTGCACAGCACTCACCCGCACCCGAAGGAGGCATGGCTTCGCCAATTGATGATTTATAATTTATGATTGATGATTTACCAAAAAACTCGTCCGGTGGGACGATGGGTTTTTCATTAGCGAAGATCTCCAACAGGTTCTTGCTCTCTCCTCGTCCGTTCAGCAGATTATAGTTCGCGAACAACAATCGTTGCAGTCGTCTTGATTCCTCTTTGCAGCGCCCGATCGGTTCTTCCTCCATCGCATAAACCGGCGGCACAAACCCCTCATGCTCATAACTCCCATCCAACTTCGCCGAAAATGCTGCCAGAAAATGTACACCATTAGACAGCTCTGCTGTATCATTGAGCGACGCAGTCGCGCTCATTCCATCATTATAAACGAGCACTCCGAACATCTTTCCCTGCCTGTGCAACTCACTCTCAGGGTGCATGCGCATGTACGCATGTACCTTTTCTATTACCTCTGCAGCAGCTTTCTGCGCCGCAGGGTGGGGTGGAAGTTGAAACGGCGACGTCATAACGAGTGCAAAGGTACAAAAAAAATCCCACATACACAAGTATGCAGGATCTTTTTTTAGAAATCCGACTGGAAATTACTCAGCGTCTTTCTTGGTAGCCTTTTTTGCAGGAGCTTTCTTGGCCGGTTTCTCCTCGGCTTCCATAGAAGCTTTGAGTTCTGCCAGAGCGGAGAGATCACCAAGGGTGGTCTTCTCTACCTTCGGCAGGTCGAGAGCGGGTTCTTCAGCCTTAGCGGCTTTCTTAGCTGCCTTCGGAGCTGCCTCCTTGCGCTCCTCCCAAGTGCGGAGGTGCGAAACGAGGATACGCTTAGCGTCACGGTTGAACTCAATCACCTTGAACGGCAGTTCGTCACCAACAGCCACCGGCGATTTGTCTTCCTTCTGGAGGTGGCGGGTGGTGCAGAAGCCCTCAACGCCTTCCTCGAGCGAAACGACAGCGCCCTTGTCGGTCAGTTCAACAACCTTACCATCAACGATGGTATCTACGCCGAACTTAGCCTCGAGCTCTTCCCACGGGTTCTCCTCGAGTTGCTTGTGACCGAGGCTCAGACGACGGTTAGCTACGTCGATGTCGAGAACAACCACCTCGATCTGTGCACCGATCTGAGTGAACTCATTCGGGTGTTTGATCTTCTTGGTCCAGCTGAGGTCGCTGATGTGGATAAGTCCGTCAACGCCTTCCTCGATCTCAACAAAGACACCGAAGTTGGTGAAGTTACGAACCTTAGCCCAGTGACGGGTACCAACTGCGTACTTGGTCTCCACGTTAGCCCACGGATCGGCCTTGAGTTGCTTGATACCGAGGGACATCTTACGCTCAGCGCGGTCGAGCGTGAGGATGACAGCATCTACCTCGTCGCCGACTTTGAGGAAGTCGTTAGCGGAACGGAGGTGCTGGCTCCAGCTCATCTCGGATACGTGAACGAGGCCTTCAACGCCTTCTGCGATCTCCACGAATGCGCCGTAATCAGCCATAACGACAACCTTACCGTGTACCTTGTCACCTACCTTGAGGTTCGGATCCAGAGCATCCCACGGGTGCGGAGTCAACTGCTTGAGACCGAGCGCGATACGTTTCTTCTCCTCATCGAAGTCGAGGATAACAACGTTGATCTTCTGGTCGAGTTGCAGGAGCTCGTGCGGGTCGTTAACGCGTCCCCAGCTGAGGTCGGTGATGTGGATAAGACCATCCACGCCTCCGAGGTCGATGAAGACACCGTAGTTGGTGATGTTCTTAACCGTACCTTCGAGTACCTGACCCTTCTCGAGTTTGCCGACGATCTCAGCCTTTTGAGCCTCGAGTTCAGCCTCGATGAGTGCTTTGTGGGAAACAACGACGTTGCGGAACTCCGGATTGAGTTTAACAATCTTGAAGTCCATGGTCTGACCAACGAGTACATCATAGTCGCGAACCGGCTTCACGTCGATCTGGCTGCCCGGCAGGAAGGCTTCCATACCAAGAACATCCACGATCATGCCGCCTTTCGAACGCCATTTGATGTAACCCTTAACGATCTCACCTGCATTGTAAGCCTCGTTAACGCGGTCCCAAGCACGTGCTGTGCGTGCCTCATTGTGCGAAAGAACGAGCTGTCCTTTCTTGTCCTCCTGGCTCTTGATGTAAACCTCTACTTTGTCGCCTACCTTGAGCTCAGGGTTGTAGCGGAACTCAGCCGCCGGAACGATACCGTCGGATTTGTAACCTACGTTGACAACTACCTCGCGCTTGTTGATACTGATAACGGTACCCTCAACGACCTCATTGTCCTTGATGGCGCTCAGCGTGTCATTATACTTTTGGATTTCTTCTTCGTTTTTTGTGCCTTGCTGTTGTGCTTCATAGGCATCCCAGTCGAAGTTCTGGAGAGAAAGATTTTCTGCCATGTTGGTAGAATTGATTTTTGAGATCCAATTTCTCGTGGTCTCGAGATAACTTGATCACGTGGTCACGATTAACCGAAATCTCGTTAAAAGTTAAACAATCTATTAGCCTTTCTTGGCCTCTCGGTCAAAAAAGCGTGCAAAATTACTACAAATTTTTGGAATGACCAAATTTTTGACGAAAAAAACACGCCTGCCTGCATTTTTTTATTATTTTGGGCAAAAAAAGAGACCCCGAAGGGTCCCTTTCCTGTCGCGGGCATACCGTGGATTAGTTTAGTCGTACCATGACGGAGATGACTTGTCCTGCGTCGGATTCGCCTTCGTGAAGAACGGTTACCTTACCGCGATTCTCCCCCTGTGCATAGAGGATGAAGTACAGATACGTACCATCCAAGAGTTGTGCTCCGCCGGTGAAA
>CACXPH010000009.1 GCA_902769535.1 uncultured Bacteroidales bacterium
GTTATAATAGTAAATAACATGGTAAAAGAGTACCAACAGTACGGTCACCCAACGCAAATTATCTATCCAATGTTTTCGCATGTTTTCTTATGGTTTATAATAACTATCTTCCAGTATTTTTTGTGCGTCCGGTTCTGCCATCAGTTCCTGCAGGCTTACGGCTTCATTATGCGCCATATAACTCTCTGCAATACGCCAACCGAGCCATATGCCCAACCGACCCGGGGCATCTTGTGACACCTCTGACGTGAATGGCCCATCGTTCAGATAACTCGTCAATACCAGACTCTCGGTCTTGAAAAGATCGCGTTTGTCCATCACCAGATGCCAGATCGCCCGTTCGTTTTTTACGCACCAATTCCATTGTTCCTTCGTCCAACCCATCACTTCATAACCCGGCAGATCATCAAAGAGTTGCGCCACCAGATACATCACTTTTCCCCTGTACATCATCTGGTCTAACAGCCGACTTTTACTACTGGTGTAGGGTAGGGTGCGGAACAAAAATGCACTCACCACATCCACCGGAATACACTCCTTACGCATGGTCTGTTTCTGATACTCATACACCACACGGTTGTAGTATTCATAATCGCTACCCAAATACATGTCCGCACCGATTCCGATGAGATCATCTTCCATAAAAATAGGTGTTACAAAACCCGAAATAAACAAATATAGGGTAGGGATCTCCATTTCCGGATATAACCAGTGGATGCGTGTAAATGCCTTTTTAAGTGGCTTTTGAATATCACTTATATCTGCAAACAACTCCCGCTCCAAGGCATTCGTCTGCTTAAAACCATACAATGTGTCCTCCAGGAACTTCGGTAATTGCTGCTCCAAAATGGTGGTGTCCCAACTCGGAATACCCAATATATCTTCCACCCATAACGGCATAAAAACCGGATACTCGTCATACAGCACACGGATATCTTGTCCTACTGTGGATTCGTTCACATTCAACAATGCCCTGTCAAAACGCACGATCTCTACATCCTGCGTTTCCAAGTCCTTCGGAAAATAGGTCCGTCCATGCTGACACGCTGTAAGCGCCATCAGACATGCTATAATGAAATATTTTTTTTGAATCATGTTAGGCCCTTTTTGACTTAAACAATAACTCCGTCTTTAATCTCTATCACCCGGTCAGCAATAGTGGCTAACTCCTTGTCGTGCGTTACTAACAATATGGTCTGTCCGTATTCCTTCCTCAACTTCAATAACAATTCACTCAATTCCTTCTTGTTCTGAGTGTCCAAACTACCTGTCGGTTCATCTGCCAAGATAATATCCGGACTCATCATCAGCGCTCTGGCTGCGGCTACACGCTGCTTCTCACCGCCTGATAATTCATTCGGCTTATGCTCCATACGGTCTCCCAAACCCAACTCTCGCAATAACTTCTCCGCTCTCGGCTTATACTCCGATTCTTTCTCTCTACCGATCATCGCAGGAATACATACATTCTCCAAGGCTGTAAACTCCGGCAATAACTGATGAAACTGGAAGATAAACCCGATATGCTTATTCCGAAAAGCCGCTAACTCCCGTTCCCCTTTCGCCATTAGCCTTGCGCCATTCACCAGTATTTCTCCTTTCGTCGGCCGGTCCAGCGTTCCGATGATCTGCAGCAGTGTAGTCTTTCCGGCACCGCTCTTACCGACTATCGCCACAATCTCTCCTTTGTTAACCGTCAAGTTAACACCCTTCAGAACCTCCAGTTCTCCGAATGATTTCCATATATCTCTTACTTCTATCATATGCACGTCCTTATTATTACCTAGTCATTACCTATCAATCACGTATCCTACCCATACCTATAATATACTATGTATATTATCCCGTGATTTTCATTTTATGGTAAGTTTTCTATCACCGTTAGGCATCAGGTCAATCTTCACCCAAACCGTGTCTTCCGGAAGAAGCGCTTCAATCATCTCCGGCCATTCGATGAAACAGTAATTACCTGAATATAGATATTCTTCTGCTCCGAAATCCATCGCCTCGCGGATGTCCTTCAGTCGGTAACAATCGAAATGATACACCTCACCTCGATACGGTTGTTCCACGTCGTACACATTCACAATCGCAAAAGTCGGACTGTTCACCACATCCATCGTGCCCATCTCTTCGCACAACTTCTTGATGAACGTCGTCTTGCCTGCACCCATCTGACCATCGAACGCATACACCCGATGCGGTTCAGTCTGCTTTAGTATCTCCAGCGCACTTACTTCCTTTCCTTGCTCATCGAACAACAAAAGGCCGGATTTCTCGTCATTTTTTATCGTATAAGTACTCATGTTCTTGCTTTTCATTCAATTCTCAGGACGTTATTTGGGACTGAAAATGCGCGTAAACCATTGATCCTAAGGACTTTCCGAGCAAATTGACCATTTCTTCTTCGCTTGCGGTTCTAGCGCGTTTTACTGAGCCAAATTGACTCAAAATCTTCTGTTTTGCCACTGGTCCTACGCCTTTAATTTCGTCTAACTCGCTGTGTATCAATGACTTACGGCGTTTTTGCTTGTGATACGTGATGGCAAAGCGGTGTACCTCGTCCTGAATGTTCGTCAATAATCTAAAAACTTCACTCGTCACAGGCATACTGATCTCCTTTGGCGGAAAACCGTATAGTAGCGTCTGTGTTCTATGTTTGTCATTTTTCTTCAGTCCTGCGATAGGAATGCTCAATCCCAATTGATCTTCTACCGCTTCACGGATGGCATGCATCTGTCCCAAACCACCATCGGCAATAATCAAATCCGGCATTGTACTTCCTTCGTCCAATAAGTGTTGGTATCTTCTCCTTACTACCTCGCGCATGCTGGCGTAATCATCCTGTCCATCCACTGTCTTGATCTCAAATCGTTTGTAGTCACTCTTACTTGGTTTAGCCATCCGATACACCACACATCCCGCCACTGCGTTCGTGCCTTGTATATTGGAGTTATCGAAGCAATCAATCCATTTCGGCAGGGTAGGTAAGCCCATCATCTTCTGCAGCTCCGTCAGTATTCGTACGCCTCGTTGTTCCGGATTTAACTTATCTTCTTGTTTGATTCGGTCTAATTTATACTGCCGTACATTCTGCATCGCCAGATCCAACAGTTTCTTTTTGTCTCCGCTCACCGCAATATGTACATGCAGCGAATCATCAAAAACCTCCGGAATGAACGGAACAATTACGTCCTTTGTCTTACTCTCTAACTGTTGTCTGAGTTCCATCATACCGAGTGCCAGAATCTCCTCTTTCTCCTCTTCCATCTTGCGACGGTACTCTATCGTCTGTCCCTGTACGATACTTCCGTTATGTACATGCAGCATCGCAATATAGACTTTGTCATCCTGCTCGTCGTACCCAAAGACATCTACGTCTTTTGCCGATGAATTCGAGATAATTGTCTTACTCTTGAATTGCTCGAGCAGTTCGATCTTGCGCTTGATATCTGCCGCTTCTTCGTATTTCATCCCAGCCGCAAGCGCCATCATCTGCTCCTCTAATTGCTTACCTATCTCATGCGCATCACCCTTGATGAGTTTGCGCGCCTGGTCTATCCATTGTGAGTATTGGTCAGCGCCTTTCCCCTCACAAATACCGCAACAATTCTTCAAATGGTATTTCAGACACACGCGTACTTTCTTTTTTTCGATGGATTCGGCAGAAAGCGGTATATTGCAAGTTCGTATCGGATAGAGTTTATGAATCAATTCCAGCACTGTATCTACTGTATAACTGAAACTGTACGGTCCGTAATACTCACCTATCTTTTTATTAATCGTTCGTGTCTTGAAGATCCTGGGATACGCTTCCTTCGTGATGCATATACTCGGATAACTCTTTCCGTCTTTCAATAAGATATTATAATGCGGCTGGTATTGCTTGATGAGGTTATTCTCCAGTAAGAATGCATCCTGTTCACTCTCTACCACTACATATTTGATATCCGCTATATGCGCTACTAACTGCCGAGTCTTTGATGATTGTTGCTCTTTATTGAAGTAACTGTTAACGCGTCGTTTGAGATTCTTGGCTTTGCCTACATAGATAATCTGCCCGTCCTTATCAAAGTACTGGTATACTCCCGGTTGCTCCGGAATACGCTTCAGGAGTAGGGTAATATGATCATCTTCTTTCTTCAATTATTCATCTACTTCTATACCGAATAGGCAGTCTAAATCGTCAGACTTTCCTTCTAGGTATTTGCGACCGTTCAGCCCTTCCAGTTCAATCAGGCAGTTCACGTATATCTTCTTTACACCTAATTTCTTAACCAGTTCAATGGCTGCTTCCATCGAACCGCCGGTAGCTAAGATATCATCATGGATAAGCACTACATCATCTTTGTTCAGCGCGTCCTTATGGATTTGAATGGTATCGTATCCGTATTCCTTTTTATACGTTACAGAGATTGTCTCTGCCGGTAGTTTGTTGTGCTTACGGATGGGTACAAATCCAGCACCTAACTCCATCGCTACAGCAGGTGCCATAATAAATCCGCGCGACTCAATACCCACCACTTTAGTAATGCCTTTGTCCTTGTACAGTTTAACAATCTCATCACGCATCCAGATCATATACTCTGCCTTGAGCAATGCGGTAGTGATGTCCTTGAACTGTATGCCCGGAATTGGAAAGTCAGGCACGTTTCTGATAGCATTTTTAACTTCTTGAGCTGTCATAATATTTTATTTTCAAATTTCACCCTCTTAGGCGGAAGCCGCTTCTCCCGTTCCGTCGGGAGAACGCTCCGTGTTCCACGTGAAACAATTAATATTAGTTTGCTTGCAAACTAAAAAGTGCATTTATCTACCCATTAGTACTAATAATACGCTGATATCATTAGGACTTACACCCGGTATGCGTTGTGCTTCGCCAATGGATTTCGGACGTATTCTGCTTAGTTTCTGACGGGCTTCGGTACTCAGACTTTGTATCTCGTCGTAGTTAAAACCATCCGGAATGCGGATCTGATCCAGTCGTTGCAACTTAGCAGCCTCTAACTTCTCGCGCTTGATATAACCTGCGTATTTAATCTGAATCTCGCAACTTTCCGCGATCTCATCGGATAAATTCTCCATTTTTGCTTTCAGTTCCGGCAGTACTTCTGCTAACTCTTTCAGTTTAACCTGAGGACGAAGGATGAGTTCGCTTATCTTACATCCTTCATGAAGGGGAGTGCTACCAATCTGCTCCAACCATCCGTCAATGCTTCCTTTGCGCACTGTTGTTTGTTGCATATATTCGATGAAATCGGAACAATCTGTTTGCTTCTTTTGCAGCAGATCGTAACGATAACTGTCCGCTAATCCCATCTCATAACTGCGCTTAGTCAGACGCTCGTCAGCGTTGTCCTGTCGTAATAGAATGCGGTATTCCGCACGGGATGTGAACATACGATAGGGTTCATCCACACCTTTATTCACCAGATCGTCAATGAGCACACCGATATAACTCTCGTCTCTACCTAAAGTAAACGGTGCTCCTCCGTGCACGTTCAGATGGGCATTCACTCCGGCAACCAAACCCTGTCCTGCTGCCTCCTCATACCCTGTAGTGCCATTGATCTGACCGGCAAAAAACAGATTTTTAATCTGTTTAGTCTCTAAGGTATGGTGAAGTTGTGTCGGATCGAAGAAGTCATACTCAATGGCGTAGCCCGGTCGATAGAGCACGACGTCTTCCAGTCCTTTGACGGTTCGCAGTCCCGCCAATTGTACTTGCCAAGGCAGACTGCTCGAGAAACCGTTCACGTAATACTCATTACTATCCACACCTTCGGGTTCTAAGAAGAGTTGGTGCGCGTCCTTGTCGGCAAACGTAACAATCTTTGTTTCAATACTTGGACAATAGCGCGGACCAATACTCGTTATTTGTCCGTTGAAAAGGGGAGAATCTGCTAATCCTGCACGGAGTGCATCGTGTGTATTCGGATTCGTGTAGGTGATCCAACAGGGCATCTGTTTGAGTTGGCGATGAACAGTATCCAGATAACTAAACTGATGCCAGTCATTATCGCCATCCTGACGAACCATCTGATCGAAATGAATAGAGCGTGCATCGATACGAGCCGGAGTACCGGTTTTCATACGATCGCTTTGGAATCCGAGCGCCACCAGTTGTTCTGTCAAACCGTGTGAGGCCGGTTCGGAAGTACGTCCGCCGGGGATCTGCGTCTTACCGCAATGCATCAAGCCGTTAAGGAATGTACCGTTGGTTAGCACTACTGCCTGCGCTTCCATCTCGATGCCTAAAACCGTCTTAACACCGCAAACCTTATTATCTTTGATAATAAGACTCGTTACGATATCTTGCCATAAGTATAGGTTTTCTGTATGCGACAGCACCTTGATCCATTCCTCTATAAACCGCTTCCGGTCACTTTGACTGCGTGGACTCCACATAGCAGGACCTTTGCTCTGGTTGAGCATGCGGAACTGGATAGCACTCCTGTCCGTCACGATACCCATCTGTCCGCCTAAGGCATCTATCTCGCGAACGATCTGCCCTTTAGCTATTCCTCCTACCGCAGGGTTACAGCTCATCTGCGCGATCTTATTCATGTCCATTGTGATAAGCAGTGTCTTACTGCCCATATGGGCAGCTGCACTCGCCGCCTCGCATCCTGCGTGACCGGCTCCAACTACTATCATATCGTATTTAAAATCCATATTTATCGTTTTCGTCCTATCGTTTTGTTGCGGTGTCTCCATGTGCCTGTGCCGTTAAAACTACCGCTTCCGATGCTACGCATCGTAGGTTGAAACGCATTCTCCCAATGTCCACGGTACGTGATCTCTTGCGTTTGAGGATCCACTAGTATACCGATGACATCAAAACGCAGCGTTTTCTGCAGTTTCTTCAGTTTGACATAGGCATTCCCTGCGGCAATCATCCTGCGTTTTTTATCCTCATCTACGTATTCCTCCGGCGTCTTGTCTCCAAACGTAGTGGTACGTGCTTTGACTTCCGCAAAAACCACTTCTTTCTTACTTTCAGCTATCAGATCAATCTCCAGATGCCCCATGCGCCAGTTGTGCTCCACCACTTTGAAGCCTTTCTTCTCTAGCATCTTTGTTGCTTCCGCTTCACCGATGATTCCTATAGGGTCTGTTACGAACGGCATATTATCTCAACTGCTCCATGCGCGCTGCATCCAGCCGCAGCAGGATGAACAGCAGTAATGTAAAGCCCCATAACGAACTACCTCCGTAACTGAAAAAAGGTAGCGGAATACCGATTACCGGTAGCAAACCTAATACCATTCCCACGTTGATTGTGAGATGGAAGAGGAAGATACTGGCAACCGAATAAGCATATATCTGCGTACTGGTGTTGCGTTGACGTTCTGCGATCTCTATGAGTCGTAAGATAAAGAACAGATACACCAATAAAACTCCGATGGAACCGACAAAACCCCATTCTTCGCCTACCGTGCAGAAGATAAAGTCCGTGTCTTGTTCCGGCACGAATTGTAACTTGGTCTGTGTACCATTCAGATAGCCTTTTCCGAAGAACCGACCCGAACCGATGGCAATACGTGCCTGATTGACGTTATATCCTGCTCCTGCAGGGTCTTCTTTCATACCGAGCAGCACCTCAATACGGATGCGTTGGTGCGGTTGAAGCACGTGCGTGAATGCAAAATCGCAAGCATGCGTGTAACCGATGCAGAACAGCGTGAACAGGGCCACGAGCAGCAGAATATACTTGCGCCAATAGAGGCTGACAAAAACGTTATACAGTACCAGCGCAATCACAACTCCCATCGATATCCAGTCAAATGGCATCGTGAACCAGATGCTAAGCAGCAGACAGATGCCGTAGATAGCCATTACGCTGCCGATGAGGATCAGGGCTTGCCAACGCATAGGATGCTCTTTGCAAATGAAATATATCTCGACGGCCGTGAGTAGCAGCATACAACTGAGGATACCGACACTACCGCTACCTAATGGTAGAGGCACTGCACCAAAACGGATACTGATGATGAATAGCGCCACCGCAGCCACACCTGTCCAAAGGACGTAACCACTCATTCCCTGACGGTAGAAGACGAGTAGGAAGGCCGCAAAGACGAGTGCCGAACCGGTCTCTTTTTGCAGGATCATGATGATCAAAGCCGGCACACCTATAAGCGCAAAAGGTACGATGAGATCGCGCCAAGTTCGTAGTTTGTACTCGTAGCGACCCATATATTTGGCAATCGTTAACGCTACCACGCACTTGGCAAACTCAGCCGGCTGTAGATTGACCGGTCCAAGCGAGATCCAGGACATCGAACCTTTGATATCATGGGCCAAGAACGGCGTGGCGAGTAGCAGCAAGAGCATCGCGCCATAGGCGACATAGGCCAGTACATCATAGGTCTTATAGTCGATGAGCAGTAGCACCAAACCCATCACGAGCGAACCCAATATCCACGTGAACTGCTTACCCGCGCGGTTGGAGAAATCGAAGATACTCGTCTGGTCAAAGGTATAACTGGCACCATAGATATTCAACCAGCCAAAGAATACTAAGGCCAGGAAAAAACCGATGGTGATCCAGTCGACGTTCTGTAATATGTTACCACTTCTTGACGCTCGCATTCAGCACACTCTCTCCTATACGTTTTCTCAAATCTTTGCGTTTCACTTCGCCGGTTAAATACTGCTCAATCATCATCGAAGCCACCGGACAAGCCCATGTAGCACCGAAACCGGCGTTCTCTACGACCACAGCTACTGCAATCTTCGGATCTTCTACCGGCGCAAAACCGATGAAGATAGCGTGGTCACGACCGTGCGGGTTCTGTACTGTTCCGGTCTTACCTGCCATATGCAGACTATCTACGGCATAGTGGCGACCCGTTCCATGGACCATCACGCGGTGCATGCCTACTTTGAGAATATCAAAATACTCTTGTTCGATGTCTAACTCATGCCGATGGCTCAGCATGGAGTCGTTCTTATTCAGGTGCGGCGAGATATAATAGCCGTTATTCGCGATGGTTGCCGCTTGATTAGCTAATTGCAGCGGAGTAACCAGAATCTCTCCCTGACCGATACTGAGTGACCGGATAGTCATGGCCTTCCAGCCTTCCTTGCCATAGGCACGGTCGTATTGTTTGACGCTCGGTATACTTCCTGCTGCTTGCTCGCTCAAGTCCGTATCGGTAAAGCGCTGGCCCAAACCGAACGACATCACATCATTGCGCCAGATCTCGTAGCGTTTCTTGAAATCTTCGTTGTCTTTGCCGTAGCCGTCTTTCTGCAGTACATCGCGGAAAGCGCACCAGAAATAGGGGTTACAACTCTGCTCGATGGCGTTCTCCAGCGTCACTGGCGAACCGTGATGGTGCGTACATTTGATCGGTGAGCTGCCCGGTCCGGAACAAGGATAAACGGTGTTCGGCGTAATCCCTTTCTCATGTAGACAAACCAGTGTCTGAATCGTCTTGAAGGTAGATCCGGGAGAGTAGGTGGCCTGCGTGGCACGGTTCATGAGCGGCTTGGTGGGATCGTTCAGTAAGAGGTTGTAGTTCTTGCTGCGCTCTTTACCTACCAGCACCTTCGGATTCCATCCGGGATTAGAAGCAAGCGCTAATATCTCACCCGTCTTGGGTTCGATAGCTACGGCGCTACCGATCTTGCCGCTTAGCAGTTCTTCCGCCAATAGTTGCAATTGGATATCTAAAGTCGTGTAGAGGTCCGTGCCGGCTTTAGCCGTCCGGTCTAACTCGCCGTCCTTGTAACTGCCCTGCATGCGCCCGCGTGAATCACGCATGAGCACCTGCACGCCTTTCTCGCCGCGCAACTGTTTCTCGTACGTGCGTTCTAAGCCGTCGCGTCCCGAGTAGTCGCCGCGTGCATAGTAATCGTCGCGGTCGATATCTTTCTGACTCACTTCACCGACAGAACCCAACACATGGGCTGCGGCTTTATAGGTGTAGTCGCGCAGCGTACGTTTTTGGATATGAACACCGGGAAACATCGACTGAAACTCCTGTAGCGTAGCGATATCTTCTTTCTTGAGTTGACTCATGAAAACCTGCGGCGTGTGGCGAGAGTAACCGCGGTTCTTACGCCGGTCTTTGATCTCCGAGATGCGCTCATCGAACTCCGCGCGGGTTATATGCAGACATTGGCAGAAAGCCGTGGTGTCCCACTGCTTGTCTTTCTTCATGTCGTACATGGTAAGTGTCACCTCGTAGATAGGTTGATTGAAAACCAGCAACTCACCGTTACGATCGTATATAAGGCCTCGAGAGGGGAAAATAGTCTGCTTGACCAAGGCGTTGTTATCAGCCTGGTCTTTGGTCGATTGGTCAATGATCTGTAGATAAAACAATCGGATGATATACACCAGCACGATACCAATGGCAATGCCACTGATCACATACCGACGTCTATAAAACTGATCGTTAATCATCTATAACTCATTACGTTATAACCGATTATGATAAGGATGGTTACTATGCTGCTGACGAGTGTCTCTAGCAGAACAAACCAAATATGACTGAAACTCCAAGCAGCCAGACTGAAAACTGTCAGATGGTGAATCAGCACACCGATGACCACATATTTGATGAGCGCCTCTGTGCCGATAGCGCGCGAACTGATCTGCTCGTTCAAACGGTCTTTGTCATTCACAATAGCGCCTATCAGATACGGACGGATGAACATCAGCAGGATACAAGCCGCCATGTGTACACCCAACGAGTTGCAGAACACATCCATCACGAGACCTGCTGCCGCACCTATGATCATAGACGCGCTGTGCGGCAAGGTGATCGGCATCATCAGCAGACAGAGCACATAGATATACGGATGACAGGCACCCCATAACTGCAATTGATCGAACAACAGCACTTGCAGGATCATCACGATCACATAGCGAACGAATTGTTTAGTCCATTCCATCTGTCAACTCCTCCAATTCGTTTTGATGCGCGTTTTGAATGACTTCCACATATTTCAATCGCTTGAAATTGGTGTGCAAGCGCACGCGTATCGTGTAATACGAATCACCTTCTTTCAAGGTGCTATTTTCTACGATTCCAACGGGAATTCCTTCCGGGAAGGCTGCACTCAGACCACTGGTGATGATCGTATCGCCTTGGTTTACTACCATGTGTGCCGCTACGTCGGTCAGCAGCGCAAAACGGCTGTCTTTACCGTCCCATTGCAGCGTGCCGATATAACCGTTCTTGGCAAAGCGGCAACTGAGGTTGGTGTGGGTGTTGATGAGCGGTTGCACCACGCTGTAGTTACGTCCAACGGTGCGCACGATACCTACGGCGCCGTCTTCATTACGCACGCCCTGCTTGCTCTGGATACCGTCTTTAGCTCCGCGGTTGATTGTCAGATAGTTATGCAGGCGATCTGTCGTCATTTGTACCACTTTGGCATTCTCATAGCGGATAGGCGCGTCGTTTTCCGTCGATTCCATCGAAGAAATCTGATTACGCAAGGCCGCATTCTCGGCTGCCAGTTGTTCGTTTTGATGCTTCAGACCGAAATAACTATTGATCTCACTTATCTGCGCGTGTTGCCAGGCAACGAAATCATTCGCTGTACTGAGGATACTACTCCGCGGATAAGCGTTGTTCATGCTAATGAGCAAAAACGCAGCAACTTCCAAGGCGATGAAAACCAGGAAGTTGCTATATCGCAGCAGTATTTTAAGCAATGTCTGCATATGCCGCTAGGGTCGATTAGCGGAGAAGGAATCCGAAGTTGTTCACGTTCTTCAGCGCTACGCCTGTACCGCGTGCAACGGAGTGCAACGGATCGTCTGCTACGTGGAACGGAATTGTGATCTTATCCGTCAATCGTCTTGCTAAGCCGTGCAGTAATGCACCACCACCGGTCAGGTAGATACCGCGTTTCACGATATCCGAGTACAACTCAGGCGGCGTGGACTCGAGTGCCTGAAGGATAGCTCCTTCGATCTTGCTCACACTCTTCTCCAAGCAATGTGCGATCTCCTGATAGCTTACCGGAACGGACATCGGCAGCGCCGTCACTTTGTTCGGACCGATGACGATATAATCCTCTGGTGCATCTTCCAACTCCGGCAGCGCCGAACCTACTTGGATCTTAATGCGCTCTGCGGTCGGCTCGTCAATACGGATGTTGTGCATGCGACCCATATACTCGATGATGTCCTGGTTGAAATCATCACCTGCAATCTTAATCGATTTGTTACTTACGATACCACCGAGCGAGATAACAGCGATCTCCGTCGTACCACCACCGATATCCACGATCATGCAGCCTTCCGGACTCTCAACGTCCAAGCCAATACCGATAGCTGCAGCCATCGGCTCGTAGATCATGTAGATGTCACGACCACCTGCGTGCTCCGAACTATCGCGCACCGCACGGATCTCCACCTCAGTCGAGCCCGAAGGAATACAAACCACCATGCGGATCGAAGGGCTGAAGAGACGTGCCTGCTTCGGGATCATCTTGATCATACCGCGGATCATCATCTCGCATGCGTAGAAATCGGCGATCACACCGTCTCGCAACGGACGTACGGTACGGATCATGCTACCGCCTTTACCAATCATCTGTTGTGCCTTACGGCCGACGGCAACCATCTTGTTGTCCGCCATCGAGATGGCCACTACGGACGGCTCGTCCACTACGATCTTATCATCGCACATGATGATCGTGTTCGCCGTTCCCAAGTCAATGGCAATCTCTTGTGTAAAAGAAAAAAGTCCCATATGTTTAGTTGTTTTTAGTGCCTAGTTTCGCAAAATAACGCGCAAAGGTACTACAATTTTTTCATATATGCAAGCGCGCGCAAAACTTTTTTGAAATTTTGTTTGCGCGCGAATGGCAGTAAAATCTTTACAAAAATACAACTTCTCTCGATTTCAACGGAGAAATATGAGTAGATTGCTATCGAATAAAATTCATGGCTTGGCGAGCTTCGTATTCCGGTTTGGGTTGGCCTTCCATCGCTTTAAGCATAGCCGCCATGTTTTTTGCCAAGGATCGCATGGTCTGCATGCCCTCTTGGTCCAAAGCTGCCTCACCTGCGTCACGACCGTAGACGATATTCCAGTATTGGGAAGTCACGAGCGGCATATGCATCATCTGGAACGGCATCGTGAGCGTTTGTAAGGTAGCGGTAGCTCCTCCACGACGACAAACAGCAACAGCCGCAGCCGGTTTGCCCGTGAAATAGGAACCTGCCGAGTAGAGTAGGCGTTGCAGCAGCGCCAATAACCCGCCGTTTGGCTGGCCGTAATAGACCGGAGAACCGATGATCAACGCATCGGCCTCTTTCATCTTCTCCGACACACGGTTACAGATGTCATCATCAAAGCAGCAGCGGTTCTCACCTTTCGACTTGCAGGTGTTGCAGGCAATACAACTGCGAACCGGCTGTACGCCAAGTTGCACGATCTCGGCCACAATGCCGTTTTTCTCCAACTCCTTAGCCACCTCACTCAGCGCTAAGAACGTATTCCCCGCCTTCCGCGGACTTCCGTTAATCAATAGAACTTTCATAGTGTTGTGTATTTTTAGTTAAACAATTGGATTTGTTCGAGGTAATTTTTGTCGATTTCATCGAAAGAATTGTAGTCTTTGCTGTCGATATCGAGTACGGCGATGACTTCTCCGTTTTGACGGATAGGCACAACGATCTCGCTTTTCGAGGCCGAGGAACAGGCTATATGGCCGGGGAACTCATGGACGTTCGGCACGATGAGCGTTTTGTTCTGCTGCCAGGCTGTTCCGCAGACACCCTTTCCGAACGGGATGCGGGTACAGGCGATAGGGCCTTGGAAAGGACCTAAAACCAATTCTTGGTTTATTGATGATTGATGATTTATGATTTCAAATTTAGGCTTTTCTTTTACAATATAAAAGCCAGTCCACCAGAAATGGAAGGTGTTGTGCAAGGCCGCGACAATGTTAGCCATGTTAGCGATGAGGTCGGTCTCGCTGGAAATGAGAGACTGGATCTGCGGGAAGAGGGATTGGTATGTGGATTCTTTAGTCATGATAGTTGGGAGTTAGTTGTTTTGTTCGGCGAGATGGGCTTGATAGATCATGGCGCGGGTGAAGGCATAGAGTTGGACATAGCGTTTTTGTGCGCCGGTAGTCTTGTCAATCGGAGCTTGCGGATCGGGTTGTGTACCTTTCGTATAGGGCAGTTGCGCATTGAAACGTAATTCCCATTTAGCACGTAGTTCCTGGTCGGCAAGTTCATTCTTGGTTCGGGTACAGATTTCGCGCCATAAATTGTGGTACTCGAGCTCTTTACCAACCATGGGATGGCGTTTGAAATTGCGCGGGTTGGTGATGTAATAGCCTTCCTGCTTGCCATAGGCAATAACTCGTCCTCGTCCGTCTTTGAAGGTCTTCTGCCGTGTGATGAGTCCGTGTTTGGAAAGCGCGCCTTCTGTTTTTTCGATTGCAGGGTTGTAAAATAGTTCAGCCATAGTATAAAGTGGTTACGTGTTGGGTACGATGTAGTTAGCATAATATCATAACAATAACATATGAATAACATAAGAATATCATAAGCAAACCATATGAACGGCATAAGTTAAACATATGAATAGTATATGATAGATCGCAAAAATATGGTGCAAAGGTACGAAGAAAAAATGATATATGCAAGAGGAAAGGAGATTTTTGTGAAGATTTGGCATAATTATTGTGGCATTTTTAAGAAAAGGAAGGGTTATGAAACGAATTTTACTGGTTTTTGTTGCGGTACTGGCAGCCTCAGCGGGGCTGTATGCGCAGAGGGTCTATTCGACCGAGAAAGAATATCAGGCCGATGTGACGGTCTATGTGGTGGATCATGAGTATCAGGCGGATTTGTTAGTGTACGTGGAAGACCATGACTATCAGGCAAAGGGTAATGAGGGAAAGTGGTATTTTGCGGACAAGGACTATCAGGCGGATGTGAAGATTTACTTTGTGGATCATGAGTACCAAGCCGATCTGAAGGTGTATTTCGTGGATCACGAGTACCAGGCCGGTTGGAGGAAGGAAGAAAAGAAGGGATTGATGCAATAGAAGGGATGTAGATTTCTTCGATGAAATCGGAAGAAGTTAGGACAAAGAAAGAGCCGCAAGCGGCTCAACCTGCGGCTCGGGTGTCAAACAAATAACAGATATTTGAAAAATCTGTGAGCCTATTATTTGCTGCTTTTACGACGGTTACAGTCGCGGCAGAGCATTTGGCAGTTGCTTGCGATAGTTCGTCCACCTTCTACCCACGGGGTTATATGGTCGGCTTCCATAACCTCGATGTCGAACGGTTTGCCGCAGATAGCACATTTGCCGCCTTGCCGCTCATAGACTTCACGGCGCGTGTTTGCATCAAAAGTGCGGATACCGAGGTGGTGAATGTCGCCATCCAGAATATAGGCAAAGATACCGCTTTTCTTCTGCACGTCCGAGTCCGCCATCAGTTTGGCCATTTGTTCGTTGATATAAGTCGCCGTGAGTTTGGTATCGCGGTGACGGTTATAGAGCAAACCCCACTCGACGCCTTTCATCTCTTTCTTGTACTTGCGTCCGAAGAGTTTGTCCACCCAATGAATGACGTCTTGGAAATACTGCCATAACTCGTCAGCATCGGTGTCGTGCTGGTGATCCGCCATATACTGACGAAGCGATTTGCCTTGTGCGTCGCCGATCCATTGGAGCGCTGTCTCAAAATAGTCCTGACGTATAGGCGATCCGGACATAAAATCCGAGGCGATACGATAAGCCACACAGCCTGTTTTGGAGAAACGACGCTTGGCTTGTGTGGTCCACGAACCCGCATAGATAGCGTTCAAAATCTCTTGGTCGGTTAGTTTCTCGCCGGCTATGTTGATGCGCTGAAACCATTTGATTTTCTCTTCGTCGGTACCCTCGCAAATATAGACTTGAATCTTGTAGTCAAGAATACGATTTTGCTGCTCTTGGGTCATATTATTGAAGCCGAGCAGGTTACCGTCAAACTCCATCATATACTCGCCGGCAATGAACGAGCAGATAGAAATCGTACGTTGCTGACCGTCCAGCACTTCGTAGTCGATACCATCCGCGCCGTCGGTTTTTACCCAATACATGACGTTGAGCGGAAAGTTCTGCCAAACAGTATCCATAACGGCGTTGCGTTTCTTCTCGTCATAGACAAACTCCCGCTGATATTTCGGACGAATGTTCAGACGCCCGCCGTAACCGACAATGCCTTCTTCCTGAATACTCAAATCATTGTAACCTGCGCACAACTCCCGCACGCGTACTTCATGTAAATCTATTTTCATGGCTTTTGTGGTTTTTTGTTACGAATTAAGATACGTTGGTATACTTTTTCTCTCATACCATCCTTGATAATTACTCCACTCGCGTTCAAATCATAAGTTCCATTCTTTCCGAACTTAGCAAAATATGCCTGTAATCTATGGGTATATCTCCCGTCTTATTTACATTGATGGCATTATAGTTTTCGAAGGTAGGATACTCTTCCATATTAAATGTCTTGTATAACACTAAATCTTCATGTCGTTGAGGGTAGTCTAAGTTGGTAAACCAACGAACACCGACAACACGAATATAACGATTCCCTTTTGCATCGACCCGTAATGATTTAGAGCGTACTTCATACGTTGGTGGAATCATAAACTCTCTATCACCGCTATGAATACTAACACCAAGCCACATTTTGTTTTCGCTTATTAACTTGAAGCAATCTTTGTAGGTAAGAGCATTTTGATTTCCAATTATCAAGAACTTCTTGTCATATTTACTTAATAGAGCCACATACTCACGAAATAACGAGAAGGGCGGATTTGTTACAACGATATCAGCTTCCTTTAATAATTCGATACATTCTTGTGAGCGAAAGTCGCCATTCCCCTTTAGTAATGACAATACATTCTTATCGTTTTGAATTAAATATTGTACATCAGCTAAATTTACCGCGCCATCGTTATTATAATCTTGGACTTCGGTAATTTCTACTTTGTATGCAATTTTCTTAGGCTCGCTTTCTTCTATCTCAAATAATAGAGGTAATTCATCACCGGCTATAGGAGAACCGTTATAACAAGTGGCAATTAGTTTTTTGAGACCTAAGGTGTTGAAATTTAGTGCAAAGTATTTAAAGAAATTACTTTCGTAAGGATCATCACAATTACACAACACTACTTTCCCTTTGAAGTGTTGTTTGTAGTATTTGAGTTCTTTCGCAATATCATCTAATTGCGTATAAAATTCATCTTGTTTCGCGATTTTTGCAGCCTGTAAATCACTTTGAGCCATAGATTGATAGTTTTTTTGCATAACTATCAATCACAAACGAAAAAATAGGTGGAATTTACCTATTCGTATTCAGGAAAAGCGTCGGATTGCAAACCTCAACCAAAGTAGATAAATTCACACCTAAAGGTATGAACATTTACCATTACTTTGGTTTAGCGAGCAGACGCTCATAAATACATCTATTCGTTTTAATTCAAAATAGTTTCCGACGCTTTTTTGAATACGAATAATAGTAATGCTGTTAATATGTTATTTATTTTCTGCGCAACGCTTCGCGCTCGTTTATGTCATTTTGTGGAGTATAGCGGACTCGAACCGCTCACCTCAACACTGCCAGTGTTGCGCTCTAGCCAGATGAGCTAATACCCCATTATTTTTTACGCTGTCGGAACCAGCGATGTGTTATAAATCGCCTGACCATCCGTGACCGAGATCCCAGTGTTCGTCGTACCGGAACTCGAAATACGGCAAGGCGAAGTATTTGTCGATAAGTGCGGTCAGTTCTTCTTCCTTATCTTTTGCCCACTGACCTACAAAGACGATAAATCTATCAATATTCCATGACACGCGGCCGGAAAAAGGATGACGATGTAAAGGCTCTGGATATTCAATATTAGTGATTCCTTTTTGCAATGACTCCTCTACCATCTTTGGCGTCAGCTCTTTTTTATAGACACCAAAGAAGTCGTGCTCTTCCGGATCATACCAGAAGATACCGACTGCCGGCATGGGTTCGTCGAAGGACTTCATATCCTTCATTATGGCCTCTTTTTCGCTATGTGATAAGGTAGTCATAGTTGTTATTCAAACCTTTGCGGCTGCAAAGGTACAGCTTTTTTTTGAAATACGCAAGAAAATGGAAGAAAAAATACTCGCAACTGAAGTTACGAGCACGGGATAAAGCCGTCAAACAACAGAGTTTGGATCGGTGAGGAGATAGATGCGCATGGCCATGGAGGAAGGGAACTTCGCATAGAAATCATCATCCGACTCGATCCATTCGATGGAGCGGATAGGGAATCGCCGCATCGCCATCTGCTGCCAACGGCGTATATGTTGCGGTTGGTTGGGAACGACTTTCACACCTGTCTTTCCGTCCGCGAAATGCACAATAGCCACCGCACGCACCTTATGGATAATAGCCTGCGCGCGTTGCTCGTCCGTCAGCCGATGCGAGATCGTTATATGCCGTCCGGATGCATTGAGACGCGCCATCTCACGACGGAAGAGTTGTCCGTGCGTACTCGTGTCGTGCCACTGATTAACGGCAATATAATAATGAATCATCTCATGCAGGATTGTATCCTCAATCAAGGTCTCGGGCAAATCAATACGCGCATTGATACGCAACACAAAGTTTTCGTTCTGATAGCCGCTGAACAAGCCCTGCTTACGGCGCGTGAACGTCACTTTTCCAAGAAAGCCCTTAGCATGGCTAAGCTTGATCGGCAACGGCGGCAACTGACCATTGAAATAGGCCGTGTTGTATTCGTCAAATCGCGCTTGTATGTATTCGACCGTTGGTGTCATGCTGCACGTTGTTAGTGGGTGCAAAGGTAATGCTATTTTTTGAAATATACAAATAAAAATGCAAAATGGTTTGCATATGTGCAAAATGTTTTGTATCTTTGCAGCGTAATTCAAAAGTTATGGAAGATAATTTTGCTATACAAATTTTTGAGGGGAAACGCGTCCGTATCGTTTGGGACGAAGAACAAGAAAAGTACTATTTCTCTGTGGTGGATATAGTGCAAGTTTTAACCGATAGTGAGAATCCGACAGATTATCTCAAGAAAATTCGCAAACGTGATCCGGAATTGGGATTGTTCCTAGGGACAAATTGTCCCCAGGTAATGATGATGACTCATACCGGGAAGAAAAGAATTACGTTAGCCGCTGATTTACAGGGTATTTTTCGTTTGATTCAGTCGATTCCATCGAAGAAAGCCGAGCCGGTGAAGCAATGGTTGGCGCAGTTAGGCGAGCAGCGTATTGATCAGATGATTGATCCTGAGCTGACATTTCAGATGGCGGTGGAGGACTATCGTCGCCAAGGTTATTCGGATAAGTGGATCAACGAGCGCATGCGTTCAATAGAAATGCGCAAGGAGCTAACGGATGAGTGGCAACGGGCCGGAATAACGGAACATCGAGATTTTGCTATTCTTACGAATGTGCTCACGAAGGCATGGAGCGGAATGACTACCGGTGAGTACAAGAAACTCAAAGGCTTAACGAAAGAAAACTTGCGTGATAACATGACTAATATTGAACTGGCGCTGAACACCCTTGCTGAAGTAGCGACAACTGAAATTTCCCGCGAACGCAATCCGCAGGGAATGGCGGAAAGCCAGCAAGCAGCGGTAGCGGGAGGTCAAGTGGCCAAGAATGCCCGTCGTGATTTGGAAAGCCAGTTAGGTCGCTCGGTCATTTCTTCTCAAAAAGCCTCGGACTATATCCGTCCGATAGAAAAAGGTAAATCGGAAGAACTAAATGGGGAAGAGAAATGAAACGGATAGGTATTTGTATATTAACCCTTTTGATTAGCATTTGTACTATGGCACAGACGCAGTTGTTTCGCGGGAAGTCGTCGTATACGAGCGACATCCTTTATTCGTTCGACGGACAGTATATATACAAAGGTCGGTCGAGTTACACAAGCGATATTTTGTATACTTGGGACGGCAAATATGTGTACAAAGGACGCAGTTCGTACACATCGGACATCCTCTATACATGGGACGGGAAATACCTGTATACCGGTAGATCGAACTACACGTCCGATATCGTGCTGACGTTTGATGGCACATATATCTACCGCGGGAAGTCATCGTACACCAGCGATATACTCTATACCGTTCAGAACGGCTATATCTACCGCGGCAAATCGAACTACACGAGCGATATCTTATATTCGGTTAATGGGGTTTTGCCTATTCCGATGCTTATCATGATGATGCAATAATTACTCACTTTTATGAAAAACGCTCTTTTACAGATCTTGATTTTCGGACTGATGGCTTTGTCCTTTGTAGGGTGCACACAGACGCCGGAAGAACCGGAGGAACCGCAGGGAGATCCGTCGGTGGTAGTATACGAATGCAACGAGCAGCTCTTTGCTCGCACCGATGCCTTCAAAAAGATTGAAGCCTATGTGCCGCAGCTGGAGAAAATGCAGGTGAACGTGTTGTGGCTCATGCCTATTCATCCGCGCGGGGAATACAACGCCATCGGTTCGCCGTACTGCATTAAAAACCACCGTGAGATCGATCCGGCTTTCGGTACGATGGATGACCTGAAGAGTCTGGTCAATACCTGTCATGCGCACGATATACGCGTCGTCTTAGACTGGGTGGCCAATCATACCTCGTGGGACAACCCGTGGGTGAGTGCTCATCCGGATTGGTATCAGTCGGCGCAGACAGCCGATGAGAGATTGTGGAACGACGTAGCGTTTCTCAACTATTCCAACCAAGAAGTGCGCGATACGATGACGGCTTGTATGCTATACTGGATCGAGGAGGCGGACATTGACGGTTTTCGTTGCGATTACGCCCACGGCGTGCCGATGAATTGGTGGAAAGAAGCCACGGTAGCCATCCTTGAGGCTAAACCGAATGCTTTTCTGCTGGCCGAGACCGAGAAGACGGAACTGTATAACGCCGGTTTTCAGTTGCTCTATAGCTGGAGTTATCTGACAGCCATCGAGAACCTATATAGCGGTTCAGGTACTATCTATAAATGGATGTCCGCGAGCGATGCCGAATTCAACTCAACACCGGAAGGCAAAGGACGCCTGCGTTATATCACCACGCATGACGAGTGCAACTCAAAGTCTCCGCAGTCTTGCTATACCAACGCCAAAGGTGAACTGTCGGCTTTCTGTCTGACCATCTTCATGGGTGGCGTGCCGATGATCTATTCGTCGCAAGAGATCGGCTATATGCAGCAGATCAGTTTCTTCGACTACAAGCTGCTGGATTTCCAATCAGGCGGATCGACGCGCGCAGCGCTGGTGACGCTCATGCAGGCTTACCAGAACACCCGACTTCTCCGAACCGGTAAAAAACAAGCAGGTCAGTTATCCGGCAAGGTGGCGTACGTAGAGTACCGTCGTGGCGAACAGTCGCTGCTGGTAGTATGCAACACGACGAACAGTCCGCAGTCTGTAGACCTGCCGGCTGCCTATCAGCAAGCCAAGGTGACGGATATGCAGACCCAAGAGAAACGCACGCTATCTTCCCGGCTTGATCTTGGTGCTTACGAGTACGTCATCTACAAAAGGTAAAATTGCTATTTTTGTACGAAATATTTGCATATATGCAAAATATTTTGTAACTTTGCAGCGTTTTTGGTTGAGCAGGGTGAAGGAGCGAGTGGAAGGATAGGCGGTAAACGCAAAAAAAAGAAGCACCTACAACCAAGTGTAAGTGCCTCGCGCTCCCTCTAGGACTTGAACCTAGGACCCCCTGATTAACAGTCAGATGCTCTAACCGACTGAGCTAAGGAAGCTTGTTTTGTGCCCTCGTTTTTCGAAAGCGGGTGCAAAAGTACTGCTTTTTGTTGATATATGCAAATTTTTTTGCAAAAAAATGCACTAAGAGGTGAAGATTTTTGAAAATTAACCCGATTTTTGGTCAAAAATAGCACAAATGAAAAAGATTTTAGGTTTAGGTAATGCGCTAACGGACATCCTGTTGCAGGTCAGTGAGGATGATTTGCGCGAACTCGGATTCCCGAAAGGGAGTATGAACCTTATTTCTAAAGATCAGGCAGAGCAGATCCAGTATCGTTTCCTGTCGGTCCGCAAACGAATGGTAGCCGGTGGTTCGGCTTCGAATGCGATCAACTGTATCGCTTCGTTAGGCGGCAAGGCAGCGTTCATCGGTAAGATCGGTAACGATGAGGTGGGTGATTTCTACCGCGAAGACATGCTCAAGAACGGTGTTAAGCCGATCTTGCTGCTCTCGCAAACCACTATGTCCGGTTTCTCTATCGTCTTAGTAACGCCTGACGGCGAGCGTACGTTCGCTACGTACTTAGGTGCGGCAGCCGAACTCTGCGCGGACGATATCCAGAAAGATGCCTTCAATGGATACGACATCTTCCATATCGAGGGTTACCTCGTGCAGAACCACGAGTTGCTGGAGAAAGCCATTCGTCTGGCGAAAGAGGCCGGTTGTATGGTGTCGCTCGACCTTGCGTCGTATAACGTGGTCAATGAGAACCATGCCTTCCTTAAGGACTTGGTGAAGCAGTATGTGGATATCGTCTTTGCGAACGAGGATGAGTCGTTCGCCTACACGCATCTCAACCCGGAAGAGTCCGTTCAGATGATTGCCGAGCAATGCGATATTGCGGTGGTGAAGGTCGGAAAGAACGGCTCGTATGTACAGCAGGGCAGCAAGCGTCACCATATAGGTGCTATCACGACCAGTTGTACCGATTCCACCGGCGCGGGTGACTATTTCGCAGGTGGTTTCCTGCATGCCCTCAGTGACGGTTTTGACATCCGTCGTTGTGCAGAGATAGGTACAATCGCTGCCGGTCGAGTAGTCGAGGTGGTGGGTACCAAACTGACAGATGACACATGGGAAGAGATTCGTCGTATATGCGCGCTCTATCGCGGGTTTATGCAGAAATACGATAAGGAGTAATTAATTTGCAATCATAAATCTAAAATCATAAATGAAAATCTTTTACTGGTTGTGGCAATATCTGATTGCTTGGCCGTTGCTCTTGGTGCTGACCGTTTTCACGGCGGTGTTCACCGTTTGTACTGTCGCTTGGCGTAATGCCGAGTTCGTGCATAAGGTACAGCAGTTCTGGTCGCGTTCGTTCTTCTGGCTGATGTTTTTGCCCGTTTCTGTCGATGGAACCGAGCATATTAAGCCCGGGCAGAGTTATGTGTTCGTCGCAAACCACCAGTCGATGTTCGACGTGTGGTTGGTCTACGGCTGGCTGCCGGTGATCTTCAAATGGCTGATGAAAGCCGAGTTGCGCAAGGTGCCGTTTGTAGGTACAGGTTGCAAGGCTGCCGGACATATTTTCGTCGATCGTCGTAATGCCAAAGCGGCGATGGAGAGCCTCAAAGAGGTGGAGAAACAGCTGGTCAACGGTGTCTGCACGGTCATCTTCCCGGAAGGCACTCGTTCGCTCAACGGCGAAGTAGGTCGTTTTAAACGCGGTGCGTTCCAGATAGCCTGGGATCTGGGTCTGCCGGTTATTCCGCTGTCGCTGGACGGCTGCTATGAAGTGCTGCCGAAAGGCAAACCCTTCGTGCGTCGCCATCCCGTACATATGCATATAGGCGAACCGATCGACCTCAAGCAATACGCGGACGCCAACGAAGCCATCGAGGCTGTTCGGAATGCCGTCATAGAAGGCCGCCTTCACTAAACATTAAACATTAAATATTAAACATTCAACATTTATATCATGTATTCCGATCCGAAAGATTGTCTCTATTGCACGAACAATGAGACGCTTCATACCCTGATGATAGAGATCGCGCACCTACGCGTGTCGCGCGCGTTCGTATTTAAGGAGCAGACCTATCACGGTCGTTGCCTTGTGGCGTACGACAAGCATGTGAACGACCTCAATGAACTGGATGACGAGCAGCGTAACCTGTTCATGGCCGATGTGGCGGACGTCACGCGCGCTATGCAGAAACTGTTCAAGCCCGAGAAAATCAACTACGGTGCTTATTCCGATAAACTGAGTCATCTCCATTTCCACCTCGCTCCCAAATATGTGGACGGACCGGATTATGGCGGCACTTTCCAGATGAACCCGGGTAAGGTCTATCTGACCGATGCTGAGTACGAGGAGATGGTCGCTGCGCTGCGTAAAGAGCTGAAATCTGAATGCTGAAAACTGAAATCTGATTGCTTTTTAAAGATATCATAGGACAAGAGGCGACGAAGCAGCAGCTGCGTCAGGCTGTGCGTGAGGGACGAATACCTCATGCGCAGTTGTTTACGGGTATATCAGGGATCGGTAAGCTGCAGTTGGCGCTCGCCTATGTCCAGTATCTCAATTGTCCGCATCGCACCGAGAGTGACAGTTGCGGTACCTGTCCGACCTGTCTGCAGTTCGAGAAACTCCAGCACCCGGACTTGCATTTCGTCTTTCCAATCGTGAAAACCGATGCCGGGGATACCTGCGACGCCTTCCTTGAACCATGGCGCGAGATTATCCTCAACAAGCATTATTTCGATCTCGAAGACTGGCACGAGGCCTTGGGTGTCGAGACCAAGCAGAGCATGATCTACGAGAAAGAGAGTGGTGAGATCCTGCGCAAACTCAGTCTGAAAGCGTACGGAGAGGGCTATAAAGTGATGATCATCTGGCAGCCGGAGAAGATGAATGCCACCTCAGCCAATAAATTGCTGAAGATCCTCGAGGAACCGGCTCCTAAGACGGTCTTTCTGATGGTATCGGAGCATCCGGAACAGTTGCTGGCTACCATTCAGTCGCGTGTGCAGACGATTCAAGTACCGCGCTTGGAGACTGAGACGATTGCTGAGGCTTTGCAGCAACGTGGGCTGAATGCTACCCAAGCCATCGACATCGCGCGTATCGCGAACGGTAGTTATCTGGCTGCGCTCAAAAAAGCCGATGAATCCGAAGAGAATCAACAAGAACTGCGCGATTTCATCGCACTTTTCCGCGATGCCTATACGGTCGGTGTACTCAAAGATCCGGAGAAGAAATACGAATCGCTCAAGCGTCTGCGTCAGTGGAGTCTCGACATGGCGGATAGCAAAGTGGGACGTGAACGGCAGAAACATTTTCTGCAGTATGCCCAACAGCAGATACGCGAGAACTACATCCGTAACATGGCGCAAACGGAACTGAACTACCAGATGGAAGCCGAACGCGCTTTCTCCGATAAGTTCGCGCCGTTTATCCACGACGGCAATGTGGAGGCCATCATGAACCAGTTGGATCTGGCGGAACGACAGATAGAGCAAAACGGCAATGCGAAGATGATCTTCTTTGACCTTTGCCTGCAAATGATAGTATTGATTAAAAAACCGAAGATATGAAAAAATATACGATAGGAGCGGCTAATCACGAGTTGGGAGCGAGTGCTACCAAGCGTAACTCGGCACATATGTTGCCCGTAAGTGACTGGTTGTCCGACCTGCCGGAGAATACCCAACTGACCGACCTCATTGAGGTGCAGTTCAAGAATACACGTAAGGGTTATTTCCATAACAGCCAGAAACTGCCATTAGAGAAAGGCGTGAAGGTCGTTGTGGAAGCCAATCCCGGACAGGACTTAGGTGAGGTCGTGCTGACCGGCAAACTAGTGGAACTGCAGATCAAGAAGAACAACATCGACACCTCGCGTTATGAGGTGCGTCAGGTGGTTCGTATCGCTACCGAGGAAGACCTCGAGCGTGCTCGTCAGGCGCATGCACGTGAGCACGAGACGATGATCAAAGCGCGTGAGTTAGCTAAGTCCTTAGGCCTCGAGATGAAGATCGGTGATGTGGAGTACCAAGGCGACGGATCAAAGGCGATCTTCTTCTATATCGCTGACGGACGTGTCGACTTCCGCCAACTCATCAAGGTCTATGCTGAGACTTTCCGCATCCGCGTGGAGATGAAGCAGATCGGTGCACGTCAGGAAGCGGGTCGTATCGGTGGAACAGGTCCATGCGGCCGTGAGTTGTGCTGCTCGACCTGGATGATCAACTTCAACTCCGTGGGAACCGGCGCAGCGCGTCTGCAGAATATATCGCCGAACCCGCAGAAACTGGCTGGTATGTGCGCTAAACTCAAATGCTGTCTGAACTACGAAGTACCGGTCTATGAAGACGCTTCGAAACTGCTGCCGGCACGCCATATTGAGTTGGAAACGAAAGATGCCACCTGGTATTTCTTCTCTTCTGATCCTCTGGCAGGAACCGTCACCTATTCGTCTGACCCGCAACACCCTGGTAACTTGACGACCCTCTCTGCAGCGCGTGCCCACGAGATCATCGCCATGAACCGTCGCGGCGAGAAACCCGATACACTCGAAGGTACACGTGCTGTCTCCACCGAGATTGGTTATCAGACCGGACACGGCGACGTGACACGTTTTGACAAGAAGAAAAACCACCATCACCACGACCATAGAGACAGGAGGGAAAGAAGATGAAAAAAGCGGTTATAGGCTATGGGTTATGGGTGATAGGCCTATTGATGCTCTGCACGTCCTGCAGCACCGACACGGTCTATAGTCAATTTGTCGCGATTTCATCGGGAGAATGGCATGTGGACTCGGCGAAAGTGTTTGACTATACCATTGCTGATGCGCAACCCGGCTATCAGCTGTTGGTCTATGTGCGGCATACGGAGCGCTATCCGTATCAGAACATGTGGCTGTTTATTGACAACGGTGCACAGCGTGACACGATCGAGTTTTACTTAGCGGATGACCGCGGTCAATGGCTCGGCAACAAGCATCATGGTTTCATCGAGATGCCGGTGTTGCTTGAAGAGAACTATCATTATTCCGATACAGGCGCATACACGCTTTCTATCCAGCACGGCATGCGTGACAGTCTGCTGCGTGGCATTATGGATGTCGGTTTGGAGATTTCGAAAAATGGACAAGATTAAATCGTCCTATGGGTAAGAATAAACTCAAGAAATTTGCGGAGATGGAGACCTTCTCCAATGTCTTTCAGCCGCCGTATAAACCGATGGCGGGACGTTGGCGTGAGCAGTTTTTTCATAACGACAACCCGATAGTGCTGGAACTTGGTTGCGGTCGAGGCGAGTACACCGTAGGCTTGGCGAAGAAATATCCCGACAAGAACTTCATCGGCGTGGACATCAAAGGTGCACGCATGTGGGCAGGAGCCAAAGAGGCGGAGTTGAACGGAATCAAGAATGCTGCTTTCCTGCGTACGCAGATAGAGTTCATCACGGAGTTCTTTGCAGCCAATGAAGTGGATGAGATATGGATTACGTTCTGTGACCCGCAGATGAAGAAAGCTACCAAGCGTCTGACTTCCACCTATTTCATGCAGCGCTACCAGCAGATCGTCAAACCGAACGGTCTCATTCATCTCAAGACCGACAGTCCGTTCCTCTATACTTATACCACGGAGATGCTGCGGCTGAACCCCTATCCTGTCGTTTGCTCGACCGATGACTTATATGCCAAAACACTCGATTCCAACGCACTTTTTGCGGATGCGCGAGCACTGCAGACGCATTATGAGAAACAATGGCTCGATAGAGGACTGAGTATCAAATATGTCGAATGGCATCTGTCGCCTCTGACGACTTGGGAAGAACCCACTATCGAGATAGAGAAAGACACGTACCGTTCGTACGGTCGTAATTACAACAATCCCGAATAATGCAAAAACTCTTCGTTCGCATACTGACTTGGTTAGGCATCATGGCGGTGCTGACGCTGCTCACTATGGGAGCTTGGATGATAGTTAGTGGTGGCAGTCAGAGTACGGTGAGTCTCAAATGGTTTCAGTTCGTGCAGACGATCGGTACGTTTCTCTTGCCGCCAATCCTCTGCGCTTGGCTATGGGATGAGAATCATAAACCTTTCCACTGGCTCCATCTGAACAAAGGAGCGGACTGGCAGTCGTTTGTACTGGCGATAGGTATCATGATCTGCGCTATACCGGCTATCAACCTCTTGGCAGATTTAAACAGCCGTATCGATTTGCCGGATAGTCTCGATTTCATCGAACAAAAATTCAAAGCCTATGAGGCATCTGCCGCTGCTTTGACAGAGCGATTCCTGCAAGCCGATAATGTAGCCGTGTTGCTCCTCAATATCGGTTTAATGGCGCTGCTGCCGGCTTTAGCCGAAGAACTCTCTTTTCGCGGAACACTCCAGCAGTTGTTGGGTAGCAAACACCTGGCTATCTGGATCACGGCGGTAATCTTCTCGGCTATCCACATGCAGTTCTACGGTTTCATCCCGCGCATGCTGATGGGAGCTATGTTCGGCTATGTGTTTGTATGGACCGGCAGTCTATGGGTTCCGATCGTCATGCATTTCACCAATAACGGCCTGGCCGTGTTGGCGTTTTATGTCTTCGGTACAGAAAACAGTTACGCCGACACGATAGGTGCCGGCGCAACATGGTGGTTAGGCGTGATCAGCCTGATGCTTACATCTCTGGGTCTACTAATATTCTACCGCAGAACTCGCAAACAATAATCTTCTTGCGGGTACGGATGTCCAGTTGCAGCTGAGCAGGGATTTTTGCGTGGCAACCACCACAGGAGTCACGCTCAATCTTAACGACTGCCAGACCGTTACGTGCGCTCTTACGGATGCGCTTGAAACCGGTTAACAGACGCTCGTCCAGTTTTTTCTCCAGTTCATTTGCCTTGAGCACGAGAGCCTCGGTCTCTGCCTTAGTTTCTGCCAGAATCTGGTCGAGTTCCGAACGCTTCTGGTTCAGATCCACGGTGCGCTCCTCGATGTCCTTGGTCGTCTTAGCCTTGTCTGCCAGACGTGCCTCGAGTTCAGCACTGAAATGTTTGATCTTACGCTGCGAAGCCTCGATCTCCAACTCCTGATACTCGATCTCCTTGTTGAGGTTATCGAACTCGCGGTTGTTACGAACGCTGTTCTGCTGCTCTTTGTAGCGTGAGATAGACGCGTTGGCGTTCTCCGTACGTACGCGGTGATCCGAAATCTGCGTCTCGCACTCTTTGATGTCATTCTCGATATTAGCCAGACGGGTCTTGAGACCTTCTACTTCGTCGGCCATATCCTTCACTTCTTGCGGCAGCTCACCTGCCAATGTGCGCAAGTTATCGATCTTCGAATCCACTTGCTGTAACTCGTAGAGGTATTTCAGTTTATCCTCTACAGTCAGTTCTTTTGCTCTTGCCATACTTGTATTGGTGTTTTATCGTTTTTACTTATATAGGTCTTTACGCCAAGCGGTGCGAGGATGTCTGCAAATATATCGCGGGCGTGGCGCTCACTGATCCAATGGTCGATGTCAATCAGTCCGATACGTCCGTCTGCATCCTGGAACTCATGATACTTGACATCCGCCGTTAGATAGACATCGGCGCCTTGCTCGATAGCGGTCTCGATGAACTCTGCTCCGCTACCTCCGCATAAAGCCACGGTCTGTATCTGATCTTTCACGGGACGCGTATAGCGCACGTAGGTACTTTCTAATATATCGCGAATATGTTCGATGAAATCGAGATAATTCATTGGCTTTGTCAGTTGTCCGATAGCGCCTAATCCACTCTCCGTTAACAGCCTAATATCCGTCAGTCCTAACTTCTCCGCCAGTTTTGTGTTGATGCCTCCCTCTACGGAATCGAGATTGGTATGCGCGGAATAGATCGCGATATTGTTTTTAATCGCCATCTCCACGATGCGAGCTTGCGGCGTCTGACCGCAGACCTGTTTGAGTCCGTGGAAAAGGAGCGGATGATGACTGATGATGAGTTGGCAATCACGTGTAATAGCCTCACTGACCACGGTTTCTGTGATGTCCGTTGTCAGGAGAACCGACGTAATGTCGCGTTCCGTGTCACCTACCTGCATTCCCGAGTTATCCCATTCTTCCTGGGCACTCCGTGGCGCTACAGATTCTATGCTATTGATAATCTCCCTAAGGAGCACTTATTTCGCTTCCTCTTCCGCCTCTTCTTCTACGGTGAAGTCCGTGATACCGGCGTTGATGAGGATGTTGTACCATTGGATGAGTTTGCGGATGTCCGATGGATAGACGCGGTCGCGGTCCCAATTCGGCAATACTTTGTCAAACCAGGCCTGCAGTTCCGCATTCGACACCTTCTTGACATCCATCGCAACAACCTTCAATCCTTCTTTCTTTCCGGCGTTGGTCAGCACTTCGCTCAGCGCGATATCATCTGCGTCCGTGAACATCGATACATCGCTCAGTGCCACGATCTTGTCACGTGCATAGGTCGGCATACGTTTGCCGTCCACGAGAGACTCAACGATGAGCATGTTATTGCCACGACTAACGAGCTTGTACAAACCCGGTTTACCGGTGATAGCAAGGATATTTTTCAACATAAAACGCTTGTTTCTTTTAAAATCGGCTGCAAAATTACAATATTTTTTTGAAATATGCAAGAAAAGTAGTAATTTTGTGCCCGTTTTTGCGCTATGTGGACAATTTTAGCATTCATATCCGCACTGTGTCTGGGCTTTTATGACATCAGCAAGAAGATCGCCTTACGGGATAACAAGGTGGTGGACGTGTTGACGCTCAGTATCTGTGTGTCTGCGTTGTTGCTGTCTATTCCGCTTTGGTTGTCGCGGTTGTTCCCGGAAATGATGACAGGTACGCATTTCTATGTGCCGACGCTCGATCTGCAAGCGCATCTATACACCGTTCTCAAGTCGGTCATCGTGCTCAGCAGTTGGGTATTTGCTTATATATCGCTCAAGCATTTACCGCTATCCGTGGTAAGCCCGGCACAGGCTACCCGACCGATGTGGACGCTCGTCGGCGCATTGCTCCTCTTCGGCGAGCGGCTTAATACCTGGCAGTGGATCGGTGTGCTCCTTGCTATCGGAACGATCTTCATGCTCTCGTTCAAGAACCGCTCGTCGTTGATGCACCCTACTACCTCTGCCGATAACCGCTACTATGTAGCATTGGCATTAGCCATACTCATCGGCGCTTGTTCGGGATTGTACGACAAATACCTTATGCGGCGCTATGACCATAATGCCGTGCAGGTCTATTATACCTTCTATCAGGCGATCATGATGATCATCGTGTGGTTGATTGCAAATCATAAATCTAAAATCAAAAACCTAAAATCTATCAAAAATAGTTGGGTAATTGTCTTGATTAGCCTGTTTTTGATCGTCTCTGACAATGTGTATATGTTGGCGCTGCGTGATCCGGACTCGCTCATCGCGGTGGTCAGCACCATTCGTCGAGGAGGTGCCGTGATAGGCTTTGCCTATGGATTGCTCTTCCTCAAAGAACCCGATCCGTGGCGTAAAGTAGTCAGTATGATCGGTATCTGTGCCGGCTTAATATGCCTTGCAATAGGTTCTATTGCATGATTTTTTTGCATAAAATTTGTATATGTCAAATTTTTGTAGTAATTTTGCACGAAATTTGAATTTATAAACCAGATGAAACGGTATTTATCCATTTTTGTTATAAGCTTACTGGCTGTAAGTGCAATGGCAGCAGACCTGCCCAAGCAGGGTTTTGGTTTGCAGATAGGCTATGCGCAGCCGATATTGCGTTTGAACTCTCCGAGTACTTCCTATCCCAAGGATTCGCTTGTGAATATCACCAAACTCCACGGCTTAAAAGTAGGCGTGGTATACGATGGTAGCTTTGCTAAAGGGTTCGGTACCTCGGTGGGTATCAACTATACGTTCGCAACGAAGCAGAACAATTGGAGTAGCGTGACGAGTTTTACACGTTTTCCGGAGAGCCGCTCTCAGATGATGTATCACCAGATTGAGGTGTTTGCCGACTGGCAGTACAAGTTTGAGATTGCGAAGGAGACCTACGTTATGCTCTTTTCCGGTCCGACAATCCAGTACGGTATTGCGTTTACCCAAAAGAACGAGCAGCGTCTGGATGAGAGCGGTTCAATCAGTCTCACCGAGAACGTAAACCGTTACGGTAAGGAAAGTCCCAATACCGATTTGCGTCATTTTAACGTCACATGGGGTGTCGGAGCCGGATTCCAATACCAGCGTTATTTCCTGCGCGGTGGGTATGACTTCGGTTTGATCAATCCGTATGCGAATGCTCAATTCGTCAATCCCTTGACCGGCGCGACGATAGACCGGAACACGCGCGGACGATTGGATCAGTGGGAGATTAAGATCGGCGCTTATCTTTGGTACAAGTAATCTATGGAACTACTGCTATTATTTTTATTTGGCGCGATGGCCATCAGCTTCCTGTGTTCCGTGCTGGAATCGGTGCTGATGTCAACGACCATTAGTTATATCAACCTGCGCGAGGAGGAGGGCTATGCTCCTGCCAAACTGATGAGCAGTTATAAGGAAGACACAGGTCGTCCTTTGGCGGCTATCCTCTCGCTCAACACGATAGCCAATACCATCGGTGCGGCAGGTGTCGGTATGCAGGTGACAGCAGTGTTCGGTAATAAATGGTTTGGTTTGTTCTCTGCACTTACTACGATCCTCATTCTCTTCTTCGGTGAGATCATTCCGAAAGTGATTGGCACAACCTATTGGCGTCAGTTAATGGGCTTTACCGCGCGTACGATCCATGCGCTGATCTTTATCCTCTATCCTTTAGTGTGGTTGGTAGAACTGATCACGCGTATGGTACCGGACAATGAAGACGAACCCTCTGTGAGTCGTGAAGAGGTGCTGTCCATGGTTAATGTGGGCGAAGAAGAAGGTGTGGTGGACGAAGACGAGAATAAGATCTTCAGCAATCTCATGCGGCTGGATTCTATCCATGCATACGATGTGATGACCCCGCGTGTGGTAGCGAAGATAGCGCCGGAAAATATGACGCTCCGCGCCTACTATGACAACGATGAATACGACCATTTCTCGCGTATTCCGCTGTATAAACCCGAATCACCGGAGTATATCACGGGCTATGTATTGCGAAACGATGCCTTGGAGGAGTTGACCGAAGACCATTTCCGCAAGACCCTTGGTGGCATTAAGCGTTCCTTACCGGCTTTTGATCAGGATCTGACACTTGGTACTATCTTTGATAGTATGCTCAAGCAGAAGAGCCAGATTGCGCAGATCATCGACGAGTACGGTATGTTCGTCGGTATCCTGACGCTGGAGGATATCATCGAGACCATCTTCGGTCTGGAGATCATTGACGAGAACGATACGGTCATCGACATGCAGCAGTATGCCCGTGAACGTTGGGAACAACGCCAGAAGAAATACAAGAAACTCAATGAAGTTAAAGAGCGACATACGGATTCTAAACAAGAAAGCGAAGTTTGAATACATCATTCTTGACCGTTATATAGCCGGCATCCAGCTCTTTGGCACGGAGATCAAATCCATTCGTGAGGGCAAGGCATCGCTGGTAGATAGTTATTGTACGGTGGAGCACGGCGAGATGTATGTCAAGCAGATGCATATAGCGGAGTATCGTTTCGGCAGTTATGCGAACCATGACTCCAAGCGAGACCGCAAACTGCTGCTGCAACGTCGTGAGATACGTAAACTCGAGAAAGCAACGAAGGATACCGGCAAAACCATCATCCCTTTGGAACTCTTTATCAACGAGAAGGGGCTGGCGAAGATGGAAATAGCGCTTTGTCAAGGAAAGCATACTTACGACAAACGTCAGTCTCTCCGCGAAGCGGATGACAAGAAACAGATGGATCAATTAAAAAAACGAATATATGAGTAAAGCATTATTAATGATTTTGGACGGATGGGGTATCGGCAAGAAAGATCAGGCTGATGCTATTTCCTGCACGTCCACTCCGCATTGGGATGCGCTGTTGGCAAAGTACCCGAATTCACAATTACAAGCGAGCGGAGAGAACGTCGGTCTGCCGGACGGACAGATGGGTAACTCCGAGGTGGGTCACCTTAATATCGGTGCCGGTCGTGTGGTTTACCAGGACTTGGTGAAGATCAACCGTGCTTGTAAGGACGGTAGTATTCTGGATAATCCCGAAATCAAAGCCGTGTTCAGTTATGCCAAGGAGGCGGGCAAGAAGATCCATTTTATGGGTCTGACCTCGGACGGCGGTGTCCACTCGAGCCTTGAGCACCTCTTCTATCTCTGCGACATTGCAGCCAAGTACGGTCTGCAAGGTAAGACCTTCATTCATTGCTTCATGGACGGTCGTGATACCGACCCGCGTTCGGGTATCGGTTTCATTGATCAACTCGAAGCCCATTGCGCGAAATCTGCCGGTGAGATCGCTTCTATCATCGGCCGTTTCTATGCGATGGACCGTGACAAACGCTGGGAGCGTGTGAAGGTAGGTTATGACCTGCTCGTGAACGGTCAAGGTGAAGCGTTTGAGTCGATGCACAAGGCGATGGAAGCCAGTTATGCAGCCGACGTGACGGATGAGTTCATCAAACCGATCGTGCGCGTGCGTGACGGCAAGCCGCTGGCAACAATCGAAGAAGGTGATGCTGTTATTTTCTTCAACTACCGTAACGACCGTGCTAAAGAGATCACGATCGCGCTGACTCAACAAGATATGCCGGAGAACGGTATGAAGACTATTCCGAACCTGCATTACTGCTGCATGACGCCGTATGATTCTTCGTTCCAAGGTCTGCATGTGCTGTTCCCGAAAGAGAACGTAACCAATACCCTCGGAGAGGTAGTCAGTAAATTAGGTATGAAGCAGTTGCGTATCGCTGAGACGGAGAAGTTTGCACACGTTACCTTCTTCTTCAACGGCGGCCGTGAGGCGGAGTTCGAGAACGAGGACCGTATTTTAATTCCGAGTCCGAAAGTAGCTACCTACGACCTGCAACCGATGATGTCTGCGCCGGAAGTGACCATTGCGCTGCGTGACGCACTCAACAGCCAGAAATACGACTGCATCATCCTCAACTACGCCAATGGTGACATGGTAGGTCATACAGGAGTTTATAACTCTATCCAACAGGCTATCACCGCCATTGATATCTGCGTAAACGAGACCGTTGAAGCAGCGCTGCGTAACGGATACGAGGTGATTATTATTGCCGATCACGGTAACTGCGACAATGCTATCAATGCGGATGGTACACCTAATACCGCGCACTCCCTCAATCCGGTTCCGTTCGTATATATATCAAAGGATCACACGGACGCACGCGTAGAGAACGGTATTCTCGCCGATGTGGCGCCGTCCATCTGCCATATCTTGGGCATCCAACAACCTCAAGAGATGACAGGACATAGCTTGATACACTAAAAAGAAAGCGGCCCGAAAGGGTCGCTTCTTTTTTTTGAATGATTATTTCTTGCTGCGGTTATAGCCGCGTTTCCCGGGCTTGAGCGGTTCGGACTGTGCAATGATTTGCTTCACTTCCGCCTCCGTCAATGCCGCTGCGTCGGTACTCTTTGGCAGACGGTAGTTGCCTTCCGGTGTATGGATATACAGGCCGTACTTACTGCGCAGCACTTGGATGTCTCCCCATGCATGAACGGGTAATGCACTCTGGCGTTTCTCTTCAATCAGCGCAATGGCTTCTTCCGGCTTCAGACTCAGCGGGTCTTTACCGCGCGGGATAGAGATATAGAGTTTGTCATAGTGTACATACGGACCGTATTTGCCTTCACCTACGATCATCTCTTTTCCCTCGTATTCACCGAGCGAGTACGGTAATGCATTTTGGAATAGTTCCAATGCTTCACTCAGTGTAATCGTATAGATAGACTGTCCTTTCTTGAGGCTGGCGAATTTCGGTTTCTCCTTGGTCGAGTCGCCTAACTGTACGCACGGACCGATTTTGCTGATCTTGGCAATAACCGGCAGGCCTGTTTCGGGATCTTCACCTAACACGCGACCTTCAACTTTTCCTGATGGAATCGAAGAAAGTAATGGTTGGAAGGTCTTGTAGAACGCATCGACGGTCTGTACCCAATCGGCACGTCCTACAGCTATCTTATCAAACTGCTCTTCCTCGTTTGCCGTGAAGTCATAACTGAGGATAGTCGGGAAATGCTCCACTAAGAAATCATTGGTGATATATCCCAAGTCGGTCGGCATGAATCGTTGGGCCTCTGCGCCGTACAGTTCACTCTTCTGTTTCTCCATCACCATGCCGTTTTTGAGCGTCAGTATCGCAATATCGCGCTTAATACCCGGAACGGAACCTTTCTCGACATACTTAACCTTTTGGATGGTCTCAATAATAGTGGCATATGTAGAAGGACGACCGATACCTAACTCCTCCATACGTTTCACGAGCGTGGCGTCGTTATAGCGGAAAGGCGGCTTGGCATAGGTCTGAACAGCCTCTGCGTTCACTAACTTCAGTCGCTCACGTTGCGCCATTGCCGGCAATATACGACGCTCTTCCTCTTCATCGTCCGTGGACTGCACATAGACGCGTGTGAAACCGTCGAAAAGAACTACTTCACCTGTTGCTACGAACGCGTATTTCGAACCGTGAACAGATACCTCAATGGTCGTCTTTTCGGTTTCTGCTTCAGCCATTTGTGAAGCAATGGTGCGTTTCCATATCAACTCGTACAGGCGCTGCTCATCCTTTGTAGCTCCGGCACTGAGCGTACTCATATACGTCGGACGAATGGCCTCGTGTGCCTCTTGCGCACCCTTGGTTTTTGTGCGGAACTGGCGGGTGTGTACATACTCTTTGCCGAACTGCTGTGTGATAACCTCTTTGGAGGTAGCCAACGCTAAGGTGGACAGGTTAACCGAGTCGGTACGCATGTAGGTAATCAATCCGTGCTCATATAGCGACTGCGCCAAACGCATTGTCTTTGAAACGGTGAATTTCAACTTACGCGCTGCCTCCTGTTGCATAGAGGAGGTAGTGAAAGGTGCTGGCGGCATATGCGTTACCGGTTTGCGTTGTACGTCGCGTACGATGAACTGTGCCGAATTGAGACTCTCTAAGAACTCTATCGCATCTTTCTTGTGCGAAAAACGATGGTTCAGTTCACACTTAAGCACCGAAGCATCACCCGGATTTACTCCGATGAAATCGGCAAAAACACGATATGCGGATGAAGCACGGAAGGCTTCAATCTCACGCTCTTTCTCAACAATCAAACGAACTGCCACTGACTGCACACGACCAGCAGAAAGACCGGTTGTCACTTTCTTCCAGAGGATAGGACTCAGTTCAAAACCCACGATACGGTCGAGCACACGACGTGCCTGCTGGGCATTCACCAGATTATAGTCGATATCACGCGGATGCTCGATGGCTTCCAAGATAGCCGGCTTGGTAATCTCATGGAATACGATACGTTTGGTATCTTTGTTCTGCAAACCCAATACCTCTTTGAGATGCCATGCAATAGCCTCTCCCTCGCGGTCCTCATCGGATGCCAACCAAACGGTATCCGCTTTCTTCGCTTCGCGCTGCAACTGCTCAATCAGATGCGCTTTCTTGGCGTCAACTGCGTAATGCGGTTCGTAACCGTGCTCAAAATCAATGCCTAATGAGTTCTTACCAATCGGTTCAATATCGCGTACGTGACCTTGACTGCTTAGAACTTCATAGTCTTTCCCAAGAAACTTACCAATGGTATCCGCCTTGTGCGGAGACTCTACTATAACCAAATTTTTACCCATATGCACTATATAATAAGGTGTGCCCTCAAAAAATCGGCTGCAAAAGTAGTATAAAAAAATTATTTGTGCAAATTTTTTTTATTCGCTTGCATATATCAAAGATATTTTGTATCTTTGCAGCCGATTTGAAAAAAATAATTGTAAAATTTTTTATCGAAACACTTGCATGAATATTTTTTTAGTCGTATTATTAGTGCTCGCGGGCGTCGCATTATTATTAATGGAGATGTTCCTTTTGCCGGGATTCGGCATTGCGGGTATCGGTGGATTCGGTTGCCTGATTGCAGCCGTAGTATTGGCCTGGCTCTGGATAGGTCATCTTGCCGGTTATATCACCTTGGCGGCTTGCCTTATACTGTCCGGTTTGGCTATCTGGGGATTTCTGCGTAGCAAAGCGCTGGACAAGATGGCGCTGGATTCCAAGATCGACAGCCATGTCGAGATGGCGCACAATAAACTAGCTAAGGACGAAAAGGTAGAGAAGAAGAGTGTTAAGAAGAAGTGATATTAATTGAATCACGCATTAATCACCCATTAATCACGCAATAATCACCCAATACACCTCCCTTGCAAGCCCTGATTTTAGAGCAAGTGCCGAGGATTTTACGGCTGGAAGCGTTTATTACTGTACAATCATAAATCATAAATAGTCATATGGAAGTCTTAAACATCGTTTTGATTACACTGATCGCCATTGCGCTGTGTATTTTCTTCTATTATGTGCCCTTCATGCTGTGGATCAACGCAGCCGTGAGTGGTGTGCACATCAGTCTGGTACAACTCTTCTTGATGCGGATCCGTAAGGTGCCTCCCACAAAGATCGTCAACTGTATGATCGAGGCGCATAAGGCCGGTCTGATGGAAGTCAAACGTGATGGTCTGGAGGCCCATTATCTGGCAGGCGGTCATATTGAGCGCGTGGTACATGCACTCGTTTCGGCCAGCAAAGCAGGTATAGATCTGTCCTTCCAGATGGCAACGGCTATTGACCTTGCCGGTCGTGATGTGTTCGAGGCTGTTCAGATGAGCGTTAATCCGCGTGTCATTGACACCCCGCCGGTAGCAGCCGTAGCGAAAGACGGTATACAGTTGATTGCCAAGGCTCGTGTGACCGTGCGTGCGAACATCCGTCAATTAGTCGGAGGTGCCGGAGAGGACACAATTCTTGCCCGTGTGGGTGAAGGTATCGTGAGTTCCATCGGTAGTGCGGAAAGTCACAAGCAAGTGCTCGAAAATCCCGATTCCATCAGTAAATTAGTGCTTTCTAAGGGTCTGGATGACGGTACGGCTTTTGAGATTCTCTCGATTGATATCGCTGATATTGACGTAGGTAAGAATATCGGTGCGCAACTCCAGATGGATCAGGCGGAAGCGGATAAGAATATCGCGCAGGCGAAGGCCGAGGAGCGTCGTGCTATGGCTATCGCAAGCGAGCAAGAGATGAAGGCTAAGGCACAGGAAGCGCGTGCGAAAGTGATTGAGGCTGAAGCACTCGTTCCGCAAGCCATGGCAGAGGCTTTCCGTAACGGTAACCTCGGCATCATGGATTACTACCGCATGCAGAATATCCAGGCGGATACCACCATGCGCGAGCAGATCGTAGGGGGAGAGAAGAAAGCTAAAAAGTGAAGATAGCGCTTCTCCAATATCCGATTGAGTGGGCAGATCCGCAAACGAACATAGGCTTGCTCGACGAGCGCTTGCACGCTATTGCCGGACAAGCAGATATTGCGGTAGTGCCGGAGATGTTCAGTACGGGTTTCTGTACTGATCGACCCGGTCTGGCGGAAGAGTGGGGGAAAGGCTTGTGTTACCAAGCGCTCCAGCAGATGGCGGATACCTATAACCTGGCTATCGTCGGGTCAATGATGGTAACAGACCAAGGACATCTGTATAACCGAGGTTTCATCTTCCGGCCGCACGATGTACCGCAGTATTACGACAAGCATCACTTGTACAAGAGCGGCGGCGAAGCGGAGTTCTTCACGCCGGGTAATGCCCGACCGCTGTTCGAGTACCGGGGTGTCAAGATTCGCTTGGCTGTTTGTTATGACCTACGTTTTCCGGTGTGGCTTAGGCAGGACAAGCATAACATGTACGACATCCTTATCGTTGTGGCTTGCTGGCCTACGATACGTATCCAGTACTGGGACGCACTCCTGCCGGCACGAGCCGCTGAGAACCACGCATACGCCATAGGTGTTAATATGGTCGGAACGGATGGAATGCAACTTGATTATAACGGTCACTCTGTCGCCTACGACACCTGGCTCAAGGATGTAGCAGGCTTTGAAGATTATGAGCAGGGCACGCGCATCGTGGACCTGTCTATAGAAAAACTACGACACTTCCGCGAAGTGTTACCCCAATGGGAAGAAGCAGATGAATACGAACTGGCACATACGCCAACTAACGCCTGAGGAGCAAGCAGCTGCCGAGCGTCTGAGTGCCGAACTGGAGATCAGTCCGGTCGCCGGTCGTATATTAGCCGGTCGTGGTTTGCGTACAGCCGCTGAAGCGCGAGCGTATATACGTCCGTCGTTGGACAGCCTGCACGATCCTTTCCTCATGCGGGACATGGGTGCGGCTATAGATCGTCTTTGCCGGGCGATAGACAACCACGAGCGAATCATGGTCTATGGCGATTATGATGTGGATGGAACGACCGCTGTGGCACTCATGTACTCGTTCCTCCGCACCCAGACCGACAACCTCATCTATTATATTCCCGATCGCTATACGGAAGGCTATGGTATCTCTACCAAAGGTATTGACACGGCCAAGGAGAAAGGTTGTTCCCTTGTTATCGCCCTTGACTGCGGTATCAAAGCCGTGGAGAAAATGGACTATGCTAACAGTATCGGTGTGGACTTTATCATCTGTGACCACCATACGCCGGGAGATGAGATTCCGCGTGCGGTAGCGGTGCTGAACATGAAGCGAAAGGACTGCTCTTATCCATTCAAAGAACTCAGCGGATGCGGCGTCGGTTTCAAACTGGCGCAAGCATATGCACAGCGTCGTGGATTGGATATGCAGGAGATCTATCGTCTCTTACCGCTGCTCGCTATGTCCATTGCCAGTGATATAGTACCGGTTACGGGTGAAAACCGAATCCTCGCTTTCTATGGCCTACGTGCACTCAATGCCTTCCCCTCTGTGGGACTGCAGGCAATCATGCAGGTGGCGGGTATAGAAGGCAAGACCATCACCATCAGTGACCTTGTCTATAAGATCGGTCCGCGCATCAATGCTGCCGGACGTATTAAGAGTGGTGCCGAAGCCGTGCGCTTGCTGATTACCACCGATGCAGAGACGGCGTTACAATTCGCGCGGGATATCGATTCCTATAATCAAGACCGTCGTGATTATGATTCCAAGACTACGGATGAAGCACTCGAACAGTTGGCAAAAGACCCGATGAATGCGAGCCGATTCACTACGGTTGTCTATTCGCCCGATTGGCATAAAGGGGTCGTGGGAATAGCCGCCAGTCGTCTGACGGAGACCTATTACCGACCGACGATCGTGCTTACTGCCGGAGAGGATGATATCATCAGCGGTAGTGCCCGTTCGGTCAGTGATTTCGATATCTATACAGCTATTGACTCCTGTCGTGACCTGCTTACCAATTTTGGTGGACATAAGTTCGCGGCTGGACTCAGTATGCATCTCAAAGACCTGCCGGAGTTCCAACGGCGTTTTGAACAGTATGTGGCAGCGCATATCACTCCCGACCAACAATGCCCGACACTCGATGTGGAGGCGGAAGTGGAACTGAGCGATATGGACTGGAAGATGTACAAGATCCTGCAGTGCCTCGAGCCTTTTGGACCAGGGAACGAACGTCCGCTCTTCTTATGCCGTCATCTGATCAACAATCGGAACACGCGTGCGGTAAGCGATGGCCGTCATCTGCATCTGGATCTTACGGACCAGGTGGTAGCGATGGACGGTATCGCGTTCGGTCAAGGCGACAAAGCTACCCATCTGCAAAACGGTAATTCCGTCGATGTATGTTTCTATCTTGAAGAGAATACTTATCGCGGTCGCACTACCCTCCAGATGAATGCGCAGGATATTCATTTAAATGAATAAATGGTAAATGATAAAATCGTAAATAGTTTTATGTTTTCCGAAAGAGACACCAAAGGCCCGTCCTTACGTAAGGGTTCAATCGAAGTGGTATGCGGATCGATGTTCAGTGGCAAGACCGAAGAACTCATCCGTCGTATGAAACGTGCTAAATTTGCCAAACTGCGTGTGGAGATCTACAAGCCGGCTATTGATGTGCGTTACAGCGAAGAAGATGTGGTCAGCCACGACCGCAATGTCATCCAGTCCACGCCTGTCGATAGCAGTCAGAATATCCTGCTGATGGTCGATGATATCGATGTAGTCGGTATTGACGAGGCGCAGTTCTTCGATATGGGTATCGTGGATGTATGTAAACAGTTAGCTGACCGAGGTATACGCGTTATCTGTGCCGGTCTGGATATGGATTTTAAGGGTGTTCCTTTCGGTCCGATGCCGGCGCTCATGGCTATTGCCGATGATGTGTATAAGACCCATGCCATCTGTGTCCACTGCGGTGATCTGGCGTACGTGAGCCACCGTCTCGTGGCTTCCGACAAGCGCGTCTTGTTAGGTGAAACGGATAGTTACGAACCCCTCTGCCGTGAGTGTTATAACAAAGCCATAGCCGCTGAAAACTATTGATGTCATATTACCTTTAGCCATCCGAGACTGTTACACCTATAGCGTCCCGGATGGTTTGTCTATACCCACACCGGGTACACGCGTTATCGTGCCCTTGATGAACAAATCGGTGCGAGGTATTGTGTTGCGGGAACATACCGAACCTATCGACGAATCTTTTGCATCTAAGATTAAACCTGTCTCCTATGTCAGTGAGACGGCACCTGCTGTATCACCCGAGCAGTTAGCGCTCTGGCAATGGATGAGCACCTATTACATGTGTCCGTTAGGCGATGTGATGGCTGCAGCTTTGCCTGCCGGTCTGGATAAACGGCTCCTTAACCCGCCTACACGTCGACGAGCGCACATGGCACCTTATACAGGGCCGATCGAACCCATGCATGCACTTTCGCCTGCACAGGCGAAAACAGTCGATTCCATCGGAACTTTTTGGAATTCAGGAAAGGATATCGTATTGCTGCATGGCGTCACTTCGTCCGGTAAGACGGATATCTATATCCATCTCATCCAAGCGCAGTTAGAGGCTGGCAAGAACGTCCTTTATCTCGTGCCGGAGATAGCCCTCACCACCCAACTGACATCGCGTCTGCAACGTATATTCGGTGATCGCCTCATGGTCTATCATAGTCGTCTGACCGATGCCGAACGGGAAGAGTGCTATCAACAAATCACAAATCAACAATCAGAAATCACCAATAACTTCGTGGTCTTGGGACCAAGAAGTGCGGTCTTCTTGCCCATCCCGAATATCGGACTGGTCATCGTAGATGAAGAGCATGACCCGAGTTATAAGCAGGCGGAACCGAACCCGCGTTATCATGCGCGCGCGACAGCCATTGTCCTGGCGAAAGAGCATAAGGCTAAAGTGCTGTTGGGAACAGCGACACCCTCGGTAGAGTCGTATTACCTGGCGCAGAAAGGTACGTACGGCCTGGTGACGCTCTCCGAACGATTCGGTGGCGTTGAACTGCCGGCTATCACACTCATAGACCTTCGGCAGCAGTACGAGCGCAAGGAGATGGAAGGCCATTTTAGTGATTCGCTTATCGCGCGTATACGGGAATGTCTGGCAGACCATAAGCAGGTCATTCTCTTCCAGAACAGACGCGGTTATGCCCCGCAGATACAGTGTATCAACTGTGGTCAGCCGCCTCGTTGTATTCAGTGCGACGTGCCTATGACGCTCCATATGCGCGAACATGAACTGCGTTGTCATTACTGCGGTTATCATGCACCTATACCGGCTGTCTGTCCGCACTGCGGAGGTGAGTATAAGACCATCGGCTTCGGTACCGAACGTATCGAGGATGAGATACAGACGCTCTTTCCTGAGGCACGTGTGATGCGTATGGATCTGGATACAACGCGGAATAAATCCGCATACCAGGATATCATCAATGCTTTCGCCAACCACGAATGCGATATTCTCGTCGGAACGCAAATGGTAACCAAAGGACTCCATTTTGACGATGTGCGTCTGGTAGCGGTGCTCAATGCCGATCCGCTCTTTAACCAACCCGACTTCCGCGCCTACGAGCGTGTTTATCAGATGCTCGAACAGGTAGCAGGACGTGCCGGACGAAAAGGCACCAAAGGCGAAGTGCTCATCCAGACTTTCGATACATCGAATAAAGTGCTTGAGATGGTGCAGGCGCATGATTACAATGCCCTTTACACCCAGCAGATAGCCGAGCGCCAACTGTTCAACTATCCACCATTCTATCGGATCATCCGCCTGCAACTGCGTGACCATAATGCCGTGCGTGTGCATCGAGTGGCAACGCAACTTCAGACCTATCTCAGTCGTATATTCGGACCTCGTGTGTCCGGTGTTATCATTCCTTCCGTGGAACGTGTGCAAGCGTATACACTTCGCGAGCTCACCCTGCGTATTGAGAACACTGCTTCTATCGCCGAAGCCAAACGAAGACTGAAAGAGTGTATAGAGCAAATTTTCTCGATTCCATCGAATAAAAACACGAAATTAATCATAGACGTAGATCCGCAATAATATGTTAGAAGAATACAAACGCCGTGTGGCGTATATCAATGAGATGATTGAGTCCGGTCATGCGGACGAACTGGTGGCGGAAGGAGAAGCCTACCATGCCGAACAACTGACGCGTATCGCGCGGGAGATCGTTTCTCGCGGTGCACGCGTCGTACTCATTGCCGGACCCAGTTCGAGTGGCAAGACCAGTACCAGTCATAAACTCTGTCTCGAACTGCTTGCACAAGGTAAACAACCCGTGGCCTTGTCCCTGGATAACTGGTACTTGAACGGAACCCTCACCCCGCTCAAACCGGATGGAACCAAAGACTACGAGTCCGTCTATGCCATTGATCTCCATCAACTCGAAGACGATCTGAAAGCGCTCGTGGCCGGACAGGAGATATTGCTGCCTACTTTCAATTTCGCAGATGAGACACGAGAGTATCCGGGAGAGACGCTGAGTCTGGAGAAAGAGGCGGTACTGGTGATGGAGGGTATCCATGCACTTAACCCGATTCTGACGCGCCATCTGAGAGATGAGGATAAATTCAAGATCTTCGCTTCGCCGATGAGTCCTGTCTCGTTAGATGGTGAGACTTGGATCCCGACGTATGTCCATCGGCTTCTTCGACGCATGAGTCGTGATTATCGTACGCGTGGCAAAACTCCGCTACAGACCATCTCCGGTTGGGCGGATGTGCGCGAAGGCGAAGAGAAATGGATAGAACCGTTCCGCACCGAAGCCGATGTAGAGTTCGATACCTCTATGACCTACGAACTGCCAGCCATCCGTTATACAGTAGAGACGGCGCTGCAGACCGTTCCTGCAGCCGCAGACGAATACAAGGTGGCTGCCAAACTGCTCTATTACCTCTCGTTCTTCGAAGGCCTTGAGGCTTCGTTTATACCCAGAACATCCATCCTCCGTGAGTTCATTGGAGGTAGCCAATTTAATGTCGGATAATATGAAAAAACTCTTCCTTCTCTCAGCGCTGCTAATCGGCAGCATACACCTTGCGGGTTGTCAACCGCAGGAACCCGAACAAGTAGAACCCAGTAAGGTTGTGATGCATTATAATTTCAAGTCGCAGTTCGTTCCGAGTCGCACGATCCGTGTGTGGTTGCCGGAAGGCTATAGTGCGACCAAGAAATACGATGTGCTCTATATGCACGACGGTACTATGCTCTTCGATGCTACCACTACCTGGAACCATCAGGAGTGGGGTGTGGACGAAGCGATGGACTCGCTCGTTAACCTCGGTCGTATCCGTCCGACGATCGTCGTGGGTATTGATAACCGGACCAACACCATGGACCGCGTAGCGGAGTACTGTCCGGACGATGTAGGCGAACTGCTTCCGGCCGGTAAACAACTCTACGACGGTTTAGGCACGCCGCATGGCAATGACTACTTGCGTTTTCTTATCGAGGAACTCAAGCCCTTCATCGACTCGGCGTATTCCACCTATCCCGATCGTGACCATACATGGATCATGGGTAGCAGTTGCGGTGGACTCATCTCGTCTTATGCGCTTTGTAAGTACCCGCAGGTCTTTGCCGGCGCAGCCTGTATGTCCACGCATAGCACCCTGGCAGCGGATGTGAATCATCCTGATCCGGACGCGATTACGGCCTATCGCACCTATCTGCTGCAGCATCTGACACCCAATAGTTGTTTGCTCTATTTCGATCGCGGCGACCAGACCCTTGATGCCAATTATGCCGAGTCGCAGGATGCCATCAATCAGGCACTTTGGGCTGCCGGATGGGACGAAGACCATTTCATGTACCGTTTCTTCCCGGGTGCGGCCCACGAAGAGAAATACTGGCGTGCCCGTCTAGATATTCCCCTCCGTTTCTTGCTGGGAAAGTAGAATAGTGAATACTGATTTGGTCGTTTTTGCATTTTTATTTGCATATCTAAAAAATTCTTTGTACCTTTGCAGCGTGAAAATATAGAGAAAAACCATGTTTTTGGGATTTAATATTGATGCGTGGATTACGATCGTCAACGTCGTGTATCCTTTAACTCCGCTACCCTAATCCATTATGAATAAACCCTCTCAAAAGAAAACACAGAAAGACCACGGTGGTCTATGGATCATCCTCGTTGCGGCAGTAGCATTGGAGGCTATCTCCTGCCTTATGTACTTCACCAGCCGCGCTGCCATCCGTCAACAAGCGGAGCAACGTGCCAAGACCGAGTTACGTCGTGCGGAACTGGAGATAGATGTTCATGCTATCGAAATGGAAACAGCCGCTAAGGGTTTGGCGCTGCTGGTTCAAAAGCATATTAACGAACCGGATTATATCTTCGCCGCCACTCGGCTGGCAGTAAGTACATTGCGCGCCAACACCAGCATGGCGGTCGCGTTCATTCCTAACTATTTCCCTAAAAAAGGGGAGTTCTTCGAGATCTGCAGCAGCCGTTTCTCGGAGGATAGTATCTACACGCGTCAGATAGGTAGTGCCACCCATGACTACACCCAAATGGAATGGTATCAAAATGGCTTGGTGTATGACAGTTGCCGGTGGTGCGAGCCGTACTTGGACGATTCGGGTTCGAAGACCTATGTGGTCAGTTATTCATGCCCTGTACACGACGCAAACGGCAAAGTGGTGGCTGTCGTATGTATCGATATGTCGCTGGACGAACTCAAGAACATCTCCGAATATCTGCAGGTCTATCCAAACAGCTATTATACCATCCGTTCCGGTACTGGCGTGGAGATCGTACCTGCGCCGGATACCGTGCCCGGGCGCAGATATAATATCTATGGAGAAGATATAGATGCCACCGGTTGGCACATCGAGATCATCATTCCCGAAGAGGAACTCTTCCGCGACCTCAATCATATCGGACGCATCGTTGGATTGCTGATGCTTTTAGGCCTGGCAATGCTCATCCTTATTGTATGGTACGCCGGTCGTAACACCAAACGTATGGTCGAATCGACAGCGCGTAACCAGAGTATCGAGAACGAACTCAATATCGCGCGTAAGATCCAGATGGCAATGCTGCCGACGCGTTTCCCGCCATTCCCGGACTATCCGTACCTGAATGCATACGGTGAAGTGATTCCGGCTAAAGAAGTAGGTGGTGACCTGTTTGATTTCTTTATCCGCGAGAACAAACTGTTCTTCTGCGTCGGTGACGTGAGTGGAAAAGGTGTACCGGCATCCATCGTGATGGCGATGACGCGTTCTATCTTCCGCAGTTTCTCGTCCTACCTGAACAGCCCGGCGCAGATTGTCACGCAGATGAACGACAGCCTCAGCGGAGAAGGTAATGACCAGAGTATGTTCGTCACCTTGTTCCTCGGTGCACTCGACCTCTCCACCGGTGAACTCAAATACTGCAACGCCGGTCACAATGCCCCCATACACCATACACCATACACCATACACCAATTAGATTGTACACCGAATCTTCCTCTCGGTGTGCTGGGTGGCTTTGCATATCAGGAACAAGAAGCGAAACTGGAGATCGGTGACTCCCTGTTCCTCTATACTGACGGCTTGACCGAAGCAGAGAACAGCGCACATGAACAGTTCGGGGAGCAGAGGATGGATGAGCGGTTAGCGGCGAGCGGCGAGCAGAGTCCGCAAGAACTCATCCAGACGATGCAGCAAGCCGTGGCTGCGTTTGTAGGTGATGCCGAGCAGAGCGACGACCTGACCATGTTCGCCATCCGGTTGTTAGACAAATCTCAAATCTCAAATGTCAAATCTCAAATGAGCTCAGGCCATTACTCCCTCGTCATGCGTAATGATATCCAGCAGATACCGACGCTCGCCGAGTGGGTGGAGATGATCGGTCTTCCGCAAGAACTCAATATGCCGATCAACCTGGCGCTCGAAGAGGCGGTAAGTAACGTCATGCTATACGCCTATCCGGGTAAGAGCGGACAAGTGCTCATAGAGTGCGACAAGTTCGACAAGCTGGTATTCACCATTACCGACAGCGGTGTACCGTTCGACCCGACGCAACAGGAAGATCCGGACGTGACGCAGAGTGCAGAAGACCGCCCGATTGGCGGTTTGGGTATTTTCCTCGTTCGCCAGATCATGGATGACATCCGCTATGAACGCAAAGACAATAAGAATATTCTGACATTAACAAAAAAATTATAATCATATGACAATCAACATCGTTAACGAGGGCGAGCAACTGGTTGCACAACTCTCCGGAAGATTAGACACCGCTGCGGCTGCAGAGATTGCACCGGATTTCCAGGCACTCGCAGAACAAGCTGCTAAACACATCATTCTGGACTGCTCTGAACTGGAGTACATCTCTTCGTCGGGTCTGCGTTTGTTCCTTGCCTTGCGCAAAGAGTCCGCTGCCAAAGGCGGCAAACTGCAGGTTCGGGCTATCAATGCCGACATCCGTCAAGTATTCATGATGACCGGCTTCATCAGCCTCTTCGAAATCCTCTAAACTTTAAACGCTAAACGTTTTATGGACCTACATTCGGAAATGCTGCTGGAGGAGTACCGCGAAGCGAAGCCTGTGTTCGAACAGATGCAAGGCGAAGTCACGCGTATCCTGAAGGAAGCCTTAGAGCGCAACGGACTCATTGTGACAGCCGTCGAGACGCGTATCAAGACCGAAGAGAGTCTGGCGGGCAAACTGGCACTCAAGGGCTCTAAGTACGCCACGCTCAGCGACATCACCGACATCCTTGGTGCGCGTATCATCACCTTCTATACCGACGACGTGGACCGTATTGCCGCCATGGCGGAACAGCTCTTCGAGATCGATTGGACCAACTCCGTCGATAAGCGTAAACTGCACCAACTGGACAGTTTCGGGTATAACTCGCTACACTATATCTGCCGTCTGCCGGGTTATGACTACCGCTTCGAACTGCAACTACGTACCACACTCCAACACGCTTGGGCGGCAATTAATCATGATAACGGCTATAAGTCCGGCGTGGAGATTCCGCGCGAGTACATGCGACGAATCAACCGACTGGCAGGCCTACTGGAGATAGCCGATGACGAGTTCAGTCACATCCGGACAGAGATTAACGACTATCGTCGTCGCGTACAACAACTGGTACAAAACGGACAACTGGACGATGTACTGTTGGACGGTGACGCTTTCCGTAGTTACCTGAATGCACGACCGTTTGATAAACTCAACAAACGCATTGCGGCTATCAATCAAGCGGAGATCCAAGAAGTGCCGTTAATCCGGTACCTAAAAGTGCTCAAAGAGTTGGGATGCAACACCTTAGGCGATGTGGCGCGTCTGCGTAATACCTACGAGGAAGACGCCTATGCGCTTGCACGCCATCAGTTGGGAAATACCGACCTTGATATCATCTCGTCCGCTGTCGGACTGCAGAACATCTGCATCGTGTGCATCCTTTCGCAAGGCGGTGGTAAGATCGGCCTGCTGCGCTTCTTCAATGCCCTCAACGGACATGATTCGCAGAACGAAGAACTGGCGGACCTCACCTTCAAACAGGCCTCTAACTTGCCGTTTATGAATAAATCGTAATAACGAAATTACGTAATTATGTAATCCTGAAAAATATGAACCCTATTTTAATAGATCTCAACGACTACGTACGTACCGGCGAAGGAGCTAACGGTGCGAGTTATAACCATAAGACCGATCCGTCGATCATGATGAAGATGTACTTCCGCAATTTCGAGGCAGCCGCGCTCGAACTCGAACTGGCGAAGAAGGTCTATGCTGCAGGCATCCCTACTCCGGAACCAGGCGACCTCGTGACAGACGGCGAGCGCATTGGTATTCGTTTCCGACGCATTGACGGCAAGAAATCCTATTCGCGTGCCTGCGGTGACGAACCCGAGAAAGCACCTGAGTTCGGACGTGAGTTCGCGCAGCTCTGCAAGAAACTGCACTCCATTCACGTGGACACCACGCAGTTCGAATCCGTCAAAGACCGCCTCTATCGCATGCTGGAGAACAATCCGGATTTCACGCCGGCACAGAAGACCAAACTGCATGATTTCATTGCAGCTGCTCCGGATGCGGACACGGCCATCCATGGGGATTTGCAGTTCGGTAACGGCATTTTCACGGATAAAGATGGTGTGCATACGCAATACTTCATCGACCTCGGTGATTTCTGTTACGGTTATCCTATGTTCGACCTCGGCATGGTCTATCTATGCTGTTGCCTCAATGACGAAACATGGACCATGGAAGTGAACCATATGTCCAATGCTACCGCACGCAAATTCTGGGATGGTTTTGCTCGTGAGTACTTTGGTCCGAATGCTGACCTCGAAGAGGTAGAAAAGGTTGTTCGTATCTACGCCGGTCTCAAGACCATCATGATCGAGCGTGACACGCACTGTCCGATGCCCCAATTCCGTGCCATGCTTGAAGGCGTCATTTATTAAATCTCAAATTTAAAATCTCAAATGTCAAATAAGTATCTTGATACTTCCCTGCTTGACCGCGCAATCATCTTCGCCGTTCAAGCGCATCACAACACCGAACGGCGCGGTAAAGGTTTTCCTTATATCGTTCATCCGATGGAAGCCGTCGAGATCGTAGCTACTATCACACCCGATCAGGAACTGTTGGCAGCGGCTGCGCTGCATGACACCATCGAAGATACGGACGTGACGGTAGAAGACATCCGTACGCAGTTCGGAGACCGTGTGGCGGAACTGGTGCATGCCGAGTCCGATCAGTTCACCGAAGGAGTCTCCGAAGAGGACAGTTGGCACGAACGTAAGCAAGCCGCTATCGACCGTCTGGCAGCCGCTTCGCACGACGCCAAGATCGTAGCGATGGGAGATAAACTGAGTAACATGCGCGCCATCTGGCGGGACTATCAGACCAAAGGTGACGAACTGTGGACTATCTTCCATGTGAAGAACAAAGCTTCGCACGAATGGCATTATCGCGGTCTCGCAGCTTCTTTGTCCGAGTTGAGTGACACCTTTGCCTACCAAGAGTTCGTACGACTGATTAATGAGGTATTTAATTCGTAATAACGCAATTACGTCATTACGTAATCCCGAAAAACAATGAATATTATCTTTGATAATATAATCAACGCTCGCGATCTCGGCGGCATGATCGGTCATGAGGGACGCAAAGTACGTAGCGGAATGCTACTGCGTACAGCCCATCTGCATGACGCCACCGATGAAGACATCAGTCGTCTGCAGAACGAGTACCACCTGCGTCGGATCTTCGATTTTCGGTCATTAGGTGAGGCGCAGTTCCTACCCGATCGCGAAGTACCGGGTGCTACGCATCACCTGTTGCCGACCATCGACCTCAGTGCCGAGCGTGTGACCGAACAACCCATCCCGCAGGAAGCCTTCCTCGATCTCGAGCGGCATATAGTCAACTATTCGTTCTATCCCGAGGTGCAAGCCATGGCGGCGGATATGTACCCCTCCCTCATTCGCTCCGAATATTCTCAACTGCAGTATGCCACCTTTCTCCGTCTGATCGTGGAGACACCCGAAGGCGCGGTACTCTGGCATTGTTTCCAAGGTAAGGACCGAACCGGTTGGGGAGCAGCGTTTATCCTGTCTGCCTTAGGAGTGGATAGAGAAACGATCATCGCCGATTTTGACCGTTCCAACAAGGCTTACCGCGGACTGGTCACACGGCTCAATGACGATGTTATCGCGCGCGGCGGAGGCGAGGCGGAGATGGATGTCATACAAGCCTTCATGGGTGTCAGCACGAAAAATTTCCGTCGCACCCTCGACTTCATCGACCGTGAGTTCGGCGGCATGATTGCTTACCTTCAGAACCAACTCCTCCTTTCCAAAGAGGACATCCAATTATTACGCAAACGCTATTTAGAATAACACTAAAAATTTAATATTATGAATCCGAACAACAAATTTGTCATCACGATCAATCGTGAGTTAGGTAGCGGTGGCCGCACCGTAGGTCGTAAACTGGCTGAAAAACTGGGCGTTGAGTATTATGACAAAGCCCTCATCAAGGCATTGCAAGATCGATATGGTATCTCCGTCGAGCAAATCGAGAAAATCAAAGGTCAGGAACAAGGCTGGTGGGCAGAATTCAAACGTAAGATGACCTTCTCGGAAGAAGAGTACAATCTTAACCAGATGGGAATTGAATCCGAGTCTGTCTTCCGGGCAGAGATCGAGTTCCTGAAGGGCCTTGCCAAAGAGGAATCGTGCGTCATCGCCGGTCGTAGCGGTTTCTATATTTTCCGCGACCACCCGAACCATCTGAGTATCTTCATTCAGGCATCCATGCCATGCCGTATGGCACGTGTAGCGCGTGAGCAGAATATGTCGAAAGAAGAAGCACGCATGACCATCGAGAAAATCGACCAGATGCGCGAGAACTATATCAAAGAGCAAACAGGTCTTTCCCGTTACGACACCCGCAACTACCAACTCGTGCTCTCGATGGACGAACTGACGGAAGACGCTGCTGTTGATGTCATCATGGAGTATATCCGTAAGATGGCTTAACGACGCTAAGATGCCGCAATGGGTAACCGACTATTTTTTCTCATCTATGCAATGACATAAAGTCTTTGATTAAATTGTATAGTGTGTGGTGTATGAAGGGCAGCTACGGCTGCTCTTTTTTTGTATGTACTGAAATTAATATAAGTTATACTATATGTCATATTTCTGTGTTATTTTTAGTATTCTATTTACGATTATTCGCAAAATGTTGTGTATGTAATCAAAAAGCAGTAATTTTGCCGGTGATTTAACAAAAAAGAATGGAAATATGAAGATTCTGTTTGTAGTGAATAGCTATTTTAGTCAAGGCAACGGTCTTGATGAGTCAGCACGAAGAACCGTGCAAGCCTTGCGCGATGCGGGACAGGAAGTGCGAGTGTTATCCGGAAAGAATTTTGAGAATCCCGATGGTCCGCAACCCGATTATCCGATGGAGAAATTCCATTTCCCGTTGATGCAACCTATGTTGGACTCGTTTGGTTACGCCTATGCGGACTGGCACGGAAAAACGGTGGAAGACGCGGTGCGTTGGGCGGATGTCATCCATCTCGAAGAGACGTTCTTCCTGCATCACGCGGCGATGAACTGGGCACGCAAACTCGGCAAACCCATCACGGGCACGTATCACGTGCACCCGGAAAATATTGTATATAATTGTTTAGGTTTTACAGGAGGACACCTCATCTGTCAGATCCTCTATCGCTACTGGTGCCGTGTGTTCTACGACAACTATAAATACCTGCAGTGTCCTACGGACAACGTACGGGATCGTCTGATTCGCCATCGTGTGAAAGCCAAATGTTTCACCCTCTCGAACGGCGTTATTCCCGACAAGTGTATTCGTCCTAAGACACCTCCTACAGATTACTTGGATCCCGAGCGTCCTTTAGACCTCATTTATATCGGTCGTACGGCCGTAGAGAAAGACCAACCGACCCTCTACAAGGCTATTCGGCTCAGCAAATACGCAAAGCGTATACGGCTGCATATCGCAGGTCGTGGACCGAAGTTAGATCAGTACACCAAGATGGCGAACAAACTCTATGAGGATGGCGTAGTGGATTATCAACCGACAGTGGGTTTCTATGACCGCGAAGGCTTGCGTCAACTGGCAGCCAAAGCCGATCTGGCGGTGCATTGCGCCTTGGTGGAAGTAGAAGGAATGAGTATTACCGAAGCCCTGCAACAGGCGGTCGTACCCGTTATTGCCGAAGCCCAATATTCCGGCACGGCCATTTATGCACTCGACGACCGCAGTAGGTATCCCGCAGGTGACGCACAGGCCTTGGCTGCACGGATCGACTACTGGTTTGACCATCCGCAAGAGCGCTGGGCAATGGGTTTCAAATATGCCGAGTCGATGAAGCAATACGAGATAGCCAACTGTGCCCAAGTCCTTATTGAGATGTTCCAAAAAGCCATTGATTCTACGAAATATGCGATTTATCCTCTTCATTATCCTGTGTTTACTTCCATTAGCCGCGAGGTCATCCGATTCTATCGCCGCATCGCCTGAACTCATTCATACATCCTGGTTCTGCAGCGCCGAGAAACTAAGTAGGAATGTTGATATCTATATACCGGAGGGGGAAGGTCCTTTTCCGGTCTTGTATCTGATACACGGCATCAACGGTTACGAAGGTTCGTGGCAGGAGAAAGGGCACGCCTTGGACACCCTCGCTGCCAAGATAGCACAAGGTCTCTGTCCGCCTATGATACTGGTCATGCCCGATTGCAATAAATGGCCCTACAAAGTGCATCCCGGCCGTAAGAACCTCTGCCGCTATCTCTTCCGCTACGGTCGTGTCAGCCGAGAGCACGAGATAGAATACTCTATCAGTGAACTGATGGCGATGGTGGATACGACCTACGCAGTGTCCGGATATTGCACGATAGCTGGTCTGAGTGACGGTGCACGAATAGCTGCGAATGTAGCTAATCTCCGACCCGATTGTATCCATTCGGTGGGACTCTTCTCGCCTGTCTTGCATAAAGATCAGTTGCCCAAAGACTCCACGCAGAATTATTACGTCTATGTAGGCACCAAGGATATGTTCAAAGCCAGCGGAAAGCGCTATCACAAGCGCATGATCAAGGCAGGATACAGGCATCAGTTCATCGAACTGAAAGGCCGTCATGATTGGAAAGTGTGGCAGGCCTGCCTATCCGATTTCCTCGAGAAAATGTGAGAAAAAGCGGGTTGAGGCTCGCTTTTTTTGTGTTTAATTTGCACAATTCAAAAAAAAGCAGTACTTTTGCAGTCGCAAAAGTTTTTAATTATTCATGAAAGAAGTAACGACAAAGAAATTGATGGAAACCATTGTAGAGGGTATCCGAAATCGTAAGGGACAACGAATTGTGACGATTGATTTGAAGAAAATCAAAGAAGCACCGGTGGAGATGATGATTATCTGCGAGGGTCAGAGTAACACACAAGTGTCGGCTATAGCGGATGAGATAGATGACTTCGTACGCACGACGACGCACGTGCATCCGCTAAGTGTGTCGGGCCAGGAGAACGCCGAGTGGATCGCGATGGACTACGGTACGATTTTCGTGCACGTCATGCAGCGTGAGCCGCGTGCTTTCTATGATATAGAGCACCTCTGGGCAGATGGTAAAATCACAGAACTCGAGGATGTTCTGTGATATTTATGATTTATGATTTTAGATTTTTGATTTTCCATGGCAGATAATAGACAGAAGCGCCGTGCGCCGCAGCGAAGCAATCAGCCGAGTGGCCCACGGAGATGGATAAGCATCCTTTTCTATACCTTCGCGTTCGCGCTGATAGGTTTTTATTTCTTTGGGGATAAGCAAGGACAGGGTGCCAGCAAGGAGTTGAGTTATACCAAGTTGACGGCTTATGTTGAGGCCGGCGCGATAGAGAAGATCGAAGTGACGGATGACCTGATGGCGAAAGCCACGGTCAAGCCGCAGAGTTATACATTAGTGTTCGGCTCTCAAGGTGACGGCGAGAAAGCACGCGGTGTGCTGAAGACGCAAGTACCTTCGATAGAGGAGTTCTCCAAATATATCGATGGTGTGAACGCAAGTCGTAAGGCGGACGGCCAAGCGGCCATTGACGTGAAGTACGCTAAGTCGCATGACTACTGGTACCTGATCCTCGTCAATATCCTGCCTTTCGCGTTGCTGATCCTGTTCTTCGTCTATATGAGTCGCGGCGTAGGTAGCGGTGGCGGCATCGGAGGTATCTTCGGTGTTGGTAAGGCGCAAGCGCAGTTGTTCGACAAGGAGAAGAAAGACAAGGTGACGTTCGAAGACGTAGCCGGTCTGTACGGCGCCAAGCAGGAAGTGCAGGAGATAGTCGAGTTCCTCAAGAACCCCAAGAAATATACGGAGATTGGAGCTAAGATACCGAAGGGTGCGTTACTCGTAGGCCCTCCGGGAACAGGTAAGACATTGCTTGCAAAGGCGGTAGCCGGAGAAGCAGATGTGCCATTCTTCTCGATGTCAGGTAGTGACTTCGTAGAGATGTTCGTCGGTGTAGGTGCAAGCCGTGTGCGCGACCTGTTCCGCCAGGCGAAAGAGAAAGCACCGGCGATCATCTTCATTGATGAGATCGACGCAATCGGCCGTGCGCGTGGTAAGGGGGTGATGACCGGTGGTAACGACGAACGTGAGAGCACGCTCAACCAATTACTTACAGAGATGGATGGTTTCGGTACGAACTCAGGTGTGATCATCCTGGCAGCTACGAACCGTGCTGACGTACTGGACGCAGCCCTGCTGCGTGCCGGACGTTTCGACCGACAGATTCATGTCGAGTTACCGGACTTACAAGAGCGCAAAGAGATTTTCCAAGTGCATCTGCGTCCGATCAAGTTAGACGAAACGGTCGATGTTGATTTCTTAAGCAAACAAACCCCGGGCTTCTCGGGAGCAGATATTGCCAACGTATGCAACGAGGCAGCGCTGATTGCTGCGCGCGGCGGACGTAAGAAAGTAGGCAAACAGGACTTCATGGACGCCGTCGATCGTATCGTAGGCGGTCTGGAGCGAAAGAACAAGATCATGACTGAAGACGAGAAGAGATCCATTGCTTTCCACGAAGCCGGTCATGCGACGATTAGTTGGATGCTGCGTTGGGCGAACCCGTTGGTCAAAGTAACGATCGTACCGCGCGGTATGGCCTTAGGCGCTGCCTGGTATTTGCCGGAAGAGCGCCAACTGACCAACGAGGAGCATATCAATGATGAACTCTGTTCGCTCTTAGGCGGTCGTGCAGCCGAGCAACTCTTCCTGCAGCAGACCTCTACCGGCGCGCTCAATGACCTCGAGCGTGCTACCAAACAGGCCTATGCGATGGTGGCGTACTACGGTATGAGCGATAAGCTCAAAGATGTCAGCTTCTATGACTCCACAGGTCGGTATGAATACGGATTTACCAAACCTTACTCGGACGAGACAGCTGCGCTCATAGACCAAGAGACACAGCGTATCATCGCCGATCAGATGGCACGAGCCAAACAGATACTGACCGAGCACGCGGAAGGTCATCATCAGATAGCCCAACTGCTCATCGACCGTGAGGTGATCACGAGCGAAGATGTGGAGCGTATCCTCGGTCCGCGTCCGTGGAAGAGTCGTGGTGACGAACTGCTGGAAGTGAATGCTGCTATCGTTGAGGCTGAAGCGGCTAAACCTAAGAAACGTGCGCCTCGTAAGAAGAAAACAGAAGAAACTCAAATTACAGAGAATAATGAACAAAACCCTGCTTAGCATCGCGCTGCTGTGTGCAGCGATGATGGTCTCGGCGCAAGAGGCGCCGGAGAAACTGCCGATCGATCCCGAAGTACGGTACGGCCAGTTAGATAACGGATTGACGTATTACATCCGTCACAACGAACAACCCAAACAACGTTGTGAGTTCCATATCGCGCAATCGGTTGGTGCTATCCTCGAGGAGGATCATCAAAACGGTCTGGCGCACTTCCTGGAGCATATGGCCTTCAACGGTACCGAGCATTTCCCGGGTAAGGGCATCATCAACTATTTTGAATCGGTAGGTGTCAATTTCGGAGGTAATATCAATGCCTATACTTCTATCGATGAGACCGTTTACCGTCTGTCGGATGTGCCGACGTACCGTGAAGGAATTATCGACAGTGCGTTGCTTGTGATGCACGACTGGAGCTGCGGTCTGTTGTTGTTGCCCGAAGAGATCGATGCTGAGCGTGGAGTCATCCGAGAGGAGTGGCGTACGCGTCGTACAGCTTCACGCCGTATATGGTCGCGTATGCAGGAAGCGATGTATCCGGGTACTCAGTATGCCAAGCGTGACGTGATTGGCGACACGGCTGTCATCAATAACTTCGAATACCAGGCGCTACGTGACTATTACAAAAAATGGTACGGTCCGGACAACCAGGCTATCATCGTCGTCGGTGATATCAATGTCGATACCATCGAGGCGAAGATCAAAGCACTGTGGGCAAACGTACCGCGTCGTGTCAATTATGGTGAGCGTCCTATCTACACGGTGAACCATAACGACAAGCCGTTGATCGCCATCGTGACTGATCCGGAGGCAGAAGGAAGCCGCATCACGTTGCAGTATAAGTTCGACCCCCTGCCGGAAGCGTTCCAAAGCACTGCGCAGGAATACATGATTGAGATGGTGCGTGACCTGGTGTGTACAATGCTGGATAATCGTTTCACTGAGTTGTCTCTTGATCCGAAGGCCTCCTTCACCGGCGCCGGTTGTTACTACGGCGAGATAGCCAAGAAGATGGATGCTTTTATCGCCGTGTCTATCCCGAAAGAAGGTCGCGAGACGGAGGCATATAATGACCTCTTGTTCCAACTGGAGAAAATGCATCGTTACGGCTTCACCAACGCCGAGTTAGAGCGCGTGAAGAGCGAGAAGATGAACGATATGAACACAGCCTTCAACGAGCGAAATACCCGCAAGAACATCGCGCTTGCACGTGAGTGTATCCGCCATTTCGAGGACGGAGAAGCAATGCCGGGTATGCAATGGGAGTATGATTTTGTGCAGGCTGTACTGCCGATGGTTAGTCTGGAGACAGTAAATAAAGTAGCGAAAGCGCTCATTCATCCGAACCCGACTGTTGCTATCTCCGGTCCCGAGAAAGAAGGCGTGAACATCCCGTCGGAGGAGACCATCTTGGCATCGCTGGCCGGACAGAGTGAGTTGGCTATCGATGCACCGGTGGAAGAGGCTTTTGACTCGGAGTTAGTGAAGAAAGCACCGCATAAGGGGAAGATCAAATCTGTGAACCGCAATGAAGAGTTAGGCATCACCGAGTGGATGTTGAGTAACGGTATCAAAGTGGTGTTCAAACCAACGGAGTTCAAGGCAGACGAGATCTTGATGCGTGCCTTCTCGAAAGGTGGTATGAGCCAAGTGAAGACCGAAGACCTGCCGTCCGCACAAGCAGCTACCGCGATTGTTAGCCTCTCCGGTATCGGTCGTTTCAATTATACCCAGTTAGAGAAAGCGCTGACGGGCAAGACCGTTTCTGTAAGTCCGGAGATCTCTGAAAGTATCGAGCAGATGAGAGGATCCTCCTCCGTCAAAGATTTCGAGTCGATGCTCCAACTCACCTACCTCTATTTCACCGCGCCGCGTCGTGACGAGAAAGCCTACGAGACCTTTGTGTCCCTGATGAAGAACCAATTGGCAAACCGCGATAAGAACCCGAAGAATATCTTCTCTGACTCTATCCAGATGATGAGCACCAACCATTCGGAGCGTACCATACTGGTTACGAACGAAATGTTGGAGAAAGTGAGTCTGGATAAGGCTTTAGAGGTATATAAGGCACGTTTCGCCAACCCGGCTGATTTCACGTTCGTCTTCGTGGGAAACATCAACCCGAACGATCCGAAAGTGCAGGAGATGGTATGCCAGTGGCTCGGTGGTATGAAGACCAAGAAATGCGCTCATGAGGAGGTAATTGACCATCATGTGACCGTAGCGCTGGGTAAGCAGAAGAACTATTTCAGCCGTCAGATGGAGACCACTACTGCCTCGAACCGTATCCAGTATACCTCGTATGATATTCCGTATACTCTTGCGAATGACCTGAATATGGAGATCATCGGTCGTATTCTCAGCACGCGTTACCTGGAGTCTATCCGTGAGCGCGAAGGTGGTTCGTACGGTGTGGGTACGCATGGTTACGTTGTGGCGCTGCCTAAACCGCGTGCCGGCTTGATCATGCAGTTTGACACCGATCCGCAGAAACAGGAACGCTTGATGCAGATCATCCACGAAGAGGTTCAGACCATCATTGCGAACGGACCGTTGGCTTCCGACCTGCAGAAAGAGAAAGAGTCGATGCTCAAGGATTTCCAGGAAGACTTGGAAAAGAATACCTTCTGGCGCTCGACGCTTTACATGTACTACATGTACGGTACGAACGAAGTGCGCGATTACAAAGCGGCTGTCGAGGCTATCACTGCACAGACGGTACAAGCTACGCTCAAGAAACTGGTGGATGCCGGAAATATGTACGAAGTGGTAATGTTCCCTGAAAACTGAATACTGAACAAGGAATGCTATGAATATCGTAGTTGTCAACGATGACGGATGGGGCACAGCGGGTATTCGCCTGTTAGCCAAAGAGATGACCAAGTTAGGTCATGTGACTGTCATTGCGCCGGATGGTCCGCGCAGCGGCAGAGCGTCTGCTATCAGTGTGGAAACACCGATGTACTTACGTCCGATTGACGACCATGACCTGAACGGCGCCGAGGTGTTTGTGACCAACGGCACACCGGCTGACTGCATCAAGATTGCCCGTGAGCACCTGTTCGCAGGTAAGCAGATAGACCTGGTCGTTTCCGGAATCAACCACGGTTCGAACGCCGCTATTAACGCCATGTATTCGGGAACGATAGGCGCTTGTCTGGTGGCGGCAGAGAAAGGTATTCCCGCCATCGGATGGTCCATCGACAGTCATGCGCCTGACGTAGATCTGCATTGGTTACAACCCTTCCTCGTGGAAGTGACGCAACATCTGTACGAAGAAGGTATTGCACCGCGCACGTGCTTTAATATCAATGCGCCGGTGGGAGAGATAGAAGGTATGCGCTGGACACGGCAGTGCCGTGCACACTGGACGAATGAACTGACGCCATTAGAAAGCGAACTGCCCGAAGGCATCACGCATGGATGGAAACTCGGCGGGGAGTTTGTGAATGAAGAACCGTCTGCCACCGATACGGATATCTGGGCTATGGATCATCAGTTGTTGTCTATCACGCCGTTAACGATTGATTGGACGGAGTATGGATCGCTTTGATCGCTATTGGATTGGCATCCTTGTCGGACTTATTCTGCCCGCTGCTTTCGGGTTGACGTATATCGACGTGATGAACTTATGGTATCCGCTGCAGACCCTGCAGTTCCAAGCCGGAGGTGTGCTGAGCAAATTGCTCTTGGTATGCGTCTTTCCGGATTTGGCACTCATCTTCGTCTTCTATACGACCGACACGTGGCGCCTGGCTAAGGGTGTCTTAGCCGGAGCAATGCCGTATATCTTAGCAGCGCTTATGGTCTCGATGTGATGATTTCTGCCGCTCTGACGGAAGCGGGCTGAGTTCCTAAGAGAGAAATGAGGTGTTCGTATGCAGCGAGCATCTCTTTTTTATAGGTTTCGTCGTGTAGCAGGCGCTCCAGTTCAGCCGCTACCTTGTCCACCGTGAAGTCATTGGCTATGCACTCTTTGATCACCTCTTTGTTCTCGATGATATTGACTAATGTGAAGTGCTTGATGCGGAACATGAGCGGTTGAGCAGCCCATCGAATGAGTCCCACGAACGTAGGGCACGCCAGATGATACACCGCTACCTGTGGACAACCTAACAATGCCGTCTCTAAGGTTGCCGTTCCGGAATTGACAACAGCCACTGAGGCGTGCAGTAAGGTCGCATAGGTATCACGTGTTAGTTTTTCGTTATTGCGAAGATAGGGTGCGTAAAACTCGTCTCCTATATTCGGCGCAGCGCATACCGTCACTTGATACTCCTCAAAACGCTGTGCAGCCTCTAACATCGTCGGTAAGCAGTTGCTTATCTCGGAAGGACGGCTGCCGGGCAGGATAGCGATACTCTTTCCTCTCACCTCTAACCGCTCACCTTGCACTTTTACCATCTGCTCTGCCGTCGGGTTACCTACGTACTCGCAAGAGTAGCCGTATTGGGCATAAAAAGCCGGTTCAAAGGGGAAGATACCCAGCACACGGTCGCACAGACGAGCAATCTTGTGGATGCGTCTGCGCTTCCAAGCCCACACTTTCGGTGGGATATAATAGTAGATCTTAGTGTGGGGTAGGTGACGTTTGCAGAACGAAGCCATACGTAGGTTAAACGACGGATAATCGATGAGAACAAGTACGTCCGGTTGCTCTTTGAGCATGGCTTCGCGGGCAATACGGAAATTATCGCGTATGTCGCGCCGGTGGCTGATGACGGCAGCAAAACCCATGAAGGCCATATGGCGTATATGCCGATAGATACGACATCCCTCGGAAGCCATCTTGTCTCCTCCGAGTCCGCTTATCTGCGCTTTGGGATCGCTTTGACGAATCTGCGCTATCAGCGCAGCTGCATGCATGTCCCCGGACGCTTCGCCTGCTATGAAGAAGTAATTAGCCACCTCTGACTTCTAACTTCTAACCTCTAATAACGTCCATTACTTTCTGCGCCAACTCATTGGCCTCATCCATGGTCGCAGCCTCGGAATAGACGCGGATAATCGGTTCGGTATTGGACTTGCGAAGATGTACCCAACCTTGTGCGAAATCTATCTTCACACCATCGCGGTCGTTCACTTTTTCGTTCGTGTAGAGTTCCTTGACACGCGCTAAGATGGCATCTACATCGGTATCCGGTGTGAGATCGATACGGTTCTTGCTGATACAGTAATCAGGTAATGTACGACGCAGTTCACTCACTTTCATATCCAGGTGCGCCAGATGACTCAAGAAAAGGGCAATTCCTACCAGTGCATCACGTCCATAGTGACAAGCCGGATAGATCACACCACCGTTACCTTCACCGCCGATAACTGCGTTCATACGTTTCATCTCCGCCACTACATTCACTTCGCCTACAGCGCTCGCGCTGTACTGACCGCCGTGTGCCTTGGTTACATCGCTCAACGCACGAGTTGACGACATATTACTTACCGTATTACCCGGTGTGTGGCGCAATATATAATCGGCCACGCTGACCAGCGTATATTCCTCGCCGAACATATCTCCGTTCTCGCAGATAATAGCCAAGCGGTCCACATCCGGATCAACAACAAAGCCTACATCCGCCTTACCGCTCTTCAGCAGGTCGCTGATCTGAGTCAAGTGTTGCGGCAGCGGTTCGGGATTATGCGGGAAATGACCGTTCGGTGTGCAGTTCAGTTCGATGATATTCTCTACGCCTAGAGCCTTTAGAATAGCCGGAATAGCCAGTCCGCCTACGGAGTTGACACAATCAATAGCGACGGTGAAATGCTTTTTCTTAATCGCTTCGGTATCCACCAAGGGCAGTTTCAGCACCTGCTCTACGTGGTACGGCAGATAATCCTTGGTTGCCATATGACCCAACTGATCTACTTCGGCAAAAACAAAATCCTCTGCCCCTGCAATCTCCAATACACCCTTGCCTTCGGCATCATTGAGGAACTCGCCGTGCTCATTGAGCAGTTTGAGTGCGTTCCATTGTTTGGGATTATGGCTGGCGGTAAGGATGATACCTCCTGCGGCTTTCTCGCCGGTCACAGCCAGCTCGGTGGTCGGAGTTGTGGCCAAGCCGATATTCACGACGTCATACCCCATCCCCATGAGTGTACCGCACACGATCTGTTCCACCATAGGTCCGCTCAGACGGGCATCACGCCCCACTACAATCACGTTGTTATCCGGCATAGCAGCCCTACGTTGGGTGGCATAAGCTGCCGTGAAACGAACGATATCTACAGGATTCAGACCGTCACCTACACGACCGCCAATCGTGCCACGGATACCCGAAATACTCTTAACAAGACTCATATCAACGTTTGATTTTCATTTTCATTATATAGCAATACGGCGTCACGGAATTGGCGTCTGTAGAGAAACCGCACTTACTCGGACAGATGATCTGGCACTCCGCATTCGTGTACTTCATGTACTTGACAGCCATATGCCATCCTACTGCTTCGCATTGCGTCGTGTTGCCGTATTGGAACTCATTCGGATAAGCCTGATCGAGCGTTGACCAATAACTGAGCGTATCCGCGTTCTCCGTGAGTGCGAATTTCTTATAGCGCATTACGACGGTCTCTAAGGGTTCTATTGCATCGATCTTTGTCGTATCCCCGTCCTCATCAATAAACAGCGAGTCACCGCGGTTACGCAAATGGAAATAGAGATCATCGTACCCCGGTACAAGCAGGTAGTCATTCTCTGCCCACTCATAATCATCTGCCGGCTCATCCATCAGCACGTTGATATGATTACGCGAGAGATAGTTCTCTATCAATTTATCTTCTGCATTACGCTGCGAAGAGTAGGTGTTTCCGCTACAACTCGTGAGGGCGATACCCAACACGATTGTCAAACCCAAAACGATCTTTTTCATTGGTCTCAATTTATCGTATTTCTATATCAATTATTACATTCTCATAGGGTGGAACGAACGCCGTTCCTTGTTGTCCGAACGCCGTGTACCAAGGTACATACATACGCGCTTTGGCACCGTGGTTCAGTTCGCATGCGTTCCGTTCTACGGCCGAAGGCAGTTCGCTCTTACCGAGGATATAATTCCCTTCGGTATCCAGCAACAGCTGCTCATCGAACGTATAGACGCGCATATGCAGGTCGCACGCTTGTCCTAACTGCGGTTTGTCGCGTTGGTCATCGCCGTTGTCGTAAATATGTATCCACGCCTTGCTCTCGTATAACGCATAGGACTCTTCTTGTGCCTGAACGGCTTCCATCACCGCCTTGTCCGCTGCTTTAGCCAGTTGCATGTTGAGTTCCATCGCGGCTAACTGCGTGCTATCCGCTTCCGGAGCCTGTCCTTTGCGTTGACTCGGACGCTGAGGCGCCGTGCTGTTACATCCGATAAGCAGCAATGCCACCATACTGCCAATCAACCACTTAATCTTTGTTCCCTTTCTTCTTTCCATTCTTATCCAGTATCGATTTGCGGTACTCACTCGGCGTGACACCGTAGGTGCTCTTGAAGCATTTGGCGAAATAGCGGCTGTCGTTCATACCTACCATATACGTCACTTCCGTGATGTTCAGTTGGCGCTCTTCTAACAGTTGCGCCGCACGTTTGATACGCATCTCACGAATGAACTCTACAGGACTTAGACCAGTCATACTCTTCAATTTATTGAAGAAGACGGTACGACCCATGCCCATATCATCTACCAAATCATCCACGGTGAGCGTGTTGTTCTCCAGCTGCTTGTTCATCACGTCTAACAACTTGGCCAGGAACGCATCGCCCGGTATTGTCTCGTCGTATTTCTGCGGTTCCAGACGCATTAGACGCTGACGGTAACTCTGCTCCAACTGGGTGCGTTGAGCAAAGATATTATTCACGCGGGCACGCAGATACTCCGGTTCGAACGGTTTGGTCACGTAGTCATCCGCTCCGTACCCTAACGCTTCTATCTTACTCTCGATAGAGGTCTTGGCGGTCAGCAGAATAACGGGTATATAATCGAAATCAGGGTTCTGTTTAACGAACCGCGTCAACTCCAGACCGTCCACGTTCGGCATCATCAGATCGGTCACGATCATATCGATCGGTTTACTGCGAACCACACGCTCCGCTTCTTCTCCGTCTGCAGCCGTCACTACATGGTACTCGCGGCTCAGGATACCCGAGAGGAAGGCTCGCATATCCTTGCTGTCATCTACCACCAGGATCGTACGTGCGTCTTCCTGCTGCTCTTGCTGCAGTTGTTCGATCTTATCCGCAAACGTAGGTGCCACCTCCGGCATCGTGATGTTATCCGTCACGAGGAACTCAACCGAGTCGTCGAAATGTTCCTTACCTGTATGCAGCAGTACGGTAATCGTCGTGCCTTTGCCCACTTCGCTCTCCACCTCGATATAACCGTGGTGCAGATCAACCAACTCTTTGGTCAGGTTCATACCGATACCCGTTCCGGTCGAGTTGTTGTTATTGAGTTCGTTATTGCTTGAGAAGCGCTCAAAGAGCACATTGCGTTTCTCCGGCGATATACCGATACCTTCGTCTTGTACGGTAAGCGTCACAAAGCCCGGTTTGTCACCCACAATCACACGAATAGCTTTGCCGGCCGGTGTGAACTTAAACGCATTGCTCAGCAGGTTCCAAAGGATGGTGTCCATACGCGCACGGTCAATCCAAACGGTCGAGTCTTCTGCGCGGTTCTCCACCTCAAAACGGATATGTTTGTCATCCGCTTCCTTCCGGAAATTAGCACAAGCTTCGTTCACCACCTCGCTCAACAAGGTCTGCTGTACCTTCAGCTTCATCTTCTGGTTCTGTACCTTGCGGAACTCCAGCAACTGATTGACCATACGCAACATCCGCTGGCTGTTACTCTGCACGATCTCCAGTTGGCTGCGAACGCTCTGATTGATGCGCTCGTTCTGCAGTATGTTCTCCACCGGCGCCACGATAAGCGTCAACGGCGTACGTAACTCATGACTGATATTCGTGAAGAACCGTAACTTGATATCCGTCACTTGTTGCTCCACTTTCACTTTCTGCCGTAAGGTGTTGTAGGTCGTGACCGTATAAATGGTCATTCCAATGAACAGACAGATACCGATGATATACAGCATAATCGCCCACCAAGCCAACCAAGTCGGACGACTCACATGAATAACCAGTATCTTCTCGTTGTCCACTTCGCTTCCTTCGCGATTGGTGGAACGCACATGGAATACATAACTGCCGTGCACCAGGTTACTGTAGGTCACACGACGCAGATCGGTTGCCGCACGCCATCCGTTGTCCACGCCGTCCATCTTGTAGAAATAGAAGATCTTATCCACGCCTACAAAATCCATCGCTGCGTACTCGATGGTAAGGTTACTCTCGTTGGCAATCGTGATGGTGTCGCCTTCCAACTCCTGGTCATTGGACTCGATACGCGTGAAGCGGATAGGTGGAACGGAACTCGAGCGATGGATACGCGACGGATCGAACGAACAATACCCGTTCGAATAACCGAACAGAATCAATCCTTCCGGTGTGCAGAGCGCTTCGGCCTCCGTGAAATACGTATTGTGCTCGCCGTCCATGGCATCGTAGTAATACAGATTACCGGTCTCCAGATCCATCTGCGCGATGTTACTCTCCGACGTGAACCAGATATTCTCCGTATCACAGGTCATGCTCAGAATGATATCATGGAAGGTCTCGACATGCTGGATCTCTAAGTTTGGATCCGTAGGATCAATCGTTAGCAGACCGCCACCGAACGAACCGAACCATAACTTATCGTGGCTGTAACAAACGGCGCGAATATCGTAACTGGGTAATACCAAACTCTCATTCGTAGCGCAGTTAACCCGCAGGATACCCGTCGTTGTGCCGCACCATAGATAGTCTCCCACGATCTCGATATCTCGCACTTTCATTCCCGGACCGATGACTTGCGGTTTGCTCCATCCCGATCCGTTCCACCGCACGATATTCACACCGTCACCATAGGTGGCTACATACAGCGTACCGTCGTTACCTTCGACAACATCGTAGATATCCAGATGACTCGTGGGCACCGTTTGCTTGGTGGTCATGTTGATCAGTCCCTTACCTTTCGTTCCGTACAGCATACCGTACGAGCTCTCCAGTGCGCAATAGACGAGTTTATCGGACTTTAGTAATGGTAGTATCTCGCCTTTCTTCGTCTGTGCGAAAGCACGCACTTCCCCGTTTTCACGGTCTGAACGACGCATGTCGTGTAGTTGATACGGCGTCGGATCCATGTTCACACAATCGACACCTCCGTCGTAGGTCGCTATCCACATCTGTCCGTCGCGGTCGATATAGGCCGTGTGGATCATGTTCGTCAGACCGTCTATCGGGAAGACCAATTCATCTTTATCGTAGTCGTAGTAACTCCATCCTCCACCCGTCGGATTGACCCATGTGCGACCGAGTTTGTCTTCGAGCAGGAAGAAATGCTCGCGCAGACGACCTGCATACCGACTGTCCAAGGCGGGTTTGAACCGTTTCCATTGACCGTACCGATACCGCATGATTCCGTCCGTGTTGTCTGCTTGCCAGATTACACCGCGCGAATCGACTTTGGTGTTCTTGTCCATCTCCGTCATCTGCTCCACCATCTCGCTCGGCAGACTGTCGTACGGCTGTTCGGTCGTCACCTTACGCGCCGCATCCAAACGGTAGTAATGTCCGTCGTACGTGCTCCACCAGATACGTTCTGACTCATCCTCGAAGATACGCACCACGCGGTTATTCACCTGCGCAGCTTCTCCGTTATTCATCGCTTTGTAGGTCTCGAACGTGTAGCCGTCAAAACGGTTCAGACCGTCCCACGTACCGAACCACATAAAACCCTGACGGTCTTGCAGAATAGCCATCACGGTATTCTGACTCATACCGTCCTTGATGGAGTAGTGCTGAATCACATAGTGCTCGTGCGCCTTTACATGAACAAAGAACAAGGAACAAAGAGCAATGAATATTAACCTATAACCTCTCACCTTTCACCTTTCACCTTAATTAGAGTCCTTTCTCGGCCAAACGCTCCAGATAGCGACCGTAAGCGGTCTTCATCTCTTTGCCTAACGCCGCCAGTTGCTCCGTACTGATCCAACCGTTACGCCATGCGATCTCCTCGATACAGCTCACGTAGAAACCTTGACGGTTCTGGATGGTTGCAATGAAATTACCGGCCTCGAGCAGGCTGTCGCAGTTACCCGTATCCAGCCATGCAAACCCACGACTGAACAGTTTGACCTTCAGCGTGCCTTCGTTCAGATAGAGCTTGTTCAAGTCCGTGATCTCGTATTCGCCACGCGCACTCGGTTGGAGATTAGCCGCTTTCTCGCACACCGTCTCGTCGTAGAAATACAGACCCGGTACGGCATAGTTACTCTTCGGTTCTGCCGGTTTCTCTTCCAGACTCAGCACCTTGCCGTCCTTGTCAAACTCCACGACGCCGTACGCACGCGGATCAGCTACTTCGTATCCGAAGATACAAGCACCGCCTTCTTGCGCCGAAGCAACGGCTTCCTTTAGCATATGTCCGAAATGCTGACCGTAGAACATGTTATCGCCTAAAATCAAGCAACCCGGTTCGCCGTTCAAGAACTCTTTGCCTAACACAAATGCTTGTGCCAAGCCGTTCGGCACCAGTTGCACTTTGTAACTCAACTTCATACCCAGACGACTACCGTCACCTAACAACTCCTCGAACATCGGCAAGTCACGCGGTGTACTGATCACCAGCACTTCGCGGATACCGGCTAACATTAACGCACTCAGCGGATAATAGATCATCGGCTTGTCATAAACCGGCATAATCTGCTTGCTGATTGCTTTACTGAGAGGGTACAACCTTGTTGCGCTACCTCCGGCTAATATGATTCCTTTCATACTCAAAAAACCTTTGCGACTGCAAAGGTACGATAATTTTTCCACATACGCAAAAGAAATGTGGAATTTTTGTCAAATAAGTGCTAAAATAGCCACTATAAGCGTAGAAAACATCAAGACCGGCATCTGCTTGTCTAAGTTCTGACGGTGTGTCCACACAAACCATAAATGCCATCCCCATATCGGCAAGATGCACAGCACCCACCAGTGGCCGAACAACGCAAATAGCACCAAACAACCGATGATTAAGCACGAATGGTAGATTCGTCCACCGGTCTGACCTAACCAACCGGCAAAAGTACGTTTGCCGTGTAACAGGTCATTGTCCATATCACGGATATTATTGACGTTCAGCACACCTACGCACGGCAGACCGATCGCCACACCGCACCAGATAATCTCCCACGTCAGCGTTTGTGTCTGCAGGTAATATGCCCCCCAGGTACTCGCTAAGCCAAAGAAAATAAACACACCGAGGTCGCCTAAACCCATGTAACCGTAACTGTGCTTGCCTAAGGTATAGGTCATAGCGCCGAGAATAGCCAACAGGCCTAAGCCTAAGAAACTTAGGCTCTGCCAACTAATGAGTGTACCAAACGCACACCATACTAAGACGGTACCGAAAATGACGCACAGACCGATAAAGATACCGATCATCGTCTTCATCTGCTTCTCGGTGATGGTACCGGCTTGCAGTCCGTACGCTGCACGACCTTGCTGATCCGAGTCCGTGCCTTTCTGCGCGTCGCCTAACTCATTACTCAGATTACTGAGTATCTGCAGACACAAGGCCGTCAAAAAGGCCAAACTGAATACTGACCACTGGAAACTGACTGCTTGATACGCCAGTCCCGAACCGAGAATAATACCTGCCACCGACAGCGGCAAGGTCCGCAAACGTAATGACTGAATATAAGGGTTCATGAGTATTCAGTGATCAGTTTTCGGCGATCAGTTTTTCCACAAGTTCCGGTACTCCCTGCGTAGCAGGTTTGCGGATATGCGTGATACGGTCAGCCCACATACCGAACTCCGGTTGACCGGGATCGACAAAATAGATCGGACAGTCTTTCGGCGCGTAATGAATAAGACTTGCTGCCGGATAGACATTCAGACTGGTACCGACTACCACCATGATCTGTGCTTGACTCGCGATGCGACACGCCTCGTCGAAATACGGCACACCTTCGCCGAAGAACACGATGTACGGACGCAACAACGAACCGTCCGGGTGACGGTCACCGTAATGTTGTTCCCATCCTTTCAAAGGCACAGTGGCCGTCTCGTTATTCTCCGAGCGTAACTTCGTGATCTCGCCGTGCAAGTGCAGTACCTCTGTTGCACCTGCCCGTTCGTGCAAATCATCGATATTCTGCGTGATGACACGTGTTCCGGGTATCGCCTGTTGCAACTTAGCTATCGCGATATGCGCCGCATTCGGTTGAGCAGCCAAAGTGTCCTTTCTGCGTGCGTTGTAGAAATCGACACATAACTGCGGATTCCTTAACCATGCCTCGTGCGTACACACATCCTCGATGCGGTACTTCTCCCATAACCCGTCCGAGTCACGAAACGTACCCAGACCACTCTCGGCGCTCACTCCTGCGCCTGTGAAAACAACAATGCGTTTCATAGTAGTGTCTATTTAAAGGCGAAAACAAAATATACGGCTGCAATCAGACAGAGGCACGCCACGAAATGGTTCCATCGCAACTCCATGTGAAAAGCGATCATGGAAAACGCCACAAAAACCACCAACGTGATCACCTCTTGTATCACTTTCAACTGCATCAGCGTGAACGTTCCGCCATTACCCTCAAAACCCATCCGGTTGGCGGGCACCTGCAGACAGTATTCAAAGAAGGCAATTCCCCACGATAGAAGAATAACAAAAATCAAAGGCGTAGCGTTCGTGAAAAATCCGGTCTGTTGTAACTTCAAATGACCGTACCAAGCCAGCGTCATGAAGATATTCGACGCCAACAATAACAAAATTGTGTATAATGCGTTCATTCTTTAAACTTTAAACTTTCTAATAATCGTGCCCTTTAGGGCTAAGAACTTTCAACTGACGGCAGGTATGCCGTCTTTATATTGGTCATTGCCCCGTATATCGAATCCATTGCGTCAGGATTGAGTTCCTGTATCTGCGCTAATAAATCTTTTACTTTCTCGCGTGCCGACACATGCTCAAAGGGACAGAGTTTCTGTTGTTTTTCATACTTTTGCATTTCGGCGTACTTCACCAAATCCGCCTCTTCTATCAGGCACAACGGTCGGATGATTTGGAGCGGCATTTTGTCCAGTTGCAGGATAGGTGGCATGGTAGCGAACGAACCTGCATAAACGAGGTTCATCAGCAGCGTCTGCACCACATCGTTCTTATGATGCCCGAAAGCGATCTTGTTGCACCCGATCTCTTGCGCTACATTGAAAAGCGTCTTCCGCCGGTACCACGAGCACAGAAAACAAGGATTCGTTTCTTCCCGATTTTTCCCGATGAAATCGGAAGAATTTGGTATTTCTCCGATCTCTACATCTCGCACGATGAGTGGCACTTTCGCCTCCGCGCAGAAATGCTCCAGATAACTCATATCCGTTTGGTAGGCCCGTTCCTTGACCCGCACATGAAGTGCTGTGACGCGAAAACGCGGCTTGTAGATCTGCGCTCTGCGACCCAATAATTCCACCAGCGCCAAGCTGTCCTTACCACCGCTGAGGCCGATGAGGATATGGTCCCCGTCAGCTATCAGACCGTAGTCCGCACACGCTTTATGAAAGCGCTTAGTCAAGCGTTCCCGCTGTTTGTCCAAGGCTATTTGTTCCGGCGTTTTCATTATTCTGCTTGATCAGGTCGGCAATCTTACGGCTCGCTTCTTTCTGCAACTTGATACAGAAATAGATGAGCACAACCGTACAAATCGAACCGGCAATCGGGTTCACCGCACCACTCATCGCAATCGAGTCATACACGCCGTGTGCCAGGAACGGAACCAGGAACATCTTCGCCGCATTGGCCTTTGAACGGTCCACGAAATGATAGAGCGCGTAGTAATAACCCATCAAGATTGCGAACGCATAGTGTCCCGGCACGGAGAGCAACGCTCTCATTACAGCTGTAGTCACCCATCCTTCGCCACTCTGGAAGACATAACCGATATTCTCAATCGTGGCAAATCCAAGACTGATAAAGACCGCGTATACAATGCCGTCGAAATGCTCGTCGAACTGCGGACAACGACGCAGGAACAACCACAGCACCAGCAGTTTAGCACCTTCTTCCGGCAAGGCGGCTACGCAGAACGCATTCACGGTCGAACCGATCAAGGTCGTAGGTGAACCGTCTCCGAAAAGCAGCGACGAGATATACACCTCCAGGAATGCGACCGGGATACAGATTCCTACGCCGATGAAGAACGCGCGGAGCACCCACCGGATCGGTTCCGGGTGCGGATCCTTCCGCCAGATGAACAATCCCAATAAGACGGCCGGCAAAACAGCCGCAATGAACATCAAATACATACTTATTCTTATTTATTATTTTTTTACCAATCGAGGTTATAAACGATGCCGATAGCGTGAACGAACGCCTTTTCTTCGGTCAGTTCGATATACGATTTCTTCTTCGTGATATTGATATCTCGGCCGTAGCTGTAATGGAAGCGGTAGAAGAAATCCAGACTGCTCATCCGCGTCAGACGCCACTTGACACCCGCTTGTGTACGCACATTGCTGATAAACTGACGTCCGTCTTTCTGCTGGTACTCGGGTGCGTTGAGCGTGTTCTCCAGTTCGACCCATAAGTACGGTTTCACCGGTTTGCCGGGCACGATGAACTCCGTACCGAGCCGCGAGCGCAGCGTCCATGCGTACGGACTTTTCTCGTTGGCATTCACACTGTCGGTTCGCATATCGCATACAAAACGTTCACGCAGGTAGATCTTCGCCAGATCGGTCTTGTACGAACCCGTCACGCCGAAGAACACACGATGGCGGATAAACTCATTCGGATCGCTCCAGCCTTTGTTTCCCAAGATTCGCAAGGTATATCCCGCATCTGCTTTCAGGTAATAGAAAACCGGATGTGCGTACGCCAAAGACAGCGTCGTGTACGACTTGCTGAACGCGGCGCCGCTGGCCGAGTTATATACATCGAAACGGAGTTCCTCCGCAATACCGAGTCGCAGTCCGTTATTCCATTTCTTGGTAAACTCAGCTCCCGCCCGCAACTGCACACCGTGCGTCGTATCGCATGTCTGCGTCTCGTAGTCCCATGCGAGAGCAGTCATACTCAGCGCCAACAGCGCTCCTATAACCCATAACCTATAACCCGGAGCGTCTTCCCGACGGAACGGGAAGAGCGGCTTCCGCCTAGAAGGGTTCAACAACCTATTATCTATTTCCATTACTTGAACTTCGTAATTTGGTCAATACTGTTGCTTATCTTGCCTTTCTCCAGAGGGTAGGTCACTTTGATATACGCTACGTCGCGCAGGAAGTCGATGTGTCCGATCTCTACATCCAGCACTTTGAGTCCCGTCCGTTCCTCGAGGTCTGCGATCAGCGCTACGCGGTTCTCGGGTTTGATATTCTCGATCTTCTCATAGAGAATGATCTTCGTCGAGGTATGCTTGCGGCCACTCCAAAACTCAAATCCCCATGCCATAGCCAACAGCAGTATGTTGGCAAAAAGCAATAAATACCACGCCAAACCATCGGCTTTGAGACTCAGCGAGTTGATTACAGAGACAGCGATGATGAGGAACATATAGTTCATCTCGCGGATAGGCACGGTCTCGGTTCGGTAACGGATCATACCGAAGATAGCGAACAGACCGAGCACGAAACCTGTCTGGATGTCGAGTATCTGCATCAGCCAGAGCAGCAGGAACATACCGGATGAGAAGAGCATAAACTGCACGTAGTAATCGCGGCGGCGGCTGTAACGATAGTAGATACAGTAGATGAGAATCCATGAAACCAACAGGTTGAACAGGAACATGAGCGGCATCGTAACGATATCTGCACTTACGTGCAGCCACTCAGCTATCGTCTGCATCACATAACTGATACTGTTCGTCGCACCGAAGCGCTCGGCGATACTCGGATCGTTCTCCAGGAACTCCAATGTGGGATTACTTAACTCTGGCATAATTTCTCAATTTTACGTATTTTACTCTTAAATCGGTTTTTCTTAATGTCCGGCGTAGTCAAAGCCGTTCCGATGCAGTATTTGCTGATCTTGAGCGGATGGATACGCAGGTTGAGCATGATCTTGGTCATCGGCGAAGACACGTTACCGTCCCTCTTTAATTCGACAATCACTAATTCGCTGAACGTCTTCTTCTCTCCACTCACTACGTTGTCCCATACGAGATCCATATCGATCGTCAGTCGCTCCGTCTTGGCCTTGTTGACCAGCGTGATACGATGGAACTTCGTCCATAAGTGCGGACTCAACTCAGACCAAACATACCTACTTTTAGCCGCAATGAAATCCTCCACGCTCCATTTCTCTTTCTTGGTCTCCCCGAAGGACTCTCCCGTGATATCAAACCCCGGTACGGAAATCCGTTTCTTCTTCGTGCGACCTTTGTTGTTCTTGCGCTTGATCTCCAGAAACGTCAGATCGCTGTCCACGTACTGCCTTACGCGTATCTTCTGCCGCACGAGTTGCCGGTCGTGATGACGCACATACATATCCAGCGACTCCGTGTCGTAATACATCGTGTCGTACGTCGCGATGCGCTTGCCGTCTATCTCCTGCACGAAGTAATCGGTTTGCGCCGCACGCAGAATAGCCGGTAGTACGCTCATCGGCACCGCGTACTTGGTGTCGATGCGGTTCATCAACTTGACACTCTCCATCTCGCTCAAACTGATCGGAGCAAAGGATGAAAGGCTTTCTGCTATGGTTTTCTGACTATTCAATGGTTATGATACCCAAGCCGATGGCACTTCCTGCCGCGGCCAAAATAACACCTAACTTGGAACTAAATCCGGTCGATGGATTCTGCTCGCTTTTCATAACGACTGCAAAAGTACTACTTTTTTGTGATATATGCAAATTTATAGCAAAAAAAAGAGCACTCGAAGGTACCCTTTCCGCTCAGAATTTCTGATTAATTTAGAAAATTATAAAGATTATAAATTTTGAAATACGACTTGCGTCGCACCTTTGACAATCAGCGGCTTACGATGAGGGTTGCTTTTCCAATTCGACAGATACGTATCTATCTTTCTTTCAAGCATTTCCATAGTATCCAATCACATTTTCGGAGTGTTTTTTATACCATAAATCACATTTTCGGCATATTATTCTGCACGAAAATCACATTTTCGGCTGCAAAGGTACTGCTTTTTTTTCAATTATGCAAATTTTTTATTAATTTTGAAAATTATAGCAATTATAAATTTTGAAATACGACTTGCGTCGCTCGTTCTTGAAATAGCCTTTTCACATCCGCAAATAAATTTTCGTTGTAAAAATTCTATTTCAATAATCGTGGCATTTCTTAGCACAAATGCACGATTATTTCAAAATTCAATTATATTAAAAATAGTTTTCTAAATGTCTTTGTTTGCTGCCATTTAAATTGATCTTATCCGCCAGTGGTAATCCTTATAATTAATATTTTTGCCTTATAAATAATTGTACCTCGGTAGAGGTGAGGATTTGATCAGATGGAACTACGTCAAATTTATTTGTAAGTAGGTCTATCTGGCAAAGGCTCATAACACGGTACGTGTCAATTATTTTAAGGTATAATCTTTATTTTTTTCTAACAAAAAAGAGCGACCCAAAAGGATCGCTCTCCCGCAAGCTACGCTTGTGTGATTAGCCGTTTTGCTGGTCGTACGCCTGACCGCAAACCTTCCACAGGTACTTGGTCATCGTCTTGCAGCCGTTCGGCTGATCCTTCTGCGCGTTGAACGCCTGGAGATCTTGTGCCATGTGGCTCAGGTCTTTGCGACGAGCCTTCACCGCTGCCGATACTGCTGCGAAGCGGAGACGTGCGTTGATGGAGTCCTCGGTCTGCGAGATGTTGTTACCGTAGGTGTTCTCCTTGCGGATGTACAGACGCGTGCAGTTCGGGTTGGTGGTTGCTGC
>CACXPH010000010.1 GCA_902769535.1 uncultured Bacteroidales bacterium
ATAACTTTCTTTTTTATGATTGATTTTTTCTTTAAAAATTAAAATAATAATCAATCACGTTACACGCTGCATAGTTTTCTCTTTGGTTACTTTCTCTTTAGACGAGTTTCATGGCGCGTTTCCAGCTCCAGAGGGTGTCGATACGCATGGAGCGCCAGGCTTTCTTGTCAATGTCGTAAAAGGCGACTGTCTGGCGTTGGAAGGCGGCTTGCTGCTCGGGTGTGCGCTTGCCTTGCGGAACATTGTCCGACGGAATAAGATCCGGGCAGGTTGTGCCGCGTGCATGACGGAGCGTGCCGTCTTTCTTAACGAACTCAAAGAGTACTACGCCCTCGTACAGGGCTTTCTTTAGGGTATTGATATCCATATTATTCATCGTTTAAAGGGTTACAGATACGTTTGTGTACTTCGCCGCAGAGTGCGCCGCCGGAAGCCCACGCGAGGCGTGCGTCGATGAACTGCGCTTTCTCGTAGGGGTTGAGGAGTTCAAAGGAGTCCTCCATGGTTTCGTATAATGATTTATGTTCCATAAATGTTAAAATGTTAAGCTGTTAAACTAGTAAATAAAAAAACAGATAACGATAAACATAGATAAACATTATTTAAACTGTTGGCGGAGTTTTTGGAGTTCGACATCGAAGACCTCGCGGCAGGTGGTGCGAGGGTCTTGGAGGAAGCGGTGTTTCTCGTACGAGATCGCGTGCAGGCTTCGGTATGCTCGGCACGCGTGAGCCAACAGAGGAGATTGGCAGGTTTGTAATCCAGCGCGTCGGGGATGAGATGATGACAGATACCGACGTAAGAGCCCCTTTTCTGACCTTTCCCCTGAAGGGGCAAGGATGTGTTTTCAAACGTGGGTCGCGGGCCATAGAAAGCAAGCGCCATGAGGAGATGGCAGGTTTTACCGCCCAAAGCACGGTCAGCTGGATAACAACTACCTTTCCTTTCTCTACCTCTCTGAGAAGATGGACTGAAAGTGTGCGCCATCTTGTGTCCCTGCGCATTGAGGAAATAGCCGTCGGGGTGCGCCCAACGGACGATGTTTTTGGTGTACTCGAGTGGTACTTGTTTGCAGCCTTGGTTGAGGAACCAGACGCGAGATAATAATTGTTGCATAACACTGCCAGTTCGGAGGGAATAGAGCGCCTCAACGCGAGGTGTCTTGGACCGAAAAGGCAGTGCAAAGGTAGGTATAAATGAGAACGTGACCGTCACCAAATTGGTGATGGTTTATTCAAAAAAATGTTGCATATTTGCAGTGGATTTTTATAAAAAAATGCAAATATGACACGAAAAGAAATGATTTTATTGCTTCTAGACCGAAGCAACAAGCAGACCAGTAAGTTGCTCTGCAGTTTTCCTACTTTATTACGAGATTTGTACGTATTGGAAGATTACGAAGAAGCCATGCAGCATTATCGAGCGCAGCATGTACAAGCTTACAAACAATGGAGCAGGGATTTTGTATTAGAGCGTTATGGAATAGGTGTTAACCACTTTTACGAGATACGTAAGAGAGTGGCATGGATTCTTAGCAGAAATTAAGATATCGAACATATCTCTTCGGCCATTTTGTTCATCTGCACGCATCTATCGCGGCTGACACGGGTCATTTTGGGGTCGTATTCCCACGGAGAGAGGATGAGGACTTGTTTGCGCGCGACGGCATCAAAGAGGCTGTCTTGGGGTTTGTAGTAATCACGGAAGCCGTTGTCGGCGATGTAGATGAACGGCAGGCCTTCTTTAAGAAGGACCTCCATCACGGATTGTTCGTACTCGGAGATAAAGGGAGAGACCATGACGGCGCCTTGTCGTGCAGCGAGGACGCAGTTGTTCATATAATCGCGCAAGCGTTTATCGTCGCCATGTGCTGCCTCATCCATCATCGTGCGACGCACATGGACGGGCATATAGTGTGAACGCTGGAGTAAGTCGGCATAGCCGACACCTTTGTATGTTCGGCCGGCTATTTCGATGTTATCCTGTACCCAAAATAAGTCCGGTGTAAGTTGCATTGTGGCAAGTCGTTGGGGATTGAGCCATGTATAATGGATCATCGTGTCAAGCTGACCTCTTCTAGATAGAGGGCGAATGAATGGCATCTCGTGGAATAGCGGATCTGCAGGTCTATGTTGATTATCCCGAATGTCATTCGGGGCAACGGACATAGAATAGTCCCGTCCAATCTGCTTGGCCGCTTGCCAAAAGCCACGCACAACGCTTTTGATGCCCGTCGGCATTGGACGAATCACACGCCAAATAGTATGCAAATGATTCGGCATGAGATCAAAACTTACGATACGGATATCGGGATGATATTTTGGCACTGTCCATAAACAATCCACGATCTTTTCCCCTAATTCCGTCCTCTCTACCCATGCTTTTGCAGGATCATTCTCGGGTACGACAAGCGCACCTAACAGTGTCTGACGGTTAGTTATCGTCAATGTCACATGGTAGATACCGATGCCTTTCCATGCTGTGCAAGGCTCCTGCCAATGCCAGCGGGATGGCGCTTTGTCCTCTCTATGTTGATTATCCCGAATGTCATTCGGGGCAACGGACATAGAATTCAATTCCGCGCTCATTTCCTTTTACCTATCGGTCCCTATTTTTTATAAAGTGTATTCTTATGAACTACGCGATCAATCTTTGCGCCATTGTCAGACTGAGGCATATTAGACAAGTCCAAGTCTACTTGCCAAGTGATTTCTTCGCCTTTCTTTACAATTGCACCATAGTCATACTTTACTGATACCGTTGATAGAAAAGTTCCGTCATGGTCTGTAATGTTTACATCTACCGGTTTGAACTTCTCAAGTTCCAATACCGTTGCAGAACCGGATTTCACTACGATAGGTTCCGACTTTATATACGCACCGTTCATAATTGTGTACATAAAACCATTCATCAGCATGGTTATTGGATTCCCATTTGCAATTTCAACGGTATCTATACCTTCACCATCATCTCCATTTTCATGTGGACTCAAAGGAATGTTGCGTTGTGCAACAAAGTCCGGACGTTCCCTATACTCCTCTACATATGGGTTTCTCGTTCTTTCTCCTCCTGCATAAGGCGCGCCAAACCAGTTTGTTTCCACTAACAATTGTCCGTTTTCTTCATATATAGACACGGGAGACCACTTAGTACGCGCATAGTCTATCGCTTTCCCCTGATACATGCCGACAGAGGATGTCTCCATCCAATACTCACCAATAAAGGCTTTCTTTGCTTCCGGGCTCAAAGGTTCACAACTAATAAGAAAAACAGAGAGAAATGCAAGTAGAAACAGATTTTTCATAGTATATTCAAATTATTCTTTGTGGAGTATAGCGGACTCGAACCGCTCACCTCAACACTGCTTTTTATTCTATCAATAAAGCTGTGGTCGCTCCCCGCTGGCTTTATTGTCGAAGCCAAAAGTCAATTGGCTTCTTCATGCTCTAGCCAGATGAGCTAATACCCCTCGAAACCTTTGCGGGTGCAAAGGTACAACATTTTTGCGAAATACGCAAGAGAAAGGGCAAAAAAATTCGACCGCGGCGCGCGCGGCAGGGGCACCCACCCTAAACAACAAAACCAGAAACCGCATGCCGGATAATTACTTATTCTTGAGCCAGAGGATGGCGTCGGACTCGAGGGTCCAGGCGGAGAGAGGGGTTGAGGGGGTGTAGCCGGCAGCGCGGTAAAGGGCTGAGCAGGCGGCGTTATTAGTAGCGATAACCGCGTAGAGGACGCGGAGGTTGAGGAGGGTGAAAGCATAATCCTCGAGGGCTTCGAGCGCTGCCTTCCCTACTCCTTTGCCGCGGTACTCCGGCGCGATATACATGCCGAGGGCTGCACGGCGATTGCGAGGGTCGAAATCGAAGAGATCGATGCAACCGAGGGTTGCAAGTTCTAAGTGATGATTGCTTCGCGACTTCGTCGCAATTGCTAATTGATTTTCGATAATCAGGCGGAGTTGGCCGTCGCGGTAGATATCACCTGTCGTGGAGGCGATATAATCACGCAAGTCCTGCTGTGAAAGCGGGTTATGGTTGGAACCATCCGCCCAGACGGAGGCGTCGTTTTCCCATTGATAGAGAAAAGGAAGGTCGGAAGGTTCGAGCTTTCGTAATTTCAAATTTATGATTTCAAATTTATGATTTGACATTTTATTCAAAGAGTCGGGCGAGGAAGCCTTTTTTCTTGGGACGGAGGTCCTCCATATTGCCCTGCGGAGCGGGTTCGAACGGATGGCCGGTGTGGATCATATTATAGATAACACCCCAGTCGGGCAGACCACCGAGGTTACGGTCGTCTATCCACAAGTCTGCCACGAGTTTGCGGGCTGTGTGGTGTTCGGGTTCTTCCTCCGGATAATTGGAGTTGACGGCATAGAACTCCAGGCCTCTGGACTTGCAATAATCTATGGCTTCTTGGAGCAAATCGCCTTCTCGAACGGTCCACAAGATGATCTGGTGATGATCCTCTTCTTGTAGTTTTTTCAGCGTCTGGATAGCAAACGGGATGGGTTTGCCGATCTTCGGATATTCGTGGGTGACGAGTGTTCCGTCAAAATCTACAGCTATAATCATTTATGATTGATGATTTATGATTTCAAATTTATGATTGCAAATTTATGATTTTAGTATTTTTCTTCATTGGGGTCTTCGGGAGTCATTTCCTGCTCGAGTTTGCCGAGGGTTGGTTTGGTGAAATACCACGCAATAGCACTCATTGCAGCAAGCCACATAAGCGGTCTATAGCCGCCTAAGAGGTAGAAGAAGGCAATATTCATCGGCATGGTAAGACCCACAATGAGAATACGTGCCGTGGCAACATCTTTGTACTTCTCCAACGTGTCCGGTTTGAACATCTTAACGATATATAAGCCGAAAGGAAGCGCAACAAGGGTTGCTCCGATGGCTACATATTGCAGCGTCATACCTAAGGAATCCATCGTGTTAACGGGTTCAAAGTCGGGTTTGGTAGTCATATAATACATGACACCGAGGATTAAGAGCGTAAGAACCATAACGCCGTAATAATACCAATTGAGGGTACGAATAAGTTGATTTTCTTCCATATTGAAAAAGTATTCAGTGTTCTTATCCCTTTCGGGAACGATTTTTTCAGTATTCAGTGTTCAGCCCTTGAACTCCACTCTATTTACTATTGAGCGGCCGAGGGTTATCTCGTCCGTATATTCGATCTGGTTGCCGACGGCGACGCCACGAGCGATTTGTGTGATTTGCGGAGGGGTTACGGATGACGGGTTACCGGTTACGGGGAACGCGTTCTGTATTCTCCGATAGATATAGAAATTGGTGGTATCACCTTCCATGGTGGTAGGCAGGGCAAGGATGATCTCGTCGATGTTACCTTTGGTAACACGCTCGATAAGCGAGTCGATTTCTAACTCTTTGGGTCCTATGCCTTCCATAGGCGAGATAACGCCTCCGAGGACGTGATAGACGCCGTTGTACTGGCCGGTGTTCTCGATGGACATCACATCCTGGACGTTCTCCACAACACATATCGTAGCATGGTCTCGACGCGTGGACGCGCAGATAGGACACAGCTCCGTATCGGAGATGTTATGGCATTCCCGGCAGTACACGACGTCGTGCTTGAGCCGCGTGAAAGCATTAGAGAAAGCCTCGACCTCTTGATCGGACTGCCGCAAGAGATGTAAGACCAGCCGTAAGGCTGTTCTGCGCCCTACTCCGGGAAGGGAAGCCATCTGGTTGACCGCTTGTTCTAATATAATACTTGGGTATTCAGACAATTTATGATTTATGATTTCAAATTTCAAATTTATGATTTATGATTTCAAATTTCAAATTTATGATTTTTTGGCCCATTTGGCGGGGATCATACGATACGGATAGCGCTCGCGGATGTTGGCGGCGTTGGGGCAATCAATGCGGTGGATACGAATACCTTTGAGCACAGACACGAAGGCAAAGATCGGGTCGCCCGGTTGTGGATTGCAACACTTGGAGAGGTTGTAGTCCACGTTCTTGACATTCATATCTACCTCGATAGCCAAGCCTTTGAGTTCTGATTTGTCGACATACTCCGTATGTTCACGTTGAACGGGTGTCTCTTCGGGTTCAAGCAGCACATCGCGCAGGCGCTGCACATCTTCCTTTCCGTTCGCCACGGACTGGTACATATCGGAAACGGCTTTGTAACCCAGACGGGTTGCCATCTTGGTGATGTCTCCTTCGGTATAGTTGATCTTCCAGTTCTTGAACTTGCGGTCGATGATCTCCTTACCTTCCGCCGCCTGTTTGTATTCTATCTCTTTGAGTGCCTGCCGAATCTTGTTCTTGGCCTTGGACGACGCCACAAACGTGAGCCAATCGGCATTAGGTTTCTGGTTCGGGGACGTCAGAATGGCCACCTGATCACCGTTCTCAAGTTTGTGTCTAATAGACACATTCTGATTACGAATAGTACCACCAACGCAGTGCGCGCCTACTTCGCTATGGATAGAATACGCAAAATCAAGTACTGTGGCACCTGCCGAAAGTCGACGCAAATCGCCTGCAGGAGTGAAGACAAACACGTCTCCGGACTTCTGGATGATAGAGCCTTTGACGCCTTTGTACGACCAGTGCGCCGCCACACCCTGCTCAGCCACTTCATCCATTCGACGGGTACGGATCTGCACCTCGACCCAACGGTTCTCAGGACCTAAGACGGTGGTGTGCAGGGACTCATATCCGTTCTCTTTGGGTACGGACAACCAATCGCGTAAGCGTTTTGGGTTCGGCGGGAAGATGTCGGTGATGAGGGAATAGACCTGCCAGCAGTCGGATTTCTCGCGTTCGGGTTGTGAATCGAGGATGATACGGATGGCGAACAGGTCGTATATACGATCGACGTCACAATGCTGCGCCTGCATCTTATGGTAGATGGAGTGGATGGATTTCGGTCTGCCTTTGATGGTAAAGGTAAAGCCTTCGGCTTTGAGCTTGGCTTCGATCGGTGCGATAAAGGACGCTATATAGGCTTCTCGCTCCACTTTCTTCGCGTTGAGCGCGTGCGCGATATATTTATACGTGTCGTAGTCGAGGAATTTGAGCGCCAAGTCCTCCATCTCGGTCTTGATCTGATACAAGCCGAGTCGATGGGCCATAGGAGCGTGGAGGTTCTGGGTCTCACGGGCTATATGCCGGCGTTTCTCCGAATCGCCCTCTGCATCGAGTTGACGCAGCAGTTCCAGGCGCTCATTGAGGATCGAAAAAAGGACTTTATTGCTGTCTTCCATCTGCTATTCCACTAAAAAACGCTGCAAAGATAGTGAAAAATTTCTATTTACACAAGTAAATACGATAAATTTTACGATTTTGCTTGCATATATGCAATTTTTTTTGTACCTTTGCGCCAAATTTGTGCAAATAATAAAATTTAACCTATAATGAAAACGACAAGAAACCTTGTAATTACTGTATTGGCTGTTTGTGCAGTCGTTATGGCGTATTTCTGTGTAACCAGCGTTACAACGCCTATTAAGTTTGAAAACGAGCGTGCAGAGCGCGAGGTAACTGTAATCAAACATCTGGTTGATCTGCGTACAGCAGAGGTAGAGTATCACCACCAGAAAGGTGTGTTCACTGCTAGTTATGACACGCTGTTAACCTTCTTGAAGACCGCTCCGAAGAAAGAGGTGCTGAAGGAAGGAAGTCTGACGGATAAGCAGCTGGAGGCCGGTTTGACCGAGCATAAGGCAGTTAAGATCCTGAACGAGGCAAAGAAGAAAGCGCTGAAGAAGATGAGTTTTGAGGACAACGATGCGCTGTATGCTTACATCTGGGAGAACGACAAAGACGTGAAAGATAACGGTTTGGCAGGTTTCCGCCGTGATACGATTGAGTCGAACATGCTCCAGTCGCTGTACAAAGGCGAGTATGACGAGAGCACCATTGACGCAATGGTTGAGATCCCGTTCAGCAACGGTCAGCGTTTTGAGTTGGAGGTTAACAACGATTACAAGACCAGCCAAGGTATCCGCGTTCCGCTGTTCGAGGCACGTGCTCCGTTTGAGAGTTATCTGGGTGACCTGAACAAGCAGGAGTTGGTTAACCTGGTTGACAAAGAGGCGAAACTAGATCACTACCCCGGTCTGAAGGTAGGTGATATCTACGCGCCGAACAACAACGCAGGTAACTGGGAATAAACGCTGCGCGTTTAGTTGAAAGTTGAAAGTTGAAAGATGCGGATTATTAGCGGCATATATGGGGGGCGGCGATTGTCGCCCCCTAAAAATATCACCGCGAGGCCCACGACGGACTTCGCCAAGGAGAGTTTGTTCAATCTGCTCAATAATCGCATTGATTTTGAGGGTATTGATGTGCTGGATTTGTTTGCCGGCACAGGAGGTATCGGATTGGAGTGCGTGAGTCGCGGCGCGAGGGAAGTAACGGCTGTGGAGATCGCCCATGTGCAGCAAAACTGGATTATATCCTGCTGTCGACAGTTAGGTATCCGCAATCTGAGCCTGATACGCGGCGATGTGTTTAAGTTTCTGAGTGCCTGCCGGGCTAAGTACGATCTGATCTTTGCTGATCCGCCATATGCCTTGGAGCAGTTACCTACCCTGCCCGATGCCATCTTGAGTCAGGACCTATTAAAAGAAGATGGATGGCTCGTTATTGAACACGGTAAAGACACCGATTTTACGAACCATCCACGGCATTTCGAGACGCGTACGTACGGAAGCGTACATTTCTCGTTTTTTAAGTAATCAGCTGTCAGTTTTCAGTTATCAGAGTTCTACGTAGATTTCTAAGAGTTTACAAGATCCTTGCGGGTTAATGACAATATCATTAAGGGATGCAGGGATCAGGACTGCTTCGCCCATGCGCATCGACACTTTCTTCTCCTCTGCCTCGCAGTCGAGTGCTTCTACGGTGCAAGCGCCCTCTACGCACATGTATGCCACGAACGAATCGAGCGGTGCATAATCGCGTTGGATAGGTTGCATCGGGCACAGCAGGTTAGCTGTGAAGTACTGATTTTTCTGGATATTCAACGCGCCGTTGATACGCGGAGCGGTACGTGTGACGGTGGCCTGTTTAGAGGGCTGGAAATCCATTACCTTAAGGGCCTTATCGAGTTTGAGCGGACGTTTCTTGCCGTCATTACCGACGCGGTTATAGTCGTAGAGACGATAGGTAATATCGCTATTCTCCTGGATTTCTGCTACAATGGTATCGCGGCACATAGCGTGTACCGTTCCGGCCGGAATAGGAGCCACATCTCCTTCGTGCACGTCGTATTTACGCAAGTAGTTCGCCAGCGTGCCATCCGCAATTGCGGCATGGATGAGCGAGAGATTCATCGGTTGGTTCCAGCCTAAATAGATAGCCGAGGGCTTCTTAGAGGGCAGCACATACCACATCTCGGTCTTGCCAAGGCATTTCTCATGCTCGATCGCGAACTCATCCCCGGGGTGTACCTGAATAGACAGATCATCCGTGGCGTCAATGAACTTGAGCAACAAGGGGAATTGGTTTCCGAACACCTCATACACTTTCTCTCCTACCAACTCGTCCATATAGACCTCGATCAGGTCTTGGAGCGAGTCGCCTGTATGCGGGCCGTTCGCCACTTCCGTCGGATATTTCTCTACATCCGACATCACCCAAGCCTCACCTACGTTCTCGTAGTCAGCCGGCACATGGTTGTACCACTTCTCAATCGTGTGTCCGCCCCACAATTTATGGAACAGCTGCGGTGTGAATTTAAAAGGATAGAGCATAAATCGAAGATTTATGATTTATAATTTATGATTTATAATTTATGATTTATAATTTATGATTTATAATTTATAATTTTCTTAATTTCTTCTCCCAGTTCCAGGCGGAGAGGAGAACTTGACGAATAGGTGTATCGGCTTTCCAACCCAGCACTTCGTTCGCTTTCTTAGGATCTGCCCATACTTGCTCTATATCTCCTTCACGACGTCCGACGATGGAATATGGGAGTTTGAGGCCGGTGGCAGCTTCGAACTCACGGATGAGCGTGAGTACGCTTAAGCCGGTTCCGGTTCCGAGGTTGAAGACTTCTATCTGGTCACGATCTTCGACCTCTATCATTCGTTGGAGGGCTTTGACGTGCGCCTTGGCGAGATCCACTACATAGATATAATCGCGTATACACGAACCGTCGGGCGTGTTGTAGTCGTTTCCGAAGACCTTGAGTTCCGGACGCAAGCCGGCAGCAGTCTGCGTGACATACGGCAGTAAGTTCTGCGGTACCCCGTTAGGCAATTCACCAATACATGCCGACGGATGTGCACCTATCGGATTGAAATAGCGCAGGATCGTAGCCTGCAGCAATTTGTCGGCATGCGCCTCGTCGCGGATGATCTCTTCGTTGATCTGCTTGGTGTTTCCGTAAGGAGAGAGGGCTGTTTGGATAGGCGCTGTCTCATCTACCGGCAGATGTGCCTCGTCGGGTTGACCGTAAACGGTGCAAGAGGACGAGAAGACGATATTGGGTACACGATGCAGTTTCATTACCTCTAGCAAGGTAATCAAGCTGCCGATGTTATTGCGATAGTAGAGAAGCGGTTTCTCAACGGATTCGTTCACCGCTTTGCTGGCTGCAAAATGAATGGCACCCACGATGTCCGGATATTGACGGAAGACGTTGTCTAAGTCCATGAAATTGCAGCAATCGATATTGGCAAAGTCCGGTTTGCGGCCAGTTATCTCCGAAATTCCGTCCAAAACATCAATAGATGAGTTAGAGAGGTTATCGACGATAGTGACGTCGTAGCCTTCCTGCATGAGTTCAACTACCGTATGGGAGCCTATATAGCCGGTACCGCCGGTGACGAGTATTCTACTCATTTATGATTGCAAATTTATGATTTATGATTTAAAAGAGTTTCGCCGGATAGACTCCGTCTTTTATAAGACGATTGATTTTCATGACCACCTGCGGACGGTCTTCTATATAGGTCACACCGAACCATTTGGCAGTAGTATCGAGCACTTGGCAAGTTGCCTTACCGGAAGTGATGAGTTGGTTGACGAGCGAGGGAATGTAAGACTCGGATTTGAGTTCCTGTCCATGCTCGGCGAGGAAGGCGCGGAAGGCCTGCTCGCTATACTCGAAGTAGTCCGGTGTGAAGCCCCAGCAGTTCATCGAGACCGGAGTGTTCGGGTCAAGCGGGGTATCTACCCCATCCTCGGTATAGACGATGGTGCCGTTCTTATCCTCTATCTTCGTACGCTCGATGACATTGGTGAGGTTACCGTTCTCATCGGTGGAGCAGACGCCGCGGCTAACGGTTCCGTTCTCGCTCAACGTGTTGGCTACACGGTAACCGACCATGCAGTACGCGCCGTTCTTTCCTTCGGCAGAACGCAGGAAGTCCGCGAGTACCCGGAACGCCTCTTTGCCGTAGAAATCATCGGCATTGATGACTGCAAAGGGTTCATGGATGAGTTCTTTGCCCATTAACACGGCGTGGTTGGTTCCCCAAGGTTTGGTGCGTTCGGGATTGAACGTACAGCCTTCCGGCACTTTATCAACCGACTGGAAGCACAGTTCGCATTGCACTTTACCGGCATATTTGCTGAGAACTACGCGACGGAAGTCCTCCTCGAAGTCCTTACGGATGACAAAAACTATCTTACCAAAACCGGCACGCAGGGCATCAAAGACGCTGTAGTCGAGAATGGCTTCGCCATTCGGTCCGAGTCCGTCTATCTGCTTAAGGCCTCCGTAACGGCTGCCCATGCCTGCTGCAAGGATGAATAATGTAGGTTGCATATTGAGGATTTATGATTTCAAATTTATAATTTATGATTTATGATTTATTCGTTGACGATGACTGTTTTGCCGTGTACTTTCTTATGACGGATCCAGAGACCATAGACCTCAGAGCAGTTTCCGGCCGTGATAAAGGCTTTGATCTTATTGTCGCGGATGAAAGCCATGACGCTGGAGAACTCATCCTGCGTCAGCAGGGCTTGGATCTCTGTATGTTCCTCGCCGCTATAACCGCCTTGAATCTTATACAAGGAGCACCCGCGAACGAGTTTCTCCACGATATACTGGCGTATCCGTTCGGGTTCTTCCGATACGATGCAGACACGCTTGCGCTTATTAAGCGAGGATGTGAAATAATCGATAGCGAGGCCGTTGATCCACGTACCGATGATACCGATGACTACCATGCGGAAATCATTGATGAGGAAAGCCGAGCAGCAGATGATCACACCGCCGATGGCAACAGACGAACCGATATCGAAATGGAGGTATTTATTGACGATCTTACCGAGGATGTCCAGGCCACCGGTAGAAGCGTTGATGCGGAACATAACCGCCTGACAAATAGATAGCAGGAGCACGAAGCAGATGAGGTCAAACCACACATCGCCCATGCCTAAACCGCCACTCATGACGCTGTCTCGTACGCGTTCCAGCACTTCGCCCGAGCGACTCAGCATATAAGGATTCCCATGCGCGTCAAGGACGGTCTGACCTGCTTGCAGTTGTGCGAGTACCTCCGGCGCTTCAATGACCTTATGCGTGAGGTTCGTGTAGGGATAGATGCGATCCCACATCTGGGTCAACGGACCGAGAATCATGGCCGTATATACGGTCTTGGCACCAAACTCATTACCGATAAGGATGAAGGCCAATAAGAGCAGGAAGGCATTGATACCCATTACCCAATAAGAGAAGGTGTCCGGTGTGCCGTTACAGAGGGTGTTCAGCACGATGGAGAGACCGGAGATCGAACCGACGATAAGGTGACTCGGCATCAAGAAATAATAGACAGCAACGGCGCCGACACTCATGCCGACGGTCATCATGATCAGTTCCTTCCAGAACTTAAGCGTTCCGAGAGCTTGCCAGAAGGTCTTCAACAAGTCCGTCCAATAAGCGGCTGTGATGTATTGTTTTAAGTGTTCCATCAATGGATTTATGATTTATGATTGCAAATTTATGATTTAAGATTTATGATTTTAGTTGTCAGTGACTAAGAGTCGAGCTGTGCGGCGGGTAGTCTGGCTGAGCATGATTGTTCGGCCGTCTTTCGCTTGCTCGAGGATCTCAGGCGTAGTGCCACGGATGGTGAGTAAAGACAGATGGTCGTTATAGTTCACCTTGAAATGCTGCCGGAGTGCCTGAAGGGCATCGGGCACGAAGCGTGTGTTATCCACGCAGACGGAGATCGTCACTGCAGAGGATTGGATAAGCGACACTTTGAGTCGATGGCGATGGATGATATCGAAGATCTCACTGAGACTCTCCTCCAGGACAAAGGCAAAATCCTTGGGCCTCATAGTGATCAGGATCTGGTTCTTACGCCAGATATACACCGGTATATTGATCGGTCCTACTCCATCCTCCGCGATGCACGAACCGGCGGCCGTTGGGTCGCCGAAGGGCTTTACGAATAGCGGTATATGCTTATTCTCAAGTGGTTTGATAGTCTTCGGGTGAATAACCTGTGCGCCGGAATAGGCTAGTTCGACTGCATCTTGGTATCGCAGCGAGGGGATGAGACGGGTGTTGGGTTCGATACGCGGGTCGGCGTTCAGGATACCCGGCACATCTTTCCAGATAGTGACTGACTCGGCATCGAGGTAGTTACCTAAGAGCGCAGCGGTGTAGTCCGAACCTTCACGACCAAGTGTGGTTCGCTGACCATCGGCTGTGCCTCCGATAAAGCCTTGGGTGACTACGATATTCGGTCGTTGAGGTCTACTCCACCCGGCTTGGATGGTAGCGGCGCTAGTCTCATCGTCTACGTGTGCCTCGCGCCAGGTGTCGTCCGTACGCAGCAGTTTAGGCATATTCCACCACTCGACGGACAGGCCTTGCTTGAGCAGGTAGACCGCGATGATCTGGGTCGAGAGCAGTTCGCCCATGGAGACCACCTGGTCGTAGTTCTGGTCGTAGGACTTGGTCGGGTCGTACGGGATCTCGCCTTGCAGACGGATGTCCGAGCCCGGCTGGAGTCCTAACTCCTTCATGATTGCTACGTGAAAATCAATGATGTCCACCCATTGGGCAAGCGCTTTCTCTTCCTCATCGTTGGCCAGGTACTCTATTACACGTTCGAGGGCATTCGTGGTCTTACCCATGGCAGAGACCACAACCATGAGATCCTGCGCTCCTTCGAGTCGCACGATCTTCTCGAGGTTTCGAACGCCTGCTGCGTCCTTCACCGATGCTCCACCGAACTTGTATACTTTCATAGATTAGCCATGCGGATGGCAGTATACGCGCCTTCGATACCTTTGTTGCCGAGTTTGCCGCCACAACGGTCGAGTGCCTGCTGCTTATTGAGGACAGTCAGCACGGAGAAGATCACCGGCACTTTGCCCTGTGCGTTCAGCAGCGCCACGCCTTGGGTGACGGACTGGCAGACGTAATCGAAATGTGGCGTATCGCCTTGGATGACACAACCGATGACGATGACTGCATCTACGCGCTCCTCTTTCGTGATACGCGCGGCGCCGAAGGTCAGTTCGACCGTTCCCGGCACATGCAGCACGTCGATGTTATCCTCTGCTACGCCATGTTTGATGAAAGTCTCGATGGCACCTTGCGCCATGGAATACGTGATCTCACTGTTCCAATCAGCCACTACAATCGCGTAGCGCTGACGCGAAAGGACGTCAGCGCTAGGGATTTGATCTGCGTTATATTTCGACAAATCAGTTGTCATGATTATTGGGCAATCGCGATGTACTTGTCGATATCCTGTGCTTCAGCAGATGCAGGATAGTTCTCCTTGATCGCCTTGAAAGCCTTGAGAGCTTTCGCTTTCTCACCTTCGTGCAGATAAACGAGACCTGCTTTCTTAAGGCTCATCGGCGCGATGATCTCGTTGCCGGACTCGGCAGCTGCCTCGAAAGCCTTAGCTGCTTTGCCGTACTCTTGGAGCTCGACATATGCATCACCGAGGAGTTGACGAGCAGCAGGATCGATATTCAGATCGTCTGCATCGAATTTCTTGAGATACTTAGCAGCATTCTCGTAGTCGCCCTTCTCGAAATAGCAGATACCTGCGTAGAGGGCAGCGAGCTTGCCTTGCTGATAGAAACTGTACTCATCTGCGATGGCCTCGAAACCGATGCACTCAGCGTCGTCACCGTTGAGGGCTTTGTCGAAATCGCCTGCCATGAAATAAACCACAGCCTTCGCATTTTCGTTGCTTGCCTCAAGCGCCTTCGGCTTGATGACGTAGTTGTTGATCGCGATGATAGCGACTGCTACGACAGCGATACCGCAAACGATCCAACTGATCAAGTTGGCGTTGTCTTCAATCCATTTACCTGCGCCCGTCAGCGCCTCATTTACTTCTTGCAACTGTTCGTCCTGTTTTACGAACTCTTCTTTCTTTTTTGCCATTTTATTTTGTTAGTTTTTATTAGTTTACTAATGAAAAAGCGTGCAAATTTACTACATTTTTTTGATATACGCAAGTATTTATGCATTTTTTACTAAAAAAGAGCCCCGTAGGGCTCTATTTAGCGGCGATGGAATTTCTTTGAGTGCTTGTGATGCTTGCCTTTTTCGAAGCGTGCGTCCTTGAAACGTACTTCTCTGAACTGCATCTGACTGAATCGCGGGTCACGCATTTCTAATTGCTTGAACGCTTGCATTCTACGGAATTCCCGGCAACGAGGGCAATCACATTTACAGAACTTTATCTCTTTGCGGAACTCTGCTTTGCGACATTTTTCGAACTTGCCTCTTCGGCCTTGTGCGCTTGCGCTCATCGAAGCGCTCATCAATGCGGCGGCTAATAGCGCCATACTTAACATCTTTGCTCTCATAACTGTTTGATTTTTAATGGGTTAATAGTGTTCTTAACCGCGACTCATCTCGCAGTTACAAGAGTTCTTACAAGAACCGTGCCAAACGCAACAGGCACAAAAAAAGCGCCTACATAACTTTCGATCGAGAAAACTTCCGATTAATAGGATTTGAGGCCTGCTTTTTCCTCTGTAATCCGGCCACCTCATCGCTATCGCTTTCGCGGGTCTCGGCGTAGAGTACCGGCACGCCATTAGTGAAGCATTTGCACTCGGTTAGTTGTTATTTGTTGAGTTTTCCGGTTCCTATTGTTATGAGACGCTATATCTTTGTAAAAAATTTTTTTTTAATATCTGTGCCAGCCGAGGGTTAGCACGATTCTATGTGTATCTGTATTAATGTCAATGGGTTGTGCTGTTTCGTATGCGTACATGCGCAGGTTCTGCCAACGATATTGGTAAGCCATTTGCACTATGAAGATTTGTCCGCGGTAGCCTATGGCGCCGCTGACATACTGGGTTGATTTCGGACGCAACGTGTGCGTATCGTAACGCTCAAATGCGGGATCTAACGGGACTATTTTATCGTAGGACTTGGAGAAAGTCGATTCATAGCAGTAACCGGCATTGAGATAGAGTCCCGGAATAGGCACTATTTCGAGACCTGCGCGCAAAGTATGGAGATCGTCGGCATCCTTGGCGTGGCTATAATCATACTGGAGTGAGAGCATTCCATAGAGGCCTACTTGCAGCGCTGCGCCAAAACTGGCACGAAGCGGCGCATGATAATCCTTCCATTCATCATAAGTTTCGCGACGCGAACCATAACGGAGTGAATCGGTCTGAGCCGACATCACACCTGAAGTAGAACAACGAACGGTATTGGCCGTAGGTGTAAGGATAGAAGCTCCTAAACGCACCCACTTACAAGGACGATAAATCAAACCGAAGGAACCTCCTACTCCAAAGCCGCTCATAATGAGCGAATTATCGTTTTCAAGGTCATATGGTTTGCCATCGGCACTATACTGAGCGAACACCTCATAGTAATTCGCCTCGGCAGCATAGCGATAGGAATACATGCGTAAACCGGCACCTATATACAAGCGATGCGAGATGTTTATAGACCAATCGATATTGTATTGGTTCACGTAACCCGATTCTCGCAACCTGAAGTCACTATATGTGTTGTAAGGGGTAGTAGGATAAGGTATCTTCAGGTCGATACCATACGAATCCAATAACTCGCCCATGGAACGATCGGAGCCGGCATACAGTTTCTGCTCTCGCGAATAGGAACGCAGTCGGCTATAAGAGAACATGAGGTTGTTGGTAATAACACCTTGTTCTTTACCGGGGTTTCCAAACGCAACAACAAACGACACTTGAGGCATCATGAACAGGTTCGCAGTCTTGGGCAGTGAGTCGCATTTATCCTGGCGTGTACGATCACGCTGGAAGTCAAGAGTAAGCATTACCTCACTATGCCGATAAACACCCAAGCCGGCAGGATTGTCATTTACTGCCGAGGGGTCACCACCAATTGCCGTCATCGCGCCCGACATACCTACATAACGGGCCGTTCCCATGATCTGACGCTCGCTTAAGCGATCGTAGTCTTGGGAATAGCCTACCCCAGCCCTCCCTAAAAGGAGGGAGAAAAGGATCACTATGGATATGCGGCGTCTCATTTCTTTATACGGATCGTGACGGTAGTGTCTTGGACGTTGAGGTATTCGATCGTTGGGGACGGAGTATTTGGAGTCGACTCGATGGTATCCGATTTAATTGGAGTAATCGGAGTTGTCGGTGTCTGCTTTTCCGTCCAATGGTACGCGTCATCAATAGGAATGGTTGAAACCGTTCCACAAGCGCTGAATAAGAGCACGACAAGGCATAATATGGCCGAGTGTTTACGCATTAGATCTTTCTAAAACCGATGATCTCACGAACCTCTTCGATGGTTTTTTCTGCACGAGCGGCAGCTTTCTCTGCACCTTGTCTCATTACTTTATCAAGTAATGCATCGTCGGATGAATAAGCGAGAATACGCTCGCGGATCGGTGCGAGAAGTGCATTCGCATCAGCCGCCATCTGCTTTTTCATATCTCCGTAACGGATGGTCATGTTGTTGTAGAGATCGTTGTAGTAATCCGCTGCCTCTTTGCCGGAAAGGAGTTCGCAGAGCGTGAAGAGGTTCTGGATGACTTCCGGTTTCTCTTGGTTGAGTTGGGTAGGTCCTTGATCGGTTACCGCACGCATGATCTTCTTGGTGACGGTTTTCTCGTCATCACAGAGATAGAGACAGTTTCCTTCAGACTTACCCATCTTACCTGTGCCATCGAGACCGGGCACTTTGACTGCTTTGTCTGCAAAATGGAAGGAGGCGGGTTCTTTGAAATACTCGACGTTATAGATTCTATTGAATCTACGGGCAAAGAGACGCGCCATCTCCATGTTCTGTTCCTGATCTTTGCCTACCGGCACTTTGTCGGCCTTGTGCATGAGGATATCCGCCGCCATGAGGCACGGGTACGTGAGCAAACCGGCATTGACGTTATCGGGCTGTTTGCGCACTTTCTCCTTGAAGGAAGTAACGCGTTCGAGTTCACCCAGATAGGCGTTCATATTGAGGTACAGATAGAGTTCGAGCACTTGTTTGACGTCGGATTGCACGTATATCGGCGCCTTCTCCGGATCAATGCCGCAAGCGAGGTATTCGCTAAGGATGGTCTTGACCGAATTGCGGATGTTTTCCGGCGTAGGGTGCGTCGTAAGCGAATGCCAATCGGCGATGAAGAACATACAGTCGTATTCGTCCTGCATCTTGACGAAACTCTTCACCGCACCGAAGTAATTGCCGAGGTGTAAGTTGCCCGTCGGTCTAATTCCACTAATAACTCTTTCCATGTTATATTTATGATTGCAAATTTATGATTTATGATTCAGATTCTATGGGTAATTGACGATAGATCGGTTGAGCAAGCGTGGTCAGGGTCGTGGTATCTGCCACGCCGGGGATGATCTGAATCTTGCTATTAAGCAAAGTCAGCAGGTGTTCATTATCGCGCGCGAATACTTTAATAAGGAGTCCGAACTCGCCAAGGGTGTACTGCGCTTCCACCACTTCGGGTATCTGCTCCAAGGCTGCGATGACCTGATTGTACATGGAGGCTTTTTCCATCTTGATACCGATATACACGCAGAGCTGGTAACCAAGCGATTTGGGTTGCACATGATAGCTGGAACCCGTGATCACGTCGTTGTCAAACATCTTCTGAACGCGTTGATGCACTGCTGCTCGGCTGACACCACATTGCTCCGCCACATCGCGGAAAGGAATGCGTGCGTTTTGCGTAATAATCTTAAGAATCTTACGATCTAACTCGTCAATTTTTTCCATCATTTTACTAAAATGCTTAATTTTGACTGCAAAATTACAATAATATTTTCATATATGCAAATTTTTTTGTACTTTTGCGGCAAATTTCGTAACAAAATGACACTTGACGAGTACATTTCCCTCCACTCCACTCCGGAGAATGAGGCCTTGGAGGCCATCACACGTGACACGTATAACCATGTGCTGAATCCGCATATGCTGAGCGGACACGTGCAAGGACGCGTGCTGAGCATGATCAGTCACATGATTCGTCCTAAGCGCATTTTAGAGCTCGGTACGTTTACCGGGTATAGTGCGCTGTGCTTGGCGGAAGGCCTGCCAGAAGGCGGAAAGCTGATCACTATTGAACATAATGATGAGTTGGAAGAGACGATTAGACGCAACTTGTCGCGCTCGCCTCTTAGCGACCGCATCGAGTTGCGTATTGGAGATTGTATATTGGAGATTGGAGATTTGGTCGATACGTACGATCTGGTATTCATTGATGCAGATAAGCGGGAATATTGTACGTATTTGGATCTGGTGTATCCGTTGGTGCCGGTTGGAGGGTTTATACTGGCAGATAACACCCTTTGGGACGGGCATATTATTGATCCGGCCTATGACAAGGACAAACAGACGCTGGGTTTGCGGGCTTTTAATGATAAAGTGAAGGAGGACGACCGCTTTGAGCAAGTCATCCTCCCGTTACGAGACGGATTAACAATCATTCGGAAGGTTCGTTAAACCGTTAAATTGTTAAGTTGTTAAATTGTTAGGGCTTCTTCGAAAGTGTAGTCTTTTTCTTCCGTTGTAGAGGCGATGTAACCCATCGTCTCTTTTGCTTGTTCTTGCGGGAAGGTGAAGTATGTGCAGACGCACTCACAGAGCAATTCGCCTTCGGCGGAATAGAGTTCTCCTTGCACGATAGCTACGTTTCGACGCATCTCTTTGAGGTAAGCTCGGAGCTTGATGTATTCTTGCAGCGTGGAGACGGGTTTATGGTAACGCATCTCCATCTTAGCCGTCACTCCGGCGGTCTTCAGTTTATGGAAGACCACCCATCCGCATACTTCGTCGAGTAGCACGGCCTGAATACCGCCGTGGAGGGTGTTGAGCCATGACTGGTGGTTCTGCGTCGGACGCCAGATGGAGACGATATCGTCGCCGTCTTCAAAGAAGCGCATGCGGGTGCCTATCGGGTTGTCCGGACTGCAGCCGAAGCAGTTATAGCCGGGGAAAGAAGTCCAAGGATTGATGATTCGTTTCATAATTTTGCATCGGTTTTAAGCGCCTCTATGGACGGGAACGTGCGCCAATGAACGGTTTGCTCAGCGGCCAGGCGATTCATCTCGAGGTCGTCAATGAAGATGACATCTCTACCCTCGCCTTGAATGGCCGTCTGTACGGCTTGGTAGATAGCCTCTTCGGGCTTGGAGAGGTGCATCTTTTGCGAGAGGAAGAGCGCGTCAAAATGGGTGTCGAGACCATAAGTGGCGTTGATGAAGTCGAAATGCAGGTCGTTGCCGTTGGACAGCAGATAGGTCTTATGACCTTTGGCACGCAGGGAGTCGATGAAATCCAGCCGCTCTTTCGGCAGTTCGCCGAGCATCGCCATCCACGCGTCCATCACCTCTTGTTCAGTGGTTCCGGGACGGCAGTAATGCAGCACTTCCGACAGGAACTGATCTGTGCTAATAAGGCCTTTCTCGAAGTCTGCCATGAGTTGCTTGGACGCCACGCTGACGGCTTTCACACCCTCTCCGCGGCTGTCCATCCCGAGTATCTGACGCATGTTCTGCTCACCCATAAGCGCCTCAAACGCCTTCATGCATCGGCTCACATTAAGCCCTATCAGCACTCCGCCTAAGTCAAAGATATAGATTGTCTTTTCGTCCATTTCGATTTATTGCAGACAATGATCGAGCGCGGCTGTAAGAGCCTGTTTGTCGAGGTGCTGACCGATAAAGACGAGTTTCTGCATGCGGTCGCCATATTGGTCATTCCAATCGTGACGGAGCTGGGCGTCGTCTGCCATGAGTTGCATGAGTTCCTCTTTGGGCATGGTAGCGAACCACTCTCCAGCTTTGCGGAGGTTGAATTGTCTACCGGCTTGCTCGAAGAGATAACACATATCGTACTCTTCCGCAAAATAGCACATACCTTTGCAACGGATGACGTTTGTAGGCCATTTGGTGGCCACGAACTCATCAAAGAGACCAAGGTCAAAGGGTTTGCGTGCGTAATAGACGTAGGTGTCGATTCCGAACTCTGCGAGATGGTCATGACCATGCTCGTGATCATGATCATGGTGATGATGCTCGTGCTCATGATGGTGATGCCCCTCCTCGGCGGAGGCCGTTCCTCCCGTTTCATCGGGAGGACACTCCGCATCCTCATCTTCGTCATGATGATGACTTGCGTCCTCAACCTCTTGGATCCAGGTAGCTGAAGTTGCTGTGCGGTCGAAGTCAAAAAGACGGGTGTTCAGGATCTTCTCAAAGGGTACATCGCAGTAGTTCGTCTCGATGATTTCCGCTTTGGGTTGTATACCACGAATAATTGCTTTAATTCGAGAAAGTTCCTCTTCGCTAACTTCGGAGGCCTTGTTTAGCAGAATTATGTTACTGAACTCTATTTGCTCAATTACGAGTGCAGCAAGATCTTCTTCCTTCGGAATATAGTGCTCTAACACCTTTCCGGAATCGAACTCGTCGCGCAGACGCAGGGCATCTACCACAGAGCAGATACAATCAATCACAGGCAGGCCGTCGGTAGCGAACTGCGGTACCATTTGCGCATACGAACAGATGGTCTGTGCTATCGGGCCAGGTTCACAAATACCACTGGCCTCGATGACGATGTAATCATAGGCTTTCTGGGCTGCCAAGTCATGGAGTTGTGCGAGCAAATCCATCTTGAGCGAGCAGCATATACAGCCGTTCTGGAGGGCGACGAGTGAGTCATCGTTCTGGCTCACTACTCCGCCCTTCTGAATCAGCGATGCATCAATATTCACTTCTCCGATGTCGTTAACAATCACCGCAAAACGAATACCTTTCTGGTTCGTCAGGATACGATTGAGAAGCGTTGTTTTACCACTACCGAGATAACCTGTGATTAATAAAACCGGGATTTTATTTACTTCAATCATTGTGCATAAGCGGCATAATCGCCGTAATATTTGTCAACAAACTCTGTTTGTCCGTAACGCTCACAAGTCTGGAGTACGTACGAGAGGATAGCTGCCTCACGATTAGTTGTCGATTCCATAAGATTACGCTGACGACGATTGAGTGAAGCGCTAAAATGCAAGTACTCGACGCAGTTGGTTGCTACCTTATCCATGATCGCAAGGGCTTTCTCGTCTTCATGCAGCATGAAATACATAGACGCCATCGAAGCGGATGTGTAATCGTACGGGATATTATAACCAGGCAGTTGTTCCTCGGCGTAATCAAGCACTTCAAGCGCTTTGTCGCGTTGGTTCTCACGCAGGAGTTGTTCTGCCAGTTGGGCAAACATCATTCGGTGGGTACGGCACATACGCATGAGGTTTTCGTCGATATATATGCCCGGAATATTCATGTTGCCATAGGCAAACTTATGCATCATATTCTCGTACATCTTCTCTGTGTTCACACGTGGTTGACCGTCGCGACTACGAACCGGCGTGATCTGGTAAGCCAGACCGGTCAGTTCCATGTACGGTTCGAGACCGAGGTAGTAATCGTTTCCTACGGTGGCGCAGAAATACATCGGTCGTTGCCATTTGTTGGTAGAGAGCATCTCCATAATCATCATTTCCGAACGCGTGTACATACGTTTGGTCTTGAAGAAGATCTGTTCGCCATCCGGAGTCTCGATATAGAGCCGGTCAGACGGGATATAGTTATCACCGTCGCGTGTCTTAGTGCGCGGATCATCCGAACGCAGGAAGTTAAACGCTTTCTCCACGCTGATGGGTTGTCCGAGACGGTTGTCCACGCGTGCAATCTCGTTGGTTCCAGGCATGAAATCCTTGTATTCCCACGAGATAGGCAGGGCTTGCGACTCGTAGTACGGACGCTTCATCTGCGAGATGTACCAGTCGGTCTGCAGGTACGAGAGGTTGCAGACGCGAAGGTCTGTTCCTACTTCTTCCACCTCTTGGTTGTACCAAAGCGGGAAGGTGTCGTTATCACCGTTGGAGAAGAGGATGGCTTGTGTCTCGCAGGACTTGAGGTAGTTCGCACCGAAGTCACGGCATGAATAACGCTGGCTGCGGTCGTGGTCATCCCAGTTCTGCTGTGCCATCAAGGCAGGAACACCGAGGCAGAGCAGCGAAGCCAGAACAGCCACGCAGGTCTTACCCGCTTCGCTCTTGAGAGCGCTGTTAATCCAGTCTACAAGGGCAATCACACCAAGGCCGATCCAGATACAGAACGCATAGAACGAACCGGCGTAGGCGTAATCACGCTCACGCGGCTGGTAAGGCGTCTGGTTGAGGTACATGACGATAGCCAAACCGGTCAGGAAGAAGAGCAAGAAGGTCAGGGTGAAGTTCTCCAAGCCTTTGGCTTTTCCTTCCTTATCACGCTTGCCTAACTGCCAAACGATACCGATGATACCGAGGAGCAGCGGCAGGAAATAATAGACGTTATGGCCTTTGTTTTCTTTGAGTTCGGTTGGCAAGAGCGATTGGTCGCCGAGCATCGCATTATCGATGAACGGAATACCGGAGATCCAGTTACCTTTGGTGATGTCACCATAGGACTGCAAGTCATTCTGACGACCGGCGAAGTTCCACATAAAGTAACGCCAATACATGAAGTTCACTTGGTAGCGGAAGAAGAAACGCAGGTTCTCTGCAAAAGTCGGACAATATTCCGTTTTCTGTTGGCCGCAGTACTCGTAACGCACGCGTTTTCCTTTGACATTCGCCCACTCTTTATATGCCTGCACGTGGCTTCCTTGGCTGGAATACATACGCGGGAACGGCATACAGAACTGCGACATATATTTGTACGAAGTCTTGTGGCCTGTTACTACGTAATGGTCTTTCTCTCCTTCCACCTTCGGAGCTGGTGCGTACTGAGCATGGCCGACATTTTCCACGGGGATGCACATGTTGCCTTCCACACGCAGTTCAACAGGTGCATTGTAGGTCTGACCGTAGAACAAAGGACGGTCACCGTACTGCTCACGGTTCAAGTAGTACTTGAGCGAGAAGACGTTATCGGGACTGTTCTGATCCATCGGAGTGTCGGCATTCGAACGGATGACAAGGGCTGCATACGAGCTGTAACCGATGAGGATAACCGTCACCATGACTGCCGCTGTGTTGAGCCAACGCAACTGTTTCTTGCGGGTGTACCAGATAGCCCAAACCAAGAAGGCTGCGATGAGTACAAGACACACTGCGAGGCCTGTATTGAACGGACATCCGAAGCCATTAACGAACAGGAGTTCGAACCATCCGATGAGCGTCGGAACACCCGGAATAATGCCATACAGAATGACCAGCAACACTGCACACGAAGCCAGGAACGCATAGATAAGACCTTTCCAACTGAACTCGTATTTACGGAAGTAATAAACGAGTCCGATAGCCGGGATGGTCAAGAGGTTCAACAAGTGCACACCGATGGAAAGTCCCATGAGGTACATGATCAGGATCAGCCACTTGTCCGAGCCTTCTTCGTCGGCCTTCTCGTCCCATTTGAGGATGAGCCAGAAGACTACCGCTGTGAAGAGCGATGAAGAGGCATATACTTCCCCTTCGACCGCCGAGAACCAGAAGGTGTCTGAGAAGGTGTAAGCCAATGCGCCGACCGTTCCTGCACCGAGAAGTGCGATGCCTTTCCATAACGTGTCCGGTTGAACCAACTTGCGAGCGAGGGCCGTAATCGTCCAGAACAAGAAGAGAATGGTGAAGGCACTAGCGAGTGCAGAAAGAGCATTTACACACATCGCGACGTGCGATGTGTCCGATGCAAACAGACTAAAGAAATGGCCCATGAGCATAAAGAACGGTGCTCCAGGCGGGTGTCCAACGTCCAGTTTCCAGGCGCTGGAGATGAACTCGCCGCAGTCCCAGAAGGAAGCGGTGGGTTCCATCGTAAGGAGATACGTAGCGGCAGCAACGGCAAAAACCAGCCATCCGCAGATCGTATTCCACAATTTGAATTGTTTCATTTTATCATTAATTTTAAGCTTATGTACACAAAAAAGCGTGCAAAATTACAAAATGTTTTTCACATACACAAATAATTTTGAAAAAAAATCGCGCGCGCTTGCACATATAAAAAAAAAGTTGTATCTTTGCGGGCTATTTTGTATGTGCCCAAATACGGATTTTTAGATTGACGACAGCACAAACATAGGACAAACATAGGACATACATAGCATAAACATACGATCACCCTTTGACATAATATATAAACAAAAAATAACATGATTAACGTTGGAATTATCGGATGCGGCTTCGTGGGAGGAGCCCTGAAAAACTGGTTGGAGAACAACAACCCGGAGTGTAAACTTTTTATCAGCGACCCGTACAAGGGTTACAATGACGATCTGAGCAACATTGACATTGCGTTCTTGCAGATTCATGTGCCGACCGAAGAGGATGGCACGCAGGATTTGACGCTCATGAAAGAGTTGATCAAGAATCTGCCGGATGTACCGGTGTTCGTTCGTACGACTATTCTGCCGGGCACAAGCGAGATGCTTACTCGTGAGACCGGACATAATGTGTATTACATGCCGGAGTTTTTGACCGAGCGCACATTCATCGAGGACTTCAACAAGCAGACGATGGTCTTTACGGGTGCACAGGATTTACTGACGAAGATTTTCGTGGGTAAGAAATTTACCGTAATGAGTCCGCTAGAGGCTGAGTTGACCAAATACATGCATAATGTGTTCGGCGCGTACAAAGTGACCTATTTCAATGCTTGCAAGGAATATTGCGAGAAGATGGGTGCGGACTGGCGCAAGGTACATACGGGAGTGCTGTTGAGCGGTTATATCAACGACACGCACACTTATGTTCCGGGACCGGACGGTAAGTTCGGTTACGGCGGTAAGTGCTTCCCGAAAGATGTAAATGCTTTCGCAAAAATGACGGAAGGCACATCGTTAGGAACACTTTTGGAACATTTACATGAACTCAATGTCCACTTCCGTGGATTCGAAGAAAAAATCTAATATGAAAATTGCAGTTGCAGGAACGGGTTATGTGGGGCTGAGTATAGCCACCCTACTCGCTCAGCACCATGACGTAACGGCCGTAGATGTCGTGCCGGAGAAGGTGGAGATGATCAATCGCCGCCAATCGCCTATTCAGGACGAATATATCGAGAAGTATCTGAAGGGGGAAGGGTTATCGGTTACGGGTGAGCGGATTTCGCTTAACCTCACCGCTACACTCGATGCGGAAGCGGCTTATAAGGACGCTGAATACGTGGTTATTGCCGCGCCAACGAACTACGACCCGCATCGTAACTATTTCGACACGTCGGCCGTGGAGAACGTGATTGAGACTGTTTTGCGTGTAAACAAGCAGGCTATATTGGTGATTAAGTCCACTATTCCGGTGGGATACACCAAGTCCGTTCGCGAAAAATACGGGTGCGACAATATTCTTTTCTCACCGGAGTTCCTGCGTGAGAGCAAGGCGCTTTACGACAACCTTTATCCGAGTCGTATCATTGTCGGAACGGTTTTAGAGGACGAACGTTTAGTGAAAGCGGCAGAACGTTTTGCGGGACTGCTCAAAGAAGGTGCGATCAAGGAGGAAATCGAGGTGCGTATCATGGGCTTGACCGAAGCGGAAGCTGTTAAGTTGTTCGCGAATACGTATCTGGCGCTGCGCGTGAGCTATTTCAACGAGTTGGACACCTACGCAGAGATGAAAGGTCTGGATACGCAGTCTATTATCGATGGCGTGTGTCTGGATCCGCGTATCGGTACGCATTACAACAACCCGTCGTTCGGTTATGGCGGTTACTGTCTGCCGAAAGACACGAAGCAGTTGTTGGCTAACTATGCCGATGTACCCGAGAACCTGATTGGTGCTATTGTAGAGAGTAACCGCACTCGTAAGGACTTCATCGCCGACCGTGTGCTAGCTAAAGCCGGATACTATGATTACTACCAGCGTGGTGATTTTGACGCGCATCAAGAACACACCTGCGTCATTGGTGTGTACCGTTTGACCATGAAGTCCAATAGCGATAATTTCCGTCAATCGAGCATCCAAGGCATCATGAAACGCGTGAAAGCCAAGGGTGCACAGGTCATTATCTACGAGCCGACATTGGAGAATGGAACGACGTTCTTTGGCAGCGAAGTGGTTAATGATTTGGCACAATTCAAGCTTCGCAGTCAAGCTATCATAGCTAACCGCTATGATGCGGTATTGGACGACGTGAAAGAGAAAGTATATACGCGAGATATTTTCAGAAGGGATTAGTGGCTGAAAAAGTAGAGCACATAGGAACGCGTGAGATTGCATGGAGTTATGCCGGAACAGCCTTTATGATTGGTGCCGGTGTGATTCTGTTGCCGTTTATCTTGCATAAGATGCCGCAAGAGACGGTGGGTATCTGGAATATATTCCAGACGATCACGTTCTTGGTGCTGTTACTCGATTTCGGTTTCAGGCCTTCGTTTGCACGAAATATCAGTTATATCTTCTCGGGCGTCAAGAGCCTGCAGAAAGAAGGTGTCGTGCATACAACGGCTGATGCAGAGGTGGATTACGGACTGCTGAAAGGCACGCTCACGGCCATGCGGCGTTTTTACCGGTGGATAGCGTTGGGTGTGTTTGCGTTATTGGCAACAGCAGGTACGGCGTATTTCTGTTATATATTGCAGAAATACTCGGGTGATCGGCAAGATGCGTTGATTGCGTGGATACTGCTGATTGCCATCAACTGCTATAACCTCTACACCTTCTATTACGACGCGTTGCTGACCGGAAAGGGATATATCACTCGTATTCAGCAGATTAATATGTTGGGACAGGCGGTGTATATCGGTTTAGCAATTGGTCTGATCTATGCCGGTTTGGGTCTGACAGCGATCGTTGGATCCCAGTTAGTCTCCACCGTCATTCGCCGCGTGCTCACCTATTGGGTGTTCTTCACACCGGAACTGAAGGCACATCTGCGTGAGGCGGAATCGAATGAGCCCAAAGGAATCTTGCAGGCCATTACTCCTAACGCCATTAAGATCGGTTTGACGCAGTTAGGCGGTTTTTTGGTGAACAAGTCCGCTATACTGATCGGTTCGGCGTTCCTGACGCTGGAGCAGGTGGCTTGTTACGGCATCACGATGCAGGTGATGGATATATTGGCACGTTGTGCGACCGTTTTCTACCAATCGTACATGCCGAAACTGGCACAATGCCGCGTAGAGAACGACCTGAAGAGTCTGAGACATTATTATCTGCTTTGTACAGGCAGTCTGTGGGCTGTGTATCTGTTAGGCGGTATACTTTGGGTGTTCTTGGGACAGTGGGCTTTGGATCTTATCGGCAGTCAGACCTCGTTTGTGCCGGTTGTTATGCTATGTGTAATGCTGTTTATCAGCGCACTGGAGCATAATCATGCCGTTTCGGCGGGCTTTATCATGGCAGATAATAAAATACCGTTCTTCATCCCATCGCTGGTCAGCGGAGCGGCAACAGTTATATTGTTGTGGGTCTTCCTTAGTCCATTCCAGATGGGAATATGGGGATTGATTTTAGCGCCGGGGCTGGCACAATTGGCTTACCAGAACTGGAAATGGCCGAGTGTAGTCATTAAGGAATTATGGTGCAAATGAAAAAGTTGTCTGTTATCATAGTGACGTATAATTCGGAATCGGACATCTACGGATGTCTGGAGGCTTTGTTTGCGCACAATGACCTAGGCGATGCGTTAGAGGTTATTGTGGTGGACAATAACAGCCGGGATTTTGCGCACATGCAGAGCGAGTTGCAGCGGTTATACGGCGAACGGATTACCCTACTTCGTAATACGCAGAACGGAGGATACGGACTAGGCAATAATGTTGGTATTCGTCAGGCCTCGTCTCCTGTGGTCATGATTATGAACCCTGATGTACGATTGGTGCAGATGTCGTTTAGGGAGATTGTCTCGCTGTATGAGCAGGACAAAAACCTAGCCATTTGTGGATTTAAACAGATTGTCAATCTCGATGGCAAGCGAGGCACGTCCTTCTCCATGCTCAACCATTATAATGGTTTGCTTCGATTGGTCGGAGGGGTGTTAGCGAACCGATTGAACTGTTTCTGCGGGAGATTTATGTATTTCTGCGGTGCATGTTTCTGTGTACGAAAAGCGTTCTTCGAGAAAGCGGGACTGTTTGATGAAGCGATTTTCCTCTATGGAGAGGAGAACGACATCCATTATCGGATCCACAAGGCATTCCCGGAAGCACATGACGTTTATTTAAGGAAAGCTGTTTACCTGCACCCGACGGAAGACAGACCCTATTCGGAAAAGGCGGTACAACTGCGCATACAATCCAATGAATACGTCATGCGCAAACAAGGGCGTAAACAAGGAACCTATATCCGCAGCGAGGAACAACGACTTAAATGGTCAGGACTATTGAGTAGACAATGATAAACAGAGAGCGCATAATAGCCTTTTTGCAGTGGTTTATACTACTGGCATTATTTGCATACGACGGGTTTACCTACCTGCCGGAAGAGAGCAACTTTGCGCTATTAAAGAGTATTTACTATACGGTCATCTTTGTGGCGTTTGTATTTATCATCACGTTGCAGACTCGCCAGGGACGCATACCACACATAGATGTCGGACGTGTGTCGTATATGGCACAAGCTTTCATATGGCTGTATTTCATACGTTTGTTCTACGATTTCATGGTTGCAGGCGTTCATCAGGAAATTGTCACCAACCCCTTTGCAGCGGTATTCCTATATGTCAATGCCGCTATTATCCCGTTCTACGGGCTTTGTTGTTTCCGCTGGGAACTGATCGATTTGCGAAAACTAAATACGGCTATTCTTCTTATTTTTCTTACCATGGGAATGGTAAGTATGTATTATATTTTCACAGGAAAAGCGCTGGAATATATCGGGTCAGACGGACGATTTATGGGAAATGCCTCGATGGATACGATTGCTTTTGGCCATTTAGGTACTTCTTTGGTGCTGATGGCGCTATCCCTATTCTATCAGTCAGACATACGATTATGGCACAAGCTGCTGAGTATAAGCGCTATTGTAGCGGGGCTATTCATCTCTGTTGCCGCCGGTTCACGCGGTGCGCTGGTTGCTTTGGTGGTATGCTTCATCGCTTATCTGTACATGAACGGGCACAAGATGAAAATTCTTATCGGTTTGCCTGTTTTAGCCGTTCTTTTCCTGGCATTATTACCCATTCTTAACGATATATTGGCTTCGTTCGGCAATCAGGCATTAGAGCGTTTACATGCCTCTATATATGATCCGAACAGTATGGCAGCCGGTGTAACCAGCGGACGCGACGTGTTATACAAGAAGGCTTGGGATAACTTCATAGACAGTCCGTTACTGGGTTCATCGCTTTTTGTGGACGGCGAATATGTGCATAACAGCGTGTTTGAGTCGTTCCTGGGTTTAGGCATCTTCGGCGGATTGCTGTTTGTCGGCCTGCTGGTCTATACGTTCATCAAGGCCATACAATTAGGCGAACAGGACAAACGCTATTTGTTTGTAGCGCTGTTATTTATACAATATCTCCTCTACAGCCTCTTCTCGCGTACGTTGAGTATGCTGCCGCAATTCTGGCTGTCGATGTTTTTGGTCATCATTTACCACTCTAAAGAAAAATCCATCGCATGAAGATTCATATTCTGACATCTTGCTTCTATCCGGAACTGCACCCAAGAGCCTTCAGGGCTTTTGAGTTGGCTCGTGAATTGGCACGACAAGGTGATGCGGTGCAAGTAAGCGTTCTTACTCGCGTTCAAGACTTTAACTACAAGGCAATGGAAGAAGAGTACGGTTTTCATATTCAGATTCTTGACTTATATCAGCGTCAACTGGGCCAAACCGAGCAAACGGGTCTGTCACTGACGTCTGCTAAGAAGTGGAAGCAGAAGTTATTCCGTATTCATCGTTTCTTTGTGGAATATATGCTGGCAGGAAACCTGCTGCGCTACGCACCAAGAATAGCACGGCAACTGATTGTAGAGCCGGATACAGACTTGTTCATCGCCCTCTCTACTCCATTTATGGATATCTTGGCCGGAACTTTGTACCGCAAGAAGCACGCACTGCCGAATACCCGTTTTATTGCAGACAGCGGCGATCCGTTCTCCGGTAGTCAGCAAACCAAAAGGGCTATCTATTTGCGTTGGCTGGAGAGATGGGTATATAGATATTATGACTATCTGACAGCACCTACGGAAGCGGCTATTCCGGCATACCAAAAGGTGATTGAACCCGATAAGATACGGATTATCCCGCAAGGTTTCAATTTCGCTGCCACACCAATCGCCACCTATAATAAAAATGCGGTTCCCACGTTTGCGTATGCCGGCGTTTTCTATCAAGACATCCGCAATCCGGAGTTCTTATTGGGATATCTGGCAAAACAAGACAAACCATTCCTGTTCCGAATCTATCTGCGGCACAAGGATCCGTTTACCGATACGATACTAAGTGCCTATCACGACGTATTAGGAAATCGTCTGGATATTCAGTATGGCGTAGAGCGCAAGCAACTTATTTATGAATTAAGTCAATGCGATTTTCTGGTCAATATCGGAAACAACAATAGCACGCAACTGCCGTCCAAATTGATTGATTATGGCATTACCAAGCGTCCTGTTTTCCAATGCGACAAAGCGCATTTTGACCAATCGGTCTTTGAACAATATCTGTCAGGTAAATATACGGCCAACACACCAATAGATGTTACGCCCTATGCCATTGAAACAATCGCTAAGTCCTTTAAGAAATTAAAATAATTTAATATGCATATCACACTGATTGCCGGCGCACGGCCAAACTTTATTAAAATTGCTCCATTGGTACATGCCATCCAGAAGGCGCAAGCGGAAGGCAAAGACATCCAATACCGTCTGGTACACACCGGACAGCACTATGACAAGAACATGTCGGACACGTTCTTCGAGGAGCTGAATATCCCTATGCCGGATGCTAACCTCGGATGCGGAGGAGGCACGCAAGCCGAACAAACGGCTGCTATCATGATTGCTTTTGAGAAAGAGTTAACGGCACATCCAACGGATTTGGTATTAGTGGTGGGTGACGTAACTTCTACCATGGCATGCTCCATTGTTGCCAAGAAACTGAATACCCGCGTGACACATGTCGAGGCCGGTATCCGATCCTGGGACCTGACGATGCCGGAAGAGATCAACCGTATGGTAACGGACTGCTTAGCTGATTTCTATTTCACAACCTCTGAAGTAGCCAACGATAACTTGCGTCATGCCGGTGTTAGCGAAGACCGAATTCATTTCGTAGGTAATGTAATGATTGACACACTCCGTGCGAACGAACATCGATTTGTCAAACCCGACGCCTTCGATGAGTTGGAACTGCAAGAGAAGCGATATATCGTGATGACGTTACATCGTCCGGCTAACGTAGATGAAGCAGACAAACTTCGCAATCTCGTCAACCAGATAACAGGAAATGTGGAGAATGAGCCTATTGTCTTCCCTATTCATCCACGTACAGCACGCATATTCCATGACTTAGGTATCCATGCCGATAATTTGCATATTGTGGACCCGCTCGGATATCTGGAATTTAATTATCTGGTCAAACATGCCCGCGCTGTGGTAACTGATTCCGGAGGAATTACCGAAGAGACCACTGTTATGGGTGTACCATGCATTACACTGCGGGACAACACTGAACGCCCGGAGACATGCACCATAGGAACCAATGAACTCATCGGTACGAATCCGAATAATATCGCCCCGGCATTAAGGATTTTATACGCCGGACAATGGAAAAAAGGTGCCATTCCGCCCCTTTGGGACGGACACACAGCAGAACGCATCGTAAATATACTGCTGCAGAAATAAGATGAAAAAAATACTGGTAATAGCTGTTACATACCATTCGGATAAAGAACTTCAGATGTTTCTGGAGTCCGTTCGCTGTGCGGCAGAGCGTGTAAAAGACACGATGCAGGTGGATGTGGAAGTGGCGGATAACGGAGCGGACAATAAAGGTTATTTGGGTGGAGCGCAGGAGATCTATAATCAGAAGGCGCAAGGTTATGATTACATGTCTATCTCGAATGTCGATCTGCAAGTTGAGGAGGATTTCTTTGAGCAGTTAGTTGCAGTGGACACCAAGGATTTAGGTTGGATAGCGCCGGACATATACACCGATAAGATCAACCGGCACGAGAACCCGTACATGCTGACGCGCCCAACGAAGCGTAATTTTTGTATATGGAATATAATATACAGCTGTACATGGATCTATCGGATGTATCATCGCTTGTACGTCCTCAAGAGCCAAAAGGCAAAAAACTATCCTGCTTGCGAGATATACGCCGGGCATGGGTCGTTTATGCTATTTACCAAAGCCTTTGTGAGCGCGTATCCGGAATTGCAATTCCCCGGCTTTATGTACGGAGAAGAGATCTACATGGCCGAATTGGTTCGAGCCGCAGGATTGAAAGTTCAATACATACCTACCCTGCGCATTGCCAACATTGGTAATGTCAACACGGCCTTGATTAACCAAAAACAGAAATCCGCATGGAGCAAACAGAGTCTGCATGCCATCTATAACCGGTTTTTTAGATGAAAGAACTAGTTAGCGTCATAATGCCCACCTATAACTGCGGACGGTTCATCCAAGAGTCCATCAACAGTGTACTTGCCCAGACGTACAACAACTGGGAATTGCTTATTGTGGACGATTGTTCGACGGATGAGACGGAAGCTATCGTGCGCGGGTACAAGGATAAGCGCATACGTTATTGGCGTAATGCGCAGAACGAGGGAGCTGCTCAGACGCGTAATAAGGCACTGAGAAAAGCGAAAGGGAAGTACATCGCGTTTTTGGATGCAGATGACTTGTGGTTGCCGGAGAAATTAGAGAAGCAGATTGCCTTTATGGAGGACAAAGGCTATGCCTTTACCTACCATAACTACATTGAAATAGACGAATCATCCAAACCGCTTGGTGTACTCGTCAGCGGCAAGGATCATGTACGAAAGATGGACATGTACAGTTGTTGTTGGCCGGGTTGTTTGAGCGTAGCGTATAATGCGAAAGTAGTTGGTTTGGTTCAAATACCCGGCATTCGCAAGAATAATGACTCCGCTATGTGGTTACAAGCGATCCAAAAGGCGGACTGCTATTTGCTGCCGGAGAACTTGGCACAATACCGCCGGAGAACAGGTTCTATCACACCTACTTCCGTTTGGCGCAAGATAGGTTGGCATTACATCCTCTTCCGTCAAGGCGCAGGAATGCACCCGCTTGCCGCTGCGTTCTGGACGTGCGTCAACATAGTAGGCAACAGTTATAAGAAGATCTTTTATATTAAGCGATATGAAACGGTTTAATATACCCTTCTCTCCGCCGGATATGACGGAAGCTGAAGTGAATGAAGTGAGAGATGCGATCCTCTCCGGCTGGATCACCACCGGTCCACGGACCAAGGAGTTGGAGCGACAGATAGCCGCTTATGTGGGTGCGCCCAAAGCGGTGTGTCTCAATTCGGCGACAGCCTGTCTGGAGATGGCTCTGCGCCTGTTGGGTATTCGTGAAGGCGATGAAGTGATCGTCCCGGCATATACCTACACAGCTTCCGCTTCGGTCGTTTGTCACGTAGGCGCTAAAGTGGTGTTCGTGGATGTGCAGAAAGATAGTCTGGAGATGGATTACGATGCCGTGGAAGCAGCTATCAATGCGCATACGAAAGCCATTATTCCGGTGGATCTGGCCGGTGTGCCATGTGATTACAAGCGTATCTTTGAGATCGTAGAACACAAGAAAACACTATTCCAGCCCTCAAACGACATTCAACGCGCTCTCGGTCGCGTGGCCGTATGTGCAGACGCGGCGCACGCGTTCGGTGCCTCTTGGCATGGAAAGATGGTTGGCTCCATTGCGGACTTCACCTCTTTCAGTTTCCATGCGGTGAAGAACTTCACTACCGCGGAAGGCGGAGCTCTCACCTGGCGTACCTTGCCGGGCATAGACAACGAAGCATTATACCATCAAGTACAACTTTTCTCGCTGCACGGGCAATCCAAAGATGCGTTGGCTAAGACCCAACTCGGTGCATGGGAATACGATATCGTAGGCCCTTGGTACAAATGTAATATGACGGATATCATGGCGGCGCTGGGATTGGTACAGATGAAGCGCTACCCTGCTCTGCTGGCTCGCAGACGCGAGATCATCGCACGTTACGATGCGGCTTTCAAACCATTAGGCGTTGAAGTGTTGCCTCATTACACGGACGAATACCTGTCCTCCGGACACCTCTATCTGACGCGTGTGCCGGGTGCGTCACTCGAAGAGCGCCAGGAAATCATTGTGAAGATGGCAGAGCGCGGCATTGCGACGAATGTGCATTACAAACCGCTGCCTATGATGACAGCGTATAAGGCCTTGGGCTTTGATATATCCAATTTTCCGAACGCATACGCGCATTTTGTCAACGAGATAACGTTGCCACTGCACACCCGTCTGACAGATGAAGAAGTAGATTACATCATTGAGCAATATACCGATATTTTACGTAACAGATGATCCGTTTGTGCGACATACTATTCAGTTTTTTCGGCTTGCTATTCCTTAGCCCGCTCTTCCTGTTTGTTGCACTGTGGATCGTTATCGATGATCCGGGACCTGTTTTCTACCGCCAGCAACGTATAGGCAAGGACGGTAAGAACTTCGGTCTGCTCAAGTTTCGTTCTATGCGTAAAGACGCTGATAAGATGAGCCTGATCACCATTGGTGACCGCGATCCGCGTGTCACCCGTGCCGGTTATTACATCCGCAAATACAAGCTGGATGAACTCCCGCAGTTATGGAACGTACTGGTTGGAGAAATGTCACTCGTTGGTCCACGACCGGAAGTGCGTAAGTATGTAGATCTATACACGAACGAGCAACGAAAGGTGCTGTCTGTCCGACCGGGAATCACCGACTACGCCTCTATCGAGTATATCGATGAGAACCGTTTGTTGGCAGCTTCTAGTGATCCGGATAAAACCTATATTGAAGAGATTATACCGGCGAAGATAGCACTTAATATGCGCTTTATCAACCATCAGACGCTCGGTGAGTACTTCAAAATAATACTGCTAACATTGACAAAAATAATTCGATAATATATGGAAAGAAGAGTAAGAGTTCGTTTTGCGCCAAGTCCAACCGGCGCATTACACATCGGCGGTGTTCGTACCGCTTTGTACAACTATCTGTTTGCCCGTCAGCATGGCGGTGACATGCTGCTCCGTATCGAAGATACGGACTCCACCCGTTTTGTGCCCGGTGCAGAAGAGTATATCCTCGAGGCTTTGGATTGGTTAGGCATCGGCATTGACGAAGGTCTGCGTCTGAAGAAAGGCACGAAGCAGATCGAGGCAGTCGGTGAGCACGGGCCTTATCGTCAATCGGAGCGCCGCGAGATCTATCACACCTACGTGAAGCAGCTGCTGGATTCCGGTCATGCATACATTGCTTTTGACACTCCGGAAGAACTCGAGGCTAAACGTGCGGAGATTCCGAACTTCCAGTACGATGCCCGCACACGCATGCAGATGCGTAACTCGCTGACCATGCCGTCTGACGAAGTAAAACGTCTGGTAGATGGCGGCGAGAAATACGTCGTACGTTTCAAAGTAGAACCGAATGAGGACGTACACGTACATGACCTCATTCGTGGCGAAGTAGTCATCAACAGCAATATTCTCGACGATAAGGTGCTCTATAAGTCGGCAGATGACCTGCCTACGTATCACCTTGCCAACATCGTAGACGACCATCTCATGGAGATCTCGCACGTTATTCGCGGCGAGGAATGGTTGCCTTCTGCCCCACTCCACGTGCTGCTTTACCGTGCGTTCGGATGGCAAGACACCATGCCGGAGTTTGCCCACCTGCCGCTGTTGCTCAAACCCGACGGAAACGGCAAACTCTCCAAGCGTGACGGCGATCGTCTCGGTTTCCCGGTCTTCCCGCTCGAGTTCCACAACCAAAAGGACGGAACGGTGAGCAGCGGTTACCGCGAGAGTGGCTATCTGCCGGAGGCAGTTATCAACTTCCTGGCCTTGTTAGGTTGGCACGGAAGCGGTGATCAGGAGTTGTACTCGATGGATGAACTCATCAAGGAATTCTCGCTCGACCGCGTATCCAAAGCCGGTGCCAAGTTCGATTACGAGAAAGGTAAATGGTTCAACCACCAGTACCTCCAACTGCGAAGCAATGAGGAACTCGCAGAAATGTTCCTGCCTGTGCTGAAGGCAAATGGCATTACGGATCCGAATAAGACGATGGTAGCTAAGGTGATCGGGCTGACCAAAGACCGTGTGAACTTTGTTCCGGAACTCTGGGAGCAGACCAATTATTTCTTCGTGGCTCCGACCGAGTACGACGAGAAGTCTTTGGCGAAGCGCTGGAAAGAAGACAGCCCGCGTCATATGCAGGAATTGTTGGCACTGCTTGAGGCACAGGATGATTGGAGTGCTGAAGCACTTGATGCACTCGTTATGCCGTGGATTGCTGAGAAGGAATACGGCGTGGGCATCGTGATGAATGCCTTCCGTATCTGTCTCGTAGGTGCGGCACGCGGTGTACATATCTGGGCAATCACCGATGTGATTGGAAAAGAGGAAACTATTAAGCGTGTCAAAGCTGCGCTCCAAAAACTCGCATGACGCCTAATGAGGCATTGAAATATTATTTCGGATACGATGATTTTCGTCCATTACAGGCGGAGATCATCGATTCCGTGTTGGCGGGTAAGGACACCTTGGCGCTCATGCCAACCGGTGGAGGTAAGAGTCTCTGCTTTCAGATACCTACCCTCGTCATGGGCGAGGCGGACGAGAACAAACGGCTCTGCCTGGTTATCACGCCGCTTATAGCGCTCATGCGCGATCAGGTGGCTAACCTGCAGGCACGAGGTATCCAAGCCGCGGCAGTCTATACCGGCATGAGTTGGGACAAACAGCGCGTGGCACTGGATAACTGCCTGTACGGGCCTTACCATTTCCTGTATTGCAGTCCCGAGCGCCTCGAGTCAGAAGACTTTCTCAAGCGACTCAAGGATCTGCCGATTGGCTTGATTGCCGTCGATGAGGCACATTGTATATCCCAATGGGGCTATGATTTCCGGCCGTCTTATCTGAATATAGCCGCAGTGCGTAAGTTGTTACCGGGTGTGCCCGTGCTGGCACTCACAGCCACCGCCACACCAGAGACGGTCTTCGATATCCAAGATAAGTTGGGATTCAAGGAACATAACGTATTAAAAAAATCCTTCCATCGCGAGAACCTCAATTATATCGTACGCCGCACGGATAAGAAAGACGAACAAGTGGCGCATATCTTATCCCGCGTGCCCGGTTCAGCGATTGTCTACGTGAGGAATAGAAAACGCGCACAGGAGTTAGGCGAATGGCTAAAGGCGAATGGCGAGCAGGCTGATTATTACCATGCCGGCCTTACGACTAAGGAGCGTAATGAGCGGCAGCAGGCTTGGACAGAAGGTCGCACGCGTGTCATAGTGGCAACGAATGCCTTTGGCATGGGTATCGACAAGCCCGATGTGCGACTCGTCATCCATTATGACCTCCCCTCCCATTTAGAGAGTTATTACCAGGAAGCAGGTCGTGCCGGTCGAGACGGACAGACAGCCTATGCCGTGCTGCTCTTCAACGAGGCGGAAGACAAAGCCAAGATGCACAAGCGTGTCATCGATACCTACCCACCGAAGGAGTTCGTCATCAGTGTCTATCACAAGACGATGGACTTCCTGCAGATTGGTGCCGGCAGTGGTCTCGGGCATCGGTTTGCGCTGCATATCGACCAGCTCTGCCACGTGATGAAGTTACCTGTCATCCAGACCTACTCTGCCCTCCATCTGCTCACGCAAGCGGGATATATCGACTTTGAAGAAGAGCATGAGACGCAGCCGCGTGTGCAGATCCTCGTGCCGCGGCATGAGTTAGGCGATTACAACCTATCCTACGAGCAAACCGAACTACTCGACACGCTCATGCGCTCGTATTCCGGCATCTATACCGACCTCCAATACGTCCGTGAAGCTGATAAAGAGGACACACACGCACTTTTAGTCTCGCTCGCACAGCGCGGTATCATCACGTATATTCCTCGTTCGGTCGGTTGTTCCCTTACTATGACAAACGAGCGAGAAGCAGAAATCTACCTCTCGCCCGCTATCTTCGAAGAGCGCCAAACGCGTTTTGTATCAAAGATACAAGCTATGTTAGAGTACGCCGAGCAGAGTCAGTTCTGCCGCGAGCAACTCTTATTGGCTTATTTCGGAGAGACCGACGCTGTCCCCTGCGGCCACTGTGACGTCTGTCGCGCTATGCGCAGTGTCAACGTCTGACTCATCTATCTCTTCAAACAGTTCTTGCAACTGCTCTCTTTCCTCCGCGTTAATCGACTTATCGCGGTCGTTAACACCCATGAGAGGTCCGAAGAACACCTTGAGTACTGCCCGACCGATCACCTTACGCAGGCTGAATTTGGGATTATCGACATTACCGCTGACAGGCACGTCTAACACGATGATGTCTTGTGCAGACGTGAGCATGTTAAAGCCCGTGCGCACAGGAATATTCTTATACGGCGCCTTGCTGAAACGCTCTTTCTTCCCCACCCGCGGATGATCGATCTCAATACGGTTGTTACCCTTCAAGTTACCGCTTATTACGTCCAAATGGCTCTGAACGGTCAGCACTCCACCATTCAACGGATAGCCCGTGTAGTTACGGCAGAGGGCATCGAAATCGTTGAGGTTCACGTTCTTGAGACTCAGATCGACACGTGTGTCTTGGTTCTTCAGATCCAGACCTCCCACAAAATCCATCTTCATCGTCGCGTCCCCGGTCAGCGTCGCATCTATCGAGACGCTGTTACGACCGTTGGTAGCGATATTGGCACCTTTGACGGTCAGGGATTGAACCGCATACGTCCAATCGTTCTTCATCGAGTAATCGCGATAGGTCAGGTCATGACCGGTCAGCAGCACCTTCTTCGCCATCCAAACGATGGGCTTTCCACCATTAGAAGCCTTAGGCTTATCATTCGCACCATTAAGCGCAGCGTCACCATTTGCATCATTCTCACCATTCTTCATCAATCTGGACAAGGTGTTCCAGGTGTCATGCACCTCGTAATCACCGGTGATGCCGGTGATGGTTAGGCTATCGAGAATGAAGGTGTTGGTGTTCAGGTCGCCTTTGTTGAGCACGATGCGTAACTCATCCATCGCGGCTATCTGGTCGTTATGCTTGTCGCGGATACTGAGTCCTGCCATCGACAGACGACCTTTCATCTGAATCGCATTGATCGCATCCAGACTGCCATCCACCTGCACCGTTCCGTTCAGTTTGGCTCCAAGACCACTCACATTGAGGTAATCCTGCACAAGCGGAAGCACGACATCCGTGTGCACGTCATGGAGCTTGATCTTCACCGCATAGCGGTTCGACTGCATCTTATAACCTGCAATGATACCTACTCGTCCACCTGTCGGAAGACCGAACTCCAGACCCGCATTCGTCTGCTTGTTATCGAAGAAGAGTGCCGGTATGTGCAGGCTCACGTCCTCCACCTTCCATTGCTTGTCGGTGATCATGTCGCGATAGCGAATAGAGCTATTATTGATACGAATATCATCCAACATAATTTTCCAACCACTCTTCGTGGTGTCGGCAGACACAGAATCGTTTTTGGCGAAGCGCTCGATGATGTCCGAGAAGTTAAGTTGATCGCGACTCTTGAGCACTTGTCCGTTGAAGCCGTCGAGGTGGATGGCGCGGATCTTGACACGCTTAGCTACGAGTTGCGGATAGGCGATGCGCACGTACAGACGGTTGAAGGAGATGAAGTCCGTCTCACCGTTCTGCTCCTTGCATTGGAAGCCTTCGACGGTTACTCCACCCCAGAACGGATTGATGGTCACTTGGTCCGCATGCAACTGTCGACCGATGATCTCCTCGCCTTTGTTGTTGACCACGTACGTGGCCACCGGCGAGGCAACGAATAGGATCAATGCAAAGAGGAGCACTATTACTAGCGCTCCCCATCCACATATCTTCCAGAATGTTTTCATTATTCTGCAGAAAGTGTAATACGACGGAAGTCGGTGATTACCACGCCTTTAGCCTTCAGCACGTCCTTAACGAGCTCTTTGCTCTCGCTCATGATGTAAGCCTGCTCAACGAGCGTGCTTTCCTTCAGGAACTTATTCAGACGACCGGTGGCGATCATCTCGATCTTCTTTGCCTGTGCAGCGAGGTTAGCCTCTGCCTCTGCCGGAACGGTTGCACGGATGTTACGTGCTACCTCAGCCTGCTCCTCGGTCAACCAACCCTTAGCAGTGTTGGAAGCGATATGATCATCGCTGTCGCAGTGAGCGGGGTTCAGACCGGCCTTGCGCAGTGCGTTCTCAACAGCCTTGTTGATCTCGTCCTGTTTGGTCTTCTCGATAGCCACCTCCAACTCGTGCTTCTTAACGTCATCAGCTACGTGATCAGCGTCGAGAGCGATCGGGCTCATTGCAGCTACCTGCATCGAGATACCGTGAACGGTCTCATGATCAGCACCTGCCTCTGCAGCTACGAGCGAACTCAGCTTGTTACCCAGGTGGTTGTAAGCGTCAACTACCGGTGCCTCAAGGCATGCGTAGTCAGCCAACTCCATCTTCTCGCCCGTAACGCCGGAGCGCTCCGTGATGATCTCAGCCACGGTGAAGTTACCGATCTTGAGGTTCTTGAGCTCTTCCTGGCTCTGCACTTTGTTATCCAAAGCAGCGTCGAGGATGAGTTTAACCATACCAACGAAGTCCTCGTTCTTAGCTACGAAGTCGGTCTCGCACTTCACGCCTACGATAGCGCCGAAGTTACCTTTTACCTTACCGAGCACGCAGCCTTCCGAAGCCTCACGGTCGCTACGCTTTGCTGCGATAGCCTGTCCGCGCTTGCGAAGCAAGTCCTTCGCAACTTCAAAATCGCCGTTTGCCTCTTCGAGAGCCTTCTTGACGTCCATCATACCTGCGCCCGTAATATCGCGCAGTTTCTTGATATCTGCTAATGTTACTGCCATGATTAAGCCTCCTCTTCTTTAGCTTCTTCTTTTACCTCAGCTACTTTCTCAGCCTCTGCTTTCGGAGCTGCTTTGCGGATACGTTGACGACGCTCTTTCGGTTGCGGAGCCTCTGCAGTTGCCTGCTCAGCAGCAGCCTCCTCGTCAGCCTTCTCTACCTTGCGCTCTTCGAGTCCTTCTTTGATAGCCTCGCATACAGCGCCCAGAATCACGTCGATAGCTTTCGTTGCATCATCGTTAGCAGGGATGACGAAATCGATATTGTTCGGGTTTGAGTTGGTATCCACGATAGCGAATACAGGAATTCCCAGACGGTTAGCCTCGGCAACAGCGATCTTCTCTTTGATCACGTCCACAACGAATACTGCACTCGGCAGACGGGTCATGTCGGCGATAGAGCCAAGGTTCTTCTCGAGTTTCTCGCGCTGACGGCTGATCTGCAGTTTCTCACGCTTGGACATGTTATCCATCGTACCGTCGGTAGCCATCTTGTCGATCTGGCTCATTTTCTTCACAGCCTTACGGATAGTCGGGAAGTTGGTGAGCATACCACCAGCCCAACGCTCGGTGATGTACGGCATGCCTACTTCCTGTGCATGAGCAGCAATCACTTCCTGTGCTTGCTTTTTCGTGCCTACAAAGAGAACCTTACGTCCGCTGCGAGCCAAGTTCTTCAATGCCTCTGCTGCCTCTTCTACTTTGATAGCAGTCTTGTTGAGGTCGATGATGTGAATACCGTTGCGCTCCATGTAGATGTACGGAGCCATTGCCGGATTCCATTTGCGTTTGAGGTGGCCAAAGTGTGCACCAGCCTCGAGAAGTTGATCAAAATTTGTTCTCATTTTGAATTTTTTAATGATTAATTGTTTAATAAAATTAAATCTCCTTGGGTTTTGGCTTGCCTTGCACACGCGCACGAACATTATTATAATGCGCGTGCATAGGCTTTCGTGATCTTGTGATCTTGACCTATTAGGCAGCCAAAACAATCGCGGGGTAAGCCCGAAGGCGTCCCCACGATTTGGAGTTCTGCGTATTAACGCTTGCTGAACTGGAAGTGCTTACGAGCCTTCGGCTGACCCGGTTTCTTACGCTCAACCTCACGAGCGTCACGAGTCATGAAGCCTTCTGCCTGATTGATTTTCACCAGTGCGCGTGCGATAGCGAGACGCAATGCCTCTGCCTGGCCTTTGAAGCCACCGCCATCAAGGGTTACCTTGATATCGTATTTCTCAGCAACACCGAGTTTGTTCAGCGGCTGGCATACGATGTAGCGCAGAATAGAAGACGGGAAATACGTCTCGATGTCACGGCCGTTGATCACGATCTTGCCGGCACCTTCATTTACGTAAACGCGAGCTACTGCCTCTTTACGACGTCCTAATGCATTAACTGTTTCCATGTGCTTCTATTATTTGAGGGTGTTAATATCAATTGCTTTCGGTTGTTGAGCCTGCATGTTGTGCTCTGCGCCTTCGAAGATGTACAGGTTGTTAATCTGCTTTGCTCCAAGACGGTTCTTCGGCAGCATACCTTTTACTACTTTGCGAACGAGCTTGTCAGCGCCCTTTGCCATAAGGTCAGCCGGAGTGAACTCACGTTGACCACCCGGGAAACCGGTGTAGCGAACGTACACGCGGTCGTTCCATTTGTTACCGGTCAATTGAACCTTACCGGCGTTCACGATGATTACGTTGTCACCACAGTCCACGTTCGGAGTGTAGGACGGTTTGTACTTACCACGCAGCAACTTTGCTACTTTGGAAGCCATACGACCAAGAATCTGGCCTTCAGCGTCAACCACTACCCACTCTTTCTTAGCGGTAGCCTTGTTTACTGACACTGTTTTGTAACTGTTAAATTCCATTTGTTTTGTTTAATTTAGACTGCGCCGACAGACATCTATTAAGCCTTGCGGCACTGCCCAACGCAGCGATTTATATTATTGTTTTACGCGCCTTTATGCGCATACTCGCGCAAAAAAGCGTGCAAAGGTACTGCTTTTTTTTGAATTGTGCAAATTTTTTTATAAAAAAATGCAAAAAAAATCTCGCCCGAATGAGCGAGACTTTCTTTTTGGGGTTGCAAAATGATTAAACATAAATGTTGTTTATTGCACATTTCGGCGGCAAAGGTACTGCTTTTTTTTGAATTATGCAAATTTATTTGCTAAAATTATGGCAAAAGGGTGATTTCGACGCGGCGGTTGAGGGCACGGTTGGAGTCGGAGTCGTTGGGCACGAGGGGCTTGAGGTCACCGTAGCCGTAGGCTTTGATGGATGCAGGGTCACAACCGTACTCGATGAGTTGGCGCTTGACGGATTCGGCTCGCGCGACAGACAGGGCTTTATTGGACTCGGGCGATCCGACATTATCCGTGTGTCCTGCAAGACGGACCTTATAGCCGTAGGTAGAAACGAAGGCAGCAATGCGTTTGAGTTCAGGAAGGGACTCGGGCAGGATGCTGTCTTTGCCGGTTTCGAAGAGGAGGTTATTGATAGAGACGGGTTGGTTAAGAGCAAGAACCGTGATGGGTTCCGGACGTTTGTCTTCCGGCAAGGTAACGGTGTATATATCATGCATGCGGCCGGATTTACGGGCATAGAAGGCCGTTGTACCGTCGGTGGAGATCTTATACCAGCAGTCTCGTCCGGAGGTATTGACGGTCGGTCCGAGGTTCTCGGGTTCCGACCAGCAGTTCCAGCAAGTATCAGCGAGTCGTCGGCTGACCCAGACATCGAGTTCGCCAAGCGTACCCGGTCGGTCAGAAGAGAAATAGAGTGTCTTCATATCGGGATGGAGGAAAGGCGCACGCTCCATGCCGGTGGTGTTGATAACCGCTCCGACGGAATAGGGTTTGCCCCAGCGGCCTTGCTCGTCCCGCTCGGAGACAAAGATATTAAGCGATGCTTTTTCTTCGTTCTCTGCCGGGTAGTTCGCTGCGAAGAGTAGTGCCGAGCCGTCTGCGACTATCTGCGCATCCGCTTGCCAGTTGCCTAACTGTAAGTATCGCGGGAGTGGTTGCGGTTCCGACCAACCGGAGGGGCCGCGCTGGGAGAAGCACATCCGTCCTTCGACGAAGAGGAGCATGAGTCGTCCGTCGCCGGAGATAGAGGTAGGTGCTTCGTTGCGATAAGGGTTCGAGAGTCCGGGTACAAGTACAGCACTACTCCACTCGCCTGTTCGCAGGTCGCGACGGGATGAGAAGATATCTTCGGATATATTCGCCTCCGAGCGATTGAGTCCCACGAAATAGAGGGTGTTGTCATCGATGGTGAGTGTCGGTCCGTACTCCTCTCCGATGGGTGTGTTGATCGTCGCCGGCAGGGGTTGGGGTTGGAGGGAGTCCGGCACGGTGAAGGAACAGAAACAGAGAACTATCAGTTCACCCGCCAGCACACGCAGGAAGGTGACGAACGGTGAGATGGTAGCATAGCAGACAGAGGCCTGGTCGTTCTCGTTCGAGAGCGATTGCGCGTACGGGAGTGCCATGGCGCAGGTCATCGAACCGACCATGAGTCCCACAACGTTGAAATAGTTCATATGCATGCCTTTGTATGCGATCGTGCCTACGATGAGCAACGGGATGATGGTGATCAGAAAGCCGTAACCAATCCACATATATCCGCCGTTGACGAGCGTCGGTACGAAATTCTCCCCTACGGAGAGTCCGAGGGCAGCCAAGAAGAGTGTCAAGCCCACCTGACGCAGCATCATGTTCGCAGAGGTAGTGGAGAACGTGACCATATTATAATACGGTCCATAATGTCCGATGAGGAGCGCTACGATGAGCGAACCACCGACCAGACCGAGTTTGAAGGTCGTGGCCATGCCGGGGATAGGAATAGGCAGCAAGCCTACGCATATACCTAACACGATGCCAAAGAAGACCGGCAAGAGATGCGGCACGTCGAGACGCTTGAGCTCGTTTCCGAAGATATCCGCCACTTTGCCTACATCGTCCTTGCCGCCGACGATCATGAGTCGGTCACCTAACTGAAGGATCAGATCGGGTGTCGCGAGCAGGTCTATACCGGCACGACTGACACGGGTGATGGTGGCGTGGTACTGCTGGCGGAGGTTGAAGGAGCGGATGCGCTTGCCGTTACACTCGGGCTTGGTAACCGCTATACGACGCGAGATAAGATGGTCAGATTTCTCGGACTGCACATGCAGGTCGTAGTCCTTGAGTTGACCGAAGAGTCGCAGCGGTGCCACCTCACTACGTTCGGTCAATACACGGAGTGTATCGCCGTTATGGATGACGGTAGAGTCGCTGACCAGTTCGTCCGTTCCGTCCGGATGGATAACGCGGCTGACCACTATATCCTTGACCATACAGAGGGCCATCAGTTCGCGGAGCGTGAGGGAGTCAATCTGAGGGTTGTTGAGCGTTATATCCACGCAGATAGGTTCTTCGTTCGTCCGTTTGGCGGCTTCTTTGAGTCGTTTCTCTTCTTCGGGCAGGCTGACGCGGAACGCTCTGCGCACCAATTCGAAGGCAAGGATGAGTCCGACAATGCTCAGCGGATAAGCGACTGCATAGCCGGTGGCAATCGTCGGATCAGACGTGCCCTTGAGGTCAAAATAGGCCTGTTGTGCCGCTGCCAGCGATGGCGTGGAGGTTGTCGCACCGGACATAACACCTGCCAGTGTGGACATGTCAATGCCCGTGATGTAATGTAGGGCTATCGTGCATGCACAACCGAGCAGAACAACTGCCGCTGCCAGCATGTTGAGATGCAGTACACCTTTCTTGAAAGGTGAGAAAGACGGACCAACCTGCAGACCAATCGAATAGACAAAGAGGATGAGACCGAAGTCCTTGGCGAACTGCGCGACCGAATGGTCGATCATCACACCGCACGAGGCCAGGGCGATACCCACAAAGAGCACCCAGGTCACACCGAGCGAGAAATTCCTTATCTTCGCTTTCTCTCCGAGCCAAAGGCCTATCGTCATCACAACAGTCAACCAAAGGAGCGATTGCGTGATCGACGGAGTGAATAAAAAGGATTCTAATGTATTCATAACCGCTTCAATAATCCCACTAATGCTTTTTGACAGGTGCGGGCAATAACTTGCTCACGTAGTTTGCCGAGATGGAAACACTCAGCGGTTGTTCCGGAAGGTGTAGCCCAGGCAATCCAAACGGTGCCGACCGGCTTCTCCGGCGTGCCTCCGGTAGGGCCTGCGATGCCACTTGTAGCAATGGCATAGTCCGTACCTATTTGCGCACGAATACTATTCGCCATTTCACAAACCACCCCTTCGCTAACCACGCCATGCGCTTTTATCATTTCTGACGGAACGCCTAATAAGTGCTCTTTAACGCTGTTATCATAGCTAACGACCGAGCCGAAATAGAAGGCAGACGAGCCCGGATGTTTGGCTAAAAGCGAGGCGAGTGAACCACCCGTACAGGACTCAGCAGTCGCAATCGTCTGATGACGAGATTTGAGTATATTGCCTATAATCACCTCCAACGGATCGCCGGTGTCGGCGATCATGTAGTCGCGGGTCAACGTCTTGAGTTGATCGAAATACGTCTCCATCTCCGCTTCGGTCAGTTCGCCGTAGGAAGAGAGCCGCAGACGGATGACGCCGTCCTTAGGTAAGTACGCCAAATGTAAACCGGCAGGCATGGCGTTCTCGAAATCTTCCAGCAAAATCGCCAAAGCGCTTTCGGGAATTCCCGTTACCTGAAGCGTTTTATGAGTAATTTTCGTACTTGCAGAATTACGTAATAACGTACTTACGATATAAGGCAATATTTGCTCTTCCATAGCGATCTTCATCTCGTAAGGCACGCCGGGCATGCAAGCGAGGAGTTTATCGTCCTTATGAAAAACCATGAGCGGTGCGGAACCTACCCTGTTCTCAAGGATCGTTGCGCACTCCGGCACGAGCCACTGCGTAGCCGTGAGGCGGTTGAGTACATCCGGACGATCTTTGTACAAGTCCTCTATATGCGCGCGCACAGAGGCGTCTTCTATAAGGTGTGTACCGAAATAATCGCACAGGACGTGTTTGGTGATGTCATCCTTGGTAGGCCCCAAGCCACCGGTGGTTAGCACGATGTCGGCTCTGTTAAAGGCCTCGTTGAGTGCTGCAACGATGTGTTCGCGGTCGTCATGAACGGAGGTGATCTGAAAGAGTTCAATCCCGTTCTCGTTGAGTTTTTCAGCCATCCAGGCAGAGTTGGTGTCCACTACTTGGCCGATAAGGAGTTCGTCTCCTATAGTAATTATTTCTGCGCGCATTGTTTATGCCATTCGTTGGCGGTTAGTTCTAATTCGTCATACCACTCTTGCCCAAACCGCCGGATTAGCGGCTCTTTGAGGAATTGATAAAGCGGTATATGTTTTTTCTTACCCAGTACCCGAGCGCAATGACAGATGTCCCAACGGTGGTACTCCACGCCGGTGTAATTGCCTACTTTCGTGAGGCGAATCGGGTATAAGGCACACGAAATGGGTTTTATGAAACCCAACTTCTCTATCAGACAGTAACACCAACCGTTATGATCGGTGCGGGCAAAGATACAATCTTTGCCGTTGACGATAGAGAGCACCTGTTCACCGGAAGGATCGAGATAAGAGAGTCCTTGTGTCTGTACTACTTCCCGTGCCTCTTTGGTCATTTGTGGCAGGAGTTGAGACAGGATGGATTCTATCTGTTTGAGTTCCTCGTCGGTAATGGGACAACCCGCGTCGCCTTCGATGCAGCAACACCCGCGACAGGTGTCCAGATCGCAGCAGAACTCCTTTTCCAGGACGTCCAACGAGACTAATGTGTTATTACCGATTACAAACATAATTTAAATCCCAAAGAATCCTTCTGCCCAGATTTTGATACCTAAGCCGATGAGTACGAGTCCACCTATCAGTTCCATGTTCAGTTTTAGTTTGCCCACATAGACCCCAAGCAGGTAGCCGCCGAGCGAGAAAAGTGCTGTGATGCCGCCAATCGTGACAACAGAGGGGAAGAGCCAATCAGGATACGGCACAAAGAGCAAGCCGGTTGCGAGGACGTCTATACTGGTAGCAACGGCCAAGAACAGCAAGTTCGTGATGTGCCAATTGGCACATTTCTCGGCCTCTTTGTTTTCGTGGTACGACTCCCAAATCATTTTGACGCCTAAGAAACCCAGTAACGCGAGAGCAATCCAGGGTGCGTAGGTCTGCATGAAATTAACGAAGAGCGTACCGGCATAGTAGCCGATAATGGGCATTCCCATATGGAAACAACCGAAGATAGCTGCCATGAGCAGTGCCCGCGGGTGCCATTGTTTCTGCGTGAGACCTTGTACGGTAGAAACCGCGCAGCAGTCCATTGCCAGACCGACAGCCATGATAATGACGTTAATCCAATCCATCAGTTGCGGCGGTATTTATAGCGTGCGCCGGTTTTGCCTTTGGCAATAGCGGCTAATTTATTGCGCACAAACGTCTTACGAATCGGAGATATACGATCGGTGAACACATGGCCCTCCAGATGGTCGTATTCGTGCTGTACGATACGCGCACAGAAACCGGTGAAGGTCTCTTCGTGCTCCTTGAAGTCCTCGTCGAGGTAACGCATCTTGATGGTCGTTGGACGCACGACATTCTCACTGATACCGGGCAGAGAGAGACATCCTTCCGAATAGGTGCAAGTCTCCTCGGACGCCTCGATCAGCTCCGGGTTGATGAAAGCGCGTTTGAAGTCCTTGCACTCCGGATAGTCCTCTGCCAACTCGGCGCCATCGACCACAAAGAGTCGCCAAGGTTTGCCAACTTGTGGAGCGGCCAGCCCACAGCCTTCGGCTTGGGTCAGCGTCTCGTACATGTCGGCAATGAACTGCTTGAGTTCCGGCGTATTCTCTATCTCTTCTGCTTGCTTACGCAACACCGGTTGCCCATATAAATATATCGGTAAAATCATAACGATTTAACTGTTTAACATTTTAACTCTTTAACGAAGGCTGTCCATATAGCCTTCCAATATGATGCACGCGGCGATCTTGTCCACCACGGCTTTGTTCTGCCGGTCTTTTTTCTTCATGCCACCGGCAATCATGGCCTGATGCGCCAACACGGATGTGAAGCGCTCGTCGTACATAGTTATCGGTTTATCGGGAAAAGTCTTTTTGAAGACTCCTAAGAACGGCCGTATATAATTCATCGATTCAGACTCCTGACCGTTCATCTGCGTAGGATGGCCGATGACTACTTCGTCCACAGGTTCGTGTGCGAAGTAATCCGTTAGCCAGTTCATTAAATTCTTCGTCTCGATCGTAAGCAAGGGATTAGCCGTTATACGGAGAACATCCGAAACGGCTAATCCTGTGCGTTTACGACCGTAGTCTATTGCGAGAATGCGACCCATTAGAGGTTATTGAGTTTCTCTGCGATCTCTTCGTACTTAGCGTCCATGCGGAAGCGGTAGTACAGACTCTTAAGGATCTGCATGTACGAGCGCTCCGTAGGATCCATCTCGTGTGCTTTCTCGAAGTACGGGAGGGACTTCTTGAAGACGGCGTTCATCTCCTCAAGGGCTTTCTTGTAAGCCTTGTTATCGGAGATCAGCGCAGCAGCCTCGTTGAGTTTGACTGCTTGGTTGTAGTATACTCTACCCTTACCTGCTACCGCGTCAGCCAGCGTCGGATCGATAGCGAGTGCGTTGTCAAAGTCCTGCATCGCCTCGTCATAGTGACCGAGGTTGTCGTTGAGGTTACCTTTGATCAGGTGGTACTGTGCTACGTTCGGTTCGCGCTCGATAGCCTGAGCGAGGTAATCAACCGCCGTCTGCTCCTGACCGGAGTAGATATAATAGTTGATGAGGTTCTGGAGGAACCAGGGCTCAGCCGGGAAGCGTACGATAGCCTCCTGAAGGGTCGTGATGAATTTCGCGGTATCCTTGAGCGCTACGTACTCCTGATAGAGGAACTGGTTAACCGAGATAGCCTCATAGTCGCCGTTCTTGAGTTCTTCAAGCAGCGCAACAGCATCCTCATGACGCTCTGCCTGTACAGCGAAGATAGCAGCGTAGTAACGGTACTGCGTGTACGTGGTGTCACGCGGCATCTCTTTCTGAAGCTTCGGATCTTGCATCATCGCCAAGTTCGGCATGTCGGTATGCATCTTGAAAGCCGTGAATGCGCCGTCGAAATCCTTCTGCTCGTTGAGGTAGATACCGTACTTCACCAATTCCTGCTGTTTGTAGTACTCCAGCATTTTCTTGGTGATGTTTGCGTGGGTCTTGGGGTCGGTCATCACCTCACGACCCTTCTTGTCGAGGGTCATGACGGAAGCGAGTTCGTCAGCCTTGAGCCAGTAGTTATAACTCTCCTCCACAGCGTAACCGGCCTTGGCCTGGTTTACACCCTTACCCATCATCTGGTTGTAGTTCTCCTGAGTGAGCTCCTGATAACCGATCATACCAGCCCAGTAGTAAGTCTCAGCGGTAGGTGCAGCCTCAATAGCCTCTTCGATAGCGGAACGAGCTGCCGAGAAGTCCGGCGTCTCAGACGTAATGTAACTCTTTGCCTTCTTTACCAACGGGTTTTTCTGTGCAAAGCAGCCTGCGCTCATGAGCACGATAACTGCCAAAATCAAACTCTTTTTCATAATTTATTCGTTTGTTTCATTATTGTTTTCACCATTAAGAGCCTCCGGCTCATCATTGAGCGGCTCTGCCGCGCTCATTTCATCATTCTCATTCTCCTCTTTCGGAACGATACAACCGCTCATAAGGGTGTCGTTACGTTTCTGGAGTTCGATGAGTTTGACGCCTTGTGCTGCACGTCCTGTCTGGCGGATGGTCGATATATCCATGCGGATAGCCGTTCCTGCCTTGGTGATGAGCATCAGGTCATCCTCGTCGGTTACTGCGTGGATACCGATCAGTTGACCGGTCTTCTCGGTAATCTCGATGGTCTTGACACCCTTACCGCCACGGTTCGTAACACGGTAGATTGCGTTGCCTTCCTCGTCGTCGAGGGCTGTGCGCTTACCAAATCCGTTCTCAGAAATCACAAGGATCGTCTTGTCTGTATTCTTCTCTACACAAACTGTGCCAATCACGCGATCTTGTCCGTCTTCCTCGAGCGTAATCGCCTTCACACCTGTCGCTCCACGACCCATCGGACGTACGCCGGACTCGTTGAAACGAACGACTTTACCGTTGTAGGAAGCCACGAGCATCTCGCTCTGTCCGTCGGTCAGCGTTACACCGATCAGTTCGTCGCCTTCACGCAGACCGAGTGCGATGATACCGTTGGCACGAGGACGGCTGTATGCCTCCAGCGTCGTCTTCTTCATCAGACCGTTCTTGGTGATGAAAATCAGGTAGTGGTTCTCGATATACTCCTGGTCGTTCAGACCCTTGACGTTGATACAAGTACGTACCTTATCCCCCTTCTGGAGGTTGATCATATTCTGGATAGCACGACCCTTCGACTGCTTGTTGCCCTCCGGCAGTTCATATACCTTGAGCCAGTATAGACGACCCATCTCGGTGAAGAACATCATGGTCGAGTGCATCGAAGCTTGGTGTACATACTCGATGAAGTCCTGATCGCGGGCAGAACCGGCTTTCGAACCGATGCCGCCGCGGCTCTGCTGCCGGAAGTCAGCCAGCGGTGTACGCTTGATATAACCAAGGTGGCTGATGGTGATAATCATGTCATCGTCCGCGTACATATCCTCCGGGTTGAACTCGGTAGCCATCTTCACGATCTGCGTACGACGCTCGTCGCCGTATTTCTCCTTGATCTCCTCGAGCTCGGCGTTGATCACGTCATAACGCATTTCCTCGCTGGCGAGCAGTTCGTTGAGGTGAGCAATGAGTTTCTCGATCTCTTCGTACTCTTGCTTCAACTCGTCGATACGCAGGCCGGTCAGGGCGCTCAGACGCATATCTACGATTGCCTTCGACTGCAGGTTATCAAGGTTGAAACGTGCCTCGAGGTTAGCCTGTGCGTCGGCCGGAGTGCGGCTCGCACGAATGATACGAACCACCTCGTCGATATTATCTACGGCGATGATCAAGCCTTGCAGGATATGTGCTTTCTCCTCGGCTTTCTTGAGCTCATAGCGTGTACGACGCGTTACCACCTCCATACGATGCTCGATGAAGTTACCGATGAGTTGTTTGAGGTTCAGCAGCATTGGACGGCCTTTGACAAGGGCGATGCTATTCACTGCAAAGCTCGACTGCAGCGCGGTAAACTTATAGAGCTTATTGAGTACCACCTGTGCGTTCGCGTCACGCTTCACGTCAATCACGATACGGATATCACGCTTCGAGTGGTCTTGGATATCAGAGATACCTTCGATCTTCTTATCGTTAGCCAGCTCGGCAATTGCCTTAACCAGTTCGTTCTTCACCACGCCGTACGGCAGTTCGGTGATCACGATGCGCTCACGACCGTTATCATCGGTCTCGATGTCCGCATTCGAACGGATAATCACACGACCACGACCGGTCTCATAAGCGTCCTTCACGCCTTGATAACCGTATATCGTACCGCCTGTCGGGAAGTCCGGAGCCTTGATGTACTCCATCAGATCCTCTACCGTGATCTCCTCCACGAACTGGTCATGCATGCGCTCCTTAATATTACGTATGTACGCGCAACAGCCGTCAATCACTTCCGAGAGGTTATGTGTCGGCATGTTCGTTGCCATACCTACGGCAATACCGCTGGCACCGTTCACGAGCAGGTTCGGGAAACGGCAAGGCAGAACGACCGGCTCTTTGAGCGAGTCGTCGAAGTTATTCTGCATATCTACGGTGTCCTTCTCGATGTCACGCAGCATCTCTTCTGCGAGCTTCGAGAGGCGAGCCTCGGTATAACGCATAGCAGCTGCACCGTCACCATCGACCGAACCGAAGTTTCCTTGGCCGTCAACCAGGCAATAACGCATAGCCCACGGCTGTGCCATACGCACGAGCGTACCGTAGATAGAACTGTCACCGTGCGGGTGATACTTACCCATTACCTCACCGACGATACGTGCACTCTTCTTGGTCGGCTTGTCGCTCGTGTTACCGAGCTCGTTCATACCGAACAGCACACGACGGTGAACAGGCTTGAAACCGTCGCGCACGTCTGGCAGCGCACGGCTTACGATCACAGACATCGAGTAGTCGATATACGAGGACTTCATTTCCTCATCAATCTTCACCGGAATAATGTGATCATTCTGAATCAATTCGTTGTTTTCTTCCATTGTTATAATTGTTTAATTAGTTGTTGCCACATATTTTGCGCTGCAAAATTACTACTTTTTTTTGATATGTGCAAATAATTTCGCATATTTTTGCATTTTTCTTTCAAATCGGCCCTCCCCCGATAGAAAAACGAAAGTCTCTTAAATCGCAAATAAATGCCCTTTCTCGTCATTTCTATCCCTCACTCGCGCGCGACTATGTGCGCTCGAACATTTCCTTGTTTGGCTCGGATGTTGGCGGTAGTCATCCTCGCTGTCCGCTCTCTACATGCGGACGGTTATGCTCGTCCGTCTCTATTCTTTGAATATTCGCCCGCCCGGACTTCGATAATTGCGGGTGTAGCCCATGCGGAGTGTAGCATTTTTTTGCAAATAAATTTGCATATATGAAATTTGTTACGTAGTAACTTAATCATGGATCACCGTTTCCGACGGGGCCAATAGGTTAAATAGCGTTTTTGCTCGGCATATTTATGTGCCGCCATTCATCTTTGTTAGGTGCGCGGGACTTCACGCGCCTTTTCTTTCTTCTTTTCCTGGCGGATTTAATCCGCCAATATAAAAGCTTTGTTTATTATCTCGGATATCATCCGAGTACTTTGTCCATTGCGTCCGGATTTAATCCGGACATAATTTCGTCCTACTTGCTTCCTTTCATTCTCCTATCTCCCTCCTACTTGCCTCCTATGTGCCTCCTATCTGCAATGGGTGCTCAATGGATACTGAAAGGATGCTGAATGGGTCCTCAATGGGTCCTCCATCCAACATCCTTATTCTGTTAAAATGTTTTGTATGTTTTTTTTCTTAATCAAGCGATCTCCTCGCCTCGCTTCATGGCCTCATTGCTTTATCAATTTTGGTGCAAAGATAACACTTTTTTTTCATATTTCCAAATATTTTGCTTACAAAATATGCAAAAATTTGCACATTCCAAATATTTTTCGTATCTTTGCAACCAAAATGAATTTGCTTAATGAAAAAGTGGTTTTTTCTTCTGTTATTGGCAGGCTTGGTGATGAGTGTGCCTGCAAACGCGCAGTTCTTCACGCAGATGAGCCTGATGACGCCCCATTATTACCCGGGTGAGGTCTATTTCACAGACGGCCACCACGAGGCATTTGAAGAAGTCGAACTGCCGCGTGTCAGTAAGAGCCGGTTAGGTGTCAAAGTCCATGCTGACGACAAACGCACCTATATTGACGCCATAGACATCGTAGCCATCAAAATCTGGCATAAGAACTTTCCAGACAAAGTGCACACTATTTACTATGTGCAGGCGAAGAAAGCGATGATGCAGGACGACAACATGTGGGGAACACCTATCGCCGGTAGCGACTGGGGCGTGCTCTACAAATGCGAGATGAACTACGAAATCGACAAAAAGACCGGCGAACTCAATATCGTGAAGTTCGTTGGCGGCAATGGACCTGACACCCCGACGCTCTACTATCTGAAGCGTCCGGAATGGACTGAAGCGCAATTGTTGCTCTGGAACGGCGGTTTCTGCCCGAACAAGAAGAAAGCCGCGGTGGTCTTCAAAGAGAACCTAACCATCTACGATGCCATCAAGTCCGGCAAACTCGGCCCATCGGACATGCAGTATATCTTAGACGAGATGGCAGGCGGCAAGAAACCGGAAACACCCGAACAAGCCGTACCGCAAGTACAAACAGATACTATCTCAAACGGAGTGGCAGGAGACGACGAATGATATGAAAAGGACAGTTGGTTTTGTTTTTCTACTGCTATTAATAGCAGTCAACCTCTCGGCGCAAGGCTTGCGTCACAGCGTGTGCATCGTTGAGCCCGAGTTCACGGAGCAAGAGAAAGCGTTCATGAGCGACTACTCGCTCTATCTGTCCCGTGCAGGGATGAACAGCGCTTCGCGGATGTTAAGCTCGTACAAGAACGAAGGCTGTTTCGGCTCGGGTGTTGTGGTGGCTACCTCTACGGGCAAATATGTCCTGACGAACCTGCACGTAGTAGGCTATGCTCAAGCCGCTACCGTCTCGTTCCAATTGCACGACAAGACGCTTCGCTACGCACACTGTCGCGTGGCACAGACAAGTCCCGCTTGTGACTTGGCGATGGTCGAGTTACCGGCAGAATGTGACATGATTGCCCTACCCTTGTTTACCGGCGAAGTGACAGATGACATGTCGATTGCAGCGGCCGGTTTCCCGGGCTTGGCGAATAAGCCGTCATGGCAACTCACACGCGGATATGTCTCGAATGCCCGTCTGGACTTGGACGGCCACGAGCGCGCCACGCATATCATTCAGCACACGGCTTCGATTGACCCCGGCAGTAGCGGAGGTCCGCTCTTATTCAAGGACGAAGAAGGCAAATACAGCATCGTGGGTATTAATACCTGGAAAGCGTTCTACCGCGAAGGTGTCGGTCTGGCGATAGGAATAGAGGATATCACAGCGTTCGAACAGACGATGAGCACTCCTTCAGATCCCGAGTATAAGGCTTTGGAGCAACTGCAAGCCATGATTGGAGAAGACTGGTTATATGTCTTCCGCAAACTGCCGGAAGAAGAACAGAAAGCACTTCGCGAAGCAGACTGGCGCCTGCCTTTAGACCCTGCGTTACGTACGTTAGCGGTTCGTGATAGTCTGGTGAATGCGGATAGCAAAGATGCCAAGCGCTATGAACGCACGAAGAGCCGCATAGCCGATTTGGATCATTACCGTCATGTGAATCTGATTTACAATAATTATATCGGCATGAACCAACAGGTCGGTGTGCAGTTCGGCTTTGATTGGAGAGGTTTTGTATCTACCGGTATTCAGGTAACGGCACTCATTGCTGACATGCAGGATGGAGCCGGTTCCGCAACCCGCGCAGGCGGCATGTTCGGCGCCTATCTGGGCGGACAAGTGCCTATTGTTGTCGGCAAGCATATCTTGGCGCCGCATATCCTGCAGAGTGCAGGAGCGGGTCCGATAAAATCGAATGACTTGTTTAATGTAGCAATCGTCACGGACACGCGTATTGGTTTGGACTGGCGCATTCCGTTCTCGTCCTGCGACCTGATTCTTGGTGCGTATTACGATATTAACTGGATGTGGAGCAAAGACAAACTGAACAACATCGAACCGAATAAAACCGGAGTGTTAAATCGATTTAACCAGTACCTGCAACATGGTATCGGCGTCACCCTTGGCGTAGGTTTCTAAACAACTATTTACAGAGAAATCTGCAAAAAAGAATGGCATATGCTTGCATATGTCATTTTTTTGTAGTATCTTTGCAGCGGATTTGAATATTCGTTCAATTAATGCGCATTGCTTTTACGACAGAATTGCCTCATGAGGGCTTTAGGCGCTTGGCAGGACACACGTTGTACGCCAAGCCGGAAGAAGCAGAGGTATTGGTAAGCACATTCGATTACAAGGTGTCGCAACAGATGATAGACGCGATGCCCCATTTGCGTCTGATAGCTAATTTCGGAGCGGGTTATAACAATATTGATCTGGAGGCCTGCAAAGCGCGCGGCATACGCGTAACGAACACCCCTCAACCGGTGATAGAGCCTACGGCTGAATTGGCTTTTGCGCTCATGATCAACATAGCAAGGCGCGTGAGTGAGTTCGACCGGGCGATCCGCAGCGGCACAGGACAGTCCATGGCTGTGATGAACAACCTGAGCCATTCGCTCTACGGCAAAACGCTCGGAATCATCGGCATGGGACGCATCGGTCAGGCGCTGGCGAGACGAGCTGTGGCTTCCGGCATGCAAATCATCTACCATAACCGTCACCGTTTATCCGATGAAATCGAGCAAAAATACCATGCCACCTACGTGGATTTTCAGACGGTACTGCAGGATAGCGATTTCGTGAGTCTGAACCTACCCTACACGCCGGAGGTGCATCATCTGATCGGCAAACCGGAATTGGGTATGATGAAACGCACGGCGTACCTTATCAATACTGCACGCGGCGCGCATGTGGATGAGCAAGCCTTGGTGGAGGCACTCAAGAGCGGTATTATCGCAGGCGCAGCGCTTGATGTGTATGAGCACGAGCCTACGATTTCATCGGAACTTTTGACGCTTCCGAACGTGCTACTCAGCCCGCATACCGGTACCGGTACATGGGAAGGACGCATCGCTATGTGCGGGAACGTGTGCGATAATATCCTCGCCTTTGCCCAAAACGAAACAGATAAAATGAATATAGTATTATGACCCTTGTTGAACGTTTTTTGAAGTACGTTTCTTTCTGCACTACCAGCGATGAGAACACCGGCATGACGCCGAGCACACCGGGACAGATGGAGTTTGCTCGGTATCTGGCGGAGGAGTTGAGCACCATCGGCCTCAGTGAGGTTTCGCTCGATTCCAACGGATATATCATGGCTACGCTGCCGGCGACGGAAGACGGCCATCCCGTGATTGGTTTTATTGCGCATATGGACACCTCGCCGGACGCAAGCGGCAAACATATTAAAGCGAGTATCGTAAATGCAGACGAGGCGTGGCTCGAAGCGAATGAATTCGTGGATAAGCGCTATATAGGTCAGGAGCTTATTGTGACCGACCACACCACCCTTCTTGGTGCAGACGACAAAGCCGGTATCGCAGAAATCGTCACCGCCATGGAATACCTCATCCAGCACCCGGAGATCAAGCACGGCAAGGTGCGTATCGGCTTCACGCCGGACGAAGAGATCGGCTGCGGTGCAGACCATTTCGACGTAAAGGCTTTCGGTGCCGATTTTGCGTACACGATGGACGGTGGTGCTATCGGCGAGTTGGAGTACGAGAACTTCAACGCCGCGGCTTGTAAGATTCGCGTGCACGGCTATAACGTCCATCCGGGCAGTGCGTACCATAAGATGATCAACTCCATGCGTATCGCCTATCAGTTGGCCGTTATGTTACCGCGTTGGGAGACGCCGGAGCACACGCAGGGTTACGAGGGTTTCTATCATCTCATCGGTATGAACGGTACGGTGGAAGAGACAACGCTCAGTTATATCATCCGCGACCATGACAAAGCCCGTTTCGAGAGCCGTAAACGCGAGTTGGAGCACCTGGTACGTAAGGTTAACCGCGAGTACGGAGAAGGAACGGTTGAGATTGAGATGCGCGATCAATATTATAACATGCGCGAAAAGATAGAACCCGTCATACACATCATCGACCTCGCAAAATCTGCGATGAAATCGGTAGGAGTGACACCAATAATAAAACCTATTCGTGGCGGCACGGACGGAGCGAGACTGAGTTTTGAAGGTCTTCCCTGCCCCAATATCTTTGCCGGTGGCGAGAATTTCCACAGCCGGTACGAATATCTTCCGATTCCATCGATGCAAAAAGCGATGGAAGTCATCCTCGAAATCATTAAAATGGCTAAATAATTAAATATTAGATACAATGGAAAATGATCAAATGGTAAATCTGAAACGGACTCCGTTTACAGACATTCACATCGCACTCGGTGCCAAAATGGCAGAGTTTGCAGGCTTTTACATGCCTATACAGTACCCGACGGGTATTAATCAGGAGCACATGATCGTTCGTGAAGGCGTAGGTGTGTTCGATGTAAGTCACATGGGTGAGTTCTGGGTTAAAGGCGAAAAAGCCCTCGATTTTCTGCAGTACATTACCACCAACGACCTGTCTGTTATTGCTGCCGGTAAATGTCAGTACACTTGCATGCCGAACGGAAAAGGAGGTATCGTAGATGATTTAATCATCTATAAATACTCGACGACCAAGTACCTCATGGTGGTCAACGCCGGTAATATCGACAAAGATTGGAATTGGGTCAATGAGGTAAAGGCTTCCAAACCTGAATTCGCAGACGTCAGTCTCGAGAACGCTTCCGAGCGCTACGGCCAATTGGCTGTACAGGGTCCGAAAGCGACGGAGATGCTCCAACTGCTGACCGACGCCGACCTCAAGTCTATTGACTACTATGCGTTCCGCGAGTGGAGTTTTGCAGGCGTTCCGGGTGTTATTCTTAGTAATACAGGCTACACCGGAGCCGGTGGATTCGAGCTTTACTTCCCTGCAGAGCGCGGTATAGAGATCTGGAATGCGCTGTTTGAAGTAGGCAAACCGTTCGGTCTAGCGCCTATTGGTTTGGGTGCTCGTGACAGTCTGCGTCTGGAGAAATGGTACTGCCTCTACGGCCATGACATCGACGACACGACTTCTCCGCTCGAGGCTGGTCTTGGATGGATCACCAAACTTGATGCCAAGGACTTTATCGACCGTGATTTCCTCAAAGCCCAGAAAGCAGAAGGCGTTAAACGCAAACTCGTGCATTTCGAATGTCTCGAGCGTGCTATCCCGCGTAACGGCTACGAAATATGCGATGAATCCGGCAATATTATCGGTAATGTAACCTCCGGTATTATGCTGCCAAACACCAAAGTAGGTATCGGTATGGGTTACGTACAGACACCGTACGCCAAGAAAGAGAATATCATCTATATCAAGATTCGTGAGAAACTCGTTCCGGCGAAGGAAGTGTAAGGGTGTAAGGTGTATAGTGTATGAATAAACACGTAGCACTTGTGTTGGGTTCCGGCGGTGCACGCGGATTAGCGCACATCGGAGCCATCGAAGCCCTCGAGGAACGAGGTTATAACATCAGCAGCATAGCCGGTTGTTCGATGGGTTCTATCATCGCGGGAATGTATGCTGCCGGTCAACTCAAAGAAGCTAAAGAATGGTTCCTGCAGGTTGACAAGCAGCTCATTCTCCGCATGATGGATATCAATCTATTGAGTGGTAATTCACTGGTGAAAGGCCAGAAAATCATTCAAGAATTAGAGAAGATAGTTCCCGACCGACCGATGGAACAACTGAACATCCCGTGTACGATCGTCGCCTCGGACATGATCAGTACTGAAGAGGTGGTGTTCCGTTCCGGAAGTCTCTTCGAGGCCGTGCGGGCATCCATCTCTATTCCGCTCTTCTTCCAGCCCGTTCAGATAGGCGAAAAACTTCTTATTGACGGTGGCATCCTTAACCCGCTTCCGCTCCATATTGTAGCGCGCACCGAGGGTGACATACTCGTAGCCATGGATATCAGCGGTAAGGATGCCATGCCTGTGAACACCGATTACGAACCAATTGATGTAGAAGGCAGACTAACTGATTTGAAAGCCCGTGGCATCCCCGTTCCCAAGTCCGTAGAACACCAATTACGTCAGTTAGGTAAACGTGTGGACGGTATTCTGGAACGCAGAGCGCAAGATCTGGGCAGAACTGTTAGTTTCATGAGCATGCTCGACCGGATGAGTGACATGCAAATCCAGCAGAACACCATTCTGGCTTGTCGCCTTACTCCGCCGGATATACACGCCGTCATGCGTCAGTATGCCTATAACACCTTCGATTTTGACAAGGCAGAGCAGATTATTGCCGATGGTAAACGGCTGATGAATGAGGCGCTGGATGCGTATGAAAGACAGGCGTGAAAATATTATCCGCAAAGCCATGGAGTTGTACGCACTCAAGGGCTTTCATAACGTGAGCATCACGGATCTGCAGTTCGCGCTGGATATAGGACGCGGTACACTCTATTATTATTTTAAGGATCAGGACGAGTTGTTGCTCACGTGCATGGAGAAATACTTCATCGAACCCAAACAACGCGCGCTGAACGCCGTACCGGACGGTGCGGGAATAGATCGAATGATCGAAGCCATGATGGGTTATCTGCACAGCTTGGAAGACGCGCTCTTGACCTTTGACAACAAGTCCATCAACACCTCCAATGTGAACAATCTGATGTTCACGGCCTACACCCAATTCCCTTCCCTGCGCCGCAAAGCACAACGTCTGGCGCTCAAAGAACTCGAGTTATGGCGTAAGGCGCTGTACAATGACCAGCGTGCCGGTCTTATACGTCAAGACATCGACCGTGACCAAGTGGCATTGATGTTCTCGCACGTCAAGAGCACCTACGATACCGGCTTAGGTCAGACCCAAATGGACTTTTCTATTTTACTGAAAACATATTCAGAATTGCACAAAATGCTAAAAATAGAATGATTTTTCGTATTTTCGAACGATTATTCAAAAATAATATAGTACTTTTGCACTCGCTAAAAAAACAGAATTATGGCAACAAAACATTATTTATCGTATCTGCAGGAGACAATGCACTCCAGATGGGATAAATTAGCAATGAAAGATTTGGACGGTGTCAATTCGTACACCAATGCAGAATTGGCAACAGCGATTGAAAAACTTCATGTCACATGGCATGAAATGGGCATCAAGGAGGGTGATAAGATTGCTCTTTGCGGTCGTAACTGCGCAAATTGGGGTCTTCTCTTTCTCGCAGTAACCAGTTATAAAGCAGTCGTAGTTAGTATTCTTCCGGATTTTACGGCGGAAGGTATATATAGTTTGGTGGACCACTCCGAGGCTGTATTGTTATATGTAGGTCCGAATGTTAAGAAAAAAATTGACACGACTCAAATGAAGGGGTTGAAGGCGACCATCTTCATGGACGACATGACGATTGTCTCGGCCGAACCGAAAATCCAGAAGGCATTCGAGGGGGCAGATGAAACGTTTAAGAAAGCTTTCCCGAATGGCGTAAAGCTGGAGGACGTTAACTATCCTACTGATAATTTTGATGACCTGGCTGTAATCAACTACACTTCCGGTTCAACGGGTAATCCGAAGGGTGTAATGCTTACGCATCTCAACCTGAGTGGAAACGTAGAGTTCGCAAGTATCCGTATCCCGCATAAACCTGGTGACACCGTGCTGTCTATGCTTCCTATAGCACACATGTTCGGACTCATGTTTGAGTTCCTCTATCAGGTGTGCGAGGGCGCAGAGGTATATTTCCTTACGCAAGCTCCTACACCGACGGTGCTCATGAAGGCCTTCGCGCAAGTAAAACCGTTCATGATCCTCACCGTGCCTCTTGTCATCGAGAAAATCATCAAGAAAGGTGTGCTGCCTAAAATCAGCAGTCCGATGGCTAAGATTATGTGGAAGACGCCGTTCATCAAGAATGTTATCCGCGGTAAGGTCAAAGAGGGTTTGGACAAGACCTTTGGTGGACGTCTCCGTTACCTCATTATCGGTGGTGCTGCGCTCAACGGTGAAGTAGAACAAGTACTGCATGATATCAAATTCCAGTACTGCGTAGGTTACGGCATGACGGAGTGTGGTCCGCTGATCAGTTATGAGGATTGGTGGTTATACACCTTCCATAGTTGCGGAAAAGAGATTCCTCAGTGCCACGTACGCATTGACTCTGAGAATCCGACCAAAAAAGACGGTGAGATCCAAGTAAAAGGTATCAACGTCATGAAGGGTTATTATAAGAACGAAGAGGCCACCAAGGCTGTATTCACCAAAGACGGTTGGATGCGAACTGGTGACCTTGGCATAATGGATAAAGACGGTAACATCTTCATCCACGGTCGTTCAAAGAACATGATCCTTGGTCCCTCCGGTCAGAATATCTACCCGGAGGAGTTGGAAGACAAACTGAACTCGATGCCGTGCGTAGTAGAGTCTATCGTTGTGGATCGCGATCATAAACTCGTAGCACTCGTCTATCCGGATACTTCGGCTGACGGTAAGAAGATCTTGGGCAACAAGACCATCGCCGAGCAAATGGAAGAGAACCGCATTGCGGTGAACAAAGAACTGCCGGTATATAGCCCGATTAGTGCAATAGAATTAGTCGCTTCGGAGTTTGAAAAGACGCCGAAACGGTCTATCAAACGTTACTTGTATAAGTAAGTCTTGGCGACTTGCTCGCACAAGACACACTTAGGTACAAACGTACCAAAGTAACAACCCGCATTACGGGGTGGTGCCCGTAATGTTCTGTAAATAATAAGTGAGTAAGTATGGGACTCCTTCGGGAGTCGAAGCTAGCGCGTGATTGTGAAACCACGCGCTTGTTTTTTTCATTTTTTCTTGCATATGTCAGAAAAAAGCAGTACCTTTGCCGCCGCAAAGGTATCAAACAAGTATGACGAAGCACTATTTAAATTATCTGACAGAGGTCATGAACCATCAGTGGAATGATGCCGCATTGACCGATTACAACGAGAATCACGAGTACACCTTTGGTGAGTTAGCCATCGAGATGTTACGCCTTCATATGCTCTTCGAACAAATGGGCATCAAGCCGGGAGACAAGATCGCCCTAGCCGGTCGTAACTGTGCCAATTGGGCTGTCGCGTATCTGGCAATAGCCGCCTACGAGGGTGTATGCGTAAGTATATTACAGGACTTCACGGCTGAAGATATCTCGCACTTGCTGGAGCATTCCGATAGCGAGTTGCTGTTTGTCGGTCCATACGTATGGAAAGAATTGCAGCACCAGACCTTGCCGGCCAAGTTGAAAGCCGCTTTGTCACTCGAGGACTGGCGCACTTTATACATCGCGCAAGGTCAAGAGGTACCGACCAAGGAGCAAATCGACAAACTCTTCAAGACCAAATACCCGCAGGGTATTGAGCCGGAAGACATCTATTTCTCGGCAGATGTGCAGAAACTGTCGCTCATCAACTACACAAGCGGTTCTACAGGAAGTCCGAAGGGCGTCATGCTCAACGGCCGTTCGATCAGCAATAATATCGAGATCGGTATGAAGATTTTACCGGTAGAACCTGGACAGCGCCTGGTATCGATGCTTCCGCTCGCGCATATGTTCGGTCAGGTTTGCGAACTACTCTACCCGCTCTGCGCCGGTACGCACATCTATTTCTTGACCAAGAGTCCGACGCCGTCTATCCTGCTCAAAGCATTAGATGAAGTGCAGCCGTACTTGGTAGTCACCGTGCCGTTGGTGATTGAGAAGATCTACAAGACCAAGCTCGACCCGATGCTCAGCAAGCGTGTCATTCGTGCCTTCTGGTACACACCGATCATCAGTTCGATCCTCAAGAGTCGCGTCAAGAGCGGCCTGAGAAAAGCTTTTGGTGGCAAGTTACGTTACTTCATCTGCGGCGGTGCAGCAATGAACCCGATCGTAGAGAAATGTCTGATGGATATCCATTTCCCGCTCTCTATCGGTTATGGTATGACCGAGTGCGGTCCGCTGATTGGTGGTAACCCGCCTAAGTATTTCAAGGCCCGTACAGGTGGTGTGCCGGTAATGGGCATGGACGTGAAGATCGACAATCCGAACGAAGCCGGAATAGGCGAGATCCTCGTCAAAGGCGAAAATGTCATGCTCGGTTACTACAAGAACCCGGACGCCACCAATGCGGCTTTCACAGAAGATGGTTGGCTCCGCACAGGTGACCTTGGACGACTCGACAAGAAGAAAAACATCTACATCAAGGGCCGTTGTAAGACGATGTTTTTGGGTGCTTCCGGACAGAATATATACCCGGAAGAGATCGAGGACAAACTGAACAACCAAGAGGCCGTAGGTGAGTCGCTCATCGTAGAACGCGAAGGTAAATTGGTAGCGCTTGTCTTCCCGGATGAGACGCTGACCAAGCGAATGAGTCTTGAGCAGATCCAGGAGCTGATGAAAGCCAACCTCGCCAAACTCAACAGTCTTATTCCTTCTTACAGCAAAGTCTCGAATATCGAGGTACAAGAAAAACCGTTTGAGAAGACGCCGAAACGCTCCATCAAACGATTCCTCTACAAATAAATTAAAGCGGAGCACAAAAGCTCCGCTTTTATTTTTCGTAATAACGTGATTACGTAATTACGTAATCATAAGAGATGATACGTTACCGTCAAGCCTGCCATCACGATGGAAACCATCGACATGAGCTTGATGAGGATATTCAAGCTCGGGCCGCTCGTGTCCTTGAACGGATCACCTACGGTGTCGCCTACTACGGTTGCCTTGTGGCAATCAGAGCCCTTGCCGCCGAAGTGACCTTCCTCAACGTATTTCTTCGCGTTATCCCACGCACCACCGGCATTCGCCATGAACACTGCCAGCACAAAGCCTGTCGCCAAACCACCGATAAGCAGACCCAGCACACCGGCTACACCGAGAACGAGACCCGTGATGATTGGGACTACGATAGCCAAGATAGACGGTAACAACATTTCCTGTTGTGCACCCTTGGTCGAGATCTCTACGCAGCGTGCGTAGTCCGGATCAGCCTTGCCTTCGAGAATACCCTTGATCGTCTGGAACTGACGACGCACCTCTTCTACCATCTTCTGCGCCGCGCGTCCAACAGCATTCATTGTCAAACCGCAGAACAGGAAGGCCATCATCGAACCGATAAAGATACCTACCAGCACGATCGGGTTCATCAAGTTCACATTATATGCGTCCATGAAGTCCACAAGCGTTGCCTTTGCGGCCTCTACCCCGTTCGGCAAGGCTTCACCCGTACGGATGAGCGCGATCTTGATCTCCTCTACATAGGAAGCCAAGAGTGCGAGTGCGGTAAGTGCTGCCGAACCGATGGCAAAACCTTTACCGGTAGCAGCAGTCGTGTTTCCGAGTGCATCGAGAGCATCCGTACGTTGACGTACTTCAGCAGGCAGACCCGACATTTCCGCGTTACCACCGGCATTATCAGCGATCGGACCGTAAGCGTCTGTAGCCAGCGTTATTCCTAAGGTCGAGAGCATTCCGACAGCGGCGATACCGATGCCGTACAGACCCATACTGAGGTTCTGTGCACTGAACTCGATTGCAAAACCATTCGCGCAGAGGTAAGCCAGCACGATAGCCACACCTACGGTAACCACCGGAATAGCCGTCGAGAGCATACCAAGACCCAGACCACTTATGATAACGGTAGCTGCGCCGGTCTGCGAACTCTCGCTCACTTTTTGCGTCGGTTTATAACTCTGCGAGGTGTAGTACTCCGTCGATTGACCGATGATCACACCGGCAGCCAAACCAACGACTACCGACAGACTCACCTGCCACCATTGGCTAGTCTCTGTGCCGAACAACCATGCGAAAATACCGAAAGTCACTGCCGCTATCAGCACTGCGGCGGTGTTCGTACCGATAGCGAGCGCACGGAGCAGCTCTTTCATACCTGCACCCTCTTTGGTCTTGACCAGATAGATACCGATCAGCGAAAGCAGCACACCGCATGCAGCAATAAGCGAAGGGGCTAAAACGGCTTTCATTTGCATCCCTTCGACGGCTGCGCCGGCAAAAGCCGAAGCACCAAGCGCCATCGTAGCCAGGATAGATCCGGCGTAACTCTCATACAAGTCCGCACCCATGCCGGCGACGTCTCCGACGTTATCACCTACATTATCAGCGATCGTAGCAGGGTTGCGCGGGTCATCCTCAGGGATGTTATACTCGGTCTTTCCGACAAGGTCAGCACCTACATCAGCAGCCTTCGTATAAATACCTCCGCCTACACGTGCAAACAAGGCCTGCGTCGAAGCACCCATACCGAACGTCAACATGGTCGTCGTGATAGTAATAAGGTCTGCGTCTGCGCCTACGAGCGAGAGAAGACCGGTCTTTTGCAGCACCAGGAACCAACCGGATATATCCAGCAACGCCAAACCAACCACCGTCAGACCCATTACGGCACCCGAACGGAAAGCCACCTGCAGACCGGCATTCAAGCTTTGACGAGCCGCATTAGCCGTACGCGCCGAAGCGTAGGTCGCGGTCTTCATACCGAAGAAACCCGCCAGACCCGAGAAGAAACCTCCGGTCAGGAAGGCAAACCATACAATTCCGTTTTGGAGCTTGAAATACGCCATAATAGCGAAGATAGCGGCCAGAATGACGAAGACGATCGTCACTACTTTGTACTGCTGTCGCAGATAAGCCATCGCACCTTTACGTACGTGCGAGGCAATCGTTTTCATGAGATCTGTTCCCTCATCTTTGCCCAACATGGAGCGGTAGAAAAAGAACGCAAAACTCAAGGCCAGAACCGATGCCGCCAAAACGACATACATTAGAACTGTTAAATCCTCCATAGAATAGTGTTTTTAGTTAGTATTAGTTTGTTTTTCACATTTTGCGACGCAAAATTACTCAAAATAATTGATATATCCAAATAAATCTTGCATATTTGAGAAAAAAGTAGTACTTTTGCAGGCGATTTTAAACAGAAATGAAGGTCTTTTTATTCATATTAGCATTTGTCAGCACCTTTGCGGGACGTGTTATCGACCAAAAAGGCGAACCGATTGCCTATGCGACGGTGTATCCGGAAATCGCTCCCGAGTGGGGCACCGCCACCAATAACGACGGTTTTTTTCGCTTTGACGCCAACCTCACCAAAGACAGCCGTATTATCGTCAGTTATATCGGTTACGAGAAGAAGGTGGTGTTAGCCCAGACTCTGCAGACGGACTCCGTCATTGTACTCACCGAACAACCGATAGCCCTCGAAGAGACGGTCGTAGCGGCTAAGGCAAGCAAGCAGCGCAACAAACGCAAACAGATGGCCTCCCTACTCCACGCCGTGTATGTGAAGCTCGAGGAGGAGTTCCCGGACAATAACGCGCAGTATCAAGTCGTGAGCGACGTGCGCATGAACTGCGGAGCAAATCGTGCCCTTGAGGCTAAGAATGCGGAAGGCAGCACGTGGGGCATGGAGCAGATGATCGCGAATATCGTCGTCCTCCCCGAGCAAGGTGCACAGGGACGCGACTCCGTGCAGTTCCAAGGCCGTTTCTGCAAGCGTTTCTTCGATGCCCGTAAACGTGCCGAGGCGGACTCTCTCCTTGCCGGTGACGCACTCGAGCGCATGGAGAAAAAGAGTGCCCCAAAAGGCACTCCCGCCAACATGCTGCGCCGTGCTGCTAACGCTGTGGATAGCGGTGTAGTCGTGCATTATGCCCTCTTTGCCATCGGTAACATGCGTTACGATTTCGAGCAAGCCATGACCGACACCAAACATTGGACGGTAAGTAACGAGTCGGAAGGAGAGACAGTACTCACGCACACGCGGACCGTCAGCCGCTACCTTGGGTGCTTCAAAATGACCTTCCAACGCCATTATATAGTGGACTCGCGCACGTACGCTGTGCGGCGATTCTCAGAACACGCGGAAGTCAAGGTCACCATTCCCTTCGGCATCAAGCTCAACCAAGACCAACTGCAGATGCTTAACCTTGTCAACATGAGCGAGCAGCAGATCGAGAAATTCCGACTCAAGAAACTACGCGGGAATATAGACCTCAACACCATCTACCAGCGCCAGGACGGGCATGTATATACGCTCGAGCGTAACATGATCTGCAACGCACATATCCTCGGTTCCAAGAACACAGAAATCCCGCTCATCATCAAAGCGACCCAACGTGTGACCGACCTGCAGACCCAAAACGTCAAACCCCTTCCCCGCTCTCAAATCACCCGCCGCCTCAAACGCGAGATCGTGGAGATTTATTAAATTATGCAAAATAATTTGCATATATAAAAAAAATATTGTAATTTTGTGCCCGAATTGCGGTGTTAGCACATCGGTAGTGCATCGGCTTCCCAAGCCGAGGAGGCGGGTTCGATTCCCGTACACCGCTCTTAAGTAGGTCGGTCTGCCGCTGCGCAGGGAAAGAAAAGCATACGTGCTTTAATCTCATTCGCAGAGGAAAGTCCGGGCAGCAAAGAGCACCACAACGGTTAACGGCCGTCAGGCAGCGATGTTTGGTCACTACTACAGAGACGAGTAATGTGAAACGAGTACACTGTGGGCTGCAATTCCAAGTAAACCGACGTTTGAGCGCTGCTCGCGTGAGTCGGAGGGTAGGAAGCGAGAGAAGCACGTGGTAACATGCGACTCGAGATTAATGGCAGACGCCCGTAAGGGTACAGAACCCGGCTTATAGACCTACTTTATTTTTGACCATGAAGAAATTTTCCCAAATAGTACGATTTATACGCTACGATATGTGGCGACGGACGACGACGGAGTTAGATACGTGGTACAAACGGCTCGGCTACCGTATTATCCGCACGATCGTGCTGGTGGTTCGCGGTTTCACGAGCAAGAACCTCAATGACACCGCCAAGGCCCTCACCTTCTCTCTTATCTTTGCTGTCGTACCGATTTTGGCGATGGTGGTAGCCGTTGCTAAAGGGTTCGGCGTAGCGGACATCATTGAGAAGCAACTCAACGCCTCGTTCTTAGGCGAGACAAATATGGTGCCGACCATCATGGCGATGGTAGAAAGATACCTGGAAACGGCACAAGGCGGCGTGTTTATCGGAATCGGCATTCTTATCCTGCTGTGGGCGGTGTATTCGTTCTTTCAGTCTGTGGAAACCGCATTTAACCGCATCTGGAACGTCAAGAAATCACGTTCTATCCTCCGTCAGGCGACCACTTACATCGCTATCGTGGTTCTCATCCCTGTGCTAATCGTTTGTTCGGCCGGTCTGAATATCTTCGTTCGCTCGACGGTAGAAAGTGCCATTCAAGCTACCGCATTCTTAGAGTTTCTCCAGACAGGTGGCGTGAAATTCCTGCAATTCTTGATGTGCTGGTTGCTCTTCACGGTCATGTACATCGCCGTACCGAACACCAAAGTGCGCTTTATGAGTGCACTCATACCGGGTATCCTCATGGGCACTTTGTTCCAGTTACTGCAGATGCTCTCCGTCTATTTGATAGCCCTCTTAAGCCGCACGAGTATCGTGTATGGAGCATTTGCGACGATACCTATCTTGATGACCTGGTTGCAATACACGAGTCTGCTCATCCTTATCGGTGCGCAGATGTCTTACGCCATCCAGAACAACGAGGAATTCGAGTACGAGCAAGACCTGAACACGATGTCCAGACGCTATAAAGACTTCATTATGCTCTATCTGCTCTCGACAATTATTAAGCGTTTTGAGGCAGACGAAGCACCTCTCACGGCGCACGAACTTGCCATTCGCGACCATTTACCTATCCGATTAGTCAACCGTTTGTTAGGACGTATGGTGGAGACAGGTATCCTGCGCGAGGTGTATAATGAAGGAGATGAAGACAAGTGCTATCAGCCCGCGTTAGACACGCATAAAATTAGCGTGGGCATGGTTATGGAGCGCATTGATGCACAAGGAACGGAACTCTTCCTGCAAGCTCCATCACCTGAAATGCAGTCCTTCTGGGAGAGTTACACCAAAGTCAAAGAGACGAATAAAACATTGAACCAAATATTAGTGAACGAATTATGAAAAAACACAGTTTTGTATTGGCAGCCGTTCTGCTTATAGGTCAATTGGCTTTTGCGGCACCGAAGATTGAACAAGTGGAACCGCTGTGCTGGTGGACCAACATGAACACACCGCTGACGGTGATGTTCCACGGTCAAGACCTTAAAGATGCACAAGTGAGCGTACAACAAGTGCTGAACGGTAAACTCATGCGTGGCGAGTGTCACGGCTTAGTGGTCCGCGGTCAGCATAATGCCGAGAGCCCGAATTACCTGTTTGTGGACTTTGGTGTATTCCAGGCAGGTACCTATCGTATCACGCTTAAGAAAGGCAAAAACAAAGTGACCTATGACTATGTCATAGCAGAGCGTCGTAAAGGTAGCCGCGAGCGTCAGAGTTTCGATGCGTCAGACGTTGTGTACCTGATCATGAGCGACCGGTTCGTGGACGGGGACGCTACGAACAACAGCACAGCTAACACCCGCGAGAAAGCCGATAAGAGCAATGTGAACGGTCGTTTCGGTGGTGACATCCAGGGCATTATCAACAGTTTCGATCATATCGTCAAGTTAGGTTGTACGGCTATCTGGCCGACGCCGATGTTAGGAGATGACGAAGCGGCTTGGTCTTATCACGGCTACGCTTGCTCGGACTACTATCACATCGACCCGCGTTACGGCTCCAACTCCAAATACGTGGAGATGGTACAGAAAGCCCACGAGAAAGGTCTCAAGATCCTCATGGATATGGTACCGAACCACTGTGGCGCAGCACACTGGTGGATGAAAGATCTGCCGTACCAAAACTGGATTAATCAGTTCCCGCAGTTCACCAACACCAATAACTGCTTCACGGCGAACTACGACATCAACGCGTCCCAATATGACCGTCAGCTCTCTAACCGCGGTTGGTTTGACAGTCCGATGCCCGACATGAACCTCGAGAATCCCGACCTGCTCAAGTACTTCCAGCAGTGGGCCATCTGGTGGGTTGAATACGCGAACCTCGACGGTCTGCGCGTGGACACCTATCCGTATATCGAGAAGATCCCGGGCAGCGAATGGCTCGCAGCTATCCGTGCTGAGTACCCGAACCTCAACATTGTTGGTGAGTGCTGGACACGTCCGGCTCCGGCTGTTGCTTACTGGCAGAGCGGTACGCAAAACTTCGACGGTTTTGACAGTAACCTACCCTGCGTCATGGACTTCCCGACCGAAGAGGCTATTCGTCAGGCGCTCGAGAACGACGGTAACTACTGGGGTGGCGGACTGACACGCGTCTATGATGCCCTCACCATGGATTATATGTACGGCGACGTGAACAACCTGCTGACCTTCCTAGGCAACCACGACATGGGTCGTATCACGGACGTTGTGAAAGACAAAGACCCACGTCGTGTGAAGTTAGCGTACGTGCTGCTGGCTACCATGCGTGGTATTCCACAAGTCCTTTACGGCGACGAGTACGCGATGACCTCCAAGAACAAAGACAACCCGAATGATCACTCGTATCTGCGTGCACCGCTGCCCCTAGGCAACCAAGTAACACCGGAGATGCAGGATATGTTCGATTTCCAAAGCAAGCTCTTCAACTGGCGTAAAGGAGAGAAAGTGCTGCATTACGGTAAGACCATGCATTTCATGGCACGTAACAACACCTACGCTTTCTTCCGTTACAATGACGAAGAGGCAGTATTCGTATTCGCCAACGCCTCGGACGAGCCGCGTAGAGTGCCGATCGAGACCTACGAAGAGATCCTCAGCCAGTACAATCCTGTCGGCATCGACCCGCTGACCGGTGAGTCCATCGACTTAGGTCAGGCTATGGAAGCCAAGGAACTGAGCACTATCATCGTTAAACTGACTAGATAATGACAAATCACAAATCACCAATAGAAAAGACGTGTCCGCGATGCGGAGCGTCTTTTCTTTGTACTCACGATGAACTCTGTCAATGTGTAGGCGTGCCGCTAAACGAAAAAGCGCGCGCATACTTGCGCACGCATTATAAAGATTGCTTATGCAGGGCTTGCTTACTGCAAGTGAGCCGCGAAATGCAATAGACTATCGGGGGCGTTATTCAGCATATGAATTACGTCCTCGAGCATTTCTTCGGGGTGCACTACCCCACGCTCCCAGAAATTATTCGCACCGGAAGGCTTGGTTTGTTTGCGCCAGTTATAGACGCGACCGTCTTGGTAAGCCTTGAACCAGGTGTGTTTCTCATCCATCTCCGCCAGTTCAGCCAAGGTATTACCGTTCGCACCAACCCATACATCCGCTTCGTGGAAATAACGAATCGTCTCTTCGATGGTCAGCGGGATTGAGGTCTCACGCTCGTCCTCGTAGAAGGGATAGTCCGCACCGGCATCCTTGAAGAGGTACGCCAGGTAGTTCTTGCCACTCGGCACATACCAGGTACCTCTAAAATTATTGCCGGACATAATTTTAGGGGATTGATGATTTATGATTGTAGATTGAAGATTTTTAAACTCCTCATACTTCTCCTCCACTTCCGCGAAGACGGAGTCGGCTTGGTGCAGACGACCGGTGAGGGCACCGAGGACACGAATCCACTCGGCACGCGCTAAAGGCGAACCTTCCTGCCACTCGTTGATATAGATAGTAGGAATACCGAGTTTCTCCAGCCGCACGGCTTCAAGGTTGTCGTACTGACCGTAGTTAACCGCCAGCAACATATCTAGCCCGGCTTGTAAAGCTCGCTCTGCCGATGGTTTCATCGAGTCACCCAAGTCTATCTCATCGCCTTTGACCGGCGTGTAGATCAGTTCAGGATTACACACGGCAACCAAGCAATCCATCGCATCGAGGGCATAGAGAAAACCCACCTGCACAGTGCTCATGGTGCCTAACCGACGCAGCGGTTCACGCACACAGAGACGCTTGTAGGGTTGGAAGACCTCTACGACCGTACCGCTGTCGGTCTGGGTTATCTGAAAGCCCGTCGCGTACTTGTTCCCTGCCGGTACAGAGCTCTGCTCCGTAGGCTGTTTGGCACAGCCCACGAAGCAAAGCAGCAGTACATTAAAGCTCAGTACCCAGAATATTGAATACCTTCTCACCACGGATAATCACTACTTGACCGTTGCGAATTACTTTGACAGCCTTGATAGCAGCATTGGTATTCTCAATACCCTCACGAACCGGGAACTCGGCCATAGCCGGTGCTACATAACCTTCCGGCATTGCTGCACCGAAGTTATCCATTGCGAAGTAAGCCGGTGTGTTCATTCCCCAATCACCCGTGTCGCTACTGCTCATGGTGAAGGTGAGAGCATCCATCTCACCGAATTGAGTCAGGTCCACATAGGTCCACTGGTTGATATACTTACCGTCCTTAGCCAGGTCAACTACTACTTGGGTATCGATACCATCGCCATTCAGGTAACCGTTGATGGTCAGCTTGAACCAGTCGGTGTGGCCAAAGGCTTTTGCGAAGCCGTCACCGTTGACCATCGAGTTGACAGCATAAGCGGTGTTGTTGATCCAGAAGCCCGGAACGACTTGTGCTGCAAAAGTAACAGTGTCAGAACCATAGTAGTTCATGTTCCAAACAACGAAGTTGTTGCCCTCGTAAGCACCACCCGATGCAGAATGATAAGCATCTTGCAGGCCCTCGAAGGTGTTCGCCGTCTGGTTCGAAACAGTGAATGCCGAATAGTAGTCGCTTCCGTAACCATTGTCATAATAGGTTTGGAAATTGTAGGTTCCGCTGGTCCAGTTGTTCCAACCGAGAACAGGAGCGTCAGCACCTTGCCATACAGTGTCAGCCTTAGCCAGCGTGATATCCTCGAAGCCGGCAACTACCTCCGGACGGGAGATCTTCAAGCCATCCAGTGCAAAATAGAGTGCGGTGTTGGAACCCCAATCACCTACGTCACTCGTCTTCATCGTGAAACGCAGACCGTAAACCTGGCCCAGCGCGGTCAGGTCACATTTCTCCCATCCCTTGTTGAGCGTCCAGTCTGCCTCGTTGGCACTGCGGTAGTCAGCCAAGAAGAAGGTTACTTGCTTACCTTCAATCGCCTCACCGGAAGCATCGAGACCTTCGATAATAACTACGAGGCTGTCACCGGCAGCAAAGGTATGACCTGCGCCACCAACCGTTACGTTGTGCAAAGCCCACGCCTCGTTGCAGAAATAAATCTCCTCAGCCTGCCAAGGATCGTTGTCGGTAGTGAAATACACATCACAAGGCGAAACCGGGCCCATACCTTCCATCGCATAAGCGATAATGTACGGAGTTCCCTTACCTGCCAATCCACCACCGGCTGCACAACGGAATTGGTCGGTCATGCCGGTGTAGGCAGTGTCGGTACAGCTTGCCAGTGAAAAACCGTACCAGAAGTCCCAATCTGCCATTGCGTCATGGAAGAACGAAAATCCCTGGAAATCAATGGTAGCGTAGTCATCCTCGTTGTACACACCGTCCCAAACGCCATTGGCGTCATACACGGGAGTTGCCGGGTTCAACGGATGAGCCACATCCAAGGTCAGCGTCTTAGCCTGCATAGTGCAAGCCAGTGCTACTGCTCCAAAAAGTAGAAATAATTTCTTCATTTTGTTTGTTGTTTTAATTGTTAATAAATATGTTAATATAAAAAAGTGTTGTTGGCACTATGGTTCAATATGTAAATCTATCGCACCGGCGACCTCAGTGCTTAACTCACCGGTTTGCGGCAGGATTTCATCCACCGCACAATAGACGCGGATAAAGTCCACCTTCTCCAGCGTGACAGGTTGTCCGCTTGCGTCCACTGCCCAAGAGAGGTCAAAGGACGTACCCTCGAGGTCTGTATTGGGTTTGTTGTCCACATAACCGAAATCGAGTATGCGCTGAACGTTTTGGTTGTTGATCTTCGCCGACTGAGGCGGGAGTAATGCACCGTTAAGCGTGTACTCATCGGCTGTAAGCCACTGCGGATAGTACGGGTGCTTATGGAAGGGGTTCTGTAGCGTGTCGCCCTCGCGCGTATAGGTCACAGCATGGTTATGTTCGGTCTGCGGATCGTCGTAGAGACAGCCTTTGAGTTCATACCAGGTGTCGTCGGGCAGGCCGTTGCCATTCGTATCTTGGCTCACCAGCACAATACCGGGTTCAGAACTACCGTACTCATCACTACCGGTCATGTAGAAGGCATTGCCGAGGATCTGCAGGTCACGTCCTTCTTTGTTCTCTACCGCATGGTCAAAACCGAAGGTCACATAACCACCCCAACCTCCTAAGGAAATCATGCCTCCGGCATTATTGGCAATGGCTTTTTCGCACTTACGGCACATAGATTCCGCATCATCTCCTTCCTCGTATTTAGGCAGTTCATTGACGAACTGACCCATGCCGGGCACGAACTCGTATACGCGATTGATATACGGCGAGTACGTCGCAGTTGTGTCATGGTGCGTGGTGTCGCCGTGCAGGTCATAGGCACCGGTCACAAGGCATAAGTGACCCGGTATATCGCCGGTCTTCGCTGTCCAGCACTCCTGTCCCGTAAGGCTATAGCAATGCAGCACACCAGACGAGACGTAGTTCTTCGCGTCGGTAATATAGAGGGCATCCTCTGTTAGAAGCAGCCCGTACGGGTGCTCGTACGTGCTCAGTGAGAGCGTTGAAAGCGATTTGTAGTCGGCCGTCGAGAAGGAACATAAGGCTTTGTTCTCTCCATCGAGAATACCCACCGTGCTGCCGCAAACAGATATATTCGCACACGGCATTTCGATGCGATGCACGATTTGTTCGTTTTTGAGCACCACCACTTGTGGCTTGACGTCTTTGTAGTTTCCTTGACAGCACACCCAGAGTTGGTTATGGTCGTCTTTGCGGAGACGTGTCGGGTTCAGACCGACCGATATACGGCGAACCTCTTGGAACGAATGGAGGTCCACAACCGAGATAGTCGAGTCGTACTGATTTACCAGATAGCCTCCGGAATTGACCACATAGAGTTGGTCTCCTATGACACACAACTCGTCCGGTTGGTGACCTACTTTCACTTCGCGGGTGATCTGAAGCGTGGCGGTGTCTACTTCGTAGACAGATCCTAACAGTTCGGGATTCGCCACAGAACCTACATACGCACTGACATAGAGTTTGTCACCGTGAAAAGCCATGTACCGGCAATTAGAGATCTCCACTTGGCCTATATGTCGTGCTTGGATATCCATTACTTCGACCTTATGCGAGCAGTTGATTACCGCATAGAGGCGTCCTCCGTGTTGCTGCACATCGTTACCTACATCGCCCAACTCTTTGAGTTGGTTCGGGTTTTGTGCACCGTACCAATTGCTATAATAATCGCCTTTCTCGAGGTTCATGTAGTCCAGTCGTGCCTTATTCGAACCCATGTTTCCCTCGCAGAGGATATACAAACCACCCTTCCCCGTCAGGTCCGTGACATGCGTACCGATGGTGGGGTAAATCACTTCGTCGCCTCTACAAGACCATAGAAGCAAAGAACAAAGAGCAAAGACTAATATCTTACGGCTAATGTGCATCGTACATTTGTTTTAGGCATCGGGTAATTCTGGATTACTTCGTAATCCTGCCCGAGCAGGTTATTGATTTCAATATTGGCTTTCAGCCAAACGGGCTGTTTGTCTTGCTCAGCTCTAAGCTGCCACTCTCCATACACGCTCAAGTCGTGCGTATACCAGGGCTGGACGTAGTTATAGATGGTGTTCTCTTGCTGGCAATACCGCTCACCAACATAGATGAACGAATAATTGAGTCCATAATGATCTCCACGCTTACTTGTCCAATCAAGTCCCACCACTACACTCCCGCTGTGCCACGGGATATACGGAATCTGGTGACCATAATAGGTGTCATTTGGATTGGTTATGTCAATCGCCGTCTGGTACGTATAGTTAAGTCGTGTACGCAGTACAAAGCGCAAGGGCAGATAGAACGACAGATCAGCCTTGGCATCTACGCCGTTGATCTTCACCGTACCTAAATTGAGCATTGTCCACCTAAACTGCTGTCCCTTCGGGTAGGCGATGATTTTATCCGTCACGCGGTTATAGTAATACGAAGCAGACGTCTGAATACTGAAAACTGAATTCTGTATTCTGTAATCTAAAGAAACCGAGTGCTGCCGTGCCAACTCCGGACGGAGGTTCGCATTACCGAGATCTGTATAATAGAGGTCATTGAAAGTCGGATAGCGATAACTCTGCTTATAGAACGCATTCAAACTTAAGTCAATCTTCGGGTACGGTCTAAAGGAAACGAAAATACCTGGCGTTATTTTCGGATTTGTGATTGGTGATTGGTGATTGGTGATTTGGGTCATGAGCACGCTTGCTTGCACGCGTAGATATTCCTTGACGTTGAATGCTGTTGCTGCAGAAAGCCAATGCGAATGACGATTGAAATGCTCCGGCGCAGCCTCTAAAAGCAAATTCTCCCTTGCAAGCGTGTTAAACTGGTAGTCATAGGCCAGCGAAGCGTCCCACCAATTGAAGATCTGCACCTTATTCGCAAACGACAGATACACCTCTTGCTGTAGGTACTCATTATTAGACGGCAGCAGTCGGTCATCGTAGTTCCAGTAATGCGTGTAATCATTCGCGTACTTGACCAGCACACGCGTTGACCATCGGTTAAACCACTCGTCCTGCCATTCGCCTTGCACAAATGTATTCCTGTCTCGTAACCGTTCACCATTACGCCAGACGTTATTGACAATCGCTCCAGGTATACCGCGCTCCGACCAATAGTTATACGCATGCAGACGCCAGAAACCCGTTGTGCGGTAGTAATGGTGCAGGCCTAATTCCGTACGCACCGCATTAATATCTCCGTTTTGCCGTACGGCCGTCGTGTCATAGGCTGTCTCACCGGTAGGAAGCACACGTTTATAGCGGAAAGGATACTTACCGTCTGAATAGACGTATTCGGCATCGAGTGTGAGGGACAGAGCGTCCGTCAGTTTGACATCCACGCCTATATTCGGATTAGCTAATGCAAACGAACCGAAACGCATCTGCGCGTGCGCATGTACGCGCTCGCCCGTTTTAAAATAAGGTTTGCGCGTAGTAAGATACACGTTTCCTGCCGAACCAAACTCGCGTGCCGACTGGAATATATCCGATTTCTGACCATTGAACAATTGGATCTGCTCCATGTTATCGAGCGAGAAGCGCCCGAGATCCACTTGACCGTTTTGCGCATTCCCTAACTGCACGCCGTTATAATAGACAGCCGTGTGCTGGCTACCCATAGAGCGGACGTTGATGGTCTTGATACCACCTACTCCGCCATAGTCCTTGAGTTGAACGCCCGAGAAATACCGCAACGCGTCTGCCACAGACAGGGCATTAAGTCGCTGCAGTTCCGCACCTTTGAGTGTCTGCGGGATAATCACATCCTTCGTCAAGGCACGCGCAGTAACTTCCACCTCCTCTATTTGGAAGCGGTTATACAGCGTGTCCGGCTCTGCAAATAGAGCCACGGCACAAAGTGCGAAGATAAATATGAATAGTTTGCGTCTTACCATTGTTCGTCCTATTCCAGGAGGACTCTCAATTGCGCGAGGGGGAAGCGATCTGGCTTAGACCCTTAGGTCATCACAGTTGCCGGTCAGTCCGGGATTCGCACCCGAGTTCTCTTCCTTCCTTGCGTTATTTTTTAGCGGGATCTGTTGTCAAATCAATTCCTAATTTTTTAAATGTTCGCCAGTCCACTTCCTTGAGCATAACCGTCGAGTGTGCCTGACAGCCCTTGAGAAGCGGTAATGTATCGAGTGCCTTGCGGCAGTTTTCATCTTGGAGCGAGAGGACAGACAGTGCCACCAGCACCTCATCTGTATGCAGACGCGGATTCTGACCGTGCAGATAACTGATCTTGGTTTGCTGGATCGGTTCTATGAACTTCTCCGGAATGAGTCGCACCGCATGATCTATACCGGCTAACTCTTTCATCGCATTGATGAGTAGCGCAGCCGATGAACCCAACAGATGTCCGGCCTCGGCCGTGATGATACGTCCGTCCGGCAGTTCGATAGCTGCACAGTGAGCAAACACACCATCGTGCAATGCACCCGACAACGCTCTGCGCTCACGGGCTGCTACCGTCGTACGGCGGTACGCCGTGTTGATACCTAACTGTTGCTGCAGCAGTGCCAGTTTCTTGATCTCAGCATCATTACATTTGCCGTTAGCCAAATGGCACAAGGCCTGGAAATAACGACGGATGATCTCTTGCTTGCTCGCCTCACGCACCGCCTTGTCGTCGCTAATACAGAAACCGACCATGTTAACCCCCATTTCTGTAGGCGAGTGGTAAGGGCTTGTTCCGTATATCGAAGTAAACAACGCATCCAACACCGGATAAATCTCAATGTCACGGTTGTAGTTCACTGCAGTCTTACCGGTTGCCTCCAGATGGAAGGGATCGATCATATTCACATCGTTCAGATCCGCTGTCGCCGCTTCGTATGCCACGTTCAGCGGGTGCTTGAGCGGCAAGTTCCAAACCGGGAAAGTCTCGAACTTCGCATATCCTGCCTTACGACCGTGTTTCTGCTCGTTATAGAGTTGACTCAGGCATACAGCCATCTTACCGCTTCCGGGACCCGGAGCTGTCACTACTACCAACGGACGGGTTGTCTCCACGAAGTCATTTCTACCAAACCCTTCTTCCGAAGCAATCAGATCCACGTTATGCGGATAGCCCTCAATGATGTAATGGTAGTACACACGGATGCCCTTGCGCTCCAAACGTTGACGGTATGCATCCGCCGAGCGTTGACCGGAGTAATGGGTAATAACCACCGAAGAGACAAAGAAACCGCGGTTCATAAACTCTTCGCGCAGACGGAGTACGTCTTCATCGTAGGTAATACCCAGGTCCTGGCGCACCTTGTTTCGCTCTATATCTTCGGCCGAGAGCACGATCAGGATTTCCAGTGAGTCCTGCAGTTGCGTTAACATCTGCAACTTACTGTCCGGCATGAAGCCCGGCAGTACACGACTCGCGTGCAGGTCATCGAACAGCTTGCCGCCTAACTCCAGGTAGAGCTTGTTATCGAACTGCCCTATTCGCTCGCGGATATTCTCCGACTGGATACGAATATATTTGTCATTATCAAAAGCCGTTGTCATATGCTTTTAGTATTCAGTAATCAGTTTTCAGTCTTATTTTTCTCCTGCGCCTCCTCATCGTCCTCGTCATGGTGATAGTAGTAATACGAGCGATAAGCCTTGTCATCCTTGACAAGTTTGCCATAGAGCTTACCGTATATCTTACCATAACGTGTGGAGTTACTGTGCTTACCGCCGTAACCGTAACCATAACCGCCGTAACCACCGTAACCGAGGTGTCCGTAACCGTAACCGCCGTAACCACCGTAACCGTAACCGTAACCGGAACCGTACGAGTGACGTCCTTCGGTCGGAATATCCGAGAGGATGATCTGCACCTTCTCCGGTTGATCCACTACTTCCGTCATCTGCTCGAGTGTCTGCTTGCAGTAGGACTTATTGGTCTGCATACAACGGATAACGAACAGACACATATCGCTATGCTCAATAACGGCATACGCATCCGGTACCAGACCGATAGGCGATGTATCTATCACGATATAATCGTACTTCTCGCGCAACTCCGCAATCGTCTTACCGAGTTTATCAGCGTGTACCAACTCACCCGGGTTAGGCGGGATATTTCCGGCACGCACGAAATCAAATCCGAACGGTGTGTCCTTGACCATCACATCCTCCAACTCACAGTCGCCAATGAGGTAGTTGCTCATACCGTTACCATTCTCCAGACCTAACTTGGTGTGGATATTCGGTTTACGAAGGTCAAGGTCGATCAGCAACACCTTACGTCCGGTCATACCGTACAAGGCAGCGAGGTTCGTAGACAGGAAGGTCTTACCGTCACCGGACTCCGTGGAGGTAATGCAGATGACCATCTTGTCCTTACGCCTAAGCACGAACTCTATACGTGTACGGATAGCACGGAGCATCTCCGCGTAACTGGAACGAGGCGAAGCACGTACCAGCGTCGGGTTTTGGTTCTTCGCGTGACGCAAGGTTCCGATAAGACGGAAGTATTTCAGTTTCACTACATCTTTCGGCGAGCGGATCTTGTTATTGAGCAACTCGCTGAGGATAATCAGTACTAACGGAATCAAGAAACCGACAATCAGATAGGTCGTAGTCGTCTTGGACTTCGCCTTGGCGTTCATGATAGCCGTTGTACGCGCCTTATCCATGATAGAGTTATCCGGCGTGTTAGACGCTTTCTGGATCTCGGCTTCCGCACGTTTCTGCAGGAAAAAAGTGTAGTAGTTATCGTCGATGCGGTAGTTACGCTCGATACCTACCATTTGCAACTCTTTCTCCGGCAGTTTCTTTAGATCACGTTCCACCTCTGCGATGCGCTGCTGCAGGTCGGCTTTTTCTATCTCCAGGCTCGCACGCATCGAGGTGACTACCTCTTCGATAGATGTCTTGACGTTTTCGATATCCTTCGTATATTTCGCGTAGTACACGTTCTTCTCGGTCAACTCACCGCGTTGCAGACGCAGGTCGTTGAGTTGCTGAACGAGTCCCATCAGGATCGGTTCGTTCACTCCCATCGTGGTCGGCGCAATGACTGCTCCGGTCTCTATATTCTGATGGATATACGAGATGAGGTAGTCGAAATAGGTCTCACGCAAACGTAACTCCATGGTCTGCTGGTCATAAGCCGAGATACGTGCCATCAACTGTCCGGCATACGAACTAACGTCCACGAACTTGTTCTCCTGACGAAAATTGGTCATCGCACCTTCGCTCACCTCCAAGGAAGATTGCAGATTCTCCAACTGTTGGTTGATGAAGCGGATGGAGTTCTCTGCCACCTCGTTCTTTTGCTCGAGGTTTTGCAGCAGGTAGATCTTAGCCAGCATGTCGATGAACTCACAGTCACGTTGCGGCGTCTCACTGGTCAGCGATAGCGCTAAGACTGTCGATCCTTCCGTCACAAAGCTCAACTGCAGACGACTCATGAACTCATCCACCAGCGACTCGTGCGTACGGAAACGGAAATAGATCTTACCGCTATTGACCATCAACTCGGTCGGCCAGAAGGTTGCCTCGAACAGGTGACACTTGACCGGTTCTCCGTATTTGACGTTCAACTCAAGCGGCACATCCTCTTCGGTCGAAGAGATATGCAGCGTACCGTCGTTACGGAAATTGATCTGATACAACATGCCGTAAGCTCGTGCATCTACGAACGTCGGCTCGATGAGAACCGGTGTCTGACGGTATAACTGACGGGTCTTAAAACGACCTTGCGTGATATACTCCACGTTGAGGAACGGCAGACTGTCCACTACTCTACTCATCAAGTCGTACGAACCGAGCATGATCATCTGGTTGTTCACGTTCTTATAGCCCGGATCCACACCGAAACCCTGCATCAACGTCGAAGCGGTACCTCCGTAGGTACTACTCTCTTTGATGACGATCGTGCCTTGCGAATAATACGAAGGAATCCAGCGACGGTTCTTAAGCATCGCGAGACTCATTGCGATCACCAACGCTATCACGAACAGGTACCAATAATGAAGGAAGGTTAAGAACCACTCGAGCGGGTTGAAGTTCACCATTCCCTCTTCGTCATCACCGTCTTTCTGCGGATCGGCCTGATAATACTGCTGGTTGCCACCGGCCTGGTAATAGTTGTTATTACCGTAAGGCTGATAGTATGGATTACCTCCGTGATTGTAATAGTTGTTGTTACCTCCGGGGGTGTAATAATTGTTATTACCACCCGGGTTGTAATACTGATTATTGTTTTTATTCATAACTCTAACCTTTAACCTATAACTTTTACTTATAGATGTATGCCACGTAGTTAAGTACTGTCGTCAGGAGTGCCACCGAACTGGTAATCAGACCGATGAAGCCTGAGTAGTTCTGCACGGTGTAGAAGCTGTTCTTCGTGCGGGCTACATAGATCACGTCGTTCGGATAGACGTAGTAGTATTTAGAATCGATAATACTGTTGGTTCGCATATCAAACTCCAGAATCTCCGGTTCTTCGCCGTTATCTCGCGGACGGATGATACGGATATGCCTACGGTCACCGCTGTTCATCACATCGCCGGTCATGGCGAGCGCCTGGAAGATATTCATCTTCTCCTTGTAGATATAGAACTGTCCGGCATGCGCATCTCCGATCACCGAGAAATACTTATTGTACAACGACACTTTCACATCGGCGTCAGGAATGATCTCGCGGAAAGCGGCCTTCAGGGTATCCTGCGCCTCTTTCTCCGTCAGGCCTTGTACTTTCACCGGCTTGAGGAACGGCAGATCAATCGTGCCATCCTCATGGACGCGGTAGGAATTGGCGTACTGACCGGACGTATAGGTATTTGTACCGAGCATCTTACTCATCGTCTCATCCATAGAAATAAGACGATAGATGATCTCGTCGTTCACACGAATACGGTAGGGTTCATACGGCACGGAGTCGTAAACCGGCAGTTTGTTGGTCTTCGTCGGTTCTTGCAGATAACCGATCACACGATGACTGTAACAACTGCTCATCAACACGGCAACGAGGCCGAAAAGGACTACTTTTATCGTTTTCATTGCTTACCTCCTTCCCCTGTTGATGATCCTGAACCACCGTTTCCATAATATTTATTCACGTGATTGATACCCGTCTGCACGATCGAATAGATGAACACACCGAACGAGATCGTCGCGGCTGTCACACCAATCACGGTCGTCACGTGGTTGATACCAAAGCTATAACCGGGTATCTGGCGGATATAAATAATATCATTCGGCTCGATGTAATAATACTCCGAGTTGATAATATCTTCCGAACGAGCATCAAAAGTCTTAATGGTCGTCACACCATTCTTCTCACGGATAAGCTTGATCTCCTTACGGCTGTTGAATTCTTGCAGGTCACCTACCATCGCGAGTGCCTCGAAGATGGTCATCTTCTCCTTGTTGATCGTGTAGCGGCCACTCTGCGCACCAATGACAGAGAACGAGCGGTTCACGATATTCACCTCCACGGAAACCATGGAATAGCCCGGAATCTCTTTGAGCAACGTACCCAACTCTTCTTCCAGCATATACTTCACCTCACGGGTCGTCTTGCTCTGCACATACAACTTACCGATCGTCGGGAACTCAATATATCCCTCTTCATCCACCAGATACGTGTACAGATCGTACGAACCGTACATACCACCCTGTCCCATTTGCTGACGCATCTGCGACGCATTCGTTCCTCCGGCATTGTACATCTTCATGATGCTCTCGTCTAACGAATAGACATACACATATAATCGGTCTCCTATTCGCAGCTGGTAATCCTCAAAACTCAAAGTGTCCGCGTAATGAGGAATCTGCTTGTCAGGCTGTTGCATGTAGTTCACTTTCCGCGCCGTCACACAGGAAGACAGCGCAAAGCCAACTACTGCCAGAATGAATAAATATTTAAATTTTAAAATCATAAATCTTAAATCTTAAATTCGCGTTAGCGACGCTCGTCCCAACCGAATGGGTGTTTTGCTAATGGAAGTTTAGCGAGCGGATGGTAGTCACCTACCAGTCCGATCGGTTCGCAGTTACGGATCTGCGCCACGGTCTCGATGCACGGACGAGCTTCGCTGATACGGAAACCGTTTCCGGCAAGGATCTGCTTGTAACTCTCTGTATGCAGCTCGGTAAATCCGGCACTGAACTCAAACTCTTCGCCGTCGATACTCAGCGTGCGGTAAGTGCGTTTCTCACCTTGCACCGCATTCGCCGGCAGACACTCCGCGTTGATACTTAAGAAATAACGTACACGCGCGTGCTCGAGTTCCAGGTAGCCTGCTACACGGTCAAAAGACATCACATGCACGATGTTTTGTTTCACCGCACCAAACACCCACTGGAGCATGTCGTAGAAATGCACACCGATATTGGTTGCGATTCCACCACTCTTATGCACATCGCCTTTCCAACTGCTGTAGTACCATTTACCGCGGCTCGTGATATACGTCAAGTCCACGTCGTAGATCTTCTTCGGGTCTTTGGCCGTCTCCTGCTCCACTTTCGCCTTTAACTCACGGATCTTCTCGTGCAGACGCAACTGCAAAATCGTGTACGCCTTGTGTCCTGTCTCCTTCTCCAACTCCAGCAAGTTATCGATGTTATAGGGATTAAGCACCAGCGGCTTCTCGCAGATCACATCGCATCCCAGACGCAGACCGTAACGAATGAACGCATCGTGCGTGTAATTCGGCGTGCAGATAGAAAGCCAATGAAGCGGGTTATCCGTACGCATCTGCTTCGAGCAGAAACGGTCGAACTGCTCATTCTCCGTGTAGAACGAACAATCCGGGAAAGACGAGTCTAAACGACCTACCGAGTCGAACTTGTCATAGGCCACCAACAGGTTGTTGCCCGTGTCTGCAATCGCCTTAATATGTCGCGGCGCAATATATCCCGCCGCTCCGATCAATGCAAAATTCAGTTTCTTATCCATTTATCTTATATCACTATATACATTTCTCTGCTAAAAAGTTATTCTCTCGGAGGCGTCTCGAGCGGGTTGGGGGCGCGAGAGTCGTCGAGCATGGGGCGAGTTACTCCGAAGAATAAGCTTTTTAGCTATATTTTTGCAATTTTGTAAAACCAACTCTTTCCACCACTCGCTCGTGCTGTCTGTCCAGCGCTGCGGATGAGTGGTTATCATCACGTGCTTCGGGAACCGTCCGGCATGGATAGCCACCAGCACCTCGTGCGTATCGTTCCATGTTAGTCCGGCTTTGGTCCATTCTTCCTGATAACCGGGTATCTTATCCCGCACGCTCACCTTGTATCCGTCCCAGCAACGACCGGTGTCCGTCAGGTAGAACACATCGCTGAAATCCGTGTCCATGTACGGTTCGCCGATCACTCCGAGCGTCTTATAATCGTATTTTTTCCACAGATCCTTGCTATCCCACTTACTCGTTGGCGCACCGTGCATGCAGATCGTCTCCACCGCATAATACTGCCGGAAATACTCCAGCCAGGTCTGGAAATGCGTCCACGCCTTCTCTACATCGCCGTTGCACAGACTCATGTCCTCGTAATGGTACCCGATCTCGTGACCCAGCTGAACAATCGCCTTGATCACTTCCGGCACGTTACTCTCCTTTCCCACGCGGAAATAATACGTCGCTTTCGCACCCAAAGAGGCCTCTATCTGTGCCGTCTTGAGGCTGTTCCAAGGCTTTGCATCCACGTCGTGACGGAGAATAACGAATTTCTCCGGACGCTTCTTTGCAAAATAGTCCGCATAGGAGATCAGCTTGTACCCTTGCCGTTGCAAGGTCTCCAGCAACTCTCGATATATGTCAAGAGAGAAATCTCTCATTTATCGTTCCGCCCGCATCGGGTTCTCCAAAAAATCTTTATACGCCAAACGAATACCGTCTTCGAGTTCGGTCTTATAGGTCCATCCGAGTGCCGTTGCTTTGCTTACATCGAGCAGTTTACGCGGGGTGCCGTCCGGACGGGTGCTATCCCACAGGATCTCGCCTTCGTACCCTACTACCTTCGCTACCAGTTCCGTCAGTTCCTTGATACTCAACTCCTTGCCCGTACCGGCATTGACAGTCTCGTTGCCCGAGTAGTTATTCATGAGGAACACGCACAGGTTCGCGAGATCGTCCACATACAGGAACTCACGCAGCGGTTTGCCGGTTCCCCAGCAGGTCACAGACTTAGCACCACTTACCTTCGCCTCGTGGAACCGTCTTATCAGCGCCGGCAGTACGTGGCTGTGTTCCGGGTGGTAGTTATCGTTCGGTCCGTAGAGGTTCGTCGGCATGACGCTTATATAATCCGTGCCGTACTGACGATTCAAAAACTCGCAGTACTTCAAACCGCTGATCTTTGCGAGCGCATAGGCCTCGTTGGTCTTCTCCAACTCACCCGTCAGTAGACAACTCTCCTGCATCGGCTGCGGAGCCAGACGCGGGTAGATACAACTCGAACCCAGGAACTCCAACTTCTTGCAACCGTTCTTCCACGCCGCGTGAATGACGTTCATCTCGAGGATCATGTTGTCGTACATGAAATCCGCGAGCGCATTCTGGTTCGCTACAATTCCTCCCACCTTGGCGGCAGCCAGGAACACATACTCCGGCTTCTCCGTTTCAAAAAAACGCTCTACATCTTCCTGACGGCACAAATCGAGTTCTTTATGCGTGCGGGTGACGATATTCGTGTACCCTTGCCGTTGCAGTTCACGCACGATAGCACTACCTACCATGCCTCTGTGGCCTGCAACGTATATCTTTGAATTCTTCTCCATCATTTTACAATGCCCTTCTCTAAGTATTCTGCGAGGTTAAAGTGCTCGCGCGTCACCTTCTGCATATCGTGTTTCACCATCAGTTCTACCAACTCCTCAAAACTCGTGCTCTGCGGATTCCATCCGAGCTCTCTCTTTGCTTTCGAAGGATCACCCAACAGGTTCACCACATCCGTCGGACGGTAGAAGTCCGGACTAACCGCCACAACAACCTGACCTACCGTAACCGGTAACCCGTTACCCGTAACCGCTGCTACAATTCCCTTCTCGTCTACACCCTTGCCTTCCCAGCGCAGTTCGATACCTGCGTGCTTGAAGGCGAGCGTCGCGAACTCACGCACACTATGCTGCACACCCGTGGCAATCACGAAATCCTCCGGCGTATCGTGCTGCAGGATGAGCCACATGCACTCCACGTAATCCTTCGCGTAGCCCCAGTCTCGCAAACTATCCAGGTTGCCCAAGTACAGACAATCCTGCATGCCGTGTGCGATACGTGCAGCTGCCAACGTGATCTTACGGGTCACAAAGGTCTCACCGCGGCGCTCGGACTCGTGGTTGAACAGGATACCTGAGCAGCAGAACATGTTATACGCCTCGCGGTACTCCTTGATGATCCAATAGCCGTACAGTTTGGCTACCGCATACGGCGAGTACGGGTGGAACGGTGTGGTCTCGTTTTGCGGCACCTCTTCCACCTTACCGTAGAGTTCCGATGTCGACGCTTGGTAAATCTTACAGGTCTTCTCTAAATGGTTCGTACGAACAGCCTCCAATACACGCAGTACACCTACCGCATCTACGTCAGCCGTGAACTCCGGAGCATCAAAACTAACCTGTACATGACTTTGCGCAGCAAGGTTATAAATCTCATCCGGCTGCACTTTGCCCACCAGTTTTACCAGCGACATCGAGTCGCTCATGTCGGCATAATGCAGGTGGAAATGCGGGGTGCCCTCCAAGTGCGCGATACGCTCACGGAAGTCCACCGAGCTACGACGGATGATGCCGTGCACCTCGTATCCTTTCTCCAATAAAAACTCCGACAGATAACTGCCGTCCTGACCCGTTACACCGGTTATTAATGCGATTTTTGCCATATACTTTATTTTCATTAGGCGCGCACGCAAAGAGCGCACACGCGCAAATCGGCTGCAAAAGTACAAAAAAAAAATGACATACGCAATAGCGTATGCCACTTTTTCGCATTTTATGCCGTTTTTTTTTAGAGTTTGTAACGAACAGCCAATGCCAAATTCCAATCGAAGAAGCTTCCTCCATAAGCGGTATTGAAGAGCATACCGTAACCCGGACGGAAGTCAAAAGCCAGCACAATCGGAGCCGACGGAATCTCATAAGCCAAACCGGCAACAGCCTTAACACCGAATTTACCAACAACACCGCTACCGCCGATACCACCTGCCATACCGAGGTTCACACCACCACCGGTATAGACCTTCAAATCAGAAATAATGTCAAAGTGATAGAGGAAGTTCGGGTTAACAGTAAAATCCCACAGACCCATACTACCACCGTTGAAAGCAGCTTGAGTCAGACCAACTGCAAGGTCTCCCTGGAGAGCCATCTTGTCGTTGAACCAGTACTTAACACTCGCACCGTTGAGACCACCAACGATACCACCGACTTCTAACTGAGCCTTAGCTGTGGTAACAGCTGTCAGGACAACCAAACAAAGCGTAAAAAATTTCTTCATAATTGTTTGTTATTAAAGGGTTAATAAATGAACTTTCCCATTTCGGCTGCAAAGGTACGAAAAAAAAATGACACACGCAAGAGCACATGCCACTTTTTCACATTTTATGTCGATTTTTTTTAGAATTTGTAGCGAACACCGAGTTGGATACCACCCCACAGACCCGGGATGTTGAAACCGAGGTTGCCGCTGTTGGTACCTACACCAAGGCTCGGACGCCAATCCAGAGACAGTTGGAACGGGAACCAGAAATCGTACTCAATTCCGATATGACCGGCTACACCGGCATACCACCAACCATTGTAGTTGCTTGTCGGGAATACGAAACCACCGGAACCACCGACACCCATATACCAGTGCCACTCACCCTTGTTATTCCAAGGAACAGGGGCATTGAACGGATCAATCCAATCGTACGTCACATGTCCACCGACACCGACACCGCTGTTAATAGGCAGGATCACGTTAGCGGCTACATCCAACATGTTGCTCTCACCAAAGCCGTGTTGATAAGAGATCGAAGACCAAGCACCGAGGTTAACACCCACAGCACGCGGTTGTGCATAAGCAGTAATACTTGCTAAAGCAAGAACAGCTACAAAAAGAACTTTCTTCATATGTTTGTTAATAAGTTTTAAAAAAAATGATTTATCGCATTTCATGAATGCTTTTTCCATTTCGAGTGCAAAGATACAAGAAATTAATGACACGCGCAAGAGCGCATGCCACTTTTTCACATTTTATGCAATTCCCGTTACTTTTTTAATAAAAAAAGACCCTTTGATAAACTCAGATAAACTCAGAATTACCTACCAATTACCTATGCGTCCCCAAGGATCACCCAAAGATCATCCAAGGATCGCCCAAGGATGGATGCCGATTTTTGACAAAAGTGTGCTTTATATGTATATATACTAAGTATATATACAGTTTTTGTTCATTATTTTATATTTGCACATGTCAAAAAAAAGTTGTACCTTTGCAGCCTGATTGGCTACAAAGGAGTGTTGATGGCGAAAGACGAAGGACATATCGAAGTAATTGGGGCACGGGTGCATAACCTGAAGAATATCAGTGTGTCCATTCCGCGAAAGAAGTTGACGGTGATCACGGGCTTGAGTGGTTCGGGAAAATCGTCGTTGGCTTTCGATACGATCTTTGCGGAAGGTCAGCGTCGGTACATGGAGACCTTCTCGTCCTACGCACGGGGATTTATCGGTCAGATGCAGCGTCCGGACGTAGATAAGATAACGGGTTTGAGTCCGGTTATTTCCATCGATCAGAAGACCACCACCAAGAACCCTCGCTCTACCGTCGGAACTATCACGGAGACTTATGATTTTCTGCGACTACTGTTTGCAAGAGCCGGAGAGGCCTATTCGTACCTATCCGGACTGAAGATGGTGCAATACACGGACGAGCAGATTATTGACCTGATCATACAGGAATACGCGGGGAAGAAGATATACATTCTGGCGCCGTTAGTGAGCAACCGCAAGGGTCATTACAAGGAGCTTTTCGAGACGATGCGCAAGAAGGGATTCCTGTACGTGCGGGTGGATGGCGAGATACGCGAGTTGGTGATGGGCATGAAGGTGGATCGGTACGTCAATCATACGATTGAGGTAGTCGTTGACCGGTTAAAACCTTCAGCTGTCAGTGATCAGTCTTCAGAAGACCTACGACGCATGCGGCAGAGCGTCGATAAAGCCATGACGCAAGGCAACGGAATGATGATGGTGGCTCTCAGTGATCAGCCATCAGAATTCAGATATTTCAGTCGGAACAGGATGTGTCCGGAGACGGGATTGAGTTACGCCGAACCGGCACCGCATACCTTCTCTTTCAACAGTCCGAGTGGTTGGTGTCCGTGCTGTAAGGGACTGGGTCGCCTAAAGGCGAGCGAATTAATGAATGAAGGAGTTAGAGAATTAGGGAATGAGGGGATTGACGAACTCATTAAGGAGGATGATTGGTTAGAGGAGTTGAAGGAAGTGTTAACGAATGAACGAATGAACGAATTAACGGATGAAGGGGATGAGGAGAAAGACGAATGGGTGGTTTGTCCGGAGTGCAAGGGTAAGCGCTTGAACAAAGAGGCACTGAGTTACCGGATAGGGAAATATAATATCAACGAGCTGGCAGAAACCGACATAGACGAATTGCTTCGGATTCTATCCGAGTTATCCGAAAATTCCGAATTATCGGAGAAGCAAAAATCCATTGCGGCACCGATACTGAAGGAGATATGTGCGCGATTACGGTTCATGCAGTCCGTAGGACTGAGTTATCTGAGTATGAACCGCAGCAGTGAGAGTCTGTCGGGAGGCGAGAGTCAACGTATCCGTCTGGCGACGCAGATAGGTTCGCGCCTCGTGAACGTGCTGTATATATTAGACGAACCGAGTATAGGTCTGCACCAACGCGATAACGAGCGCTTGATCAACAGTCTGAAAGAGTTGCGCGACATGGGTAACTCGGTGATTGTGGTGGAGCACGACGAGCAGATGATGCGTGAGGCGGACTGGATTGTGGATATCGGTCCGAAAGCCGGACGGTTAGGCGGCAAGGTGATGTTCAGCGGCACGCCGGAAGAATTGCTGAAGACGGACACACTCACGGCACAGTATTTGAAGGGAAAACTGCAGATCGAAGCCAATAAATCTGAAATCATAAATCATAATTCTAAAATAGAGAACCGTCTGGTTCTCTCCGGCTGTACGGGGAATAACTTGAAGAACGTGACGCTGAAGTTGCCGCTGGGGAAGATGATATGTGTGACGGGAGTGAGTGGAAGCGGTAAGAGTAGTCTGATCAACCAGACGCTGTACCCTATTCTCTCGCAGCATTTCTACCGCAGCAAGAAGCAACCGCTGCCGTACAAGGAGATCACGGGTCTGACGAATATCGACAAAGTGATCAACGTTGATCAGTCGCCGATAGGTCGTTTGCCGCGTTCGAACCCTGCGACGTACACAAAGGTGTTCGACGACATACGCGACTTGTTTGCACACTTGCCCGAATCAAAGATTCGGGGATGGAAGGCAGGACGGTTCAGTTTTAACATGAAAGGTGGGCGCTGTGACGAGTGCATGGGTAACGGCTATAAGATCATCCAGATGCACTTCATGCCGGATGTGTTCGTGCCGTGCGAGGTTTGCGGTTGCACACGTTACAACCGCGAGACGCTCGAGGTGCGGTTCAAGGGAAAGACGATTGCTGACGTACTGGATATGACGGTGAACCAAGCCGTGGAGTTCTTCGAGAGCCAACCGACCATCCTGCGAAAGATCAAGACGATCCAGGATGTAGGATTGGGTTATATCAAGCTCGGTCAGAGTTCGACGAGTCTGTCCGGCGGTGAGAGTCAGCGTATCAAGTTAGCAACCGAACTGAGTCGACCGAGTACAGGCAAAACGCTCTATATTCTCGACGAACCGACAACGGGTCTGCATTTCGAGGATATCCGCGTGCTGTTAGGAGTGCTGAGGAAGTTAGTCGATAAAGGCAACACGGTGCTGATCATCGAGCATAACACGGATGTGATTAAGGCATGCGACTGGATCGTGGACATGGGTGTAGAAGGCGGCAGAGGAGGCGGCAGGATCGTCGCGGAAGGCACGCTGGAGGATATTCGCAAGAGCAAAGAAAGTATAACAGGAAAATATATTTGATATGAAAAGAATGATAAATGTAGTCATCTGCGTGATGATCGCGATGACAGGGATGGCACAGAGTCTGTTGACGCCGGAGCAGTTGGCACGGCGAGAGAAACGCAAGAACCTGACAGTGAAAGAATGGAATACGGACGCGCAGAACAAAGCGCGTTGGTTGGACCACGTGAAGGTGTATGACAGTCAGGGACGCTGCATCGAGGAGATCGAGTACGCGTCGTACGGTCAGAAAAGTCGCGTGACGAGTACGTATGACGACGTGACGGGTAAGGTAGTGGAAGAAGTGGAATACAACGACCGTAACCGCGTGGTACGTGTGCGTAAATACGAGTGGAACGCAGATGGCACCAAAGCCAAGCAGTATAATTACTTGCCGAACGGCAAACTGTACTCGATTAAAGTCTTCGAATACATTTTCTCAGACAAATAAAAAAAGAGCCGCATTGATTTGCGGCTCTTCTCTTTCAACTTTCAACTTTCAACTTTCAGCTTTCATTACTCTTCTTCGGTTTGCGAAGCAGCGTAAGCAGCAAGCAGTTTCTCCTGAACGTCTGCCGGAACGAGCTGATAGCTGTTGAACTGCATCGTGAACGTAGCACGGCCACCGGTGAGCGAACTGAGCGTCGTAGAGTACGAAGCGAGTTCTTTCAGAGGCACTTGTGCTTTGAGGCGGGTGAACGATTTCTCGGTCTCCATACCCATTACCATACCGCGACGACCGTTGATGTCACTCATCACATCACCCATGATCTCCGACGGAACGAACACCTCAAGGTCATAAACCGGTTCGAGCACCTTCGGATTCGCCTCTTTGAAGGCGGTTGCAAAGGCATTACGTCCAGCGAGACGGAAGGATATCTCGTTCGAGTCAACCGGGTGCATCTTACCATCGTAGATGATGACGCGTACGTCACGAGCGTACGAACCGGTCAACGGTCCTTGCTCCATACGATCCATGATACCCTTGACGATAGCCGGGATGAAGCGTGCATCGATAGCGCCACCGACGATGGAGTTGATGATGATGAGCTTACCACCCCACTCGAGGTTGATCTCCTGTTGGTCCTTAACGGAGATCTTGTACTCCTGGTTACCGAACTTATAGGTCTCCTTAACCGGTTGGCCATCCTCGTACGGCTCTACGATCAGGTGTACCTCACCGAACTGACCGGCACCACCGGACTGTTTCTTATGGCGATAGTCGGCACGAGCTGCCTTGGTGATGGTCTCACGATACGGGATCTTCGGTTCCTCAAAGTTGATCATCATCTTATCGTTGTTCTCCAGACGCCATTTGAGGGTACGGAGGTGGAACTCACCTTGTCCGCTAACGATCATCTGACGGAGCTCTTTACTCTGCTCTACGATCCATGTCGGGTCTTCCTCGTGCATACGAGTGAGCAGTGCAGCAAGTTTCTCCGCATCGGACTCAGTTACCGGCTTGATAGCACGACGGTAACGCGGCTGCGGATAGCTGATCGGAGCATACTGCAGGTCACAGCCCTTGGCGTTCAGCGTGTTACCCGTACGGGTATCTTTCATCTTCACGGTTGCACCGATATCACCGGCTGCCAGTTCATCTACCGGCACGCGGATCGAACCGGCTACCTGATAGAGCTGCGAGATACGCTCCTTCGAGCCACGCTCCATGTTCTCCAGGTCGTCACCGTTATGAACGGTACCTTGCATTACGCGGAAGTAGTTCACCTCACCGATATGCGGTTCCACAGAAGTCTTGAAGACATACAGGCTGGTCGGCGCTTTCGGATCCGGAGTAACGGTCTTACCGTCCACGGTCGGATAACTGAACTGCGCAGGACTCGGCGCCATACCGTTGAGGAAGTCCATCAAACGACGAACGCCCATGTCTTTTGCACCCGAGCAGCAGAGAACCGGATACATCGAACCGTCCGCATAAACGCTCTTCAGACCTTGCATGATCTCTTCGTCCGTCAGGCCTTCGCCTAAGAATTTATCAAGCAGTGTCTCGTCTGCCTCTGCCGCTTGCTCTGCAAGCGCAGCACGCATCTCTTCTACTTTGTCTGCATACTCAGCCGGGATTTCCTTGAGTTCCGGCGCACCACCTTCTGCTTTCCAAACGAGCATCTTACCCTTGAGCACATCGACAACGGCATTGAAACCTGCACCAGCATTAACCGGGAACTGGATGAGCGTGCACTTGTTACCGAAATTCTCCTTGATCTGGTTGAACGTACGCTCGAAATCAGCTGCCTCATGGTCGCACTTGTTGATAACGAATGCGAGCGGTTTCTTTGCTTTCTCTACGAGACGGAAGTTGTTCTGAGTTCCTACCTCAACACCACCGTTCGCGCTCAGCACGATCAGCGCCGAACCGCACATCTGGAGTGCAGCTACCGTACCGCCGCAGAAGTCATCGGAACCGGCACAGTCGATGATATTCAACTTCTTGTTCTCAAACTCGAGGTTACAAACCGTCGAGAAAACGGAATAACCGTACTCTTTCTCAACCGGGAAATAGTCGCACACCGTCGATTGAGCCTCAATCGAACCGCGGCGCTTGATCACCCCGCACTCGAACAACATCGACTCCATGAGAGTCGTCTTACCCGATCCCGAACCGCCTAACATAGCGACGTTCTTGATCTCATTTGCTTGATAAACTTTAGCCATAATTTGTATTATTTAAGGTATTTAAATTGCTTTTGTAAAGTTAAGTTGACAAAAACCGGGGCAAAGGTACAAAAAATATTTTATATACGCAAGAATAATCACAAAAAAAATAAGAAAAATGCGCGCGCGCTTGCATATGTCAAAAATATTTCGTAAATTTGCACCCAAATTGCAAAATACGTTAATTTAAACACATAATCATGGAAAAGAAAAAAAGAGTTTACACCTTCGGTAACGGAAAAGCTGAGGGTAATGCACAAATGCGCGAGCTGCTTGGCGGTAAGGGCGCTAACTGTGCTGAGATGAACTTGGTTGGAGTTCCTGTTCCTCCGGGATTCACCATCACGACGGAAGTATGTAACGAGTACTACCAGGTAGGTCAAGAGAAGATCGTGGCTGAGTTGACCGAAGAGGTGAACGCAGCTGTTGCGCACGTAGAGGGTCTGATGAACTGCAAGTTCGGTGATCCGAAGAACCCGCTGTTAGTATCCGTTCGTTCGGGTGCGCGCGCGTCCATGCCGGGTATGATGGATACGATCCTTAACCTTGGTTTGAACGATGTAGTAGCAGAAGGAATGGTCGCTAAGACCCAGAACCCGCACTTCGTTTATGACTCCTATCGTCGTTTCGTACAGATGTACGGTGACGTGGTACTCGGTATGAAGCCGGTGAACAAGACCGATATCGATCCGTTCGAGGCGATCATCGACGAGGTAAAAGAGATTCGTGGCGTGAAGCTGGATAAGGACCTCAACGTAGAGGAACTCAAGCTCCTCGTGGCTCGTTTCAAAACCGCTATCAAAGAGCGTACCGGTAAAGATTTCCCGGATGATCCGATGGAGCAACTGTGGGGCGCTATCTGTGCTGTGTTCCGTAGCTGGATGAACGAGCGCGCTATCCTCTACCGTAAGATGGAAGGAATTCCTGACGAGTGGGGAACGGCCGTTTCGGTTATGGCGATGGTATTCGGTAACATGGGTGACACCTCCGCAACGGGTGTTTGCTTCAGCCGTGATGCCGGTAACGGTGAGAACCTCTTCAACGGTGAGTACCTTGTTAACGCACAGGGTGAGGACGTGGTAGCAGGTATCCGTACGCCGCAACAGATCACCAAGATCGGTTCGCAGCGTTGGGCAGAGCGCGCCGGTATCAGCGAAGCTGAGCGTCTGGCTAAGTATCCGTCTATGGAGGAGGCTATGCCTCAGATGTACGCTGAGTTGAACGCTATCCAGCAGAAGCTCGAGGATCACTACCGCGACATGCAGGATATGGAGTTCACTGTGCAGGAAGGCAAACTCTGGTTCCTCCAGACCCGTAATGGTAAGCGTACCGGTACCGCGATGGTGAAGATCGCGATGGATATGGTTCGTGAGGGCAAGATCTCCGAGAAAGAGGCTATCATGCGCTGCGAGCCGCAGAAACTCGATGAACTGCTCCACCCTGTCTTCGACAAGGACGCACTCAAGAAAGCCAAAGTGATCACCCAAGGTCTGCCTGCTTCTCCGGGTGCAGCTTGCGGTCAGATCGTCTTCCATGCTGATGACGCTCAGGAGTGGCACGCAAACGGCCACAAGGTAGTCATGGTTCGTATCGAGACCAGCCCTGAAGATCTCGCAGGTATGTCGGCTGCCGAAGGTATCCTCACCGCTCGTGGTGGTATGACTTCGCACGCTGCTGTGGTGGCTCGTGGTATGGGTAAATGCTGCGTTTCGGGTGCAGGTGCCATCCAGGTGGATTACAAGGCCAAGACCGTGAAGATCGAAGGCGTTACCTACAAAGAGGGTGACTATATCTCGTTGAACGGTACAACCGGACAGGTTTACGCAGGTGAGATTCCGACCAAGGCTGCTGAGCTCAGCGGTGACTTCAAGGCACTCATGGATCTCTGCGACAAATATACCAAACTCCAGGTTCGTACGAACGCTGACACCCCGCACGACGCTGCTGTAGCACGCGCTTTCGGTGCCAAGGGTATCGGTCTGACCCGTACGGAGCACATGTTCTTCGACGACCAGAAGATTATCGCTATGCGTGAGATGATCCTCGCCAAGGACAGCGAGGGCCGCGAGAAAGCGCTGGCTAAACTGCTGCCGTACCAAAAGGCTGACTTCAAAGGTATCTTGGACGCTATGGACGGCCTGCCTGTGAACATCCGTCTGCTCGACCCGCCTTTGCAGTTGGGTCACCGCGGATGCCGTCTGGGTATCACTTTCCCGGAAATCACCGCTATGCAGACACGCGCTATCCTCTCCGCCGCTTGCGAACTCAAGAAAGAGGGCAAGAACCCGATGCCGGAAATCATGGTTCCGCTGATCGGTATCCTCTACGAGCTCAAGCAACAGAAAGAGATTATCCAGCGCGTGGCGAAAGAAGTATTCGCTGAGTATGGCATCGAAGTAGAGTTCGAGATCGGTACGATGATCGAGATCCCGCGTGCAGCCCTGACAGCTGACCGTATTGCTACGGAGGCTCAGTACTTCAGCTTCGGTACCAACGACTTGACCCAGATGACGTTCGGTTACAGCCGTGACGATATCGCTTCCTTCTTGCCGGCTTACCTCGAGAAGAAGATCCTCAAAGTGGATCCGTTCCAGGTACTCGACCAGAATGGTGTGGGTCAGCTCATTAAGATGGCCGTAGAGAAAGGTCGCGCTGTCCGTCCGGGTCTGCGTACCGGTATCTGCGGCGAGCACGGTGGTGAACCGAGCTCCGTTAAGTTCTGCGCACGTGTAGGCATGAACTACGCTTCCTGCTCACCGTTCCGCGTACCTATCGCACGTTTGGCAGCTGCACAGGCAGCAGTAGAAGATGAGCAATAAGCCATCCGCTACATACGCAATAGTAACCGGTGCCTCTTCAGGCATCGGTTACGCTTTTGCGCAGGCCTTAGCCAAGAGAGGCTACAACCTCCTTCTCGTCAGCAATGTCCCGGAGATCCATGAGGCGGCAGAGAAAATAAAATCTTCAATTTCCAATCTCCAATCTCCAATCGAGGTCGTGGGCCTCGTTCTCGATCTCGGTCAACAGTCCTCTGCGCGCGAATTATATGAATACGCGCACGCGCATGAGATGGAGGTAGAGGTGTTGGTCAACAATGCCGGTGTCTATCATGATAAGGACATACTCGACGACAGCGAAGGTTTCACGAGTCTGATCATGAACCTGCATATGTACACTCCGGCGATGCTCTGTTATCTGTTCGGTCAGGACATGAAGCAGCGCCGTAAGGGATATATCCTCAATGTCTGCTCGGTGACGAGTAAGATGGCAGCACAGCGTCTGGGTACGTACGGCAGCACGAAAGCGTTCCTTTGTAATTTCACCCGTGCCTTGCATATCGAGTTGCGCAAGTACGGCGTGAACGTGACGGATGTCAGTCCGGGTGCCGTAGATACAGGACTCTACTCTATTCCTCCGTTCATGACCAAGCTCGGCAAGTGCCTGGGTATCATCGTCAGTCCTGAGACCTTGGCCAAACGGGGATTATGGGCGCTGTTCCATGGATGCGCCAAAACAACAATACCCACCGTTTTCTGGCGGGTACTGTGTTTGCTTATTCTGCTCACACCGACGTGTGTGCTGCGATTGATCAGAAGATTAGGATGGTTCTAAACCATCCTTTTTTATTACTCAAGAAAATAATCCACTGTCGTTACGACGCGTACGTGTTTCACCCAAGGCTGGTACTCATCGGACTCGATGCTGAACTGACCTTGGCTCGCACGACGGATCGATCCGAGGCTGCACTGTGCGTCATCGGCGAACTTCTGTGCCACGGCACGTGCATTCTGCGTAGCCTCCTCGATCATCGACGGTTTCAACTCCGGCAGACCATTGAACTGATAATCCAGGTTCCATTTCTCCGTCGTTACAATCAAACCCTCTTTGAGCAGCGAAGACTCTTTGCCTTGACTGGCCACAACGAGTTGTACCTTGTCGGTCGATACAATGAGCGACGTGCTCAGCGTATATTTAAACTCAGGACGACTTCCATAGTAACTGTCCCAGTTATTGCTAACCGACACACTACCTTGACGGAAGTCAGACTCCTCAAAACCGAGTGCCAGCAGATGCTTCTTCACGCGTGCCGAGACTTGCTCGAGCTGCGCATAGAGTGCCGGCAGGTCATTGCCGCTCAAAGAATAAGATAACGGCCATACCGCATAATCCGCTTCCACCTCACGGGTGCTGAGACCCTTGACAGAAACGGCGCGATCTTTATTCGCGAACTTACTGATACCACAGTAGATAAACAGACCTGATAAGGTCAAACCCAGCGCCACAAGGGCTCCGGCTAATAAATTATTCTTCATATCCATAGCGATTTTTGCCTCCGGATGCTATCCGGTTACTTGTCATGTTTGTGTTCATATAAAGCCTCTTCTACATTGATGATATAATCACCCATCTTCTCGAGCTCGAGGATAATATCCATGTAATTGACGCCTACGCCGTAGTCGTATTCTTTCTCGGTGACGCTGAGCATGTTCTGGTTCTTGAGTTCGTCACGGAAATTATTGATTTCGTTCTCCATGTTCGTCATCTCAAAGAACTCATCGGACGTGATGTTAACACGCTCAAGGGCCTCTACCATTTTTACTTGCGCACCCGTCAATAGGTACATCATCTGCTCCACGTTCTTCTCCTGTTTCTCGGAGTATTGGATCTTTGCGTCGAACTTATGCTTGATATAACGCGATAGGTTAAAGTTGGCGTCACCCACCGACTCCAGCTCACTCACGATACGGAGCATCTTGTGCACCTCGTGCTTGGACTGATCGGACAAACGACCATCTGCCACCTCGTTCAAGTACTGCGCAATTTCGTACTCCATTCGGTCACATATACCCTCGTACTTCTCGATGCGGCTGTATATCTTCGTGAACTGCTGCGTGTCGGTCTCATAGAACAGGTCATGCACCATACCGAGCATGCGTTGCGCACGAATAGCGAACACATGCACCTCTTTCCAAGCCTGCAAGATAGAGAGCTCGGACGTGGACATAAGGCCACCCGAGATGAACCGCAGCTGGCTGTCCGTGTCGCGCTGTTCCGGTTTGGACGGAATGATCCACATCACCAGTTTCTCCATATACTTGATGAAACCAATCAAGATACAGGTATTGAGCACGTTGAACGTGGTGTGGAAGGTAGCCAATATCGCATTGAGCTTGTCCGGCGAGACGTCAGACGGGATACCCGGTTTGAACTCAACACCCCATAACTCGCACACACCACCGACGAACCAACGGAACACACACAGCACCCATATCACACCGAACAGGTTGAACACCAAGTGCGCCATGGCGGCACGTCTGGCCTGAACGGAAGCCGACAACGCTACGATATTCGAGGTGATTGTCGTACCGATATTCTCACCCAAGACGAGCGAGATACCCATATCGATCGGCAACACGTGCGTCGAGCAGAGCGTCATGGTGATTGCCATGATAGCCGCTGAACTCTGTACGGCAAAGGTCAATATACCACCTACGAGCAGGTAGAGAAAATAACTGCCGTAACCCCAACTGGAGGTAGCGATGAAGAAGTTACGCACGGCGCTGATCTGATCCAGGTGCATCTCCGTCGCGTTGATCTTCAAGGTCGTCAAGCCTAGGAGCATCAACGACAGACCAATTAGGAAATCACCGAGGTTGGCGTTTTTCTTCGTGTAGATAAGCGCGACAGCCAGTACGATCGTCGCGTAGACCACGAGTCGCAAGTCAAACGATCCACCACCCAGCACCATGATCCAGGCTGTGAACGTCGTACCGATATTCGCACCCATGATCACCGAGATGGCTTGCACCAGACTTAAGATTCCCGCTGAAACGAAGCTCACCGTCATCACCGTCGTAGCAGTAGAAGACTGAACCGCTGCCGTGATGAACGCACCGGTCAATACACCCGAGAAACGGTTGGTAGTCATCGTGCCGAGCACATTGCTTAACTTACTACCCGCCATCTTCTGCAGGCCTTCACTCATCACCTTCATTCCGTACATCAACATCGCCACGGAACCGATGAGCGTGATAATTTGCAGTACTAATTGCATAAAAAGAAATGTATTAGCCAATTTGGGTGCAAATTTACGAAAATATTTTCATATATGCAAGCGCGCGCAATTTTTTTGTGCATTTTTGCCTAATCCCTTGCATATGTCATTTTTTTTGTGTACCTTTGCAGCCGCAAAGGTGTGGGCTTTCCACAAGCATAATAAAAAGACTAAAATTGAACATAATATGGAATTAAGTGAACAAGAATTGGTACGTCGGCAGAGTCTGCAAGCCATGCGTGATCTGGGAATCGATCCCTATCCTGCTGCCGAGTACGTCGTAACAGGTTATTCAACGGACATCAAGGCCGATTTTGAGAATTGGGACGGTAAGCCTGTCCGCATTGCAGGACGACTAATGTCCAAGCGTATCATGGGTAAGGCATCGTTCATCGAGTTGCAGGACTCCAAGGGCCGTATTCAGGTCTATGTATCGCGCGATGACATCCAGGCGCCGGTTGCCGAAGGCGAGCAGCCTACCACCATCGAGCAACAGATGTACAACGTCGTATTCAAGAAACTGCTGGATATCGGTGATTTCATCGGTATCGAAGGCTTCGTCTTCCGTACCCAGATGGGTGAGATCTCTGTGCATGCCAAGAAGTTGACTGTCCTCGCCAAATCGCTCAAGCCGCTGCCTATCGTCAAGTACAAAGACGGTGTGGCATATGATGGCTTCAACGATCCCGAACAGCGTTATCGTCAGCGTTATGTCGATCTGGTGGTGAATGAAGGCGTGAAAGACACCTTCTTAAAACGCGCGACGATCCTGCGCACGATGCGTCAGGTGTTCGACGAAGCCGGATATACAGAGGTGGAGACACCTATCCTGCAGCAGATTGCCGGTGGCGCGTCCGCTCGTCCGTTCATTACCCATCATAACACGCTCGACGTGGATATGTACCTGCGTATCGCGACGGAACTATACCTCAAGCGCCTTATCGTAGGTGGTTTTGAGGGTGTCTATGAGATCGGACGTAACTTCCGAAACGAAGGTATGGATCGTAGCCACAACCCCGAGTTCACCTGTATGGAGTTGTATGTGCAGTACAAGGATTATAACTGGATGATGACCTTCACCGAGCAGCTGCTCGAGAAGATCGCTATCGCTGTGAACGGCACAACGAAAGTGCAGATAGGCGATCATGAGGTGGATTTCAAAGCGCCTTACCGTCGTCTTCCTATCCTCGATGCCATCAAAGAGAAGACCGGTCTCGACCTGGCTTCCATGGACGAGGATGCTATCCGCTTAGAGGCGAAGAAACTCGGAGTGGAAGATACCGAGCACATGGGTCGCGGCAAACTCATCGACGAGATCTTCGGTGAGACCTGCGAGGGTGCGTTCATCCAACCGACCTTCATCACCGACTACCCTGTCGAGATGTCGCCGCTCACCAAGATGCACCGCTCCAAACCCGGTCTGACCGAACGTTTCGAGCTCATGGTGAACGGCAAAGAGTTAGCTAACGCATACTCCGAGCTCAACGACCCGATTGACCAATACAACCGCTTCGTAGAGCAGATGAAACTCGCCGACAAAGGTGATGACGAAGCGATGGTCATCGATCAGGACTTTATGCGTGCCCTTGAGTACGGTATGCCTCCTACATCCGGTATCGGCATCGGTATTGATCGTTTGGCGATCCTCATGACCGGTCAACCGACCATCCAGGAAGTACTCTTATTCCCAACAATGAAACCGGAGGCATAATATGTATCGGAAAGTAGCTATTTTAGGTTCGGGTTCGTGGGCAACTGCCTTGGCGAAGATCGTCATGCAGAATCAAGGTGAGATCAACTGGTTCATCCGTCGCCAAGAGGTGATTGATGAGTTTATCTCCACCGGAAAGAACCCCTCCTATCTTGGTGCGGCAGAATTTGAAGTGAGCCGCATCCATTTCTCGTCGGACATCAACCAGACGGTGGCGCAGTCCGATGTGCTTATCCTTGCTATCCCATCGCCGTACGTCAAGCAATCGCTCAATAAGATCCGTCGCGACATGACCCATAAGGTCGTTATCTCGGCTGTCAAGGGTATGATCCCGGACGAGAACGTGATCATCACCGATTATCTGCATAACCGCTTCGGTATCGCTTATGACCAACTCGGTGTCATAGCCGGTCCCTGCCATGCAGAAGAGATCGCGCTCGAGCGTCTGAGTTACCTTACCATCGGTTGTGAGAACCGTGCCAACGCGGAGACATGGGCAAAACTGTTCCAGACTTCGTACGTGCACACTACCGTCTCCAGTGACGTTATCGGACTGGAATACAGCTCCGTCATGAAGAATATTTACGCGATCGCTGCCGGTATGTGTCAAGCTCTCCATTACGGCGATAACTTCCAAGCCGTATTGCTCAGTAACGCCATCCAGGAAATCCAGCGATTCGCGACAGCTATGAGTAATGTGCCGCGTGACATCACCGCATCCGGATACCTCGGAGACGTACTCGTCACCGGTTATTCGCAGTTCAGCCGTAACCGTCAGTTCGGCCAGATGCTCGGACTCGGTTATTCCGTCAAAGCGGCGCAAATGGAGATGGAGATGGTTGCCGAAGGTTATTACGGCACGAAGGCTATCTATGAAGCCAACCGCCGCATGAAAGTGGCGCTGCCGATCGTGGACGCCATGTACGAGATTCTCTACAACCGCCAGAAGGCGAAACCTATCATCAAGTCATTAACTACTAAATTACAATAATTATGCAACTATGTTTGAAGAACGCTGCGTCGTTTGTGGACGCTGCTGCGTTGAAACAATTAGAGTCAGCCACCGAAGCGGCTAACCTCCTGCTCGAGAATGGCAAAGGTGCCGGAAATGACTACATCGGTTGGGTGCATCTACCCTCCTCTATCACCGACGCTTTCCTTGCTGAAGTACAGGCCTGTGCAGACGAACTGCGCAAGCGTTGCGAGGTGGTGATCGTAGCTGGTATCGGTGGTTCATACCTTGGTGCTCGCGCTGTGAATGAGGCTCTCAGCTCGGCTTTTGATGCCTTCGTAGCCAAAAACCGCACGAATCCGTACGTGGTGTATGCAGGAAACAACATCGGTGAGGACTACCTCGCTGAACTCATGGAGTTCCTCGCAGACAAGCAGTTCGGTATCATCAATATCTCCAAATCCGGTACGACGACGGAGACAGCGCTCGCTTTCCGTCTGCTTAAGACCATGCTCGAGAAGCAAGTAGGCAAAGAGGAAGCAAAACATCGTATCGTAGCTGTAACGGACAAGGCCAAAGGTGCACTCCGCAGTCTCGCTACCAAAGAAGGATACAAGACATTTGTCATTCCCGACAACGTAGGTGGACGTTTCTCGGTACTCACACCGGTAGGTCTGCTGCCGATCGCTGTGGCTGGTGGTGACATCAAAGCCCTCGTCAAAGGAGCACAAGACATGGAGAAAGCAACGGACGTATCTGTTCCGTACGCTCAGAACCCGGCTTGCCAATATGCAGCCATCCGTAATGCCCTCTATCGCGGTGGAAAGAAGATCGAAATCCTCGTCAACTTCAATCCGAAACTGCATTATTTCAGCGAGTGGTGGAAACAACTCTACGGCGAGTCAGAAGGCAAAGACCATAAGGCAATCTTCCCGGCATCCGTAGATTTCACAACAGACTTGCACTCGATGGGTCAGTGGATCCAGGACGGTGAGCGTACGATCTTCGAGACGGTGATCTCCATCGAGAAAGCCAACAAACAAGTGCTCGTTCCGATGGACGAAGAAAACCTCGACGGACTCAACTTCCTTGCAGGAAAGCGCGTAGATGAAGTGAATAAGATGGCTGAACTCGGTACACAACTCGCTCACGTAGACGGTGGTGTGCCCAATATCCATATCAGTTTCGAAAGAATTGACGAGTATAACATCGGCCAGTTCATCTATTTCTTCGAGCGTGGCTGCGGTATCTCGGGTTATGTACTTGACGTCAATCCGTTCAACCAACCGGGTGTAGAAGCTTACAAGAAGAACATGTTCGCGCTCCTCGACAAACCCGGCTACGAAGCTGAATCCAAAGCCATTAAAGAACGTTTAGCAAAATAACTCATATGAAAAAAATTACGATTATTGCACTCTTAATGAGTGTCTGCGTGCTAGGCGCATTCGCTAAGAAAGGCAGACAGCCGATCGCCTTTAAGGAACTTCCGAAAGTGGTAAAGAAAGAGGTAAAGCAAATTTACACTCCAAAGGAAGTGCAATTGATTACCAGCGAGAAGAAAGCATTTAGACACTATGAGTTCACGCTCATACTGGACGATGGTTCACAGGTGGTTTTCAACGAGAAAGCACAAGTCATAAAGGCGAAAAGTGAACAAGGTGTCAAGGATATTTTTATCCCGACAGAGATTGCTGAGTACATCAAGGCTACTTTCCCGCACGCAGTTATAACCGAATACGAGAAGGATTCCAACAAACAAGTGATCGTACTGAACGATACGATGACACTTGTCTTTAAGAAAAACGGAAAATTCCTGCGTATAGACGACTAACGCGCATTCGAACGAATAGTCTTTACGCCAACAAGGCGATCATAACGGCTTCCAAACGGACGCCACCAGACGAAAATCGTATATTCGTTCTCCGTCTGCCAATAACTACCATCCACTCGTTGGGTGGTAGTTTTTCTATCACCTCTAACCTCTAACCTCTCACCTGTTTTTGGTACAAAAACATACTGGTAGTCATACCCACCCTGTTTCACCAGCGCTGTTAGCCAGTAACATTTGGCATCATTGTCATACTGCATGCGGTTATGCAGATCCAAGGTGTTGTAAAACAAGTCTCCGTCCACGTAGAGCGAACCGTCGAAGAAAGGCTTCTCCACTGGCAGCGTCCAATGCACCCACATATACTCCGCTTCCGTATCGCTGTCGCTCGTGCGTTCGGCATTGACTACAAACCGTCCGTTGCTGTCGAACTCATGGATATACTGACCTTCCGTCACTTCGTTCGGAAACAACAGCGCGTGATAGTCACCCATCTCATGCACTACCCTGTCTATTCCCGTACCGGCATAGAAACAACTGAACGCATCGAAATGGTGGTACTCATTACCTCCCTCAAAAATCAAAGCCTTGTTATTGATATATCGCAACCTATTCGGCTCTACAAATGTTGGCTTGTCCAGCGTCACCGCATTGTCCGTCCGGTTGTTCTGCATCACCACCACCCTAAACTCTGAAGCCTGTCCGCTCATCGCTAATCGCTCATCGCTCATCGTTATGTCCACGTCGATTTGCTGATACCTTCCATTGAACTCAATATCCGTGTTTGCTCTTACGCTCGCGTCTATCTTCACGATCGGCTCAACTATGCAGAAATCCACTTCAGCCACCTTCTTATCCGTATCTCCGTCCTCGTATATCGTCAGACGATAATTGCCGCTCTTGGTCAATTGCATGTCCTCGTTCGGAAACTCAAACCAGTAATGCGTGTACTCCCTACTTGTATTGATCGAGTGCTCATACTCCGTGATGTCCCTCGTCGTAAATCCCTGCAAGTACTCGCTGCTAAGCATTCCATCATTAACCTCTAACCGCTCACCTCTCACCTCTAACGCTTGTACAGTATAACTGTACATGTGTACATTATGACTCATCTCGTCGAACGAGATTTGCAGCGGTTCCTGTTCGTCTAACACCAGCACCTCACGCGCCACGCGCAACGTGCGTATGTTCTCATTATATACTCGCACATGGGTCTGAGCAACCAAACTCGTTACCAGACTCAAAAAAAACACTATGAACGCTATTTTTTTCACAAATAATTTGCGTATATCAATTTTTTGTAGTACCTTTGCACCCGCTTTTGAAAAACAGAGCAAATTCTATGCCAGCACGATGTGCTAAGTTCTTGGCAAAATGTTGCCGGCGAACTTCGCCACTTTGGCTCAGTTGGTAGAGCAACGCATTCGTAATGCGTAGGTCCCCGGTTCGAGTCCGGGAAGTGGCTCTAAACGGATGGTTCTTCTTTTGGAGGGGCATCCGTTTAAGTTTCTTTCCGGACGAGCAGAGTCCGGGAGAATTGCGAAGCAATAATCGACAGAGCGTAGCGGCGGAGAAGTGGCTCCTGCCAAATCGTGCCCTTGCGGCTAAGAAGTGGCTCTAAACGGATGGTTCTTCTTTTGGAGGGGCATCCGTTTAAGTTTCTTTCCGGACGAGCAGAGTCCGGGACTACATTTTTTTATGTTTATGGCTTTTGAAGGCTTTTACCTGATAAGGTCTGGAATTGGATGGTAAAAAGTATCTTAGAGTTTACTATCAAGGACTTTTTAGCAGCTAATTACAGGTAGAGCGTAACTCAAAAGCATTCAAAAGGGTTTTATATGTTTTTTTCTACTAAATAGTGTCGATAAAATATTTCTGCTTCCGGTTGAACATCGCTATGCCCATCACCAGCAGCACCGCAATCACTCCTGCGCTATAACCCAACGCTGTCCAACTGAACTCACCCGCGCCGTACGCGCCGTATTTAAACGTCTCGATGATTGCTGTCATCGGGTTGAACAGCATGATCTTATGTAGCGTCTCATTCGTCACGTAACTCAACGGATATACAATCGGCGTCGCGTACATCCAGAGCGACACGAACACCCCAAAGAAATTCGTCAGATCCCGATACTTCGTCGTCAGCGAAGAAATAATCAGTCCCAAACCCAACGCCAGACACTGCATCATCAATAACAGCACCGGGAATAACAGAAGATACCAGTTTGGACGTAAATTCACGCCCTTCGCAACGAACAGCACATATACAATCACAAACGTACTCAACTGCAAGCCGAACCTGAATAACTTCGACACTACCTTCGATATCGGACTAACCAATCTCGGAAAATAGACCTTACCGAACAACGCTGCATTCGTCTGGAACGTACCGGCTACCTCAGTCAAGCACGTCGAGAAATACTCCCACAGACAGATACCGCTCAAGTAGAACACCGGCTGCGGAACGTCATCCGTCGGGATTCCGGCGATGCGACCGAACACCACGATATACATGAACATCGTGAACAACGGCGAGATAAAATACCATCCCATACCGAAGATCGTCTGCTTGTACTGCACCGTGATATCGCGTTTCACAAACAGCCAAATCAGGTACTTCTTCTGCCATAGTTCCTTCAGTCCCAACCCCTTCGAAAACGTCGTCGGGCTTATCTCTGTTGTCCAATATGATTTATCAATAGCCATTGATAAACAAAAAATGTTTTTTTCTTAAATCGTTTTCTTTTTTGTTTTCTTATAAGCGATAGCGCGTTTTCGGTTACACTGTATCCATAAAACTCTTCTGAACTTTATTGAATAACATAAGACCGATAATGAGCAGAAACATCGTAAACAACGCGCTGTACCCGAGCCATAACCAACTGAACTGCCCTTGTCCGAGCAGCGAGTACTTGATCGCCTCCATCACCGGTGTCACCGGATTCAAGCTCATCGCCAGATGCAACTTCTCATTCGTCACCAGGCTTAGCGGATAGATCACCGGCGTGATATAGACCCAGAGCGAGATGATCTTCGCCAGCATGATCTGCAAATCACGGTACTTCGTCGTCATAGACGAGAAGATCATACCGAAACCAACTGCCATAAACGCCAACAGCAGTATCAGCACCGGAAACAGCACGATCTGCCAGTGTATCGCCAACTCCGTTCCCGTTGCGGCATAATAGATATAGAATACCGCAAAAATCGCTAACTGGATTGCAAACGACAACAAGTTCGTCGTCACTGCGACGAGCGGCATGATGATTCTCGGAAAATAGACCTTACCGAAGATATCGGCATTACTCACAAACGAGTTAGAAGTTGCGCTCAAGCAACTCGAGAAATAACCCCACACCGATATACCCAGCAGATAGAACAAGATCGGAGGAATACCGTCCGTCGGGATATTCGCGATACCGCCAAACACCGTCACATACACGATTACACTCAGCACCGGCGTGATGATGAACCATAGCGGACCCAAGATCGTCTGCTTGTACGCCACCCGAAAAGCACGCTCCACAAACAGCACGAACATATCGCGATACCGCCATATCTCCTTCCAATCCACCGCCAATAACTTATCCTTCGGCGTGATCGTCATATCCCATTTCTCGTCCTTTTCCATTCAGCGTGCATAAAACTGCCGCAAAGGTAATACTTTTTTTTGAATTATACAAAAAATTTCAAAAAAAACCTATAACCTATAACCTATAACCTATAACCTATACACTATACACTAAGCCGAGTGCGTCTTTCGCGTTAGTATGGAGCGCATCGTCAGGAAGAAATACTTGATATCCGTCCGTACCGGATGCGCCAGGTACTCCGTCAAGTATTTATCCTCGCTCGCGAACAACTCCTCAAACGTGTCCGGATGGTCGATATAGAACGGAGGAATCAGTCCCGGCTTGCATTTCGTCCGCTTCTCCTGCAACCACTCCGGATAGTTAGCAAACATCGTCTTACTGATCGGCCGGACACCCACTAACTTCACATCCCGCTTGAACCAGTTGATCAGCATCGGCAGCTCGTCCAACCAGTACTTACGCATGAACTTACCCCACGTCGTGATACGCCAGTCGTCGTTACTCTTGTCCGCGATATCCATACCTCCACGCGCATCAAACACGTATTTCTGGATGTACTCTGCATACGGGTGCATCGTCCTAAACTTATAGAAATACTTGATCTCTTTGTTCTTGCAGACGCGCGGCAACTTAATCAGCGGACCATATACCTTGATCTGCTCCTGCGGATACGGCTGCGACTTACGATGCGCGAACACATACTCGATATGTCCCATCGGCACGATCTCATCCACCTCAAACCCGCAGTAATACAACCGTCCCAGCACTTCCGTCTTGCTCAGCATACGCTTCCTACCCTTCGTTAGGTCGTAGTACAATCGGCTCGTCAGCATCAACCTTGGCCATACGCGCTTCGTCCAGAAATACAGCGCATACACGATCCAGTTGATTCCCCACGGATACCGCGCTAATATCTTCTGCTTGATATACTCCTGCGGACGGTAGCAGCATACATAGCGTCCCTCGTCCGGCAGTTTCTGATTGATGATGCAGAACCGTCTGTTGATACCCTTCGCGTCGTTCAGCAGCGTCAAGTCCACAATCGTCTCATACTGATAATCCTGTATCTGCAGGAAAGCGAACCGACTCCTGTCGCATACTGCTTTCGTCAGCCGCGAGTCCAGTCGTGCTTTCTTGCGCAGCATGTAGTAATCAGCTTCTGTCGTCACACTCAGCACAGCCTGATGCACCGACTCGATCGACGATTTGCTCCGTTTCTCGTCTTCGCGCGACACATGTGCGTTCTCGCGTTGCTCAATCGTCATCGCCGGAACCGTCATGTTCGTCGCGTACTTCCAGTAATGCTCCATCACCACCACTACCGTCTCCAACGCACCCACGATCAGTATCGTCCACATCGCTACGCGTGGAGACAGGTTATACGGCAACTGCGGCAATGCCCACCAGCATAATCCGATCAGTATACCCGCATCCAGCACCAATGACACCATCGATTGCCAGAACCATGCCTCTTTGTACGAACGGTACAACTGCACCACAAACCCGACAATCACCCATGCCACAGCCAACGCGCCAAATAGTGCCCAATAATGCACCAACTCGCTCTTATTAGCCACCCATCGCCAAAGCATACACAGCAATGCTGCAATGACCCATACCATCACATCCACCGCTATCCGCCTATGCCATCCTTCTCGTATCATAATTTAAATCTAAAATCTAAGAAAATTTTATTTCTGTTTATGGCTTTTAAATGATTTGGCTCGTTAGAGTGCGAGATTTGGTAGTAAAAACTATCTAAAAGTTTACTTTTAAGTAGGTTTTAGTAGCAAAGATCATAAGATGTGTAACATCTAAATCATTTAAAAGTGTTTTATATGTTTTTTTTATTTACTTCCTAACCTTTAAGCAACCGTACTGCAAACACACCTAATCTATATAGGATAGGTTTCGTAATGCACAGGAACCGTCCCTGCTCCACTAATTCTCCTCCAAACTCTGCCTTAAAGTCTCGTACCCCATACGGTACTCCCGGCACTCCGGCTCCCATCACATCAAATCGCGCCAAACCATGCTCATTCGCATACTCCATCGCAGCCCAAGTTGCCATCACAGACGGATACTGCTCCCTATATTCATTGTCTAACCCGCATATATACCACTCATAGATTGTTCGGCCATCCATAATAGGACAGATCATGCCTCCTATTACTTTGCCCCTGTACTTCATCAACAGGTATTTTCCGATGTCCTTTCGGTAGAACGACAGGAAAAACTCCAACGGAAACAGCGGTGTTTTCACCTTCTTAGCATATAGATCTTTTAGTATCTGATACCATTCTCTAATCTCTGCTTCACTGATCCCCTCGCTCTTTATCTCCACGCCATTTGAGATGGCTTTCTTCACTTGTCTCCTTCTTACCTCACTCAATCGCTCCCACATTGCCTCCTTATCCGTACAATCGATATGGAAATTCAAATGCCTCATATATTCAAATCTCGCCTTCTCAAATGCCCCACGCCACTTCGAATAATCATTAAAATTCCTCGTCTCTATATAGATGGGGCAGAGATTGCGTAGTCTTTTTTTGGTGTTTTTTGTGAGCATGGAGAAGCCAATTGACTTTTGGCTTCGAACAGGGAAGGTAGTCGGGGAGACTGAACCGACCGAGAGTGAATGTTTTTGTGAGGAATCCTGCAGGGACTCTGTTCCTGCGGCACAGGATTGAGTGGTAGTCTGTCCGAAAGCTTGTTTTCGAGCAGACTGCGATTCAATGCTGGGTAGGTCGTTGTCAGACGATTGCAGATGCCGTGTTTTTGTTTTCACTGCCTCTAATAATGCGATGACTTCTGCGTCTGTGGCATCGTCCGCCAATACCGGTCCACCTTGTATTATTGCTCTTCTCGTAAAATACTGCTTCAACCCACTCCGCTCTTTCGTCACATACCCCACACATACCCCGCGTAGCTTTCGTTCATTCGTTAACTCGTTCACTCGTTCAACGGCTATTGCAAAAGGCATGAATAAATCAGGCATTGAAGCAAATAGCATATACGCCTCCGGACTCTGAAACCACGTTCCCGTCTCACTCTCCCGTACCAGCCTTCCCCACTCCGTCCGGTCTATCGCATCATATGTAAGTATCTTATAGGTCACGTTTATGGTTACTCCCTCTCCGTCACAATCAGCCGCGCATTCTCCGGCTCCTCATACGCATTGCACGCCAATAGATACCGATTTATCGCCTCATAATCAAAGC
>CACXPH010000011.1 GCA_902769535.1 uncultured Bacteroidales bacterium
ACCTTGTTTGTGCATCTTAATTACTTGTAACTTCTCCTCTAGTGAATGTACCATAAGCGACACTTTTGTTTTGTGTCTAACTTTTGGGGTTCACTTCACGCTTGCGGGAGGGCCGAAGTACTACAAATATTTCCCAAAAAAAAATCGCACATACGCTCTCACGTACATGCGATTTTTCTCCTTCATTCGTTAATTCCTTAACTCGTAAATACTTTCATTAGAACACTGCGTTCTTGCGTTTAGGGGCAGAAGATGGTTCTTCTGGCATACTCGCGGGGCCAAATGCTGTCATAATAACGTTCGGCACCAACAGAACCACCTCATTTCGAGGTACTATATATTGTTTCTTTTTCATAATTCGTCCTCCTTACTTAACTAATTGACCATCAATTGAGTAAACATTATCACCACGGATGATATATACTTTATCTTTGACAAGCACCTTGCGTGTCTCGCCTTTAGCATCTACAACCACCTCGTCGATAGCAGTAGCAATAGCAGGAACTTTCGCGCTTATCCTCAATCCATACCCATTAGCAGCACCCTTTTCCAAATACAACGTATATGCTCCATTTTCGCTTAGATTCCAAATAGCTTGACCATCCTGAGTGAGATACAACTGAGTTTCTTCATTTCTTTGTTTAATAGTACCTATTTCATAATAACCACTTTGCGGAGCATAGATACATAACGGATATTGAGCTATTCCATCGAACAGAGATTGAGTATTTACACATAACCTCAAACCATAACGATCAACCCACATCTGTGCTTTTTTAGTTGTCGTACCTGCCTTAACGAGATCATGATTCGTAATATATTTATCTGCCTTGTCATCTGCGATCAGCACAAACAAGTTATCTGTAGCCGCCTTACCAGACGTAGCTATTGTAACCTCATATTCTGCCGGGCCGACATCATGCATTTGGTTTCTTCGAGGAGCCGGAGTCAATATAGATGCAACCGGAGAAATCACCACAGCTCGATTAGCTGCAGCCTGCACATAAGCCGACATTCCTACTACAAATTGAACATCTGCGAGCGCTTTCGTAGTATAGGTATCCGAACCTATGATATCAGGCACATGAATCTGGCACCATGTAATACCCGCATCCATTGATGCTTTGTACAATGCAGGATTAGAAATGGCATTCCAATCATTGCTTCCCTCTATCGTAGTATTATATAGTTTAGTGCGGACAGATGCAGAATAAATAATACTTGCTCCTTCTGCTTTCGTAAAACGTGCTATATAAACATTACGCGTGAAAGCAATCATGTAACCTTTACCAGGAGTGAGGTTCTTATTCGGCAAAAACTCAACATAATCCCAGCATTGCGCCCCGGGACCCGATGCCGCACGTTTTGCTCCATTATAATAGATGATATCATAATCACGGCCAAGAATTAACGGTGTCGCATTGCCAGAAGCATCTACTGCTAATAGAGGCGCGTCATCCAAATTACCGACTTCCCAAGGTACACCGAATGCATGCCATGTCCGACTAGCAGTATTAAGTTTGAGATCAAAATAAGCTTTTCCGGTGATGTTTAGTTGTTCAGCTCCAAAAATCTCGCCAGAACTTGGTGTGGTTCCGTCCACATCGGACTCGAGAATGAGGTTAGTTGCAGAAATGGATGAAGAAGCAGGCACATTAAGATTTCCCGTACTTACCACATACAAGTCGGTCACCTCATAATCACTATTTTCAGGAATCGTAATTTCAGTTGCGACCACCATTCTCTTTGCAATTTGATTGAAGAGCGCTGTATAAGATGCATCTTCCGTTACTGCAGGCAGAAAATCACCCAACCCATATGTATTTTCATCAGCATCCTTCCATCCTGCAAAGAAATACTTATAATCATCATCCTCAAAATCGCTTACCTCAAAACTCGGGATAGCATCATAACCATAGATTTCTTCCACAGACGCTCCTTGGTTATCAACATTCGCAAATGTAATAGTATACATACGACTCTCTGAATTGTATTGCGCAGTATATGTTTCCTTGCCAGTAACTGCGGGTAAAGCATTCGGAGCGTAAGGAACACCGTTACTATTTTTCCAACCGGTAAAGACATAGTAATATGTTGCATCACGATCACGACGTGGAACCACTGCACATGCCGGTATTTGACCTTGAGTTACCGGACCGGACGATAATTCTGAGCCATCGTAATTAACAAATTTAATCAAATAACGGGGAGTTGCAGTGAACTGTGCTTCATAGGTTGTTTCACCTCCTACTGTCGGTGTAGAACCATTCGCATAGGTTTGACCATCCAGACTACTATGCCATCCACTGAAAACATATTCATTAGATGCATCTGTAGCTTTAGTTGGAAGAATGTCATTATATTCAGTAGGAGTACCATAGAGCAGATTCTCATCCACCTCTATTACACGATCACCATCCACCCATGTGATATCATAAGAGCGGATCTGACTTGTCCACTGCGCGGTGTAATTAGCAGCACCGGTAACAATAGGCAACTCTTCTCCCAAAGGAATAATAGTACTTGTACTACCTACCTGCCATCCTGTAAACTCATAATCATATTGCGCAGAAGATGCGCGTGTTGCATTATAAGAAGGATGCGTTCCATAAGCACATTCTACCGGAACATCAGTATAATCTTTGGCTTTCTTGAAAGTAATAGTATATTTCTTAACAATGGTTTCAAATACCGGTTCATAATACATATCTTCATATACTGTTTCCAATTCTGCAGTATATGCATATGTCGTACCTGTTTTACTGCTCTTCCATCCAGAGAATGTATATGTAGCCGCATCATCTGCTCCCTTTGTGGGGTTGGAAACAATAGATGCATCCGGTTTTGCACCGTAGTTAACTTCCAGTACTTTTGTCTGCGTTTTCGCCTCATTGAGATAGAAGGTCACATTTACCTTGTATTCTTCCCAAGATTCAGATGTTGTATTGTACTTGTAATAGGTGCCATTCGTTGCACAATGATATACACCATCTGTTAGTGTGGCTGTTACTTCCCACCATTGGCAACCGGCATCAGTAGGCATGTTGATGAATTTCCGTTTCCAGTCACCTTCACCTTCTACAGAGTAGAACAAATGGTTGGCATCCTCCGTAGCGCTTGTGATAGCCACATAATCTTGCGGTTTTGCATAATAAGTATTTGTTGTCTTATTTTGAATAACACACTCATCAACCGTACGTAAATTTTCCCACTGGAAGTTGCCGTCTTCATCTAAATCCATGTAAGCGTACGTGTCACCCTCTTCCGCAATGCCAGCCGTCTCAGTAAAAGTACTACCATTAAGGCCTCCATTACGTAACTGAGCAGAGGTAACAGAACGACGATATGCATCTGTCATTTCATCGGAATGAAGTACAGAGCCGGAACCATTAGAAAGATATATATAACTAGAACTTGCCGCATCTTTGTTAAACGTAATCGTACCTGCACTATCAGGATGTGAATATATTGCGGCACCTCCCGCTGTTGTAAATATCGTTCCATTTACCTCGATCTTACCCTTGGTGTAAATAGCAGCATCCTTCATACTGCTAACGGAGGTACTACGAGGGCATGTACTACTACTCCAGGAAGGTGAGTGCTTAATCGTTTTTGAAGCAGTAGGCCACTGAGCCTGATCATATAAATAAAATTTAATGGTTTTATTTTTACTATCCTTTTCATTTATTACTACTGTTGCCGTCTTGTCAATCTCTATTTTTGCATCAGGAAGCAAAACTGTACTTTGAGTTACCGTCATCGCTCCACTAAGAACACGAATAGACATATTATGCGTAATAGGCAATGTATAATCTTTTGAATCAAACGATGCAATATCTTCTATACTCAAACTTATGGAACCTAAAGCTGCAGAACTATTGGTCTCCCATAAAATACGATCAGTTGTTGGATTGTAACTTTTGCGCACCCAACAAGATTCATCATCTGTCATTACCTGAAACAGACTTCCCTCAGGTCCTATCACATCAATATCTCTAATAGCGATTTCTTGTTTTCTAACTACATAACCCAATTTCCCATATAATCTTGACCCATGATAATACTTTGTGGGAGCTTCGATATTTTGAATATAGTATTGATTGACCGGGAATACTTTATAGGTGTTTTTATTATCTGATGCAACGAAGTTTCCCTGCAAATTACTAGAGCCTTGCATATCATGTATCTGGAAATCCTCATATACAGAAGCCCCACTTTTTACACGTATCTCTCCTTTTCCTGTGATATACCCCCAAGCGTATATAGTTGCTGCATTATTTAGAGTTATTGTACTGCCATTCTCCAAATGAATACGTCCATAAGGACCTTGCACATAACCAATACTTCCTGCCGCAGCAATAAATATTTCCCCGCCAACCTCGATTGCTCCATACACGTCAAGATTAGCTCCACTTGCAAATGTAAGTTTTCTTGCTTCCGCAATCATACCGGCATTTTGCGTTTTGATCACATTGCCCCTTTTTGCCGACATTTGTGTCCCATTGTAGGGGACGACTAAAGTCGCATTAGAAGGCAGCATATATGCACCGGCAGGTAAGGTGTAAGGTTGTGTCATAATAATATTGTAATTAGCCCCCGAGTGATCACGCGTATAATCAAAAGCTTCCGACAACGTAGGGAATCCGGTAGAGACTTCCGGAATATAACATACATTGTCATAAGGAAGATGGTCGCTCACTCTATAATAATATCCTTCTGCATATTCAGGAGCACTAATGTCTACTCCGTATATATCATGGGACGATGGTACATAATAACGGACATTAGGTATATCATAAAAATAACCACCTGTAATAGAAACATTATTTGAGTTAGCTTTGTTGTTTATAGGATTAACAATTTGAGAAGCATCCTGAGACGTTCCTTGCGCTTTGAATTTACCATCACGAATTTCGCCATGTGCACTACTTTCAAGATACACAGCATAGGATGCATAGGATTCATTTGTGTTTGATGTTACGTTGTCTCCATTAATTATAAAACCTCCGTTGGAATAGATACCATATGCAGTTGTTGCAGATGTTGTACTTGCTGATAGTGTATTATTCTGCAAGGAAAGTGTACTAGAAGCCGCGCCATATACTCCATAAGCCTGAGTGGCAGCCTCTACAGTATATGTACAGCCTATACTATTAATAGTTCCAGTTCCCGTGTAAGCTCCATACGCTTTCCGTGACAAAGAAGGTCTTGATCCTATTACATCGAATGTTGCATTACTTAGATTCGCAGTTTTCCCATTTGCAACATGCACACCATACACTTGACTATCAGCAGCCGAATTAGCTGTAGACTGACGAGCGGTAACGCTATAGGAACCACCTGCTATAGTCAGTGTTCCCGCATCAAACTTTACACCATATGCTCCGGTAGTATAAGCATCTACTACAGCATCTGTATTAGTGAATTTATTAGCGCCATTCTCAACATATATTCCCCGCACGTCATCAGCGCTTAAAGTCTTTGCCTCCAAAGAGCAATCTTTAGCATCTACATTAGCACAACTATAGATAGCATATGCTTTTGAAGTTGCCGATTTGGCTTTTATTGTACAATTAGTTAGTGTAAAATTAATAACCGGTTCTCCCGATTCGCCACAGGTAAAACCAAACGCAGTTTTTCCGGTGCCTGTGGTCTCAGCATTTATCGTTGCATTTGCTAAAATTCCATATGCAGTAGCACAGGCACCAGTAGCATTATCTCCTACAGATGTTGCCGTAAATATACCGCCATCTACATCCAAGGTACCAAATTGATGATGCAAACAACAAGCATGATCGGAAGTAGCATTCGCCGTATAGTTACCTCCCTCAATAGTGGTACTAACGGCAGAACTCTCAGAATTAACGGCAGTAGGATACGTTGCAGAAGTGGCATAAATTGTACTATTTGCCAAATGAAGCGTTCCGAGGTTTTGTATACCATAAGCATTGGTGGTTGAAGCTGTCACAGTGATATTTGCCTGCTGCTGCACTGCAACACTCGCACCCGAAGCAACATACACACCATATGCGTGAGATGTCGCCGCCGTAGATACGATAGTACCTCCATTGAATGTTAATTTTCCGCCTTGCACTCTTGCTCCATATGCATTTGTGCCTGCCGAAGTAGCCGATATTCCGACATTATCCATCACTGCGGTACCGGCACTCACGTATAGAGCAGCCGCTTCATTTCCGGTAGTCGTTATTGCGGACATTGACACCCCTTCTGCAACATTGATCGTTCCAGAGGAATAGAGAGCGTAAGCATTTGTTCCGGCACTAGACTCTATGCTTCCATCGGTGATAGTGGCAAATCCGGATTCTGCATAAACACCACGCGCATCACTGCTTGCTGTAACACTAATTTTTCCTCCTTGCATCAATAAATTACCAGTATCGATTATATGGAAACCCTGCGCAGCAGCGGTATTGTTGTCTACTATCAATTTCCCTCTACCAAGTATAACTTGGTTTGCATCAGCAATCTCCACTCCTATTTTCGCTCCACTTGAATTATTTGCCAATTGTATCTCACCAGCAGCAGTATAACTATTATCTGTAATGGTTAATACAACCTTATCGGAAGTAGTATTTCCTTTTACAAAAATCAGTTTATCCAATGCTGTCGATTTTAGAACTTTACTATTCAGGTCCAAAATCATCGAACGCTTAATTTGCAGCGTTGAATGAGCTGTGATAAACTCTTGATTATTACTTTTCTGAACGAGTTGCAATGTGGGTATTTCCTCTCCTGCTAAGTTGTTTGCATACTCCAACGCCTCAGCTAAAGTTCCGGTAGTAACAATAACATCATTCAAAAGAACACGAGCTTCATAATCGACAACTTCAGTGGCAATACCAAGAATGGATGCCACCGTTCCTGTTCCATACGCTGGCGACACAGCCATCTCCACATTGCTTCCAATATCAAAAACATTGGCTATATACGTAAAGTTTACTGTTAACTGACCGTTCTCATATGATTTAGTACCTAAGACAAACTCACCCGGACCATTTGCATTCTGTAATTGCACTGTAAAATCATCGGCGGTCCAAGAACCAGTCGCATTAACGGAAAATACAACTGACCCTAATTTTGGTTCAGTTTTGGAGTACGTACTTACTGATACTTCTTCCGGAGTCTCTATTGTTGCATTCTTAAATTGCGCCGAGATATTTGCTGCTTTTGATATTGTGTACACATATGAGTGATTAGCCCCCGTTCCATTGGATTTCCAAACACCATCCTCAAGCCAACTATCAAAATTAGCCGCCGTAGAAGATAGTGTCACTACATCATCTGCATACGAATAGCCATTTTCATGTTGAGAATCAGTTATACCATATGGCTTTTTATCTCCGGAGGAAGGAGTTAAATGAAGTGTCTCAGTAGATGTTTCAAACTTATTGGTGCTGGTATTGACGGTTCGGTAGCGATATTCCACATCATAACTACCTCCCTCTGGCTGTTTATATGTAACCACATAGGAAGTAGCATCAGACCATGTTGCCTTTGCTGTATTTGTTACAGTATTGTACCCATCATCTCCTGACCAAGCCTTAGAACCGACTTGATCTGCCTTTCCGTTTGCTCCGGATGGAACCTTGATATTTCCTGTCTCCAAATCATTTCCGGAAGCGGGCGTGCCATCAATATCCACACCCACCCATGTTGAGAATTTATATCCACGAGCCGGCATAGCCCAAGCATATGTTTGAGTAGTATATTTTCCACTTCCACTACCAACAGTACCCGTTCCTAATTTTTGCTGATTTGTTACTTTCTGATTCGTGTATTTATCTTCAGATAAATCCGTTTTAGAAGGAGCAGATGTTTTTAACTCCGCATACACTAATCCTTTGCCCGTTTCCGTTTGCACACGAAGTATCGTATAATACGGAGCTGCTGCTTTGTATGCATCAGCGGCAGAGCTTGCCCACGCATTTGAACTGAGCATAAGCATACAGAAGAGCAAGCTCAAGAAGGCAAAACGCCTTTTGAATTTAGTTAACGTAGCCGCATTCAAACGACCACATACGCCCCAAGAGGGCGATACCTTTTTGTTTTCTTTCATATCTTAGTACCTTTTTAATTAGTTTTCACACTAATATTTTCTTAGCCACAAGGGCACGATGTCTTCACAGTTAGGTTGGTTAGGTTGTATATACCTTTTGTCTTCTGTTTTCGTGCGTGCTATGCATACAATGCACAAGCGGCGTACGAAAACGCCGCAAAGTTACGGTTTTTTTTTGACATACACAAGGGTTTAGGAAAAAATCTTAACAAAAATATTATTTTTGCAAACAGAAGATAGCAAAAAGTGATTAGGGATTATCGATTAGGGAATATGTCGATTTCTCAAAGGCCCGGTCGCAGGACTCATCGAGGATGCAGTCTTCGAGAATGAGGTTTTGGCAATAGCAGAGGGGTTGGGTTCCGGAGAGGCGGCAACGAACGAGACGGAGATTTTTGGAGTACCAACCGAGGTATTCGCCTTTGATTTCGGAGCCATAAACGGTGACGTTTTCGGCCTCCCAGAAGGCGTCTTTGGTATCGAGAATGGCGTTGTGAATCTCGATGTTTTTTGCGTACTGGAAGATGTACTTGCCTTGCAATCGGATATTGCTGATCTGCAACTGGTTAGCACTCATAAAAGCATACGTTCCGTTCTCCATTTTGAGTTCGGAAATCTGTCCGTTTCGGCAGTACCAGAAAGTCTCTGCGCCATTGGTGATTCTGGTGCGCTCCAATGTAATCCCATCGACCTCACGAAAGGCTTTAGGGGCATCGATAAGGCAGTCGTACAAACGCAGATTTCTGTCGTACCACATAGGCGCCCTATCCGACTCCGCGAAATGACAATTCCTGCATTCGACATCCTCACACTCCCAGATGACGTACATGCCTTCGAACTCGCAATCAACGGCCTCAATCCGCCGCGATTCCTTCAATCCCGATTCACCTTCGCCTATCGTGACATTGCGGAGCTCAATATCGCGACTCTCATACAGCGGCCGCTCACCGTCAAAATATTTGTCTTGAATGATATTCATATCCAAATTAGTGATTTTCATTATCCGTCACATCCTCAAACGGCAGCTCCTCCACATCTTGCATGTTTTTTCCCATCTGTAGATACAAATTGGTGCCATAATATTCAGGTTCTAAAATTTAATTTGCACTTTCAAAGGTGCACATTTTTATATTTTGTGCACTTTTCACGGTGCAAAAGTACTGCAATTTTTGAGATATTACTTATAAAGATACCTTTTTATCGTCTGTTTTTCGGTTCTTTGCAGCGGCTGATCCGTGATTTCTACGTCATATAGTTGACTGAAGAGAGGGAGTTGCGGATTGATCGCACGGAGGATAGCACGGCGGATATCATCTCCCTTCCCTCTACGGGTGAAGAGCTTTGCTCGATCGAGCGTCCGGTGGACGGTCGTAGAACAATGCTGGGAGTAGGCCGCCACCACAATAGCCACTAATTTCCCATCTCTTGCTAGCACGATAGATTCTTGCACTTCTGGCAGAGCGTTAATCTTGCGCTCGATATCCTCCGGATGGATGTTTTCGCCATTAGGCAACACAATCATATCTTGCTCGAGGCGACCTTCCACATACAGATAGCCGTCTTCATCCAAATGCCCTTTGTCACCGGTATGAAGCCAGCCGTCTTTGTCTATCTTGCGGGCTGTGGCTTCGGGATCTTTGTAATAGCCAAGCATGACATTTGCGCCTTTGACGAGGATTTCACCGTTATGAGCAATGCGGGCAGTCATGCCTTCTACTATTTTACCGCATGTACCTGTTTTATACTCCGAGCATACCGAATAACTAATGAGCGGACCTGTTTCTGTCTGCCCATAACCAATTGAAATAGGCACTTTTGCTTTAAGAAGTTCTTTCTCCAGTTCTTTATCAAACAATGAGCCACCTATGTAGATTTGTTTACAGTCTTTAAGGAGAGATATACAATCCCCGTGTGCTTTGATTAGGCCGGTCAGTAAAAACGGGATAAAACTTAATGCATACGGACGTACTACTCGGATGGCATTATAGAGAATAGATATAGAAACGCCACATAACACATACACATGTTTCCCTTTGAGCAATTGCGCTAATATCTCCGTCATAAAGCCATAGATGTGTGCCATTGGCAAGACAGAAAGAAAAGCCGTTGCATCACCATTGGGATATCCATCTATTATGTTCTTGGCATTATTACTCATGTTCCTGTTAGAAAGCATTATGCCTTTCGAAGAATCTGTAGAACCAGAGGTAAAGCAGATCATGGCTAATTCTTCAGGGACGCCATGGTCGAAGCGAGCTTTTATATTGGAGATTGGAGATTGGAGATTGGAGATTTGTTTGCCACACAGTATCTGCCAATTATCAAGGCTAATCACATGCTGGACTTGCGGAAGGGACTGAGATTTCAGTTCAGACCATATACCCACTTCCGTGAAAAGCGCTTTGGCATCAGAAAAGTCGATTTGGAGAGCGATGTCTTCCGAGGATTGCGAATGAAGGACTGTAACCGCTACTCCTTGAAAAGCAGCGATAGCCAGATAAGCGATAGCCCAATGCGCAGAATTGGCGCCGCAAATGGCGATATGATCGCCTTGCTTTAAACCGAGCGATTGGAAAAGTTCGCCGAGACGCATTATCTCTGCATACATCTCGCCGTAGGTATAGCGATTGCCGCGTGAGGTATCTTGCGCGGAGCCATCTTCCGTCAAGTGGAAATCAGTAAGAGCCGGTTGATCCCAATTCTCATTGATTGTGTGGGCTAATCTATTAAGGTAATGTTCAGTCATTTCGGTAGATGTTGTTCAATATAATCATACACATCTCTCACCGTACGAATATTCATCATATCCTTCTTTTGCGGTTGGAAGCCTAAATGCTTATAGATATGTAGACGCATTTCTACTACATCTACGCTGGTCATGCCCAAATCTTCTTTAAGATAGGCATCCGGCATAATTACTGACTCTTCAAATTCAAGCGTTTCAATAAAAAAACGATTAACCCTTTGTTCAATTTCTTCCCGTGTCATAATATTATATCTTTTTAATTATCAATGCACTACTGGTTCCGCCAAGACCGGTGGAATGATTGAGGAAAGCATTTATTGTTGTTTGCTCAGTCTTGCGAGGTAAGCGCAATCCTTCCGCACATTCATCCATATGTTCCAAATTGATAGTAGGAGCCACAAATCCATGTTGCATCATGAGTAAGCTATACACCGTTTCACAAGCACCTGCTGCCCATCCCTCGTGTCCTGTCATGGATTTGGTGGATGTAACCCATGGGTGATGCACTCCGAATAGTTTCTTGATAGCAATAGCCTCTTCTCTATCGCCAATCTGCGTAGAAGCAGCATGCGGATTAATCAAATCGATTTGCTCAGGTTTCATGTGTGCATCTCTAAGCGCATTTGCCATAGCGCGATATTCACTTTCACTATCCGGGGCGGCAATCGTTTCGGTACCATTGGAAGAGAACCCATATCCTGCTATTTCCCCATAAATAGTCGCCCCACGAGCGATAGCATGTTCGTATTCTTCCAATATCAAAGCTGCTGCTCCTCCAGATGGAATTAGTCCGTCACGTTTCTTGTCAAACGGACGACATGCCTGCTGCGGTTTATCATTATTGAGAGAAAGTGCTTCGATAGCATCTTCGCCTACCGCATTTATCGGAGATGTTTCCATCGCGCCTCCTACTAACACCATCTCTTGCATGCCGGAGCGAATAAACATAGTTCCAATGCCTATAGCGTGATTAGAACTGGCGCATGCGGCTCCCACACTCATATTAATACCTCGAAGTCCAAAGATTGTTGCCAAATTCATTGTTACATGCGAAGCATCTCCTTGAAAAATTGCAGATGGACCTACCATCAATGAATCTTTTTCATTGCGCATCACATCACACATAGCATCAAACCCAACGGAAGAACATCCACTTCCAAAGATGATACCAATATCTTTTTGTTTTCTATAATCCGAAGAGATTTTCGCCATCTCCAATGCTTCTTTTGAAGCCATATAGGCATATTCGGATAATTCCTGCATATTAACACGGAAACGCCTCTCTAAAAGAGGTTTCAAATTCGGACGTGGCACATTGCCTATTAATCCACAATGCAAACCATATTTCACTCGCTCTGGATCAAAGATAATCCCAGATCTACCTTGTTTAAGATTCTCTGTGACAGTTTGCAAATCTTGGCCTATACAAGACCATATCCCCATGCCTGTTATTACCACACGCTTCATACGCCCAATCCTCCATTGATGCCGATAACTTGTCCTGTGATATAAGCAGCCCTATCACTCACGAGAAAAGATACCAAATCAGCAACTTCTTCGGGTTCTCCTAATCGCTGCATAGGGATAGTTGTTCTTATCGTTGATTGCACTTCTTTCTCATCCCGATAACATTTGGCTGCATAATATTGTTGCAAATCTGTATGTATAATCCCAAGCGCCACTGCATTGACTGTTATTTTACGAGACGCGACTTCTACAGCAAGTGATCTTGTTGCACCAATTATAGCTGCTTTTGCAGCCGAATACCCAACCGCTCCCTTATGCCCATTTAAGGCAGCCATAGAAGAAATGTTAACTATTCTTCCATAGTGACACAAAAACATTGCAGGCAAAATTCGTTGAGTAACATAATAGAACCCATTTAACGTTGTATCAATAACGTTATGCCATTCATTAGGTTCTATATCTAGGAAAAAGTCATTATAAAAAACTCCCGCATTATGAACTAATGCTTCTATGTACTCATCAGGATGTGCTTTCTGCCAACTTTCCAACGCTTCGTTGATGGCTTGCGGTTGAGACACATCGAAAGGTAATAATTCAGCTTGTCCGCCTTCTTTCTGAATCTGCGCAAGCGTTTCTTGAGCTGCCTCATGATTGCTCTTATAGTTGATAATTACGCTATATCCATCCCGAGCCAACTGAATGCTTATAGCGCGTCCTACTCCACGACTCCCCCCAGTTATCAATGCGTATTTCATATTATATTCCTTTCTTAATTTTACGTGTCAATTCCATCAATGTATCTCCCGGACCGTACTCTACAAAATCTGTCGCACCGGCGTTCATCATATTTAGCACCGACTCTCGCCAACGAACCGGAGACACTAACTGCGCCAGCAGATTTTGTTTAATATTGTTGCAATCGGTATGTAAGACTCCATCTACATTCTGACATATAGGGCACACAGGGTTATGAAAGATGGTTTTGTTGACATATGGAGCAAACTGCGCCTGAGCAGGTTGCATTAACGGGCAATGACTTGGAATGGATACGTCCAATAAAAAAGCATGTCTTGCTCCCGCTTCCTGCGCTGCATGACAAACAGCCGGAAGTATATCGCGCGAACCGGATATGATAGTTTGCTCTAAACAGTTGTAATTAGCAATATACACATTCTCAAAACGGTTACATATACGCTCCGTTTCGGAAGAAGGCAAGCCAATTACCGCAGCCATAGCGCCATCAATCATAGTCATACATTTACCTCGCGCATTTACCAATGCCAATGCGTCCTCAAAAGTCATCACCTTAGCTGCTACCAAAGCGCTATACTCTCCCAAACTATGCCCAGCGACTATACCCGGTTGCATACGGTTCACATCTGCCTCCATAGAGGCAATGCAATGCACAAAAACGGAGAGCTGCGTGATGCACGTTTCGGATAAGTCTTCATCAGAACCATCGAACATCAGATTGCTCAGGGGCCACCCCAACAATACATCTGCACGTTCAAAAATCTGACGTGCATGTAGCGAAGAATCATATAACTCTTTGCCCATTCCTCCATATTGTGCCCCTTGTCCGGGGAATAGATATGCTATCATTGGTTCTTCAATTTTTCGAATAGGTAGTCATATAGGTCATCAAAAGTCACTACACCAGACAAATCACGCGGAGTAATAATTACGCCATATTGTCGTTTGATAACAACCACCATCTCCAATACGGAGAGACTATTTAAATCCAACTTGTGACGTATAATGTCATCAGGATGTATATCTGTAGTTGCTATCTCAAACCGTTCCGCAACAGTAGTGTTAATTTTTTCTATTATGTCTTGTTTGGTCATATTGTTCGATTAGGGATTAGCGATTTTAGATTATGGGATCTCCTACTTTGATGTTTTGGGCGGTGATATGCGGAGTACGGCCGGGTTCAAAAAAGAGGACGACGTCGCTGCCGCCAAATAAGAATTTCCCGAGTTCTTCTCCTTGTGAAATTCGATTATCGATTATCGATTTTTGACTAGTGAGTGCAGGATGAGTCCATACGACAGAACTGACTTGCTGAACGCCGACGGGCACGATTGCTATCTTTCCATACGCGGGCGTACGTACAATAAGGACTCCGCGGGTCTCGAGCATCTGGAAGTCAGTGACGCCACATTGCTTATACCGATACCGGGTCTCTGCTTCATCCCAGATAATCTCCCCTCCACCGGCATGAATACCTTGGATCGTGGTACATTCCAATATCGTACCATCGCACGGCATATGGAAGCGATGATAATCAAAGACATCAAGAACGATATGCATCGTCTCGCCTCCGGCGAATGCCTCGCGATAGACACTATCTCCCAATAGTTCAAGCCAGTTAGCTATCGTTGCCGTTTTGACCGGCGCTGACAATATCTCGCCGTCACAAGGGGCTATAAAACTGACAACTGACGACTGAAAACTGACAACTTTTCGCAGCCTTCTGGCGAAAAAGTCATTCCAGCTATGCCAGTTATCAGGCGATTCGTAGCGGTCGGTAGCAAGTTCGAAAAGCGGATCGGAGAGCGCGAGTTGGTAATAGTCCTCATTCCAACTCTCCGGACTACTGAGCCATTCGCCCCAGGCGATATTGTAGTTCTTTAGCCATTGCGAGATGCGCGGTTCATATTGCAGGTCGCCCAACAGGAAATAGAAATAACCGATATTCTGGTCTATCCGCCGGAAGAAGGAGGCTTCTTCGCCGATATCCATCGTTTGCCACGGCATCTGATGGGCAAAACGCTCTACGTAGGCGCACCAATCTTCTATCGTCCGCACCGGATTGGTCTCCCGATGCGGATTCTCGATAGCTGCCTGTTGGAGTCGCTGCTCCAACAACGCACGCAAATCCGGATATTTAGTCAATAAGCCATTCAACATACTTGCGTACTAAGGCCGCAAAGCGACGAATCGATTCGAGTTTATAATGAGTCGCGGAATACCTATAAACCAATTGCAGAGATTCTGCTTTCTCATGAATCTCTATATCCAATAGCGCATACGCATATTTTTGTTCCGGAATTGAAACAATCTCGATTGGCAATGATATATTGCGCAGCATATCTTCTACATCCGCCACACGCAATACATTCACCGCATAGTTCCACCGCTTGGTAAACGGAGCGGTGAGGGTATATGGATAATCACTATGGGCGATACCGGAACGGATTTGATTTCTTGTTTCATGGATAAGTTCTTCTCGCGATGCAGGCTTTTGGCTTTCGACTTTCGACTTTCGACTAATCTTAAACGGCACATCTCGATGGAGACTTCCATAGATTCGCTGTTCTTCCGGCCGATCTCGTCCTTCATATGCCCAAGTGAGCGCCGCCTCTTCTGATCCACAATACTCTGCGATAGCCAAAACTGTACAAAGCGAGAAAATTCCCTCATAGGAAATAAACTGCTTGTTTTGAAATCTTTCTATCTTCTCTTGCAGAGCTGTATATTCATCCATGAATATTCCGACTTTAGGAGGAAGGAGCGTGTTTATCCATCTTCTGTCTATGATTGGACGAACCGGAACTGACTCGTCTGCAAATTTGCGCATAAGCCATTCGCGACTATTCGCATAATGCGCTTCCATTTTCTGCTGTTCATAACAAGCCACATAGTCCCAATAGCAATCGGATTCAAGTAGTAGACCTTTATAGGCACGTTCGATATCTCCCACTAAAATTGCCATACTTCTTTCATCCCCTAATATACGACTCATTTCTATCCGGATGAGCACGTCCCCCCCATCTTCCGAAAGAGAAAAACGATGGTATTCCCCATGCAAGATATCTTGGAGTTTTGATGGATAGTGCATCCCCTTCCAATCCACCTGCATTGAGAATACGGGATGATGCGCCAATGCCAGACGAATCGCCTGGTCAATGCGATCCTTTTCTTTGGCACCGCCTTTCCATCTCAACGTAATAGGAAACCGGTACACGCCCGGCATCCATCGTGAGATATCCCACACCAATTGCGAATATGGAAGAAGAGGATATTTCATCATTGGTTATTGGTAATTAGTTATTGGCGATTGAAGATACGTTTAATATCATCTTTGGCAGTTATTACCACATAGGAGAGCGACAGGACGAGGAAGAATGGATCGATCACCATATGAGGCCAGAAGGCCAAGATGGCTATTCCAACCAACAAGACACCTGCATAGGGCAATGCCCAATAACGATGCCAATACCACCCTATTGCCGGAAGCGGGTTAAAGAGGGCTAATAAGATAAATGCCGGTCCTCCAAAATGAGGCATGATGACCCATAGCACGATTAGCAAAACTCCGAAAATAGCTTGAACGCCCAACAATAACCAATCCCAATATGGATAGCGCGTAAATGCCATGCCGATGGTTGTCAGCAAGATCAATATCGCCAGCAGCATTGGAGTAAACCACGGTTTGCGGTTATCCAACGGAGTTCCCTCCACCATATCGCCGATGTACACTGCAAAAGGTTGACCATTGACGGTCGCATGTTGCCAAACTTCCGCTAAATCGACAGGAATAATCAGTTTTTCATCCAAAGGAATATCGCTTCCAGCAGTATTATCTGCAAAAAACAAATATAGCAAACGATACCACGGATGATTTGCCATTGTTCGATAGCCAATTTCACGAGGTGTCATGTACATCAATTCCGTATTCGAAGCATAGACGATAGGTACCTCTCGAAGCGCTCTCTTCACATATTTTACTGCTGTAATGGCGCAACCGTATTTATTCAAATCCTGTCGAAGAGTAATGCCATTTGTTAGGTGATTATCCATAATCTCCCACAAGCGCTGTTCTGCCTCAGGCGGCATATTCAGCCGGTATTCATGTACTGAACGATTCCATCTCCGATAATCCTCCACATATGTACTTGTCGGGATGGCAAACATGCCCATCTTTGTCTTTCCGCATATGTATTGATAAAAATTGGCTGTTATACTCTCCCCCTCGTAACTAAAGCAATAATCTAAGTTAAAAGTCGGACACTGGAGGCGCAAAAAAGCATGCCCGGCAGCACCAAGAGCTTCGTCGCGCCAATCCGTCGGATCGGCGACACACAAGCTAACTAGCACAAAATCCGGATCTAAACGGTCAATCGTATCGTTAAACCCTTGCGCAGCATTGCGTTCGGCAACGGACATTTCAGTAGCACTCTGAGCCTGCCCATAGGCAAACATATAGAATGCTAACAATAGCAATATGAAATGAATCTTCCTTATTTTAGTACCTTTTTAATTAGTTTTCACCCTAATATGTTTTCGTAGTTTAGGTCGGTTTTTCTTTGCTTCACGCATATACACATGTAACACAGGCGGCGCGATAAAAGCGCCGCAAAGGTACAAAAAATATTTGACTTGTGCAAATAAAAGTAACAATATTTTGTTATTTTATAGCATTTTATATTAAAAAGTAATAATATTTTAGCAGTTTCGCCGCATTCCCCGATAGATCTGCGTGTACATCCAGCCGTAGAACTTATAATGCTGAGTACTCCCTCTCGGTATCGTCTCCAGATACTCCGCGTACTTCTGCTGCCAGATCCTCGCTTGCTTTATATCTTCCTCTCCGAACTCCTCCGGATGATAGCACACCCGCTCGATATCATGCGCCATCCGCTGTGCCGCCTTAATCATCTCTCGATTCCGCGTCGCTCCCTCTGCCCACGGCCCTTCGTGAAAATGGTACGTATACACCAGGTGCACCTTACTCCCGTCTTCATCTATCCATTTTTCTCCCCAGTAATGCCACTTGCAAACCAACCGAGCTCGGTTGACCTGCCCTTCTTTTACACTGTCCAGCGCGCCACGCACTGTATCAATTCCTGTTACAAATGTTACTTTTGCCATACTTTTTTTTACTTTCCGATTTGATTAGACAAATGTTTTCGTTGTTTTTTCTTTTGAAGGCTTTACTTGTCAGAGTACAGAAATCACCTATCTATCACGGAGGCTTGTCCTATGTATCCTAGACTTTAGTCCTACCTTCGTCCTAATCACAACCCACCCTCACCGTGCCCTTTCCTTCATTCGTTAACTCGTTCATTCCTTTAATATATCCTTGTCACTATGTCGCTTTGTCGTTTTCTCTGTATCTTGCTTTATTTCAGCCTTTTACATCCGTTCCCAAAAGCGACATAGCGACAAAGCGTCATGCTACTTTGCGATATTGACCGTGAGCTTTCTTCTCAACCATGCCGTTTTCTATCCAACTCAGATTCCATCGCTCGACAGTCCTCATCGATATCCCTTGACGTTTCGCCTCGGCTGCCAACGCCTGATGGTCGTACTCCGCCTTCAGTTGCTCAAAGAGCACCTTTCGTTGATCAATCGGTTTGATCTCCGGTACCGACTCCTGTGCATCGCCGTTAATCATCTTGTATGCACTCGCCATGTGTACCAACAGCTTGCTCCCTATCATCTCCGCCGTCTCATAGTCCTCATCCGCGCAATAGAGTCCTTTGTTCATTAGCCCCGAATTTAATTCGGGTATATCTCCCCTCATCGCCGTCAGTATCATCGCTATTCGCTCGATTTGTACTGCCATTCGTACCACCGCCGAGTGGAAGTTATCGCCGAGCAATCCGATCAACGTTTTGTACTCCGTCTCCAGATGTTCTCCTAACCGCTCTTTCTGACTCTCCGTCAGACTCCATTCGCGCTCACCTCCGGTCATCAACTGCTCGTAGGTACGCAAGAGCCTGTTCCCTACTATCTTCGCCACAGTCCCTCGTCCGCCTTTGGACGAGACGTACCGCTTGTCAAACGGATTCGTTCCGGTAATCACCACCGTCAACAGACGACTGAAATAACCGTTCTCCACACTCGGCACTAACGCCTTATATTGCCCGAATGTACCGGTTAGAAGCACGCTCAGCTGCGGATTCTTAATCTCCGAACTCCCGGTACAACGGTTCCTGCTGATAGCCTCATGTTCCGCCGCCTTTCGCAATGCCGTGTTGTAGTTCGCCGCACTCGTCCGCCATATATCCGTGATCACACTCCCCTCGCTCTCGTGCATGTATCCGCGGCCTCCCTGCATCTCCATCGCCTTATACCATGCCGGCAAAGTGCTGTCTCCCGCAATAAGCATTGGATACTGCGCATCAATCACGCGCGCCATCTCTAAGGCCTGGTTCGCAATACCCTTTCCGCTCGCTGCCGCAGCCAGAATGAAACATTGCAGATTCGCGTAGTACTTCTTGCCCGTCGGACCGTACCGGAAATAGATATTTGGTACGCACGCACTCGCGGCCGCAAGCGTAGCCATCAGGATAATGTCCTGTTCCTCCGGCGTTGCCGCCAGACTGATCATCTGTTGTACACTCTCAGGAAGTTTTTGCATGTCGAGATGTTCCACAATGCGGAGGCCTTCCTGCTCCTCCATAGATAAAGAATGGATTCTTTCCATAATTAAAGTTTGTTTTAGTTAATAATGTTAATTACTCATGACGTGAACCAATGTAAGGTTCGCGGTATGAAGAGGAGGAATTGAGACAATTATACGAGTTACGCTTGTAACGAAGTCATTGATCTCCAATTCCGACGACAAAGTTACAACACAAAACGTCCCTTTTAAAGGACGCATAAAAAAAAGGACGTCACCTGACGTCACTTTTTTGCTTTGCTCTTCATTCGCTTCCCCAGCGCGTTATCATCGACATACCAACCGAAGATGAAACTTAACTGCCGGCACATTTCTGTCAATTTATGCGCTCGAAAATAATATTTGAATTCCGCATCATATCTACACCGCTCGAGAATATACTCTCGCACTTTCACATAATTGCGTTCAGGAGGAATAGGCATTGTATCATCTAAGAAAATCTCCTGCCTGATATCCTTCTTTTTGCCCCCGGTAGGAGCCGGATCTATCTTTTGTTCCACGAAATCCTTCCAAAGCCTCATCCATTTTCGGAACAGATTGATCTGTGCCGGAGTAAAGTCTTTCATCTCGGGTTTGAGGAAGTCGTAATCGGTTTCGTTTTTCAGGATCTCTTGCTTGATTTGCGCCAACTGCACCTTGTCGTCCGGATAGAGATTCGCTTCATCTTGGGCTACCTTCCATAGCCACTCCCAATAACCCATTAACACCTGCTCCGCACGTAAACCTTCAAAAACAAAAGTAGGCTCAATTGGCTCGATTTCATCGGGTTTTTCAAGTTGTTGAGCAACGGTATACACCGCTACCGGATCACTCCAGTCGATAGATAACAACTGCTGCCGACGTGTCTCTATATATCCGGCGTCAAAGAGCCATTGCGCGAAAGGACCTTTCCATGGCACCAACTCATATATCTGCGCTCTCACCTGCTCCCGCACCAGCCGGTGCATATAGTCCATTAGTAATCCGAATGCTAAGTCATATAGCCGGTCGTTGCCGCAGATGGCATACAGCCGTTTACTCTCTCCGTCTATCTCCATATACGCCTCGTTGAGCGCCTGTACTTCGGTCGTAAACAAGCCTCCGTTTTCGCGTCTCACCTCGCGTTCGTAGCGAAGAAAGAACTGCTCACGCTGCTCATCATCATCCACCGCTATACCGCGTGCATCGCCTTCAGGCGTATCCACCAGCAGCGCCGCCACAATAGCCGCAGCGAGCATACCGCCTATTACGACCTCATCATCAGCCGGCACATAGATAAGCCTGTGCGTCTCATAGCGGAGCGTATCCGAGAAAATGAAATTTTCTAACATATTATACGTACACATGCGTTTTTTCTATGGCATCAATGGTGGATTGTGGAATATCTGAGTTCTCTTTGGCAAGGCGTGACCACTGGCTGACAGCATCCACCACTTGATCAATGATTTGTTTGGCTCCCTTTACATTCATCTCACTAGCCACCGTCAAGAGATCCTCGCGACTGATGTTATCCCACTTGTTGTTAATCGACATCTGATGGGTAGCCGTCCATCCTCCGTTCGGATTATACGCCCAACTCATATCATATGCCGGAGACAGATGCCAAACACCTTGGCGATCCATGAGGAAGGATATATTTTTCGTATGATCATCCTGATTGCGCGCTACGACGTTGAATACCATTCGGCGATAGAACTCCTCCGCTTCGGGATAGGTCAGCCGCAGCCGACGCATGACACCAAATGCCTGCTCATAGGAATAGGCATGGAGCATATTGAAGTCATAGTGCGCCAATCCGCAGAGTGTCTGCATATGAATCTTATCACCCTTGACGCGATCAAAACGGCGCGTCATAAAGTGCGCACGGTCATGTTCACGAAAGAGACGACACTCCGTCATGTTAATGCCTGCTGCTTTGGCGAGCAGGTAATGAACATATTCGATTTCGCCGAAATGCATCGGATCGCCGAGTTCTTTATTGGTTACGCCATCCAGTTTGATGAGCCAGTAATCAAATCCCTCCGGTGCCGTCGTCTGTCCGCTTCGCACTTCACCCGTTGCATCATTATACGCAATCACCGCCTTTGCCCGTTGCCCACCGGCGGAGGTTCCCACTTTGATTATATTCGCTATAGCTTCTTGGGAATCTGCCTTGAGATTCGTATAGAACGCTTCCTTATTCTGCAATACCTGATTTGCTACCGCTATAAGGGAATCTATCTCCAGTTTCTCAGAGTTCTCCAAATAATCCGCATAAGCCGGCACAAACTCCAAGGCACCCATACCTCGCTTGCCTTGATAGCACAGGCGCTCTATGGGGTTAGCAAAAGTTTTACCGACAGACACTAACCATTTATCCAGCAAAGCACGACCGAAGGCATCGGGTAGCGCGTCCGCTAATAATCCGGGAAGACCATTAAACGTATTACTACGTAGCTCGGGAAACTCGTAGATCTTATTCTTCACTACCGGCATCATCAACGGAGACAACTCCATGCCTTGCGTTGCAAAATCGTCATCATAGCGAAAAACTGCCACGTTGCGACGCTCGTCCCACGCAACTGCGCCGACGCGTTCTCCCCATAAGATAACTTCTGCGCTTACCATTCTGATTCAGGATTAGGTTGTTGAACAATATTAGCTGACTTAGAAGAACTTGCACGCTTAGGCTGCGGATGTGATTTCTGATAGTCTGCCATCGCAATCGGATCTAACTGTTCTTCCTCAAAAAACAGATACAGCATATTCAACGCATTCAACGCGCGCAGAATCATCAATAATGTAAGTAATGATGGATTGCTTCCGTTTTCAATCTGACTAATACTGAAAGCCGAAACGCCACTACGCTCGGCAAGAGTTTTTTGAGACAAATTTGCCCCTAAACGCAGACGCTTTATTTTCTGCCCGATTTCCTTTAATAGGACCTTGTCCGATGCCAAATACAGGTCAGTCATATTAGATATATCTATAATTACGGCGCAAAGGTACAAATAATTTTAGATATAACCAAATATTTTTGAAAAAAAATGTGATTTTTCAAAAAACGTCTCCTACTTTTACTGCCTTTCCGAGTTCAAAGGCGGGTGCTTTACCCGGCTCAAATAATAGAATGACATCACTGCCGCCAAAGAGGAAAGAGCCGATCTCTTCGCCTTGGTGTAGATGGAATGGAAATTTGAAATAATCGTTCCCCTTGAGGGATAAGAAATTTGAAATTACCTCAACCCCTTCATATCCACCTTATATATCAGCGGCTCCTCCGACACGCGCTTCCGCAGGAACATCGTCATGTATATCGGCGCATACAGCGTCCTATCCTTCACCGACACGTTCTTGTTACTCAGCACAATCGCACGACCTATCCCATAATCCTTGTTCTTCATCACATTGCTCAGCGCCGAATGCCGTTGATAATCCTTTCCCGACTTCACCTCCAGAGGTATAATCTCGTCGTCTTGCTCCAGCACAAAATCCAACTCGCCTTGCTTCTTGCTGTTGAAATACCGCAAGTCCCAGCCATGCGCCATCAACTCCTGCGCCACCAGATTCTCGTATATCGCTCCGCAGTTAATGTTCACGTCTCCCGATAACATCTGCAGTGCTATCCCGTCTGCATACTGAACTGCCAGCAGCCCCACATCGTTCTGGAATAACTTAAACAACGATCGTTGTTCGCTCAGTTTCAATGGTGTCACCGGCTCCGATACATTGTAGGTCGGCAACGCCACTCCTGCATCTTTCAGCCAGATAAAACCATTCTCCATCCGATTGAACTGACGATGCTCGTTCATATCTTTCAATATAAACCGCTTGTTCTTCGCATTCAACTCCGACGGTATCAACGAGAATATCTCATCGATGTACAACTTATTATCCGGATCGTACTGCGCTATATCCCAATGGTACAGCGTCAGTATCTCTTCTTGTTTCTTGCGCACCGCATGCATATCGTTCGTGTCCAGGTACGTCTGAACGGCTGCCGGCATACCTCCTATCAGCAGGTATAACGTCAAGATACGCAGCATACTCTCATGCACCACTTCATCCACCGATGTATGCTCGTTCCATGCTTTCTCAATTGATGCCAGTACCTCTTCGCTCACACCTAATGCCTCTGCAAACTCCCGCAAGTCCAATGGATACACATCTTCTACGGCCATATATCCCACCGGCACACTGCGCACATCTTGCAGCGTCACACCCAATAGACTCCCACTTAATGCGTACCGAAAACTCCCTTCGTCAACCAGGAATTTTATCCATGTCACCACTTCGGCATATTTCTGCACTTCGTCGAAGAATATCAGTGTCTTGCCTTTCTGAAGCGTCTTGTTATAGTACGCACTCATGCGGAACAGCACCTCTTCGGCATTCTTTGCTCCTTCAAAGATACGATAAGCTTCTTTATCTTCATGGAAGTTTATTTCCAGTAGGTTCATTTTGGCTCTTTGGGCATACCTACGAATAGCAATGGTCTTTCCCACTTGCCTTGCACCGGTCAACAACAACGCAGACTTGTTGTTAGCGTAGTGATTTTCAATGATTTTATCTAACCTTCTATCTATCATATGCTACTTTTCCAATATGTTTTTATGGTATTTATGTTACTTTTCCAACACGTTTTAGTGCTATATATGTTACTTTTCTAATATTTCGCGCCGCAAAATTACACTTTTCTATCGAATTATGCAAATGCTTTTTACACTTTTCTATGTTTTTCTGCCATTTTTGTCAAATTATCCCCTACTTTCACCATCTTTCCAAGTTCAAAAGCAGGTGCTTTGTCGGGTTCGAAGAGAAGGATGATGTCGCTGCCACCGAATTCAAAACGACCTAATTCGTCGTTTTTGTGTATGGTGTATGGTGTAGGGTGTAGAGTGTTATTGACAATTTAGATCTTCGGGATGGCGGAGTTTGGCTTGGACAGAGGAGGGGGTGTAGGCGGTGCGGGTGGTGAAGAGGGTGTAGGTCAGAGAGGGGTTCGGGAGGAACTGATACATGTTCAAATCGAGGGTCTCGCCGGCGGGAACGACCATGGCTTCGGGTGCCACGTCAGGCGAAGGGATGATACGTAATGATACGCGTCCGGTCTCTTTCGATACCGCCAGGACATTCACACAATAGGCCACCGAGCCGGTGTTGGTTACCACGAAATGCAGCAAACCATTCTCCTCTACCGTGCGCCATGTTAAGGCCTGGTCATAGACCGTCTGTCCTACCGCCAAACGTTTACCAGCCGCTAGGGCCAGGCAGGCAATCGAGTCATGCAGATCATCCGCCTCTTCGGCACGCGTCGTCACTCCGGCGACGACCACCTGACGACTATCCACGCCGCGACCCATGGCGTTGTCGCGTAACTGTTTGGCGACGGACTCCAAGAGACCGTTTGCCTTGCCGCGAGCCGCCTGGATAAGACGAAGGACGTTATCCTTCATCGGCGTGGCACAGGTATAAACATTATCGTTGGCGCCATCAATAAGCACAACCTGACTGTTGGCGCTTACCTCCATCGAATCGAGTCGATAGACCGTTTGCCGAACGGTAGGTTGTTGCCAGGTCTGCGCGCGCTGTGAACGATAGGAGACTTGCCCCTTGAGGGAATGGATATAGAGGGAGTTGGAGCGCTGCGCAGCTACTATGGTTGCCGCAAGAAGGGAGATGGTCAAGAAGAAAGAACGCATGATCATTGCTATTGGTCTAAATGAATACAATTATACACATGTTTGGCGAGAGCCATGATGCCCACCCACACATCCAGCACGAAGGCATGGATCGCCAAGGCGAACAAGGCCGGTGTGAAATCGAAATACCAGTGGAACCAGTGGAAGAAGCACACACCGGGAACGACCACCAACAGCACTAACAACAGCACCTGGGTTATGCGCAGCGCCAGACCTTCACCGTCGTCAAAGCCCCACTTGAAGAAGAGCATGAAGAAGGAGAAGACGAAGCACAGCACGCACGCCACTGACCAGTTGAAGTACTTGGACGAGACGGTGACGTTATTCCCGCGCAGCATCATCTCCAGCGCGTACGCATGGATGAGCACACCCGGCATATCGGCGTCAATCGGCGTGCGGTACAGATCGGAGGTGGCTGTCATATCTCCCATGAGGACGATCTGCCCTTTGAGCCGCGCCGACAAAGCCTCCAGGTCTGCGTTGGGGTCTATCAAATCCTTGCAGCTGAGCGTATCCATGAGCAGGTTCGAATAGAGGATATAACGCGGTTCGTCATACGGGTAGAATGTCGACACGCCGGCACCCGCCATACGCGCCAGTTGCATCTCAAACGACCAGACGGTATCGGTAGGCGTATAGACGGCCGGAGCGAAGGTGCGGACTACATCATGGCGCGTCTTCACATCCAGTACCACCGAACCGAAGGTCACACCTTCATCCGCTAACATCGGTTCGAAATACGTACTCGGTGACGGACAGGATGCGAGCACTATGTTACCGTTACTCATGATGGCCTCCACGAGCATCTCATCGCCGTCGGCATAGTACGGGAAGACGACATCCATGCCTATCGCCGTGGTCTCCATGTCGCTTAACAGTTCCAGCGCAGTCGTCACTTCCTGACGCGAGCAACCGTCGATAGGCATGATGGTGATGGAGCTGTATTTAGGCACACCTGTCCGACGTGAACTGCTGTTGTAGAGGTCAATCAGTTCGGGACTGTCCGTATCGGTGATGGTGTTAAACAGGTCGCCCGTGAACGAACTATGGAGCGCCAGCCACGTACAGAGCAGCGTGAGCACGGTCGCGACGACGGCATCGACCCACTCTTCCCAGGGTTCGTGCTCCTTGAGGTTCTCGCGGATCGTCTGGCGTGTGCCGGACCACAGGCGCTGCCAGAGGCTCCGTTTCGGTATAGTCGTTTGTTTTCGTTTTCGTGCCATAGAGATCAGTCTAATAAGATGAACGCGGCCCAATATTTAGGTTGCGTATATTGTTGTTTAACGCTCGCTTGCGCCTTGAGGAAGGCCTCACGTTTGGTCATTTTGCGATCTATCCAGTAGTAATAGAACTCGGTCATCATCAGTTGGGTGGCGGCATCATCCACCGGCCACAACGACATCAATATACTCTGCGCTCCCGCCATCTTAAAGGCACGTTGCAGACCGAACACGCCGTCGCCGGTTACCTCTCCCTTACCTGTCTCACAGGCCGAGAGCACGACCATCTCCGAGCCGCGCAGATCAAGTAACGAGATCTCTTTGGACGTCAATATACCGTCTTGTACACTCTGCGGTAACTCATCGCTGTGCCCGCGCAGCGCGATGTTCGAACCGGCAAAGAGCAGTCCGCTTCGCGTCAAGGGATCGATGGTAGCAGAGGACGTTCCCGTCTGAGCCATACGCTGCGCGAAATAACGTTGTTCCCGCGCCGTGGAGTCGGTCCAATAGAAGCCGTGCGTAGCGACATGCAGGATATTTTTCTTCTGTCCGCTCAGGGCTTTGAACGACTCTTCGTTAGCAGAGGAGGTGGTATAGACACGCGTGTCGAGTGCACTCGGACGCAGGATCGCCCGTATCATCTCCACCTCATAACGTGTTCCCGGTAGGTAGTGAACGCCGGCACGCAGCGATTCGTCTGTCACGGCTCGTGTGCTGGCGAAAGCCAGATCGGAATAACTCTCGCTCTGCGCCAAGAGGTCATCCATCTCCATATCGTAGTAGATACCGCCGTACAAGACAGCCGAATGCGGTTGCTCGGCATGGTGGGCATGCACTAACTCACGCGTGGACGAGACGCGTTCGATCTGGAAGAGGGCACCGATGGTCTGCTCGGCATTAAAGGGCAGGTTCTCGATGGCTATCTGGTGCAGCACGCCGGTCGCAGCACAATAGACCGTATCGCCATAATGCATGTACTGCAGCAGTTTGGACCAGATCGGCCGGAACAGTATCCAGCCGCCTTTGGAGAAGTCATACTGGGTATCGGGATCGGTGGTTTGCAGGATGGCAGTCACCTCTTTCTCTTCGAACAAAGGCACCATTCGCGGATGGGCATCGCCGCTTCGTAACAACAACGCCGCGTACATCGCCGAGTCTTCGCTGAGCGGGATACGCGTGAACTCAATCGCCAGTTGGTGAGGTCGCAGCGCGACCCGCACATCTTCCCATGTGACTGTCCATATATCCGCGTTTTGACGGAAAGCCGCACTCTGCCGCGTCACCTCTTTCTCCAAGGCATCGGCCACCTGTCGGCAGCTGTCCAGTTCATGCGAAGCCTTGCCGTTCAACTCCATGAAATAGATACGTTCCTTGAGTCGCGACAGCTGCTCGTAACGCGCTATTAAGGCTTGGTCCCCGCTCTCCTCTATCGAGCGACGCACCATCTCGGTCGAGGCCAACAACAGACCTTTAGAGAAGAGTTCATTATCATACGCAAAATCCGGAATGGTCGGGCGCTCGGCATAGTGGTTAAAGATAAAGTGGGTTATCTCTTCCTGTTCCATCAACTCCATGCAGGTCTGCCAGAACTGTTCACGTTGATACTCCGACATATAATCGAGTGCACGCTGATAGTTCTTCTTGGCAATCCCGATACTCTGCCGGAACAGACGCTCCGCCTCATCGTATTTAGCTAACTGACTGTAAAAAGAGCCTTCGTTATACAACGCTAACATCATACTCGGGTGCTCGGGTCCCAGAAGAAGTTCGAAGATGCGTTCTGCCTCTTGAGTATATTGTATCGCTTTGTGATAGTTTTTCTTCTTACTGTACGCATATGCCAAGTTCGTCAGCGCATTCGCATACTTGGGATGATTGGAGGTGTATATCTCCTTATAGGCTTCCATCGAACGTTGCACGGCAACTATCGCGTCATCCGGTCTGTCCATGTAGGCGTACACCATACCTAAGTTATCGTAAATATTAGCCTCATAAATCCCCTTCTCCCGCTCGTCAAGACCCACCAGATTCGGCAACGCACGCAGGAACATCTCTTCGGCCTTCTCGAACTGTCTCTCCAACCCATACCATGCACCGTAACCGGCATACCAGAGCGCATATCGCGCGTCCGGTTCTGTATAGAACTGCCGCAGCGTTTCTACCTCACGTTCCAACCACTCTTTTGCCTCTTTACGGTTACCCATACGCATGGCGAGCGTACTGCGGTCGTGCAAGAGAAGCGTCAATATCTCGGCATATTCATTGCCGGTCAATCGAGGTAAGTCATTCATGGCACGACCAAACATCGCCTCCGCTTCCGCAAACTGTCCCAAGGTCTCATAATGCGTTATTGCGGCTCGCAGGAAAATGAAATAGTGGATTGGTTTTTCAAACGTCACATAAGGAATGAGGGCTAAGAATTCTTCGATACATCGTCCCGCATTTTCCAAATCACTCATATCGGCATAGACGACATACAGATTATAGACACTCCCCACATAATAATCGCTGTATTTCCCCGAGTATAGTTCCGCGTATGTTTGCGCTTTCTTATAATAATTTACCGCCGTTGTGTACCATCCCTTAACACCGTAGATACCACCTAATTTCTCTGCGTACGCCAACATCGCTAACAGATAATCGCGATCCGTTCGACCACTTTCTTCCCATGCCTCTGTAGCCGATTTGAGTGCCGCTTGGCAGTATATCTCACTGTTCTTATCTACCTCTTCATCGTCTTGCTGTTCTGCTGCTTTCGGCGTTTCATCCTCTTCCATCCATTCATCTTCCACCCGCACATTACCAACCACGAACATCGAGCCGTCGCTATCACTGGTCACTATCACCATCACATCCGAATAACGCCATACCGCCATCGACTCTGCGTTGTCGATTTGCTCCTTGTGCGGGGAACCCATTTTGGAAGCCACCAGATCCCGTAGGTAGTCATAATCACTCTTCCCTCTCCAATGTTGCCCCGCGGGAAACTGAAGAGCCACAGTCGCTACTTTCTTCTGATCCGGCGTACCGTACACAAGCACATTGGTCTCCGGCACACCCGCCACCGTACCGATATATATCAGCGCACCATCCGTCTCACCATAGAGTTCAAAACCGGCCTCTTGAATATGATAGCAGTAGTCACGCATGCTCTTATTCATATCCTGTTTCAAGAAGTCCAGTATATTCTCCTGCGCATGCAGGCTGCAGACGCAGAGGAGGGAGAGGAATATGAGGGATAGTTTTTTCATGTATTGGGTGCTTTTTCCAGTTTGGCGTGGGTAAGGAGAAGTGTCTTGAGGCCTTGGGTATCGAAACGGATCTCTATCTTGTCATTCTCGGTCACCTCATCGCGATAGACACGTACGACCGTACCGAGCCCGAAGACACGATGGGAGACACGAGAACCTTCCGTCCAGACGGAAGAGAGAGGAGCCCCTCCCCGACCCTCCCCTGAAGGGGCGGGAGTAGTAAAACTTGGGATTCTGTGAGAACTAGGCGTCCTAGGAATACTAGGCGTCCTAGGGATACTAGTCTCTCTGTTTGCCGGTCGGTCGAGGGAGAAGAACTGGCGGTCGATATCGTTCAGGAAGCGACTCGGGGAGGCAAAGGTGACCGAACCGTTACGGAAGCGCTGGCGGGCAAAGGAGAGGTAACACTGCTCCATCGCACGGGTAATCGCCACATATAACAGACGGCGTTCTTCCTCGATCTCCTGCGGCTTGATAGCGAACTGGGACGGGAAGAGGTTCTCTTCCATACCGGCGATGAAGACCACGGGGAACTCCAGACCCTTCGCGGCATGTACAGTCATGAGCGTGACGCGTTCGGTGGTGTCGGTCAGGTTCTCATCCTGATCGGTCTGCAGACTGACCTCCGAGAGGAAGTCGGTGATTGGCGTGAAGTCAATGCCTTCGTTCGCACGCTGCTCCACGAACTCATGGATCGCGTTGAGCAACTCCTGCACGTTCTGCGCACGGTCGATACCTTCGGTTGAGCGGTCTAAGGCCAGCGCCGTCATCACGCCGGAGGTACGAAGTACCATCTCCGTGAAAGCGAAAGCGTCCATCGCTTCGCTCTGCTCACTCAGGCCGTCCATATAGGCGGCAAAAGCCTGCAGTTTCTTGCAGGTAGCGGCAGAGACATCGAGCGCAGTAGCTTCGGGTTGCCGCATGACATCCAGATAACAACGATGATGCTCGATAGCGTTGGTGGACACTTTCTTCATCGTCGTCTCACCGATGCCGCGACCGGGAAAACCGACGATACGAAGGAGCGCTTCGTTATCGCGGGGATTGACCGCTAAGCGAAGGTATCCGAGCGCATCCTTGATCTCCTTGCGCTGGTAGAACGAGGTGCCGCCGTAGATGCGGTACGGGATGTTGAGTTTGCGCAACTCACCTTCGATAACACGGGATTGCGCGTTGGTGCGATAGAGAACAGCGAAGTCATTATAACTATAATGACTATTTGAGATTTGAGATTTCTTCCGATCTGCTTGCGCCGTATGGAGATTTGAGATTTTCGTGGCAATTCCAGCCGCTTCAGCTCGGTCATCCATATAGGGTTTGAGCGACAGCGGTTGACCGGTTTCTTTCTCCGAATAGACGGTCTTCTCTATCTGGTGCACATTCTTATGAATGAGCGAGTTGGCGGCATTGACGATGGTCTGCGTGGAGCGGTAGTTACGCTCGAGCTTGAACAGCTTGGCATCGGGGTACTGCTGCCGGAAATTGAGAATATTCCGGATATCCGCGCCGCGGAAAGAATAGATAGACTGCGCATCGTCGCCTACGACGCAGATGTTATTCTGCGGTTCGGCGAGCATCTTAACGAGCAGGAACTGGATGTAGTTCGTGTCCTGATACTCGTCCACTAAGATATATTGGAACTGCGTCTGGATGCGCTCGCGCACCTCGGGGAAATGACGCATGAGCGCCAGGGTATTAATGAGCAGGTCGTCAAAATCCATCGCGTTCGCTGCACGCAGTCGCACCTGGTACTGCTCATAGACGGTCGCCAACTCATACATACGCGCCTCGCGGTCTTCGCGGAGCAGTTGGGTATTCTGACCATACGCCGCGGGACTGATACCGTTGTTCTTGAGCATCGATATACGGCTCTGCACGGCGCCGGGTTTGTAGATCTTCTCATCCAGTCCGTGCTCCTTGCAGATGGCCTTGAGGACAGATTTGCTGTCGGTGGTATCGTAGATGGTGAAGTCCCGCGTGAAGCCGAGTTGGTCTGCGTTGGGACGCAGCAGTTTGGTGCACACGTGATGGAAGGTACCCATTGCGAGATAACGCGCCTCGTCACCCACCAATTTGGTGATACGCTCTTTCATCTCACGGGCGGCCTTGTTGGTAAAGGTCAGCGCCATGATACGACTGGCCGGCACACCTTGCTGCAACAGGTACGCGATACGATAGGTCAGCACGCGGGTCTTACCCGAACCTGCTCCGGCGACGATGAGCGACGCGCCTTCCGTACACGTCACCGCTTCGCGCTGTGTGTTATTTAGTTGGTCAAGAAAATTCACCTTAGAGACTCTTGATGTATTTGTCTGCCTCGATGGCTGCTTTGGCACCGGAACCAGCGGCTACTACCGCTTGACGATAATGCGGGTCAGCACAGTCTCCGGCGGCGAAGATGCCGGGGATAACGGTGAGCGGTGAGCGGTTATCGGTTATCGGAGCGTAGCACTGTGTGCCGTTATCTTTGACAATAATATATCCCTCCGCGTCGCGGGCAACGTAGTCCTTGAACAGTTCGGTATTGGGATGATGACCGATGGCGAGGAAGAAACCGTCGATGGCGATGTGCTTGATGGCTTCGTCGGGTTCGCCTTTGCGGTAGATGAGGTCAGCGCCTTGTACCTTACCTTCGCCGGTGAGACAGAGGGTATTATGCTCAAAGAGCACCTCGATCTTGGGGTTATTGAGCACGCGCTGCTGCATGATCTCAGAAGCACGCAAGTACGGTTTACGCACGATCATATAGACTTTCTCGCAGAGTCCTGCCAGGTAGTTCGCTTCCTCGCACGCCGTGTCACCACCACCTACGACTGCCACGGTCTTCTTGCGATAGAAGAAACCGTCACAGGTAGCGCAGGCACTCACGCCGCGACCGCGATAGGTGCGCTCAGACTCCAGACCCAGGTACTTGGCGGAAGCACCGGTAGCGATGATGACCGCGTCGGCTTCGTAGAGGTCTGTGTCTTCGGCCCAGACCTTATGGGGAGGCCTACCCTCGGTCCCTCCCTGAAGGGAGGGAAGTGAGAATTCTACCTTTGTTACTATTCCGGAGACGAAAGTCGTACCGAAACGCTCGGCTTGACGACGCATGTCGTCCATCATTGTGAAGGGCTCTACACCATCGGGATAACCGGGGAAATTCTCGACTTCGGTGGTAGTGGTCAGTTGTCCGCCGAGTTGGGGACCTTCAATCAGTACAGGCGCTAAGTTAGCACGCGAAGCGTAGATGGCTGCGGTATAGCCGGCAGGACCGGAACCTATAATCAAGCATTTAACTCTATTCATTGTCTTAAATCGTTTACGTAAGTATCTTTATCAGGCGTGATTTTATATTCTTGTTTGGTGGTCACAAATTTCGGTTCTTTGAACTTGAGGACCGTGGATTTTTTGCCCTCTTTGAGTTCCACGGAAAGGGGTATGAGGTCGGCAGTACGGATCTTGAGCACAAAACGGTTGATGCCGATACTCTGATCCTTGGGGGTAAGGGTGATAAGGGTGAGCGGTGAGGGGTTACCGGTTACGGTTCGCTCCGTGATGTTACAGACAGGCACGAGGGCTTTGGCGTAGAGGAGCGGATTGGACTCAAGCAGTTCCTCTTCGGTCGGGTTGGTGAGCGTCAGTTCATCCGTCTCTGGGGAGTACATATAGAGCGTCTTGCCGTCGTACGCCGCCTCGATATTAAACATCGACAAACGGAACTGCCGACCGCTCATGACGATCGTGCCCGGGTAGTTCATCGGTGCGTTCACTTCTTCCGACACCGTGACGGTGAAGTCCGATTGGAGGGTCTTGGTCTCAAGGTTCGTGAGGAACGAACTCAGGATTGTTAATATTGTTAGTAGCATTTTCATTTGACGCCTAATTCTTCGAGCAGTTTATCGAGTTGGTCGAGGTCTTGGATGAGGACGTCACGGCCTTTGGGTCCTTTGTTCGGGCCAACGACTCCGGCTGCCTCGAGTTGGTCGGAGAGTTTACCGGCGCGGTTATAACCGATCTCGAAGGCGCGCTGCAGACGGGAGGTCGAGCCTTCTTGCTTCGTTACTACGTAACGGGCGACATCTGCAAACATCGGGTCGAGGCGTTTCAAATCTACGCTGCCGGGCGCCAAGGCTTCGCCTTCGCCGCCTTCACCCACATACTCGGGCAGTTGGTACGGTTCGGTATAACGCTGCTGTTTAGCGATGTGCTTGACGATCTCGTCCACCTCGGGCGTGTCCACGAAAGCACACTGCACACGGGTGATGGAGGCGTTGCCGGCATAGAGGCTGTCACCGCGACCGATGAGTTGTTCGGCACCCTTGGCATCGAGGACGGTTCGGGAGTCGATGACGGACTGCGTACGCAGGGCTATACGCGTCGGGATATTCGCCTTGATGACACCCGTGACGATATTGACAGACGGACGCTGGGTAGCGAGGATCATGTGCATACCGACCGCACGGGCTTTCTGCGTGATACGCGCGATAGGCGTCTCGACCTGCTTGCCCGCCTGCATGATGAAGTCACCGTACTCGTCGATGATGATGACGATATAGGGCAGGTACTGGTGGTGCAAGCTGTCCGCCACGAGTTTGTTGGGGTTGAGACGACGACGAACGAACTTATCGTTATAGTCCTCGAGGTTACGCACACCGGCGTCCATGAGGAGCTTGTAGCGGTTCTCCATCTCGATGACGAGGGAGTTGAGCGTGTTGATGACGCGGTCGCAGTCGGTGATGACGATCTGCTCGGGGTCCGTGTCAGGCTGCGCCGCGAGGAAATGCTTGAGCAGCGGTTTGTAGGGCGCGAACTCGACCATCTTCGGATCGACCATGACGAGTTTGAGTTCGGCCGGGTGCTTCTTGTAGAGCAGCGAGGTGATGATGGCGTTGATGGCGACGGACTTACCGGTACCGGTGGCACCTGCTACGAGGAGGTGCGGGGTCTTGGCGAGGTCGAACATAAAGACCTCGTTGGTGATGGTGCGACCGTAGGCGATAGGCAGACGCATCTTCGATTCTTCCTGGAAGCGCTTGGAAGCGATGACGGAGTGCATGGAAACGACCTGCGGGTTCTCGTTCGGCACCTCGATACCGATGGTGCCCTTGCCCGGGATCGGCGCGATGATACGGATTCCGGTTGCGGAGAGAGACATCATGATGTCGTTCTCGAGCGACTGGATCTTCGCTACGCGAATACCGGCTTTCGGGACTATCTCATAGAGCGTGACGGTCGGTCCGACAGTCGCCTTGATGCTTTCTATCTCGATGTCGTAGTTACGCAAGGTAGTGACGATACGGGCACCGTTAGCACGTTGCTCCTCTTCGTTGATGACCGGCGCCGCTTCGTTGTCATAGACCTTGAGCAGGTTGAGCGACGGGAACTTATAGAACTCGAGATCTTTGCGAGGATCATACGGTCCGAGTTTCTCGAGGAGTTTGTCCGGATCTTTGGTGTAGAGTTCGTCTTCGACGATGTCTTCAATCTTCAGAGAAGCCCCTTCCGACTCCCCCTGAAGGGGGAGAGCATCTTCAATGGGCAGTGGCGCATCGCCAAGCGGTTCATCGTTATCATCGACCAGCGGAACATCGATTGTAATATCCACTTGCCCCTCTTGGCGAAGGTCGCTCTCCCCATTATTTTGGGGAGATGCTCCGGAATCTATCGTGAAGGTGACTTCGTCTTCCGATTGGTTATTGGTTATTGGTGATTGGTGATTGTCATCGACCGGAATATCCAGAACCACCTCGTCACCGTCTTCCCTTCCCTGCAGGGAGGGGTCAGAGGTAGGCTTCCTCTTCCGTTTGAAGAGTCCTGCGAACCACGCGCCGAAGGCCTTGCAGCGGTCAATGAAACGCGGGTCGGTAACGATGAGGAAGATGACCATCAGCGCCACGAGAATAAGGATGGCGCCGGTGGTGTTCACGTAGCTCACGAGCCAACGCGAAGCGGCTTCGCCGAACGCTCCACCCCAGCGGTAAACGCCGAGTTGATGTACCGTATCATGAATGAAACCCAGAACGACCGAACCCCAGAGTACCAAGAAGGATGTGCAGCAGAACCATTTGAGTGCCGGGATATCTTTGAGTGCATGCATGAGCCGCAAGGCGTACGCACCGAGCAGTAAGACAAGGAGAAGCGACACATAACCGAAACTGCCGTCGATGAGGAACTGCGCGAGCACCGCACCCGGCAGACCGATGATGTTACGCACGGCTGCACGATTGGCGATACGCTCGGCACGGGATAACGAAAGGATATCTTGGTCATAGGTGCCGGTAAAGAGGAAACTGACGTACGACAGCAAGGCGATGACGGCAAACAGAAGAAGCAGGATGCCGATGACCATACGCGTCTCACGCGCCTGGAAGAAATGCCGGATCGACTCCCACGTGTTTGTTTTCTCCACTCGAATAGCGCGTTCGTTCGGACGCTCTTCGGCTATATTTCTCGATTTTGATACTGTTCTGGGCATATTATCTCAAATTAGCGCACAAAAGTACAAAAAAAAGGTGAAAGTGGAAAGTTGAAAGTGGAAAGTTTTGCATTTTTTGGCGAAAAAGGTGGATTTTTTATTAAAAAAGAACGCGCGCACTTGCGCATATAAAAAAGATTTTGTATCTTTGCAGTCGCTTTTAATGTGCATGGACGAATTGATACGACATACGGGTGTGGTACTGAGCGTTAACGGAGAGTTAGCGCATGTGGAAATTGTGCAGACAAGTGCCTGTTCGGCATGTAAGGCGCGCAGTATGTGTATGTCGGCGGAGAGTCAGCAGAAAGAGATGGATGTCGTCATGCTCGAGCCTATGCAAGTAGGCGATCAAGTGGAGGTAGAAGTACGCGAGCGTTTGGCGTGGAAGGCCGTGTTGTTAGCGTATATCCTGCCTTTTATTGTGATGATGGGATTGATCGCCGTGCTGGATTTCGTGACGGATTGGTCGGAGGCTGTAGTGGGCACCTTGTCGCTCTGCGGCATCGCGCTGTATTACATCGGACTCAGCGTATTCAAACACCGGCTGCAAAAACAATTTGTTTTTACGGCGAGGAAGGTGTAGGGTGTATGGTGTATATAGTTTTAAAAAATAAATAATATGAATCTGATTTTTATTTCTATGGGAGTATTAGGTGTGATTGCCTTTCTGGCAGCCTGCCTGCTGTATGTAGTCAGCCTGTACTTCAAAGTGGAAGAAGATCCGCGCATTGACCTTGTGACGGCAGTGTTGCCGGGCGCTAACTGCGGTGGTTGCGGATTTGCCGGTTGCCGTAACTTTGCCGAGGCATGTGTGAAAGCAGGCGGTATCGAAGGTCTGGCCTGCCCTGTAGGTGGCGAACCGACCATGGACCAAGTGAAACTCATCCTTATTCCGGCTGAGGAGTCATCAGCAGTGAGTGATCAGCCTTCAGATGGAAAGAAGGGCTTCGATCCGGTTATCGCTGAGAAGATCAAAGCGCTGGCTACGCCGAGAGCGGTATTCCCGCTGGCGCTGGGTATACGTTAAACGGTTAAATCGTTAAGCTGTTAAAACGTTAGAATTATGAGAACATTTAACATAGGCGGAGTTCATCCGCAAGACAACAAACAATTCTCCGCGCACCAGCCCATCACTGAGTGTCCGCTGCCGAAGCAAGCGATTATTCCGCTTGTGCAACACATCGGTGCACCGACGCAGGCTGTAGTGGAAGTCGGAGCGAAAGTAAAAGTAGGCGAACTGCTGGCCAAGGCCGGTGGGTTCGTGAGTGCGAACATCTGTTCGCCGGTGAGCGGAACGGTGACCAAGATCGGTGACTGGACCGATGCCTGGGGTGCACCCGGACAAGCCATTTATATCGACGTTGAAGGCGATGTATGGATGCCGGAAATCGACCGCACGCCGGATCTGGTGCGTCAGTGCACGTTGGAGCCGAAAGCTATCATCGACAAGATTGCCGCAGCCGGTATCGTAGGTCTCGGTGGCGCTTGTTTCCCGACGCATGTGAAGTTGCTGCCGCCTCCAGGCAAGAAAGCGGAAGTGCTGATCGTGAACGGTGTGGAATGCGAGCCGTACCTGACCTGCGACCATCAGTTGATGCTCGAGCACGGCGAGGAGATCATGATCGGTATCCAGATACTGAAGAAAGCGCTGGGTGTTGACCGCGCGATCATCGGTATCGAGAACAACAAGAAAGATGCGATTGAGCATATGACCAAGTTGGCGAACTCCAGCCTGGGTGTCGAGGTGCTGCCGCTCAAGTTGAAGTATCCGCAAGGCGGTGAGAAACAGCTGATCGACGCTTGTATCGGTCGTCAGGTACCGAGCGGTGCGCTTCCGATCGAGGTAGGTGCTGTCGTTGATAACGTAGCGACCATATACGCAGTATATGAGGCGGTACAGAAGAACAAACCGCTCATCAGCCGCGTGATGACCGTGACGGGAAAGAAAGTGTCGAAGCCGGGTAACTACCTCGTTCGTTTCGGTACGCCGATTGAGGACGTTATTGCCCTCGCAGGTGGTGTTCCGGTGGATACGGGTAAGATCATCGGTGGCGGTCCGATGATGGGTCGCGCGATGGATCATATAGAAGGTATGCCGGCATACAAACGTCTGTCGGGTCTGCTGTTCCTGCCTCAGGCGGAGAGCATCCGTCCGGAGCAAGACAACTGCATCCGCTGCGGTAAGTGCGTGCAGGCTTGTCCGATGGGTCTGGAGCCGTATCTGCTCCAACGCATGAGTGAACTGGAGATGTGGGAAGAATGCGAGAAGCACGACGTGATGGATTGTATCGACTGCGGTTGCTGCGTCTATACCTGTCCGGCTCACCGTCGTCTGCTCGACGGTATCCGTCCGGCGAAAGCCAAAGTGGGAGCTATTTTGCGGGAAAGAGCAGCCGCTGCTGCAGCCGCAAAATAATTGGTAATTTGTAATTGGTAATTTGTAATTTGAAAGATATGAAACAATTTATTACAACTCCGGCTCCTCACGCGCACAGCGGTGATTCAGTTCGGAAAAATATGCTGCTGGTCATTCTTGCCTTGGTGCCTGCGTATGCGGTATCCGTGTGGCAGTTTGGCTTTGGAGCACTTATCACGGCCGCTATTTCGGTTGCAGCCTGCGTGCTGACCGAGTGGCTCATCAGCCGTTTCTTGCTCAAAGAGCAAAGACAAACCATCGGCGACCTGTCGGCCGTGCTGACCGGTCTGCTGCTGGCCTTCAACCTGCCGTCGAGTCTCGACTGGTGGATCGTGTTGATTGGTGCAGTAGTGGCCATCGGCGTAGGTAAGATGACGTTCGGTGGTCTGGGTCAGAACCCGTTCAACCCGGCACTCGTAGGACGTGTATTCCTGCTCATCTCCTTCCCGGCACAGATGACGACCTGGCCGGTTGCCAAGGGTTTTGCAACGAGTTATCTGGATGCAGAGACAGGTGCTACTCCGCTCTATTATCTGAAGCACATCATGAAATCCGGCGACACGAGTTTCGTGGACCAACTGCCGAGTCTAATGGATTCGTTCGTAGGTGCGATGGGTGGTTCACTCGGCGAGGTCAGCGCGGCTGCGCTCATCCTCGGAGGACTGATCCTCATCTGCTGCCGCGTGATCACATGGCATATACCGGTAGCTATCATCGGCACGGTGGCGCTCTTCTCATGGATCGCTACGCCGGCCGGCATGGATCCTTCGACTTTCGTAGGTTACCAACTGCTCAGCGGTGGTCTGATGCTCGGTGCGTTCTTCATGGCCACCGATTATGTGACGAGCCCGATGAGTGCGTGGGGTAAGATCATCTTCGGTATCGGCATCGGTTTCATTATGATGGTCATCCGTACCTGGGGTGCTTATCCGGAAGGTATGTCCTTCGCCATCCTTATCATGAACGCTTGCGTTCCATTGTTGAACAAGATTCGTCCGCAACGTTTCGGAGAAAAAAAGAAATAAGGAGGGAGTTATGGAAAAGTTACAAAGTTCATTTAAGAATATGGTGCTGAGCCTGGTTATCATCTCGATGGTAGCAGCCGGTGCCTTAGCAGGCGTCTATCTGCTGACGCTGAAGAATATCGAGGCGCAGAAGATCGCCAAACAAGAGGCAGCCAAGCAGGCTGTTCTTGCCGGTCACGAAGACGGTACGGCCATTGAAGTGGCAGTAGACGGTTTCGGTGGTCCGTTCCGCGTGATGGTTGGTTTTGATGCAGAAGGAACCATCCTCGGATACGAGATATTGGAGCACCAGGAGACTCCGGGTTTGGGTTCGCACATGGAACACTGGTTCAAGAACGCCGACAAGCCGGGTCAGAACATCATCGGTCGTAAGGCCACGGGTGCTTTTGCGGTCAGCAAAGATGGCGGTGACGTAGATGCTATCACGGCAGCTACCATCTCCAGCCGCGCGTTCCTGCAGGCGATTAACAAAGCGTATGCGGAATTCAAAGGCACGGAAGCCACAACCGGCGCCAGTCAACTAAAGAATGAAGGAGTGAAAGATGAAGGAGTGAACGAACAAACAGAAACGGAGGTAAGTCATGAGTAACGGATTGAAAACATTAACCAACGGTATTCTCAAAGAGAATCCGACCTTTGTGCTCGTGCTCGGTATGTGTCCGACCTTGGCCACCACTACCAGCGCTATCAACGGTATGAGTATGGGTTTAGCGACCATGTTTGTGCTCATCTGCTCGAACGTAGTTATCTCGTTGCTCAAGAACCTGATTCCTGACAAGGTACGTATCCCGGCGTTCATCGTGGTCATCGCTACCTTCGTAACACTCGTTCAGTTGCTCATGCAGGCATACCTGCCGGCTATCTATGACGTGCTGGGTCTGTTCATTCCGCTGATCGTAGTGAACTGTATCGTGCTTGGTCGTGCCGAGGCTTTTGCTGCGAAGAACAGCGTAGGTCTCAGTGCCCTCGACGGTATCGGTATGGGTCTTGGTTTCACGCTGGCGCTGACGCTGCTCGGTGCGGTTCGTGAGTTACTCGGAACGGGTTCGTGCTTCGGCCTGACCGTCTTCCCGGATAACTACGGCGCACTCGTGTTCGTACTCGCTCCGGGTGCGTTCATCGCCCTTGCCTATTTGATGGTCATTATTAACAAAATCCAGAACAAATAATTATGATTTACTTTTTAATTTTCATCTCTGCGATATTTGTTAATAATATCGTATTGAGCCAGTTCTTGGGTATCTGCCCGTTCCTGGGAGTAAGTAAGAAAATCGACACCGCGATGGGTATGAGCGCCGCTGTTGTATTCGTGCTCACGCTCGCGACGGTTGTTACATACCTGTTACAAATGCTGTTGGTCGCTTGGGGCTTGGAGTTCCTGCAGACGATTTTGTTCATCCTCATCATCGCTGCCCTCGTGCAGATGATCGAGATCATCCTGAAGAAGATCAGTCCGTCGCTTTATCAAGCCTTAGGAGTGTTCCTGCCGCTGATCACGACCAACTGCTGTATCCTCGGTGTGGCTATTCTGGTAGCTAACGGCACAGAGAAACTGCCGATGGGTGCAGAGCACGGCATGCTGACCGGTACGCTCTTCGCTTTTGCAACCGCGCTGGGCTTCGGTCTGGCACTTATCCTGTTCGCAGGTATCCGCGAGCAACTCGCGCTGGCAAAAGTGCCGGAAGCGATGAAAGGCACGCCTATCGCGCTGCTGACCGCTGGTCTGCTGGCGATGGCCTTCATGGGCTTTAGCGGAGTGGTATGATAAAGGTGATAGGTTATTGGTTATTACCAAGCCTTTCTAAAAAGACCGCCGATAAGGCAGATAAAGAGATAATACGGATAGATTATCTCGAGAAGCAGAGCCACAAGCCACGAGGTTTGTGGTTCTCTTTTTTTGATGAGCGAGAACTCAATAGGGAACTTAATCAGAAGAACGAGGGGGCAGAGCCATTGAAGGATATTTGCGTAAAGGATCAGCTGACCATAACGGATAATATCCCGGTCGGTATAATGCGGTGCTTTGCCTGCCCAGCGCATGCGCTGACGGAAGAACGCGCGCCATGATGTAAGGGGACGCACAACGGCTGTATAGTCCGGTTCGTCTATCACACCGACCGTATATCCGTGACGCTTAACGGCTTCGAGCAGGAATATGTCATCGCCGGAAGGTATCTCCGGATGGATGTCCGGTTCGCACGCCAGCCATACCTCGCGTTTGACGATCAGGTTCGCACCGGAACACATGATCGCATGGCCGCGCTTCGCTGTGCGCATCGTCAGTTCCTGGATGGCTGCGTACTCCGCCATCTGAAGTTTCTCCAAGAGCGAAGGTTTATCGTTCTCACTCTCCATGCGCAAGGGCAGGATAATCAAGTCATGTGTAAAGTGTAATGTGTCATGTGTAGCCTTCGGCAAAACGACGTCATCGTCGTGCAGCCAGACATACTCGGAATTGGCGGCATGAATGAGTTTGGACAGCGCGTGTTTCTTGCCTAAGTTATCATCATTGACTCCTTTAATCGGTGTGATGTGAGCGATGGGAGTTTGGAGATTGAATTTTGAAAATTGCGCTACAAACGATGGATAACTCTTGGCGATGCAGGCTTGGTCTTCGATGGAGACGGGATAGTCGGCACACATCAATGCCATCGCTATACGATGGTCATTACGCACTTCGTGGAGACGGACGGCCTCGAGACGATCGGACTCTTTGTATTTCAAGCGTTCGGTGCCGGAGGCATGCAAATCCATCTTCAAGATTTCACAAGTCAATGCAACTGCCGGATATAAATCAGGACAGTTGGTGAAATCTATTGAAATGGATTTATTGGTGATTCTCTGCCACAAGGGCGCGATTAACTTCGTTTTTGGTGATTGGTGATTGGTGATTTTGGCACCTTCGGGTACAAACTCCGTTTGAACACCGAAATGTTCAGCATAGATGTCCGCGACGATGCGGTCGCCTTGGATACTGTCGGCTGTGAGACCTTCTAGTAATAACTCACCACCGTGGATGGCGATATATTCATACCAAAAAGCCGCAGCAGACCAGTCTGCTTCGATTGGTGAGCCTACCCCATCCCTCCCAAGAGGGAAGGAGTTTTTCTTGTACATCTCCATCACCTTGCGGGTCATCTCTACGTAAGGCGAGTCATCGGACACTTCTATTCCGTGCATGAGCAAAGCGGAGTTGGTTTGCGAGGTGGGTTTGCCCTTGCGTTCCATGAGTCGCGGATCGCCGGTTAGTGTGATGGGTTCACCCGGATAGCATTGATGCAGATGGACTTCCAAGAACCGCAAGGCCGTTCCGCAGTTCTTGAGATAAAGCGTGAGGGGTTCTCCTTTCTTATATTCGCGTAGGCGCGCGAGGGCATCATGGAGAACGATCACATCGTCAGGCATATTAACAGCGACGGGCATAAGCTCGTCGCCATTAATTGCTTGCAACAACAGGAGTCTGTTGGCAATCGATTTTGATATCGGAAGTTTAATTGACATCCGGTAGCGGACTGTAGTAGCGGCTGTAGCGGAGGTGTTGCTCGATGTAACCTTCCGTGAAGTCGATCTTCACGTCGGTAATGTTACCTTCTGCATCTTTGACAGCCGTATAAACCGGATTGACGAAGCCTTTGTACGGCGCGAGGTTCAGTTTTGCATAGCGCTCACGAATCTCTTTATGCAATTCCGGATTTACCTTTACGGCATACTTCTCCACTATCTCTTTGGCAGCAGGATAATCGCCCTCGGAAGTGATACGCTGGATCTCTGCGAGCAGTTCGCCGTACAGACGACGTACACCTTCATAATCATTGATACGCAGGTAGTGCTTGCCGTCACGCTCGATGATCTCCACTTCACCGTTGGCATGCTCCAGCACCCAGTTGGCAATCAGTTGACGATTACGCATATGCGCCTCTTCGACATCCTTTCCCTCTTCAATGCGAACGAGTTGCGTCATTGCGCCATTCATCATCTGCTGGTAGTAACCGGCTTTGTAGGCTTCCATATTCGGCAGCAGACCAAGTTCAACCAGTTTCGGATCGGCCAGGTAATAAAGTCCGAACAAGTCCGCACGTGCCTCTTCGATGGTAGAAGCGTGCTCCTTGAGTGCATCTTTGGTAACACCCGGCATGAGTTTGCCTGAACCGTGTCCTACGCACTCATGCAAATCGGTATGCAGGTCACCGCACATAGCGCCGTACTGCTCATAGATAGCACGGATCTCATCGTCAATCATGAACTCTTCGTTGAAGCCGTTACCCTTTGCCGCTTCGTTATATGCGTGCATGAGGTTGTCGATGGTGACGGACTTGGAACCATACTCTTTGCGGATCCAGTTGGCATTCGGCAGGTTGATACCGATCGGCGTAGCGGGATAGCAGTCACCGGCGAGTATAGCCGCGGTGATGACCTTGGCCGTCACACCTTTGACTTCTTCCTTTTTGTATTTCGGATCGGTGGTCGAGTGGTCTTCGAACCATTGTGCATTATCGGAGATGAGTTGGGTGCGTTTGGTTGCCACAAGGTCTTTGAAGTTCACCATTGACTCCCAGGTACCGGTGATACCCAGCGGGTCGGTGTACGTCTCCGTGAAACCGTTCACATAGTCCACACGACTCTCCAGGTCTTTCACCCACGCGATGCAGTATTCGTTGAAGGTCTTGAGATCACCGGTCTCGTTGAAGGCAATCATCTTCTCGATAGCGAGGCGTTGTGCATCGTTCTCGGCGTATTTCAGCGCCTCTTTGAGCCAATATACCACGTGCTCCAAAGCTTCGCCATAGAGACCACCTACTTTATACACGCGCTCGACGATCTGACCATTCTCGTCTTTGACGAGTTGGCTATTCAGACCTATCCACAGTGGTTCTGCGGAGTTGTCCTTGTGCGCAGCATACCATGCTTCGGCTTCGGCTTGCGTGACTCCTTCGCCGTAGTAGTTGCCGGCAGAACAAGCTACGAGATCCACTCCGTCTTGTGCCGTCATGCGCTTGGGCATAACAGCCGGATCGAACATCACGGGCAAGATGGCCGACTCATATAGCACACCGGCTGCCTCACAAGCGGTCATGAACCACTCTTGCGAGAACTCCGGCAAGAACTTATCCTCCGAATAATGATGATGGATGCCATTGGAGAACCACACGCGCTTGAGGTAACGCTCGAAAGCCGCGAACTCAGGAGCTTTCTTATCGTACGGATAATTGAGATACAGCGCCTCGCATGCACGACGGATACGCAGGTTATAACGACCGTTTTGGTCGAAGAGGATATCACGTCCGTATAGGGCAGCCTCGCTCAAACAATAGATGAGCGATTTCTGCTGCAGCGTCAGGCTATCGAACTCCGGTACATCGTAACGGAGGATCTCCAAGTCATAGAATTTATCCACGTTGTATTGGAAGGCTTGCTCTTTCTTCTGGCAGCCGCATAAAAGGCTGACCATTAGAAGAAAGAGTATTGGTAATTTGTGATTGGTCATTTGTGATTTTTTTAGATACGTTCAAGAACGGTTTTTACTAACTCTTTGATACGCGGTTTGTAGTCGGTGTTAGCGGCTTCAATCTTACGCTGTGCGATGACGCAGCAAACCGTCATAGCGCGGTGACCCATATGGAGTGCCAAACCGGCGATACAGCTACCTTCCATCTCGTAGTTGGTGATACGCTGTCCTTCGTAACGGAAGGCGGTAATCTTCTCATTGATATCCGGCACGGCAAGGTCTATACGCAGCACGCGGCCTTGCGGGCCGTAGAAACCGTTGGCAGCGATGGTGCAACCACGCATCATATCGTCCTTCGCGATGCGGTCCACGAGTTCCGGGTTAGCGGCTACCACGTACGGCACAGCTGCTTTCTTCGGGTAACCGGTAAAGTCCACGAAGGCTTTCTCAAAACCGAGGTCAGCAATCTTGTCACGGTCATGATAGAAAGCGAGCACACCGTCAAAACCGATGGATTTCTGGCTTACGAGGAAAGTGCCCAGCGGAATATCTTCCTGCATACCACCGCACGTACCGATACGGACGATGTCGAGCACGCGTTTGTTCTCTTTCTCTTGACGGGTGTTGAAATCGATATTTGCGAGCGCGTCGATCTCGTTCATGACGATATCGCAGTTATCGGTACCTATACCGGTGGAGATACACGAGATACGCTTGCCTTGGTACTTACCGGTGATCGTATGGAACTCACGGGATTGCACGTCACATTCGATAGAACCTTCGTCAAAGAAGGATGCCACCATATTCACACGGTCTTGGTCACCGACGAGAATCACCTTGTCCGCCAAGAACTCGGGTTTGAGATGCAAATGAAATGCAGAACCATCGGCATTGATGATTAACTGCGAAGCAGGGAAAGTTTTCATAATATTTGTGATTTTTGATTTAAGATTTCAGATTTTAAGCTTCACCTCCGGAGAAGGTCAAGGGAAGCGTACTTCCCGGAATCGGGCCACCGATCGGTTGGATCGTACCGAATTTCTGCTCGTACTGACCGATGTTGTTCTGGAGAGCCCCAAGGATCTTCTTTGCTTGATCCGGCGTTACTACCACACGTGCAACGACATTTGCCTGCGGAACACCCGGCATCAGTTGCGCAAAATCCAAAACGAACTCCGTCGGAGTGTGCGCTATCAGCGCTAAGTTAGCAAACACGCCCTGTGCTTTATCAGGAGCGATGTTAATCGATAATTGTTTCTGTTCTGCCATATTCATTAAACTTTAAACATTCAACATTAAACATTATTTACCAGATATTCTTTTTCTTGCGCGGAACGATGAGCATGTAGAGGTTCACGAGCGGTAAGGTGATATCAAACCAGAGCACGCTCCACATACTGAAGCGGTGCAAACCCATGCGTCGTGCAGACACGTTGAGCACAGCCGTCTGGAACCACCAACGCACGAAGAACAAGCCAACAGCCGCAGCAAACGGGATACTGATGACGGGATAATGCACCCCGATGACTATCAACATGGCATAGAACAAACCTCTACTGATCGGTTCTAATGCCAAGCGTATCTTTGTACCCAAACGGTAGTTCGGGGAAACGGACAGATGACGCCGTTTCTGTTGCCACCATTCCTTCATCGTCTTCTTAGCCGGCGACCAGGTGTAACTCTCCCTATTCAGAACAACAGCCGTGTTCGCTTTGGTGGCTACATAGTTCACGAACAGATCATCATCACCGGAACGGTTACCCATCATATGCGTGAACCCTCCGGACTCAAAGAACAGACTCTTGCGGTACGCCAAGTTACGGCCGACACCCATGTACGGATGTCCGCACAACGCGGCTCCTAAATAATGCAGACCGTTGAAGAGCGTATCGAAACGCACCAGACGGTTGACGTGATCCTTGTCGTAGAAATACGCACCGAAACCGAGAACGATCTGTTTGTCCGCCTGGAAACCGGCCATCATCGAACGAATCCATTGATTACTCTCCGGTACGCAGTCGGCATCCGTCAAGAGCAGATAGTCATACTGTGCTGCCTTAGCTGCCAGCGTCAAGGCCAGTTTCTTCGTCGATGCCACACGTGCGCCATAGGGCACAAACGTCAGATGAAGACGCGGGTCACGCACCATATAACTCTCCACGACCGCACGGGTCTCATCCTCCGAACCGTCGTCCACCACAATCACCTCATACAGCGGATAATCCTGCGTGAGCAGAGCCTGCAGGTACTGCGACAAGTTCTCACTTTCGTTGTGCGCCGCCAGAATCACAGAGACTCCGGGAGCATTGACCATTTGGTCATTGACCATTTTGGCATTTTTTTTGTCCTTGCGAAGACGCCGTGCAGGAGCAGCCATATAGCGGCTGTACCAATAGACTTGCGCCAAGAACAACCCAAGCAGTATGCCGAGCAGCGTCCAGTCTACTATGCTAAAAGATGTGATATTCAATGCTTAGTTCTTTATTTGAATAGTATAGGTATGTGTGGAGGAGTTATCCTCGGCTTTCACGGTGATCACCCATGGTTTACCGTTGATCTCACCCGGCACGATGGTCATCTCCTGACCGTCGAGTTTGCGACCGTTGAAACGTGCTTTCTCGCCTTTGATATTCGTGAGCGTACCGATTCCGCGGTATCCTGCAATCTTCACATCATTTGCTCCGACTAACTTATAGGTCTGCACCTTCTCGCTGTTCGGGTCGAACTCCTTCCATTCCTTGCCGTTGATGACGAGTTTGTCAATCTTCGACGAGTAGATCAACTCTACATCATCCACGTACAACGCGTTACCGTCATACAGACCGTCGTTTGCACGGAAAGCGGGATAGTTACCAGCCGAGAAAATGACGTTACACATCGTCGGTTTGCCGTCGTTCTTATAGAGCACCGGCACTTTGATCTGCGTCCACTCATTGTACTTAGCCCGTGCACGATACCATCCTTCAGCCACTTGCTTGACAGGCTGATCAATACCGCACTCGTTGCCATCGGTGGCTGAACGGACATCCGACTCCTCGTTGATACGCTCGGTGGTCGTGCAACCGCCTGCTTTGTTCTTATAGTTACTGCTCTTCGCCGTACCGATCCACGAATAGAAAAGCAGATGGAAATCCTCCTTATCCGTATTCGGACCCACACGTTTGATCCACACACTCATCGTATCCGGACGGTATTTCCACGGGATACCACCTTCCGTTCCGGCGGTAGCGCTATTCAGGTTCAAGCCTTTCAGATACTGCCAAGGAATACCCAGACTCATGTAACCAGGTCCGGTCGCGCCTAAGTTCAGTTTCGGAATACCAATTGAACGATCCGTCACGTAAGCGCAGTAACCCGTACGTCCCGGTTTCTGGTACATGAACGTGAATTTCGAACCGACCTGGCTCACATTACTACCGTGCCAATCGGCCAACTGCACATCACTCTTGAACTTATCTGACCAGTTCTCAAAATGCGGGTCAGGCAACTGCTGCGCCTTCATCGGCAACGCACAAACCAGCGCTAAAAGCACTACAGATATAATCTCTTTCTTCATTTTGCTACAAATTTGCGTGCAAATTTACACTTTTTTTTGCATATATGCAAACTTTTTAGTACTTTTGTGGCGTCTTATGAATGTTTTTGGTGAAAATTGGACGTTTACGAGCTTCGGTGAGAGTCACGGAGTAGCGATAGGAGGGGTCTTGGACGGTGTGCCTGCCGGTTTAAAGATTGACCTGACGATAATACGCGCAGAGCTAGATCGTCGCGCAGGAAAAGGACTCGTCGGAGTTTCGTCTCGTGCTGTGCACGAACCCGATGAAGTGGAATGGCTCTCCGGTGTCTTGGACGGTGTGACGCTTGGCACGCCTATCGCCTTTATTATTCGCAACAGAAATGCACGGCCGGAAGACTACGAATACCTCAAGCACACCTATCGCGTCGGACATGCGGATAAGGTCTATGAGCAGAAATACGGTATTCGTGATTGGCGAGGTGGAGGTCGAGCAAGCGCACGAGAGACAGCCGCACGGGTTGTAGCCGGTTGTATCGCCAAGCAGGAACTGGCATCCAAAGGCATTGAGATACATGCGCAGTTAGTGCAGGTAGGAGCAGAGACCGATCCTGCTAAGTTCGTAGACACGATCGCTGCCTATCAGCAAGAAGGAGACTCTATCGGAGGTATTATTGAGTGTCGCATCAACGGTTTGCCGGTAGGTGTGGGTGAACCGATCTTCGATAAACTGCAAGCGCATTTGGCTTTTGCCGTCATGAGCATCAACGCCTGCAAAGGATTTGAATATGGAACGGGATTTGCCGGTGTCACGCAACCCGGTTCGGCTATCAACACCATTAGCGGAGGCATCAGTGGCGGCATTTCTGATGGAACGGAGATAGTGTTCCGTTGTGTATTCAAACCGACCCCGTCCACACCGAAAGCAGGCGTAAAAGGAAGACACGACGCATGTGTTGCCACACGCGCCGTGCCTGTTGTAGAAGCGATGACCGCTTTAGCGTTGATCAATCTAATGCATTAAGCAGCAACAAGAGCGAACTAAGCGTCTGTCCATTCGCTGCTAAAATCTGTATTCCCGAAGCAATCAGTCCTCCGATGGATAAGAACCAGAGGAGCAATGTGATCACCCAGAAGCGCAAACTCGGGTGTTTGCGTTCGCGGGCATACTTAACAATCCAATGGATGATCATCACCAGTGGCATGACGATGGCGCAGATGAGGGACAGCGACAAGACCCAGGTCCATGCGGCACTTCCCGTTAAGGTAAACCCCATTGCAGGCACCAACGCCGCGCCACCAAGACTCAAACCAAAGATAGCCATCAAAAGACCAAACAGTACTGCTAAAACAGGGGCAAGTATTTGAATGGCGATGATGATCAGAATGACTTTGAGGATAATAGCTAACACGCGTCCTAAGCCTTGACGATTGAAACGCTCGCGCTTGATAGTCGGCCGTTTGTTCTCGCCGAATTCAGAAGGAGCCCCGATACGATTCTCGATATTCTTAATCATCATCTGCGTCACCACTTGAGCCGAACGGGCAAAAAGTTCAGACTGGAGTACTTCTGCGATGCGACTCTCCAAGTCATCCATCACATCCGTCTTCTCATCCTCCGGCAAACGATTTTCGATATCTGCCAGATAGTCTTTCAACTCCTGATAGGCATCTTCGTCCATCGTAAGTACAACGCCATGCAGGTTAATATTTCGGGTAATTTTCATTATTGCGTGATTTTGGTAATTGCTTGACTAATGGTGCTCCACTCTTGATTGAGTGCAGCCAATAACTCTTTTCCTTCGTCCGTTAACGTGAAGTACTTACGCGGTGGACCATCCGTGGACTCTTGCCAGCGATAAGACAGCAGACCGTTGTTCTTCAGGCGAGAGAGCAAGGGATACAACGTCCCTTCTACCACCAACAAGTCCGCTTGCCGCAGCGCTTCAAGGATATCGGACGTATATGCCTCTTTACGACTGATAATCGTTAAGATGCAATACTCCAATATCCCTTTGCGCATCTGCGATTTGATGTTTTCCAGCATACCTTATTGCTCTGCCTGCGGCATCAAAATCAGCATAATAATGTAGAGAAGGATACCCGGGAAGCCGGCACTAAAGATACTCAACGCAGCGTACGCTACACGTACCAGCGTCGGATCAATCTCAAAATACTCGGCGATACCGCCACATACTCCTGCCAAAATCTTATTGGCACTACGAGTCAGTTTCTTTTCGCTTGCCATAACTCCAGAAATTTATAAGTTTATACTGCTTATTTATTGGTTCTTTTCAAAATCCGGTGCAAAGATAATACATTTTTTAGAACTATGCAATACATAGTAGTATAAAAATGCAAAAATCTTCATTTTTTTTACGTTTTTAGGCATTTTCGGCCTGTTTTGCGCACAAAAAAAGCGCCCGAGAGCGCTTTTTTCTATTTATGCGTGTTGCCAATTTACTTAACAACTACCGGTTGATACCGTGGAACTAAAGTTTTCATCACACTCCAACCGATCAAGTAAGCCACAGCGCAGATACAGAAGATAATCATGTAGCCTGCTGGCTTGCCGGTGAAGCCCATGAACTGGAACGCCTCACCGAGGTTAGCGGCGTGGTCAAAGAGCATACCCGAACCTTTGTTGATCAGGAACGAACCGACACCACCTGCCATGGCTCCAATACCGGTGATGGTAGCCACAGCTGATTTCGGGAACATATCACCTGTGGTAGAGAAGATGTTCGCACTCCAACTCTGGTGAGCAGCACCCACAATACCGATGATGATCGCCACGGCCCACGGACCATAGACGCCACCAAGCGGTTGAGCAAAGAGGGCAAACAGCGGGAAGAAGGCGAAGATTAACATCGCGCGCATACGACCTGCATACGGTTCCATACCTTTCTTCTCCACAAAAATCTTCGGCAGGTAACCACCAAACAGCGATACTACCGTCACTATGGCATACAGCGTGAAGATCAACGCGATACCTTGGGGGTCAGAAGCCTTAATGCCATATTGATCCTGGAAATAAGCCGGAGCCCAGAAGAGGAAGAACCACCATACACCGTCGGTCATGAACTTACCGAACGCAAACGACCAGGTCTGTTTGTGCTTGAAAGCCTCAGCGAACGACATCTGTTTCTCTTCCTTGATAGCCTCTTTCGGAGCGTCCGCTTCGTCTTGGTGGATATACTCTAACTCGGCCTCATTGACATGCTTGGACTCGGTCGGTTTGTCATAGACAAAAATCCAGATGCCGGCCCAGATGAAACCAAGCGCACCGATGATGATGAACGCCATCTCCCAACCGAGACTCTTCGCCAACAGAGGAATAGTAGCCGGCGCAGCCAACGCACCAACCGACGCACCCGCATTGAAGAGCGCCGTAGCGAACGCACGGTCTTTCTTCGGGAAATACTCAGCCGTCACCTTGATAGCAGCAGGGAAGTTACCGGCTTCACCAAGACCGAGGATCAAACGGCAAGCCAGGAACAGCCATACACTCACCATCGAGATACTGGCAGCCAGTGTTCCTGTGGCTTCCAACAATGCAGCCTTGTCAGCTACTCCTACGATATTTTCCGTTACCCAGCCGCAACCTGCGTGCATTACCGCACCTAACGACCAGATAATAATTGCCCAGAGGTAGCCCTTCTTCGTGCCCATCCAGTCGATAAACTTACCGGCGAAGAGGCAGAAGATAGCGTACGCAATGGAGAACACACCGGTGATGGTTCCGTAGTCGGAGTCTGTCCAATGGAACTCAGGTTGAATGAACTCTTTGAAGGTCAGGGACAGCACTTGGCGGTCCATGTAGTTAACCGTAGTGGCGAAGAAAAGCATCGCACACATGACCCAACGCCAGTTGGTCATGATGGCTTTTTTAACGTCGTTCATAATTATTTCTTGCAAGCGTTAATAATCTCAAAACATTCTTTGCACTTATCGGTCACGTACTTCCAGTCGCCGGCTTTTACCTTGTCGGACGGGAAGAGCTTGCTGCCCATACCTACGCAGTACACGCCTGCTGCGAACCATTTCTCCAAGTTCTCTTTCTCGGGAGCCACGCCACCGGTAACCATGATCTTCGACCACGGCATCGGAGCCATCAGACCCTTCACTAGGTTCGGACCAACCACGTCGCCCGGGAAGACCTTCGTGAAGTCGCAACCCACCTCTTGTGCCAGACCGATCTCGCTCGGTGTCAAGCAACCCGGACAGTACGTCACGCAACGACGGTTACAAACAACCGCTATATCCTTATTGAACAACGGACCAACCACAAAGTTAGCACCCAACTGCAAGTACAGTGCTGCTGTCGGAGCGTCCACAACGGAGCCGATACCGAGTGCCAACTCCGGGCACTCAACAGCTACCCACTTGCTCAGTTCACCGAATACCTCATGTGCAAAATCGCCACGGTTAGTGAACTCGAAAGCACGCACGCCGCCTTCGTAACAAGCCTTAATCACGTTCTTGCAAACTTCCACGTCCTTGTGATAAAACACAGGAACCATCGGTGCAGCCTTAATCTTGGCCATCACCTGAAATTTATCGAACTTTGCCATAAAATATCAAATTTAAAATATCAAATGTCAAATAACGCTTTAGCGTTGTACTCGTCCGTTTGCATTTCCTCCGGCGAGGGAGAGCACTTCATCCTCGCTTACGAGGTTGTAGTCGCCGTTGATGGTGTGTTTCAGAGCCGAAGCGGCAACTGCGAACTCAAGAGCCGATGCTTGGTTATCCGGGTATTTGAGCATACCGTGGATCAGACCGCCGGAGAAGCTGTCACCACCACCCACGCGGTCGATGATCGGGTTAATCTCATAGCGTTTGCTCTGGTAAAACTCCTTGCCGTTGTAGATCATCGCCTTCCAGCCGTTGAACGTAGCGCTGAAGCTCTCGCGAAGCGTCGAAACAACATACTTGAAGCCGAACTCTTTCATCATCTGCATCAGCGGACGCATGATCGAGATAGCTTTCTCGCTGGTCCACAGTTTCTTGCGGAAGTTCAGGTCCACACTCACGCAAACGCCATGACGCTTTGCAGCCTCGCAAGCGAGCTTCGTGATCTCAGCAGCCTTGTCCGAGATAGCCGGAGTGATGCCACTCCAGTGGAACCATGCAGCACCTTCCATGATC
>CACXPH010000012.1 GCA_902769535.1 uncultured Bacteroidales bacterium
ACCTTGTTTGTGCATCTTAATTACTTGTAACTTCTCCTCTAGTGAATGTACCATAAGCGACACTTTTGTTTTATGTCTAACTTTTGGGGTTCACTTCAGGGCCGGGGAGAGGCTTATCCTCCTATTGCTTGCAATCGATTTTGCATCTCGAGCAATTCGTCTCGAAGGAAAGCGGCGGTCTCAAAGTCCGTCGCTTTTGCTGCTGCGAGCATGGCTTTGCGCTTGTTGTCGATGGCTTTCTCGAGTTTCTTGGTGTCCATTCGTTGCCACTCGGCATTCTTCCAACCGGCCTTGATGCTTTCGGTCAGTTTGCGTTTCTCTTCCTCCGGATCTTTATACAAGCCTGCTAAGGCGGACGTATTGATCTCTTTCTTGATCGGCGTCGGAACAATACCATGTTCCTCGTTATACCGCATCTGGATACGTCGGCGACGGTTCGTCTCATCAATTGTGGCTTGCATGGCGGGAGTGATCTTATCGCCATATAGCACGGCTTTGCCGTGTACATGACGCGCTGCACGACCTACCGTCTGAGTAAGACTGCGCTGGTCGCGTAAGAATCCACTCTTATCGGCATCCAATATGGCAACCAGACTTACCTCCGGCAAGTCCAGTCCTTCACGCAACAGGTTGACACCCACGAGCACATCGTATTCGCCTTTGCGTAAGTCCTCCATGATCTTGACGCGCTCGATCGTATCGATGTCCGAGTGGATGTATGCAGACTTGATGCGGTACTTGCGCAGGTACTCGTCCAGTTCCTCCGCCATTCGTTTGGTGAGGGTCGTGACCAGACAGCGTTCGTTACGATGGATGCGGAACTTGATCTCGTCCATCAGGTCATCCACTTGGTCCTTGGTTGGCCTTACTTCAATCTCCGGATCGAGTAGGCCGGTCGGACGGATGAGCTGGTCGATGACGATGCCTTCGGATCGGTTGAGTTCGTATTCATCCGGTGTGGCCGAGACATAGATAGTCTGACCCGTCTTCTGCTCAAATTCTTCGAACTTAAGCGGCCGGTTGTCGCGCGCAGCCGGCAACCGAAAACCGTAGGTAACGAGGTTGTCCTTACGGGCTTTGTCGCCACCGTACATACCGCGAATCTGCGGAACTGTCACGTGACTCTCGTCAATGACGAGCAGCATATCTTTCGGGAAATAATCGAGCAGACAGTAAGGCGGAGTGCCCTCTGCACGACCGTCGAAATAACGGCTATAGTTCTCCACGCCGGAACAGTAACCCAGTTCGTCCAGCATTTCCAGATCGTACTTCACGCGCTCTTCAATACGCTTAGCGTATAACTCTTCGCCAATAGAGGTGAAATACTCTATCTGCTTGGCTAAGTCGGCTTGGATCTGTTCCTTGGCGGCTGCTATGCGCTCGGCGCTTGTCAGGAAGATGGTGGCGGGACTGAGGTTATAATGGTCGAACTCTTCGAGCACCTGTCCACTCATTGGATCAACCGTGAGGATGGCATCTATCTCGTTGCCGAAAAACTCAATGCGCACGAGGTAGTCGGCATAGGCGAGCGCGATATCAATCGTATCTCCTTTGACGCGAAAACGTCCACGCGCCAGTTCCGCATCGTTACGGATGTACTGCGCGTTGACCAGTTGCTTGAGGAGCGTATCCATCGGCATTCTGGCACCGCGCTTGAGTTCGATTACGTTGGCCGTGAAATCCTGCGGACTACCGAGACCGTAGATACAACTGACGGACGACACGATGATGACGTCCTTACGTCCGGAGAGTAGAGCGGCTACAGCGGACAAGCGAAGACGGTCGATCTCTTCGTTGATACTAAGGTCTTTCTCAATGTACAGGTCGGTACTTGGGATGTATGCCTCGGGTTGGTAGTAATCGTAATAACTCACGAAATACTCGACGGCGTTGTGCGGGAAGAACGCCTTCATCTCCGAGTACAACTGCGCGGCCAGCGTCTTGTTATGACTCATGATGAGTGTAGGCCGGTTGACCTGCGCGATAACGTTCGCCACCGTAAAGGTCTTACCGCTACCCGTCACACCGAGCAGCACCTGTGCGTCAGCACCTGCGTTCAAACCGTCCACAAGCGCTTGAATAGCTTGCGGTTGGTCGCCTGTCGGCTTATATGGACTTTCGATTTTGAACAAATTTCTGCCTATTTTCTAAAATCACGGGATATATATACTATGTATATATATAAGGTGTGGTGGGATACGATATACCTAGGATGTAAGTAGGATATACCAAGGAAACAAAAAGGAGTCCCATGCGGAACCCCTTGTTTGTTTTTGTCTTACTTAACGCGGCGCTCTTGGATGCGGGCTTTCTTACCCGTACGCTCGCGGAGGTAATACAATTTAGCACGACGTACTTTACCGTACTTGTTGATCGTGATGCTCTCAATGAAGGGGCTGTCCATCGGGAAGATACGCTCTACACCAACGTTGCCGCTCATTTTGCGAACCGTGAAGCGCTTCTTGTCGCCGCTACCGTGGATGCAGATTACATCACCGCGGAACTCCTGAACACGCTCTTTGTTACCTTCTTTAATACGGTATCCTACCGTAATTTGGTCACCTGCCTTGAATGCAGGGAATTCTTTCTTCTCACCGGCAAAAGCTTGCTCGGCTACTTTCATTAAATCCATTTCTACTGTTATTTATATGGATCACTACTAACGTTTGGAGCATTTACTACTATTCGGACGAACCTAATGCAATCGTTAGAGGCTCAAAACGTGCTTTAACCATATTTGCGGAAAAAGCGTGCAAAATTACTGCTTTTTTTTGAATTGACCAAATTTTTCTGCATTTTTTTGTGTTTTTTTTGTTTATACGAAAAACTTTTCGTATCTTTGCACGCTAAAATGTGCGCTTGTGAAGAAATTTCTGTACATAGTAGGTGTGATGCTTATCAGTTTAATACTGGTATGTGGTATGCTTGTTGCTGTGCTGATGAGCGATGAGGTGGAGACAGCCGCTGTGCAGTTAGTGACGTCTGAGTTGTCGCACGCGATGGGTACGAAGGCGAATGTAGGCGCTGTCGAATACCGTTTCCCTGCTCGTATAGCGATGCGCGATATATATGTCGAAGATCAGCAAGGCGACACCTTGGTGTATGTGAATGAGGTGTATGCACATTTCAGTCCGCTGGCGCTGCGTCACGATGAGGTGCGGTTTAATCATGTGCGGTTGAAGAACGTGGTAGCGGATGTACATCGTCTGCCGGATAGCACGTGGAACTACCAATTCATAGCGGATGCTTTCCGTACGGATAAGAAAGAGCGTGATCCGCTGCGCAGTCTGATTGCCGTGAAGGATGTGCAGTTGGATGCTGTTCGTTTGCGCTACGAAGACTACCGGTTGATCCTGACTCATGCGTCGATGGATCTGCATGCCCTGAGTGCAGATAAGTTGGACGCGGAGATCAGTAAGTTATCCGGTAGTATACAACGTACACCATACACCATACACCCTACACCATTCATTGTCGAAGACATGAAGGCGCGAGTGGTGCTGACGGACAGTTCGCTGAATGTACCGATCATGATGGCGCGTTTGCCGAACTCGAATTTAGCATTGAGCCGCATTGAGATGCGTATGCCGATGGATTCGGCGGCTTTGCAATCACCTCTTTATGTCAGCGCGCAGTTGACGCCGTCGGATATATCATTGTTTGTGCCGAGATTAAACAGTTTCCAGCGTGTGCTGGCTTTGCAGGGTGCGATCGGCGGTTCGATGGATTCGCTGGCAGTCACTGGTTTGACTTTACGCTACGACGGCCAGCAGATCTTGAAAGGCGATGTGACGGCGATAGGTCTGCAGGATCTGACGAATCCATACCTGCGTGCGAACCTGACCGATCTGCATACAAATGCTGCGCAGTTGCAGGATTTCCTTTCGCAGCTGTACGGTCGTCCGATGAGTCTGCCTATACAGGTTCATCGTTTGGGCGATATGCACTACCGCGGTTTGGCGGAAGGACGTTTGCATGACTTGACCTTACATGGTGCGTTCCGTACGGCATTAGGAACCATCACGACGGATGGTACGTTCCTCAGCGACTCGACCTTCGAGTACATGGCGTACGATGCGCGTGTCGTAGGCCGTAATTTCCGTTTGGGTCGTATGCTCGATCATGCGAAGATGGGTACGCTCACGCTGGATGTCGCTTCCAAGGGACAGATAGAGGACGGTGTAGTCCGCGGCGAGGTGGATGCCCATGTGCGCGAATTGACGTATAACAACTACACCTACAACGATCTGGATATCCGGGGCTATTACGCGCCTAAACATTACAACGGACGGTTTGCTATTCATGATCCGCATCTGGATCTGTCTTTTGACGGTGTGGTGGATCTGCATGATAAGAATCCCGAGATTAATTTCAACTTGTTCTGCCGGCATTTTGATTCGGCTCCGCTGGGCATCGAAACGGTTGGTGACAAGCTGAGGACACGATTCTCCATGGCAGTAGATATGAGTGGTCGCAAGGTGGATGAAGTGAGCGGTTATATGGTGATTGATTCGCTCTTCGTAGCGACCTCCCGTGACTCGGTGCTGATGAAGCAGTTGATGCTGTTGGCCTCGGCGGATAAGAACGGAGGCAAGGCAATCACGCTGCGAACCGATTATATGCGTGCGCAGATGGACGGCGATTTCCATTACAGCGATATTGTGCCGGCTGCACAAGCGATGATGCATCATTACCTTCCGGCAGCAGTTGCCGAACCGAAACGCAAATGGGAATCCGTGGAGTTCACGATGCGTGCGGACGGCGACCGGTTGCGGGAAGTGCAGCGGCTTTTCAATGCGCCGATCACCTTAAGCGACCATCCGACGTTTGAAGCCAAAGTGCAGTTGGCGCCGACCTCCGATCCGTCCGTTCATATGCGTTTCTATGCGCCGGGACTGCGCGTGACGAATACGCCGGTTCACGACCTGACGGTGAACTTGAACAGTGTGGATACGCTGCACTCGACGACTGCGGGACTGGTTCTCTCCGTTTCTGCGGAGGCGATGGAGATGTACGCCAAGTTAACCTCCATCGCGTTCAACGACAGTTTGTTCACGCAGCTCTCGTTACACAAGGAGTCTGTGCTCTATGACGCGGATCAATACGAAAACCGTCGAACGGCGCGTTTGGCGGCGCAACGAGCAGGTAATTACGGCGGAGATATATCGTTCATTACCCATTTCGCGCAGTACAATCGCAAGCCGCTTATCGACCTGCATTTCATGCCGGGTGAACTGCTGTTGCGCGATTCGGTTTATACCTTAGGCGAGAGTCGTGTGACCTGGTGTGCGGCCGATACTATGTTGACGGTAGAGCGTTTCTCGTTCGAAGGAGCCGGACAGCATATCTATGCGCACGGACTGGCTTCTCGTCGGACAACCGATGCGATTGAAGTAGATCTGCAGAAGATAGACGCTTCGTATGTCGTGCCGTTCTTCCTGCCGCAACAGACGATTATGTTCAACGGTCTGCTGACCGGAAAGGCGAATATATCCGGCGTGTTCCGCAAGCCCAAAGTGGATACGAAGATTCATATCGACTCGATGGGCTTGAATGATTGCTATTTCGGTGAGGCGGAGGTGGATCTGCACATCGCGGATTCGTTGGCTTTCCGTGCGAATGTGAATCGTCCGGATCGTCAAGTGGTGGATCTGAAAGGTAAGGCGCTTTTCGACGGTTCCGGTCGTTGGGAACTGGATATGATGGCCGACTCCGTGCCTTTGGCGTTCATCAATCATTGGACCAAGAACGTGCTTCGTGATCTCGATGGTAATGGTACGGGACGCGTGGTAGTAGGTGGCCGAAAGGGCTTGACGTATGTCTTGCTCAAGTGCGCTGCACAAAACGCATCCCTCACTTTGCCTTGGACGGGTGCTCGCTATACGATAGCTGAAGATACGATCGTCATGGATACTACGGCGATCATCTTCCCGAATGTGTACCTGACGGATAAGGAAGGTAACAAGGTGGAGATTAAAGGAAAGATTAACCATGACCAGTTCAAGACCTTCGCACTCGATCTGCATGTGGATGCACATAACGCCTTGGTGTTCGACAACAACGAGAAAGGCGAGATGATACAAGGAACGGTCTATGCCTCCGGACATGTGGACGTGACCGGAACGGACGATGATATATTAGTAGTGGCCGATGCCAAGACCTCAAAGAACAGCCGCTTCCGTCTGAGTCTGGATAACGTGTCGTCGGCTTATGAGTCGTCGTTCGTGCATTTCGTGTCGCACAACGACAACGTGAGCGGTGACAGTATTGTCGAGACCGAACTGGATAATATCGATATCAAGCATACCGCACAGGTGGATACCACCTCGTATCTGCGAGCCGGCAGATGTCTGCTCAAACTGAATATCGAAGTCAATCCGCAACTGCTCTTCCAACTCGTTTTAGGTGAGCGAAACAGCGATGTGATTCAGGCGCGCGGCAACGGTGCGTTGAGTCTGACGTATGATACCCAGACGAGTGATGTGTCGTTATTGGGTACGTACGATATCGACCAGGGAACGCTCTCGTACACCGTGGCGAACATGATCCGTAAGGAGTTCACGGTCGGCGAAGGATCGACAATCGTCTTCTCGGGCGATGCCACGAATCCGCAGTTGGACGTCACGGCCAAATACCGCGTGACGGCGAACCTGCGTGACTTGTTCGGCGAAGAGGCAGACCAGTTGGCTACCTCTCGATCGAATATACCCGTGATGACCTGTTTACATCTGTCGGGTCTACTGAATAATCCGATTCTCTCCTTCTCGCTCGAGTTCCCGATGTCTGACCAATCGATCCAGCAACAGGTGAAGCAGATCATCAATACGGACGAGATGCTCATGCGTCAAGTCATTTACCTGCTGGTCTTCGGTCGTTTCTTCACGCCTGATTATATGTCGAATGCGCAGTATGCTACGCTCAACTCGACCTATTCGCTCCTCTCGTCCACCGTCACCAGCCAAATCAACGCTTGGCTTTCCAAACTGACGGATATGTTAACGCTCGGCGTGGCTATTCGTACGGACGGCGAAGGTGCGGATGCAAGTCAGGAGTATGAGGCGCAGTTCCAGTTGCAACCGGTGGACCGATTGGTGATCAACGGTAATGTGGGCTATCGGTATAACGATGTGTCGAACCAGCCTTTCTTCGGCGATCTGGATGTCGAAGTACTCCTGACCGAAGACGGTCAATGGCGCATCAAGGGTTATACCCACACCGTGGATAAGTACTCGCTGCGTCAGGCCTCGACTATTCAAGGATTCGGCTTCCTCTGGAAGAAAGACTTCTAAAAAATAAGCAGCGCCCATATGGACGCTGCTTCCATTAACCCGTAACCCATAACCGGTAACCGTTAGTGCCGCTCCGGACGCGGACCTCTGCGCTCAGGACGCGGGCCGCGATCCAGGCGAGCACCGTCACGGTCTTCGCGACGCGGACGCTCACGTTTCTCCGGCTCAACATAACCTTCCGGTTTCTCCTTCAGAGCCTTAGCGCTGAGGCGGAACTTACCGGTCTTCGGGTCGATCTCCAGCAGTTTGATGCGGATATGATCGCCTTCCTTGATGCCGGTCTCTTCCATCGTCTCATAGCGCTTCCAGTCGATCTCACTGATGTGCAGCAGACCTTCCTTGCCCGGCATGAACTCCACGAAGCAACCGTACGGCATCAGACTCTTAACAACCGAGTCGTACTCCTCGCCTACTTCCGGCAGAGCCACGATAGCCTTGATCTTCGCGATAGCAGCTTGCATAGCCTCGCCGTTGTTGGAAGCAACCTCTACCTTACCGCCCTTCTCGTCTTCGTCGATCGAGATGACAGCACCGGTCTCAGCTTGGATACCCTGGATGATCTTACCGCCCGGGCCAATGACTGCGCCGATCATATCCTTCGGGATATAGAAGGAAACGATACGCGGAGCGTGCGGCTTGAGATCAGCGCGCGGAGCCGGCATGCACTCGAGGATCTTACCGAGGATATACATGCGCGCCTCATGCGCCTGTGCGAGCGCGTTCTCTAATATTTCATAGGACAAACCGTCCACCTTGATATCCATCTGGCAAGCCGTCAGACCATCTTTGGTACCAGTGGTCTTGAAGTCCATGTCACCGAGGTGATCCTCGTCGCCGAGAATATCACTCAGGATGGCATAGTTCTTACCCTGGTTCTCCGAGATCAGTCCCATCGCGATACCGCTCACCGGTTTCTTCATCGGCACACCGGCATCCATCAGCGCCAGCGTACCGGCACAAACGGTAGCCATAGAGGACGAACCGTTCGACTCAAGAATATCACTTACAACTCGTACGGTGTACGGGAAATCCTCCGGAATCATATTCTTCAGCGCGCGGCAAGCAAGGTTACCGTGACCGATCTCACGACGACCTACACCACGAGCGGCTTTTGCCTCACCCGTCGAGAACGGCGGGAAGTTATAATGCAGCAGGAACTTATCCGTACCTTGGATGAGCGCCTCGTCAACGATCTTCTCGTCACGGCTGGTGCCGAGCGTAACGGTCGAGAGCGATTGTGTCTCGCCGCGGGTGAAGATAGACGATCCGTGAGGGCCGGGAAGGTAACCTACCTCGCACCAGATCGGACGGATCTCGGTTGTCTTACGGCCGTCCAGACGCTTGCCTTCATCGAGCACCGCGCGACGCATTGCCTCTTTCTCTACATCATGATAATAACGGTCCACCAGCGCAGCGATCTCATCTACATCCACACCAATCGCCTCTGCGCGTTGTGCCATATACTCTGCTTTCTCAGCCTTGAAATCTTCACGGATCTGCTCGAACATTGCCTCGCGGTGATGTTTATCGGTGTCAGCACTCGTGGCCTGTGCATAGGCACGAGCGTAACTGAAATCGTGAACAGCCTGCTTCAACTCCTCATCATTTACCTCGTGGCAGTATTCACGTTTCGTCTCTTTGCCGTACGCCTTCATCATCTCGTTGATAGCGAGGCACTGCGGTTTGATAGCTTCGTGCGCAGCCTTGATAGCCTCCAACATCACACTCTCCGGCACCTCTTTCATCTCACCTTCTACCATCATGATGTTGTCATACGTAGCGGCAACCATGAGCTCGAGGTCTGCGTTTTCACATTGTTCAAACGTCGGGTTGATGACCATCTTGCCGTCCACACGTGCTACACGTACCTCACTTACCGGACCCTCGAACGGGATGTCCGAGCAAGCGAGCGCTGCACCTGCTGCCAGACCGGCAATCGACTCCGGCATATCAATGCCGTCGGCCGAATACATGGTAACGTTAACGAAAGTCTCTGCGTGATAGTTAGAAGGGAAGAGGGGACGAAGGGCGCGGTCGATAAGACGTGCAATCAGGATTTCGTAATCCGATGCTTTACCCTCGCGGCGGGTGAAACCACCCGGGAAGCGTCCTGCGGACGCAAATTTCTCTTTGTACTCTACGGTCAGCGGCATGAAATCTGTACCGGGAACCGCATCTTTGGCGGAGCAGACAGTGGCCAGAATCATCGTATTGCCGAGCGTCGCCATCACAGCGCCATCAGCTTGTTTAGCCAACTTGCCTGTCTCCAATTTGATCACTCGTCCGTCAGGGAGAGCAATCTCTTTGGTTACAATATTCATTCTATTTTCGTCATTTTTGGACGCCGTTTGCGTCCGGTTAAATTATAAGACCTCAAAAAAGTCGCGCAAAGGTACGATAAAAAATCGATATATGCAAGAAAAAAGTACGTTTTGTAAGAAAAAATGGAACAAAAAGTTTAGTTTGGCACGGTATTTGTATGTATTGAAGTAGAAATTCAAAAAAGACACTATCATTTAGTGGTACATAGAGATTGTTTGTTATTAAGAAAAAAGGGTTCGTCGGGAGGACGAGCCCTTTTTACATTATACATTACACATTACACATTACACACCATACATCACTCCGTCACCTTGCGGTACTTTCCTTCGATAAGCAACATACCCGGCAGAATTTCACCTCCGGCTGTTTTTGTGAAGGTAGTGTAGGGAAGGGTCGAACCTTCGTCTTGCTCCAGGACGGCATTGTAACGATTGTCCCAGATCTTGCCTTTCTTGGCTTTGACGGTAGCCACGTATTTATACTTGGTCTTACCGGTTTCCGGATCTTGGATGCGTTGCACGACTTGGAACTTAGAACCTTCGGTCACACCTTCCTTCATACCAATCTTCGCCGCGTAGCCTTCGATGGATCCTCGGTTGTTGGTGAGCACGGCATAGACAGGTGTCTTCACTTTGAAGTCTTCGTACTGCTTACCCAAAGCCACGATGTTCTTATCCATCGAACGGGCGCAGATGGTACGAACTAACTCGGTGCGCTCGTACTGACCCTTCAGCACGGATTTCTTGTCGAACTCATACTCATGCGCCACGTACTTGAGGCGATACGTAGTATGATCGTCCAAGAACGCACGTATCTTCTCAGGATCTGGTGTGCCGGTGTAGTGGAACTGATAGAAGATTGCCGCGACGGAATCGTTCCACTCGAGTTGGTACAGGTACGAATGTGTCTTGACCTTGAAGCCCGTAAAACTGTCGGCTATCTGACCTGCTGCATGGGCTAAGTCTCGTCCCGAATGGCCTCCGGTAAACGCGTCCAGCAAACCTCCGATGACACCCATCGCTACTTTAGCGGCAGCCGCTTCCTGCTCCGCCGTGATATACGTAATGTCGTTGACAAGCACGAAGGTGTTATTCAGCAGTTCTTCACCGGCATCGCTCAATCGCGCGAGGCCACGAGTGGTCTGTAAGGCCAGAGCTACGTCCACATCGCTGGCATTATATTGTCCGCGCGACTGAATAAGTTCGGTGTTGAACGTGGCGTTGTCAATCGAACTGCCGCGAAAACCAAACCATTTGGCCACCATCCATTTGCCCATCTCTTGCTCGTTGAGCAACTCTTCGGTGAACTGTGCGTTTTGCTTAAGCTCCTGTGCGGTCAGTTGATGTCCGTACGTGGCCTTGTAATAACCTGAATCGCGTCGCTGCACTCCCCAAATATAACGGTTGTCGATGATCTTCATACCCGCGATGGAGTGGTCATCGTACTTGTCAGGAATAGGCAGCGAATCAAAGGCCTTGTATATCTCGCCGCCAAACTCGTCTTCCGGGTGGTAGACGAGCATGGTGGCCAGCGAGTTACGACGGTAACTGAGTTCGCCTTGCGCAAAAACCTGTGCGCCGGTTACAGCGCACAAAGCCAATATCAGTGTGAAACGTCGCATTAGAGCAGTGTACGAAGGAACTCAATGCTGGTCGTCTGAGCCGGTTGGTGCGTACCGTATGCAACACCCACTTGACGAGCTGCGTCAATACGCAGTTTCTCGATATCTACACCGTCCTGGTATTTCTTCATCTCGAATTTCCAGTCATCCAGCACCTTGCCCTTGATCTCTTTATACAGTTCCATAGCCTCACCGTAGCACTTGGCATCCGGCAGGATGTTCGCCAGGTACTCACCTGCAGCATAAGCACCTCGAGTGTTTTGCTCCGCAGCCCAAGCTACGCGAGCGGCAGCGAGGTTGATGTTACACTGGTTGTCGATATGTTGCTGATAGATATCGAGCCCTGCTGCCAAAGCTGCATCATAGTGCTTCGACTGCTGCGGGATGAGCGATACGATAAATAAGGCCTCTTCGTAGTTCTTCTGACCTGCCAGATAAGCGGCCCGCTTGAGAAGTGCCTCACCTTCGTGATCGTAATACTCAATGATCTTAGCCTTGCCTTCCTCAATGAACTTCGTCATTTGCGGACTCTGCAGCGGCATATGACTGATGGCATTCAAATAGCACTTATTCTCCGTTTCACCCAAACCCTTAACGGTCAGCGAAGTCGAAGAGAAGATCGTCTTTGCATATGCATCTACGATATAAAGGTTCATCTCCATCTTCTCTGCGATCTTAGCAGGAGGTCCCGGGATAACATCCTTGTCCAGCGGAGTGGTGGTGACAGTGAGAATGAACTGACCCATATAATCCAGACCGGCAATACCGTTGCGGGTTAAGAGTTGAGTCAGTTTGTTCTCTACCATGGCCTTTGCGCCTTGCGGGAACGACTCGGAGTCATCCGCAGCATACACGGAAATCGGCAAATACTGCGTCTCCACGGCCAACATAGTAGCACTCATGAGTGCGGCTACAAATATCGAAAAAATCTTTTTCATAACAATCTAAATTTTTCGTTATTACGTAATTACGTCATTACGCTATTACGACAATTATTTCTCTCCAAGAATAATCACCGCTCTGCCCAAACCCTTTACCAGCACTTTGGACGGGATGTTATACGGTTCTTTCTTGAGGTATTTAGCCAAACTCTTGGCAAAACCGTTCGCGTCGATAGCACGGCCACGCTCATCGTAAACAGGGATGCGCACTTGTGTAAAGTTCGCAATGTTCTCGCTGGCATACGGCATCGAGAAACGACCCTGAACGGTGTTGACTTGCAACCAGTTATTGATGATATCCACCAACTCCTCGCCGTCAAACTCGGTCTCCAGATCCACTCCGGCTGCGTTGTCGGCAAACACCTTGATATCCAAACTGATCTCTCGACCGATGGTCTGCATCTCCTGGAAATGGTCCATGAGACGGTTAACGAAATTATCCATATTGGCCACGATAGCCTCTTCGAGCAGTACATCTACGTCCGCGCTGAACGATTGAGCACCCGTGCCGGAAGCCGCGCCAATAGACTTAGCGGTGTAAGCGTCACGAGCCTCAAGAATATAACTGATCGAGTGTTTCGGACCGAAGTCTTTCACTTCCCAACTGAGCTCCAGGATAATATCGCACTTAGCCGTACGCGCTACCTCATCCAGCGGACTCTCTGCCAACTCATTACCGGCCTTGCTCGTCGTGAGGTTGTCCTCCATGCGGCGTTGCTCGAGGTTCTTAACCGTCTGTTCCAGACTCTGCAGCGGGAACTGACGCTCTGCCATTAGGTCATTCAACTTGGCGATAGCCAACTTAAGACCCATATTTTCCTGCAATGCCTGTTTGTAGTTAGGCACTTTCACCGTTGTCCCGAGGTTCTCCACTTCGGTGTAATAGCCATTCGAGATACACCAAACATCCGACGGAATGACCATCAACTCCGGTTTCTTAATCTGTGCGCTCGCTATCAGCGCCACCAGCGCTAATGCGAGAGTAAGGAAATATCGTTTCATAACTCTTTAAACATTCAACATTAAACATTCAACATTAGTACCGTCCTTCCATCGGAATGATACCATCCGCCTGAAGTCTTGCTTTGAGACCTGCACGGTTCACGGTCACCGTCACGGACTCTACCATCTGGCGCCCGTCACGTTGGTAACGCGTACTTCCTACACGTTTGTCTTTGAGGCTGGCATACTGCGTCCATGCACCTCCATCGCGGAAGAAGGCATTGAAATAGTCTTCATATTTCTCCCGTGCGTTCAAGTCAAAACACAATGGTTTGAGGTCTGAGATGCCATTACTGCCGGCTTTGACGCCTTTGAAGATCACTTCTTCTACTGCTTTGCGTTGACCGTCCGTGAAAGCAATCGCTGCATCTTTGGCACGAACCTGCACGCGGATGACATAACTACCATCATAGTTGGCACTCAATACTTGGCTCGGTTTTTCGTAATATGCCTGCGAACGTCTCGGTCCGCATCCTGCGAATAACACCATCGCAGTTACTGCCAGTAAAAAGGATAACTTTTTCATAAAAATGTTTTTTATGTTTATGTCCCTTGAATGATTTAACTCGTAAGAGGATGTAGTTTGGTAGTAAAAACTATCTAAAATTTATTTTCAGGGAGTTTTTAGTAGCAAAGTACATAGGAGCGAAGCTCTAAATCATTCAAAGGGGGTTTTATTGTTTTTTTCTCTAAGGAAATTTTAGAAACCGCTATTCAACCCTCTTACAATGCCGGCAGCCTCTAACGCCTTGCGCAAATCGTCCTTGCGAACACTGACCGTGCAACCAACCTTGTACTCTCGGCCTACCTTCACACTTTCTGTTGTGCCACCGATGATAGAAGCGTATTTCTGGAACTCACCGCCATCCGCAAAGAAACTGTCGAAATACTCTTTGAACTGCGTCTCAGCACCCGGTGTGTTAACCATCGGACGCTGGCTTACACAACCTTGACCACCGCCGTAACCTTTGAAGATCACACCGTGAACGGCGTTCTTACGGCATTGATTCTCCGCTACGGACGCTTTCTTGCTGTACGTCCATACCTTCACCAGATACGTGCCTTGAATAGCATTTCCACCGCATTCAATTTCATAACGGAAATTCTCGGTGTCTTTGTTCGCCTGTTTCTGGCGAAGACCTGCGCTCGCCGGTACGCACAGCGCTACGACGAGAAGCGAAAGAAGAAATTTTTTCATAAACATATAGGGTTTAACGATATTATTCCGCCACAAAAGTACAACAAATTTTCCATATACGCAAATATTTTACGTATTTTGTACGTAAATAGACGCAAAAAACGCACACATCCGAAGATATGTGCGCTTTTTCTTAAAAATCGTTGTTACGAAATTACTTATTCAGCGCCAGCGCTACATTCACTGCGCAAGCAACGGTACATCCTACCATCGGGTTGTTACCGATACCCAGGAAGCCCATCATCTCTACGTGTGCCGGAACAGAGCTGGAGCCTGCGAACTGAGCGTCGCTGTGCATACGACCCAGCGTATCCGTCATACCGTAGGAAGCAGGACCTGCAGCCATGTTATCCGGGTGCAACGTACGACCTGTACCACCGCCCGAAGCTACGCTGAAGTACGGCTTGCCGGCCAGGATACGCTCTTTCTTATACGTACCAGCTACCGGGTGTTGGAAGCGCGTCGGGTTCGTCGAGTTACCGGTGATCGAAACATCCACGTTCTCGTGCCAGAGGATAGCAACGCCCTCACGAACATCGTCTGCACCGTAGCAGTTAACTTTCGCACGCGGACCATCGCTGTAAGCTTTCTTACGAACGATCTTCAGTTCACCGGTAAAGTAGTCGAACTCGGTCTGTACGTACGTAAATCCATTAATACGGCTGATGATCATAGCGGCGTCTTTTCCAAGACCGTTGAGGATGCAACGAAGCGGGTTCTTACGAACTTTGTTCGCCATCTCGGCAATCTTGATAGCACCTTCCGCAGCTGCGAAGGACTCGTGGCCTGCTAAGAAAGCAAAGCACTGTGTCTCCTCGCGCAGCAGACGAGCTGCCAGGTTACCGTGACCGATACCTACCTTACGGTCGTCAGCTACGGAACCCGGGATACAGAATGCCTGCAGACCGATACCGATAGCCTCGGCAGCGTCAGCGGCGTTCTTGCAACCCTTCTTCAGAGCGATTGCGGTACCAACTACATAAGCCCATTTAGCGTTCTCAAAGCAGATACGCTGGGTCTCCTCGCACGTCATATACGGATCGAGGCCATATTGCTCGCAAATCTGATTTGCCTCCTCGATGGAAGCGATACCATTCGCGTTCAGAGCGGCGAGAATCTGTTTCTCGCGGCGGTCTTGCGACTCAAATTTTACTTCACGAATCATAACGTTTCCTCCTTAGTTTTTACGTGGATCAATTGATTTAACTGCACCTTGCTCCTTGGTTGTGCGGCCGTAGGTTCCGGTAACGCTCTTCAGAGCCTCATTGGCATCCATGCCCTTCTTTACAGCGTCCATGAACTTGCCCATGTGTACGTACTCGTAACCGCAAACCTCGTTGTCCTCATCCAGGAACTCCTTGGTGATGTAACCTTCGGTTAACTGCAGGTAACGAACGCCTTTAGCCTTGGTGGAGTAGAGTGTACCGCACTGGCTAACAAGGCCCTTACCGAGGTCCTCAAGACCTGCACCGATGGTCAGACCGCCCTCCGAGAACGCACTCTGCGTACGACCGTAAACGATCTGCAGGAACAACTCGCGCATAGCCGTGTTGATAGCGTCGCAAACGAGGTCGGTGTTCAGCGCCTCGAGAATCGTCTTGCCCGGCAGGATCTCTGCTGCCATAGCAGCCGAGTGTGTCATTCCCGAACAACCGATCGTCTCCACGAGTGCCTCTTCGATAACACCGTCTTTCACATTCAGACTCAGCTTGCAGGTGCCCTGTTGCGGTGCACACCAGCCGATACCGTGCGTCATACCCGAGATGTCCTTGATCTCAGTAGCCTTCACCCATTTGCCCTCTTCAGGAATAGGTGCCGGTCCATGCTTCGGACCCTTCGCTACAACGCACATTTCTTGTACTTCTTTCGAGTAAATCATGTTTGTTATAATTAGTTATTTATTGATTTGATTATTCGTTTAATTCGATTAATTCGTGAACCATTCTTTGTTTCACATCTTTTGCGACTGCAAAAGTACAACTTTTTTTTGACATATGCAAATCTTTGCATCATTTATTGTACTTTTCTGCAAAATACCTCCACAGCGGCGCGGCATGAAGCGCCTGAATGATCTCTCCGTCGCGAAGCATCTCCAGTACCTGTTCCGGCTCGAGCACATCGACGTGAATATCTTCCGTGGCTTCCTGGTGTTGCTCCCGCACTTTCTCCACACCTGTGGCAAGGAACGTATAGGATTTGTTGTTATGATTCGTAGGATTTGGAGAGAGCGTCATGAATAACTGCCATTCACCTCCTTCGTATCCCGTCTCCTCGCTCAGTTCGCGCTTGGCGGCCTCCAACGGCGTCTCACCCGGATCCACCACACCTGCTACGATCTCATAGTGCGTCTCGCCGAGTGCGTGGCGGTACTGATCTTCCATGACCATCTTACCATCCTTCGTGATGGCGATGACGTTAATCCAGTCAGGAAACTCCATCACGTACCATGTAGGAATCTGCTTGCCGCTTGGCAACTCCACGCACTCCTGCCGCACGGACAACCACGGTCCTAAACGCAGGATATTCTCACTCTTGAGCACCTTCCAAGCTCTGTTCTTTAGTTTCGGGTACATAGTTCTTTTCTTACTCATAGAACGCACGAATACTATCACACACGTGCCGCGGATTTCTCAATAACGGCCTCGTGGAGTAGAAGCACTCGCCGGTGATCTCCGGTATACTCCTGTTCAATTCCATCTGCCGCTTGATCTCGTTGCCTTGCCCCCAAGGCGATTTCGCGGAAGCCCCTTCCAGCCGATAAGGCGCCATGCCGATATAGAGCTTGCAATTCGTGCCGCGAACCTCATTGGCCCACCAGTGTGCCAGCACCTCATAATCCGCTGCTTTCTTGCCGATCTCCCAATAGAGTTGCGGCAAGACGTAGTCTATCCATCCCTCGCGAATCCACAGACGAATATCTGCGTACAGATCATCGTAATTTGTTATTCCTGCGGTCGTCGCACTACCCGTACTATCCACGCTTGCATTCCTCCACACGCCGAAAGGCGAGATACCGAACTCCACCTCTGGTTTGCACTCTTTGATCGTGCGACTAATGTCTTGTATAACCATGTTGACGTTATTACGTCTCCAGTCGCGAATATTCTCAAATCCCCGCGGATGAGTCGCAAACGTCAATGAATCAGGCAACTCCTGCTTGCCTACCGGATACGGATAGAAATAATCATCCATATGGATGGCCTGAATGTCATAATTCTGAACGATATCTTGTACTATTGTACAAATCCATTCGCGCGTCACATCTAATCCCGGGTCGAAATACCATTGTTTGGCGTAGCACCAAAACCACTCCGGGTGACGCCGGAATATATGTTCGGCGCAAATCACGGACGTGTCTGTTTTTGCTAAGTTCACGCGGTACGGATTCAGCCATACATGCACTTCCATGCCTCGCTTATGCGCCTCTTCTATCGTCCAGTCTAACGGATCCCACGGCGTTTGTTCTCCCCAACTACCCTGCGAGCCCGTCAGCCAATGACTAACCGGTTCTAACTCACTGTAATATAACGCATCGGCCGTAGGCCGTACTTGAAAAATAATGGCATTGATACCGATACTCTCCAGCGAATCCAATAAGAAAATCATCTCCGCTTGTTGCTTTCCGGTATTACCCACCGCCTCCGCGGACGGCCAATCGATATTCGCCACCGTCGCGATCCATGCCCCGCGGAAACTCACCTCCGCGTGCAGCGAAAGTGCCATAAAGAGCCATAGTCCTATGTGTCGCAATCGGTTCATTTCCTTTTAGCTACGGTTTGTTCCTGAAAATGCAGGATGGCGGTTCTCAAGCTTTTGCTGAACCCCAAGTCATGTAAGGTAGTTCGTGTCACGAAATTTGCCGCCTTGTGGTTGCCTTCGTTGACCACTTCAAACGGATCTCGCAACTCAATAGCGGTGATGTCCTCTTCTCGCAGTTGTGTAAAAACTAGTTCCCGTTCTTCGCATGACTTGTTATCGCTCACTTGCAGCACCTCAAAACTGATAGAATAGCTGTAGTCCGGGTAGCGTTCCTCTAAATATGCCCGGACAGTATATTCATTCACGTCCTCGTCATAAGGCATAGTGTAGAGGCGATTAAACCGTCCGGTCTGTATATCCGGGTGCGCCTTGCGTTTCCTCTCTGCTCGGATAATTCTTGGGATGTATGCGTTGCGTTTTTTAACTTGTATGTAGAGAATGATCAGCGCAGGAATACCTGCCAATACGGCGATGATAGTCAGTTCTATGAGTGTCTTATGGTCCATACGAGTTTCACTTAGTGAATCACTCCATTCTCTACATGGAAGATCTTGGCATTCTCGTTCGGTTTCAATATCTCCGTCAAATGTTGCCGGTCGGTGTCGGTAATGAAGATCTGACCGAATTTATCCGATTGAACGAGTTGGACAATGCGTTCCACACGCTCGCTGTCGAGACGGTCGAAAATATCGTCGAGCAGCAAGATGGGCTTGCCGATATAAAGCGCTTGCGCGAGTTTCAGCGCAAGCACAAAAGTGCGTTGCTGTCCTTGGCTTCCCACTTGCTTCAAAGGCCACTCTCCTAATCGCATCTCGAGCTCATCTTTATGAATACCTTGACTTGTCCATCCGAGTATCAGATCGCGCTGGCGTGTCTTGATATACGCTTCGCGTAAATCGCGATCTTGTAACTGAGAAACATAACGTAATTGCGGCACTTCCGCCGAACCGCTTATTTTGCTGTAGGTTTCTGCGAAATACGGTTCAAATGCTTCAAAAAACTCGGTTCTTGCCTTAAAGATATATTCTGCCAACGGCGTCATCTGCCATTCCAAAACCTCCAGCAAATCGTCCGGACAAGACCCGTCTGCGTGCTGTTTCAATAAGGCGTTGCGCTGTTTCAACAACGCGTTATACTGCGTCAGGTAGTCCAGATATTTGCGGTCCAACTGGCTGATAACTACGTCCATAAACCGCCGTCTCTCATCGCTTCCCTCGTCAATCAACTGCTGGTCACTCGGACTGATCATCACAAGCGGAATCAATCCTATATGGTCGATCAGTCTTGGATAATCCTTCTTATCCCGCCGAAACTGCTTCTTGACACCTTTTCGCAAGCCACACGAGATGGTCATCATTTCACCATTAAGCGAAGCGTCACCATTCTCATCATTATACACTCCCTGTACCATCGCCATCTCTTCGCCGTGCGTGATATTGAGAGAATCTTGGTTCGTGAACGAAGACTTAGCAAAACTAAGCAGATAGATCGCGTCCAGCACATTCGTCTTGCCTTGCCCGTTGAGCCCCACGAAGCAGTTGAGTTTCGGACTAAACTCCAAACTCGCCTCGCGTATATTGCGATAGTTTAATATGTTAAGCGATTGTAGGATCATGTTCTTATAACAAAAACCTATAAAACCCCTCGTTGTTTATAGCACGTACGTGCTCTCGTGTATTTGGCCGCTTGTTGTCTCATTCAAGCGAGTTTGATGAACCATCAATCGCCCCAATCCACACTCTTGCGAGTTATAAACAACGAGGAAATAAACATAAAAAACATTTTTATTTTTGTTGATTCAGTAATTCTTCCACGTAGGATATATTTGCTTTAATCAAATCATCATTCGGACTCAATTTGAGTGCCTTATGGAAATGTTCTAAAGCCGTCTTATAGTCTTTGCGGTAGAAGTAAATTCCTGCTAAATCATTCCAGTACTCAGCACGTTTAGGAAAATATTCAACGGCAATATTAGCTAAACGCTCTGCATCGTCCAATTGGTCGGCTTCAACAAATCTACTATAATCTTCTTGCACGCGGCTGAACAGAATATCTTCAGTCTTAGCTAACCGTTCATTATTTGACCATAGCCATTTACCTTTGTTTTTGCGTTCTCTCTGCAATGCAAGACCAACTACCTCAATCATATTTTTACTATCTAAACAATATAGATAGCCAGTAGCCAAGCCCAAATATAAATCTAAACGATCTGGATACTTAGCGATACCTTCTCTTAAAATGCAGAAAGCAGAATCTATTTGCATAGAATCAATAATCATGTAACCGTTGTATAGATATCCTGCTATTCCTCCGTTAGCTGTATCCTGCAACGTTAACATTTGTTCGCCATAAGCGTAGAGCGGTAATTCTACCGACGTAGTAATACCGGAGTGAAGACCCTTATTTAAATGTTCGTTGAACATAGCAGCATAATCATCACCGCTCTTCAGAGGATTTGCAGCAGACAAATAGGCTACCGTTAACAATAAGAGGATAGATAAGATATACTTCTTCATAATTGTTTTTTATGTTAATGTCTGATTGATAATTTTAATTCATAGAATTAGAAGATTTATTTGGAAAAGCATTGCAAATTTATTTGTGAATGATTTTGCTAAATAAAGATTCGGATGTACGCAGTACTAAAATTATCAATCAGGGTTTTTTCTGTTTTTTTTAAAATAATCACGCATACGCCTCTACATCCGCGGCGCTAATCTCATTCCCTGCCAAAATAATCAGTCGCTCGACCACATTGCGCAACTGACGGATGTTTCCGGTCCAGTTTTTGCTCTGCAAAGCCTTAATGGCTTCATCATCAAAAATCTTCTTGGCAATGCCCTGTTCACCGCATATCTGTTCTGCAAAATGATCCACGAGCAGCGGAATATCTTCCAATCGGTCATTAAGCGCCGGCACGGCGATAGGAATGACGTTCAGACGATGGAACAAATCCTCTCGGAAATTACCCTTAGCAATCTCGTCCGCCAAGTTCTTATTCGTGGCCGCTAGCACGCGCACATTCACCTTAATCGCCTTGTCCGAACCGACGCGTGTGATCTCGTTCTCTTGGAGTGCGCGTAGCACTTTGGTCTGTGCCGCGAGACTCATGTCGCCTATCTCGTCCAAGAACAGCGTTCCTCCGTCGGCCTGCTCGAACTTACCCGCTCTGTCCTTTACAGCTCCCGTAAACGAACCTTTCATATGACCGAACAACTCGCTCTCGATCAACTCGCTCGGGATAGCGGCGCAGTTAACCTCCACCATCGGACCGTTCGCACGGGCCGAGTTCTCATGAATCAAATGCGCCACCACTTCCTTTCCGGTTCCGTTCGGACCGGTGATGAGCACACGCGCTTCCGTCGGCGCTACCTTATCTATTATTTCGCGTACGCGTAAGATAGCCGCACTCTCACCCACCATCGTTGCACCCTTGGAAACGATCTTCTTGCGCAGTTGTTTGGTCTCCTGCTTGAGTGTCTTGGACTCCAACGCATTCTTCGTTGTGATCAAAATACGGTTCAAATCCAGCGGCTTCAGCAGAAAATCATAAGCCCCAGCCTTGAGTGCCTGCACCGCTGTCTCCACATCTCCGTGACCGGAGATCATCACTACCGGACAATCCTCCCTTCCCTCTAGGGAGGGGTCGGGGGTAGGCTCTTTTAATGCCTTGAGCACTTCCATCCCGTCCATTTCCGGCATTTTGATGTCCGAGAAAATAAGGTCGTAAGCCTTCGCCTGTGCCATCTCCAGACCTTGCTTGCCATTCTCGGCTACTTCCGCTTCGTGCCCCTCGTCTGCTAAAATCTCACGAAGGGTGTTACGTATCCCGCGTTCGTCGTCTATAATAAGAATTTTCGCCATAATTGCAAATTTGGCTACAAAAGTACAACAAAAAAATGAATTATGCAAGTAAAACTTTTTTTTTACAAAAAAATGCAAATAAATTTGGCTATGTGAAAAATTTGTTGTACCTTTGCCCTCGAATTATGGGGAATACCGCAAACTATGTTAAACAACATAAATATCAACCAATTTATTTAATCAAAATTTAAAAATTATGAGAAAAATTTTCGCATTTGTTGCTGCAGCTTTCGTAGCGCTGACAGTGAACGCAATGACCGTAGCTGAAGCTTATCAGATTGGTATGGCACTGGATTCAGCTGCTACTTCGGAGACTGAGTACACCGTCGAGGGTTACGTTATCAACGCAGGTTCGTTTAGCATGATGTATCACAACCAGAGTTGGTACATGGCGGATGAGGCTTCTGCTACCACTTCGGACTTTCAGGCTTACAACTGTTATCCTATCGAGGGAAACGACACGCTGAAGGTGCTGAACGGTGACAAGGTTTCTGTTACCGGTAAACTGAAAAAATTCTACAACAAATCTGCTCAGAAGTACATCATCGAGTTCGAGAAGGCTAATGCTACCTTCATCAGCAAGACTGAGGGTGACCACTCAGTTGTCAATGTTATAGAGGAAGTTACCGTGGCTCAGGCCCTGGAGATTGGCGCAGCTTTGGCTGACAACAAGTCGACCGAGAAGCAGTACACCATCAAGGGTTATGTATCGGCTATCAACGTGAAGAGCAGCGATGCTTGGAGCGATCAGTATAAGAACCAGTCCTTCTGGGTAATGGATCAGCCGGGTAGCGGTAAGACCAACGCCGAGGGCGCATTCTATGTATACCGTGGCAAACCGGAGACCGGTGAGGCTGTAGCAGAGGGTGCTTATGTAGAGTTCACTTGCACGATTAAGAAGTATGTTCCGAATGGCGGTGGCGATGCAGTTATTGAGAATGCAGACCAGAATATCGTAGTTAAGATCCTGGGCGATGCTCCGACGCCGGAGGCTATCAATGTAGCTGCGGCTGTTGAGGTTGCTAATGCACTAGGAGACAACGAAGAAAGTGCTTCCAAATATGCTGTTGTTGGTTATGTTGCAAAAATTAAGACTGCTTATAGTGAGCAATATGGCAACATTACGTTCTTCATGACGGATGACGCTACTTCTACCTATGGTGACTTGCAGGTTTATCGTGGAAAAATCTCCGCAGAAGATGGTCCTACATTGGCACAAGGTGACCGTGTAATGGTTGTTGGTAAACTCAAAAAGAGCGTTTATGAGTCTAATGGTGAAACCAAAACTTCTTTTGAGATGCCGGCAGGTGCTCAAGTTACTGTTGAGTCGAAAGCTGCTATCGAGAACATTCTGATGAACGACAGCAAGATCAACAAGGTGATTGTTGACGGTGTTCTGTACATCGTTCGCGATGGTAAGATCTACACCGTACAAGGTGCTGAGGTTCGCTAATTATTTTTCATTGAGTTAAAAAGGGGAGCGCGTATTGCGTTCCCCCTTTTTGACCCTAAAAACATATATCATGAGAAAACACTTCTTCTCTTTTCTCGCGCTTCTCTTCGTGGCGCAAATGGCATGGGCGATTGAACCGTCCACGACTTTGACTACCTATTACGCTTCGATTGATGGTAAAGCCACCAATAGTAGTGATGACCTGCGCAAGACTTTGTGTACCGTTATTAGTACCGGCTATACCTCTATCGGTTATAGTAGTCTGCAAAACCAGATGTATGCGGCATCGTCTAACCCGACTGATTTTGTGAACGGCGACAACAAGACAATGGAGGATATCTATTCGTCCAAGCCTTATAAGAGTAGCGATAACGGTTCGTCTGCTTCAACCTGTGGCGCCGGCTGGAACAAAGAGCACACCGTTCCTCAGTCCTGGTTCAATGAAGGCTCTCCGATGAAGTCCGATGCCTTCCATGTGTACCCTACAGATATTCGCATGAACTCGCTTCGCTCCAGTTATCCGTACGGAGAGAACGATGCGGCCAAGGGTTGTTCGTCATGGGGATACGGTAGTTTAGGCCCGAGCACTTTCCCCGGTTATACCGGTACGGTATTTGATCCCGGCGAGGGTGGTGAATACGGTAGTTACAAAGGCGACCTCGCGCGTACCTATTTCTATATGGCAACTCGTTACCGCACTACCAATTTTACCAGCGGCTCGGGCAATACCTCCTTTACGTATTCCGGCGGTGTAGCGGACTTAACGGATTATATGAAGAACTTGATGCTCAAATGGCATCGTGAGGATCCTGTTTCTCCGAAGGAATTGAACCGTAACAACGCTATTTATGCGCACCAAAAAAACCGCAACCCGTTCATTGACTACCCGGAACTCGTGGAATATATATGGGGTAATAAAAAAGGTCAGTCTGTCGTATTGGCATCGCTCGTATCTGGTTATGATGACGGAGGTGTTTTGCCTCCTGTACCGCCCACGCCTGCTGCTATGTACGGTGTGACTTGGTCTGCCAACGGAGTTGTGCTGTATGTGGATTCGATCGCAGAGGAAGTGCCTATCCTCTCACTGCCCGCAGAGCCGACCAGTTGTTCGACAGAGTCTGAAATATTTATGGGATGGACGAATGTGCCTATCGACAGTATATCCAACGAAGCACCCGCTGTGCTTTACAAGGCTGCTGCTGACTTCCCGGTAGTTACCGCAGACGTGACGTATTATGCTGTCTTCGCGAAGGCAGAGACAAGCGGGTCGTCTGCTCCGGCTGTCTATACCTTCGATGCTGAACATCAGGTAGGCTGGACCAATACTGCCACCAGTAAGGGTTCGTACTGGCTTCTCGAGTCGGGAAAGACCATTGTTTCGCCGGAGATTGATTTGATGGGCCTGGAGTCTATTGTCGTTAAGATGCGTACGTATGGAGGATCAAGTTATAACCAGTTGAAGATTTCCGAAGCGGATGGCGTTCTTACTACGATGACGGCTACTAGCGGTAGCACGATGACCGAATATACGTGGAACTGTACACTTTATATAGCCGGTACCTCAGCGTTGACCTTCTCGTCCGACTATGGCTCGAACGTTGGTATCGGTATCCAATCTATCACGATCAATGCCACCGGATCGGGTGTTACTTACAGCCGTTTCATCACTTCCTGCCAGCAGACTACGGAGATGGAGATAGTTGAGGCTGAGGCTCCCGCACGAAAAGTGCTGATCGGAGGACAGATATACCTGATTATCGGAGAGCAGTTGTTTACTATCACAGGTCAACGCGTAAAATAAATATGAAATCAAAAATCATAAATCATAAATCTGCAATCTTACTTGCGTTACTTATGGTGGCGCAAGTAAGTTTTGCGAATGTCATTGTCGGCCAAGCCGCTATCCCTTCCGGCTATTACAATAACGTTGATTCCAAGAAGAACGCGGATAACATCCTCAATGCCCTCTATGACATTATTGATAACCATACCGTCATCGCCTATTCCGGTCTTGAACCCTACTATGCGCAGACGGATTTCTACAACGACACCCTCTGGGATATGTATTCCACCTGCACATTCTATATGTCGCATGCCAATGTGCCGCAGAGTGCCGTGTGTGACGGTTGGAACAAAGAGCACCTCGTATGCCAATCGTGGTTAGGTAGCGGACCGATGGTTTCCGACCTCTTCAACGTCTATCCCACCGATGCACGTATCAACAACCTCCGTTCGAATTACCCGTATGGTGTGGTAGGCGGTTCGTTCAGTGGCTTCTCCAAAGACCCTGACCATCACGGACTCGGCAAACTGGGAACATCTACAACGGCTAATATCGGTACAGTCTACGAACCCGACGATAACTACAAAGGCGATTTTGCCCGGTCGTTCTTCTATATGGTCGCACGCTATCGTCAGAATACCCTCAACTCCGGTAACGGCTCCAAGATGTTCACCTCTAACCCCACCAACCTCACCGCCTACAGCCTATCTTTCCTGCTCGACTGGCATCGTCAAGATCCGGTTTCGCAGAAAGAGATTGACCGTAACCAGGCCGTTTATGGTATCCAACATAACCGAAACCCCTTTATCGACTACCCGGAACTCGTTGAGTACATATGGGGTAATCGGGTAGGGCAGACGGTCGATCTGTCGTCCATGACCCCGACTTGCGAAGGAGGAGGTTATGATCCGACGGTAACCTTCAAGTACGCCGTTTCATGGTCGGTATGTGGCACGGTCAACCAAGTGGACTCCGTCATCGCCGGTCGCGCTATTACCGCTTTGCCGGAAACACCAGTATCTTGTTCTTCTATTAGTGACGTGTTCATGGGATGGACGATAGCGCCTATCTCTGAGACTACAGACCAGCGTCCCGCTGTGCTGTACACCAAGATATCTGATTTCCCGACCGTCTCGGCGGATGTTACCTACTATGCAGTCTTCGCACATGGTGAAGCAGGGGCAACCGTCACACCGGCCGTCTATACCTTCGATGCAGACCATCAGGATGGTTGGACTAACACCGCTTCGCTCATGAACCAGTCGTATTGGTTGCTCGACCAAGGTAAATCACTTACTTCTCCCGATGTGGATCTGCCGGGACTTAGTTCTATCGAAGTGACCATCCGTACTTACGGAGGTACGAGCTACTGCAACCTCGATGTCACCGCTAACGGAGAAAAGATTGCAACTATCGTAGCTACCAACGGCAAGACCATGACGGATTATACATGGACCAATACCGGAACTTTAACCGGTCGTGCGCCGCTCATCTTCTCCACTGCCTATGGTGCCAACCAAGGAATCGGTTTTACGCGCGTGGTGATAAACGCAACCGGCGCAGGTATAACGTATAGCGCTTACCTTACACAATCAGGTACAACGGAGCTGGAACTGGTTGAGACCGAGGCTTCGGCACAAAAGATCCTTGTCGGTGGACAGATATTTATCTTCCGCGAAGGACAGTTGTATAACCTGCAAGGAGCACGCGTTAAGTAGGCCGTTTTTGACAACTTAAGTTTACAAGGAAACTTTTTCGGTGCAAAAAGTTTCCTTTTTTCTTGCATATATCAGAATTTTGTTGTACCTTTGCAGCCGTTTTGTGAATAACTATGAGTCAAGACCAAAGAAATCATATCATCAAGACGGCTGGCGAACTCTTCTTTCGCCTTGGAATCCGTTCTGTTTCCATTGACGATATATGCCACGAATTAGGCATGTCAAAGAAGACCTTCTACGTTTATTTTGCATCCAAAGATGAGTTGGTTTCGCAGATGCTGCAGGCAAATGTGGATTATATTACCGCTAAGATGCAGGACCTGCTCAAGACCGGCGATTTCCGGCAGCTCGTCAAGAAATTTATCTCCCACCAGGAGGCGGAGAAAAACGACGTGCGCCGCGTGCCCCAGTTGGTCTATGACCTCAAGAAATACTACCCGCGCCAATTCGAGGAATTTCAGGTCTCTTGCTTTAAGAAACAGAAGGAGTTCATCGCCCAATACCTCCGGATGGGTATTGAGCAGGGCCTCGTGCGCGCGAACCTTAATATAGAATTAACAGCCGTGTTCTTTGCCAAGATTCATAGCGACGCTATTCGCGATTTTGAGGTCATTGAGTCCCACGGACATAGTATGCACCAGTTGAGCCATACCGCGATGGACATCTTCGTCCGCGGTATCCTCTCCGAAGAAGGATTGAAATTATATAACTAAATATGAAGAAACTTGTTTTTATTTTAGCCGCGGCGCTTGTGATAAGCGCTACCATGATGGCGGAAGACCATGTGATGGCGGCTACCAAGAGCCAGAAAGCCGTCACAGACCAACCGGCTGTGCTCAACCTGAATCTGCAGGAAGCGCAGGACTATGCCATCAAGCAGAACCGCAGCTTGAAGAATGCCTCGTTGGCAGTTCAGGAGGCCTACGCTGCCCGTTGGCAGACCATCGCCGCGATGTTACCGCAGGTGGACGGTTCGTACAGTTACAGTAACTATCTCGGTTACAGCGCGACGATGTCCACTGCCATGGGCGATTTCAATATAGATATGCCTAACGTCGGCGCGTTCGGCGTGACGGCTTCGATGGGTCTGAACGGACAAGCCATCGTCGGTGTGCTGCTTAACAACATTGCCATCGACATGAAGAAGATCTCGCTCGAGAAATCCGAGTCGGAGCTTCGCGGAAACGTCATGGCCAGTTATGTATCCGTCTTGGCTTTGCAGAGTATCACGAACCTCTTGGACTCCAGCTTGCTGAATATCCAAGGCTTGGAAGAGATGACGCGCCATGCCGTTGAGGCGGGTGCGGCGGAAGCTACGGCTGCCGATCAGATCCGCGTGCGTGTCAACACGCTCAAGACTTCCATCAATAACCAGAAATTCTCTATCGAACTGGCGACCAACAGCCTCAAGGTGCTGCTGGACGTACCCGCTGAGACCGAACTGGTCCTAACCGAGAGTCTGGACGCTCTGCTCTCTCCGGAACGCGTCATTAGCCTCTTGGGTGAGCAGTTTGCCTTGGAGAACAACCTCAGCTACCAGCTCCTGAAAAAGCAGGTGGACTTGGCTGAGAAGAATGTGCACATGGCCGGCTGGGCTTACGGACCGACACTCAGCGTGGGTTATAACTACATCGACCAACACTACTACGGCGAAGGCGGTATGCGAATGACGCCGCCGAACACCGTGCAACTCAGCGTGCGCTTGCCCTTGTGGTCCAGCGGTAAGCGTGCTGCCGGCGTGGTAGAGAAGAAGATTGCACTCGAGGAGGCCCGTAACACCCTCTCCGAAACAACGGACAACTTGGCTATCCAGTACCGCCAGTTGTGCTTCAGCCTCACCAACGCGTACGAGACTTATCTCAACGAGAAAGATAACATGGAGGTGTCGCAGCGCGTCTTTGCGTCCGCAACCAACAAATACAAATACGGCGCAAGCTCCAACATGGAACTCACCAACGCCTCCAATGACCTGATTAACGCGCAATCGACCTATATACAGGCTGTCCTGTCCCTCGTCAACGCGCAAGTAGAACTTGAGAAATTTTTAAACAACTGATATGAAAAACGAAATTAATCGTGCCTTTATGGCTAAGAAAAAGATTTTTATTTACTCCCTTGTTGCCCTGACCCTGATGGCTTGCGGCAAGAAATCAGCTACTGCTTCTCAGGAAGAGGAGCGCGTAGAGCAGGTACGCACTACCGTTCTCCAACCGCGTGAGATTGAACGCGAGATCTCCGTTTCAACCAACTTGCAGGGATACCTCACCCAGAATGTGGCGCCGTCCCTGACCGGCAAGATCGAGCATATCTACTGCGAAGTAGGTGACCGCAAGACCGCTGGATCGGACCTCGTTCGTATGGACCAGACCCAGTACAAGACCACCAAGATCTCGCTCGCTAACCTCGAGACCGAGAAGAACCGCGTGGAGATGTTACTCAAGACCGGTTCAGCGACGCAGCAGCAGTACGACCAGCTCGTGGCGCAGTATAACTCCACCAAGGAGCAGCTCGACTTCCTGGAGGCCAACACGTATGTCAAAGCGCCTTTCAGCGGTGTCATTTCTGCCAAGAACTACGAGGACGGCGAACTGTATAGCGGCCAGCCTATTCTCGTGCTTACGCAGATTGACAAACTCAAAGCGCTGGTGGCTATCCCCGAGAACTACTTCCCGAAATTCAAAGCCGGCATGAAACTCACGCTGACTTCGGAGATTTACCCCGATCAGGTCTTCCCGGCTACCGTAGAAGTCGTTTATCCGACGATTGACGCCACCTCGCATACTTTCCAGGTGAAGATCGTCATCCCGAACGGCAAGAATCTCTTGCGTCCTGGCATGTATGTCACCACCACCATCGGTCTTGGCAAGGCCAATACCATCGTGGCGCCCTATCAGGCTGTGGAGAAACTCGTCGGTGCGAACGACCGTTATGTCTTCCTCAACGAGAACGGCCGTGCGAAACGTGTGGCAGTTACTCTCGGTCAGCGTTTTGATCAGGAGATAGAACTCATCGCGCCGGAAATCGTACCGGGCGTAGAAATGGTCACCACCGGCCAGCATAAACTCGTCGATGGCGTCAAAATTAACGTAGTTGAATAACCTTCGTCATTACGTCATTACGTAATTACGTTATTACGAGAAAGCTTATGGCAATCTATAAAACAGCGATTCAGAAGCCCGTCACGACCGCACTTATCTTTGTCGCGGTCATCGTGGTCGGTATATACAGCTTCATGAAACTGCCGGTGGATATGTTCCCGCAGATGGATCCGCCGTATATAACGGTCATGACCACCTATCCGGGTGCGTCGGCGTCCGAGATGGAGACCAACGTCACCAAGATCATGGAGAATGCCCTGACTTCTGTGGACCACCTCAAGCACATCACCTCGCAGTCCAAGGATAACATGTCCATGGTCATGCTCGAACTCGAGTGGGGCGCTAACATGGACGAGGCTGTCAACGATGTGCGTTCGTATGTCGATATGACCAAATCCAACCTACCGGACAACTGCGGTACGCCGATGATCTTCAAACTCTCGACTTCCGCCATGCCGGTGGCGCAGTACTCCATCACGGCCGATGAGACCTACGCCGGTCTGGATAAGATCATGAATGACGAAGTCATCCCGCAGCTCAACCAAGTGGACGGAATAGGTAATATATCCCTTTCTGGTGCACCGGACCGTTATGTCTATATCAACATCGACCAGCAGAAACTCGATGCCTACGGACTGACGATCGAGCAGGTGGGACAAGTGGTGCAGGCCAACAACCTCAACCTCTCTTCCGGTACGGTTAAGATGCCGACGGAGCAATACCAGATGCAGGTGCGCTCCGAGTATATCGAGAGTTCGGAGATAGAGAACCTGATGGTCACCATGACGCCTGCCGGCCAGCAGGTCTTCATCCGCGATATAGCAACCGTCAAGGATACCATCAAGGACTTGTCCTTGGATGAGAAGACCAACGGTCGTGAGGCCGTCCGACTCATCATCGCCAAGCAGACTGGTGCCAACACCGTGCAGATATGTAGAGACGTGCGCGAGGAACTGGAGAAGATACAGAAGCAACTCCCGTCGGATGTCAAGATAGAGAAGATATACGACCTCTCGGATACCATTCAGAACTCCATCAACTCGCTCGAAGAGTCCGTCATGTACGCGCTGCTCTTCGTCGTGCTTGTCGTGCTCTTCTTCCTCGGCAAATGGCGTGCGACGCTCATCATCGGAATCACCATTCCTATCGCCCTCATCGTGGCGTTCATATACCTCGGTGTGGCTGACTCGTCGCTTAATATCATCTCGCTCTGTTCGCTCACCATCGCTATCGGTATGGTGGTGGATGACGCGATCGTGGTGCTCGAGAATATCACCCGTCACGTAGAGCGTGGCGAGGACCCGCACGAGGCGGCAATTTATGCTACCAACGAGGTGTGGGTATCCGTTATTGCGACAACCCTTGTACTCGTGGCTGTATTTGTGCCGCTGACCATGCTCAACGGTATGGCGGGTATCATGTTCCATGAACTCGGATGGATTGTGACGGTGGTATGCTGTACTTCCACCCTCGTCGCTATTTCCCTCACTCCGATGCTCTGCTCCAAACTCCTCAAAGCGAAGAAAGTGCACGTGGATGAAAACGGAAACCTTATCGACGACGAAGCCGATAAGAAATCGTGGTACGACAAGACCGTGGTACACTGGCTCGACGTCATTGATGGCCTGTACGAGCGTTCGCTCGGCTGGTGTCTGCAGCATAAGGCGATTACCATTCTGGCTATCTTCGGTATCTTCGGACTCTCGTTGCTACCCGTCATCACCGGTCATATCGGTACGGACTTCATGCAAGAGCAGGATAACGGACGACTCTCCGTTACCGTCAAGCTCCAACGCGGTACGCGTATTGAGGAAACCCTCAAGACCGCCCGTCAGTTGGAGACCCGATTCATGGTCCTTGTGCCGGAAATCGAGCTCATCAATACCTCGGCCGGTTCCAATGACGACGCTACCATCGCTGCGCTCTTCTCATCTACGATGAACAACAAGATCCAGATGACCGTCCGTCTGCCGAAGAAATGGGAGCGCGACAAGACCGTATGGGAGATTGCCGAGATCCTTCGTCAAGAGATGGCACGCTATCCCGAGATCATCGAGTACCAGTGCCAAGTGGCTTCCAACGGTCCCGGTGGCGGTGGCGGTAACACGGTCAACGTCGAGATATACGGTTACGATTTTGACAAGACTTCGCAGCTTGCCGAGCAGACCCGCCAACTCTGTATGGCTCTTCCCGGTGCGCGCGACGTCAATATCAGCCGCGAGGACGACCGTCCGGATATCAAGATCACCGTCGATAAAGAGAAAGCATCCCGTCTGGGACTCAGTTCCGCTACTATCTCAACCTATCTGCGAAACCGTGTAGCCGGTATGAACTGCGGCTACCTCAAGGATGACGGTTCGGAATATGATATCGTAGTGCGGCTCCAGGAAGAAGACCGTAACTCGATCTCCGACGTCATGGATCTCACCATCCCGACGCCTACAGGCGCGAAAGTGAAACTGTCAGAAGTAGCTTCCATCGGTGAGTACTGGGCACCGCCTACCATCGAGCGTAAGTCTCGTCAGCGTATCGTGACCGTCAAGGTAACGCCGTACAAGACCTCGTTAGGTGAACTCGCTGCCGATATCGAAGCGAACGTCATCCCGCAACTGGATCTGCCGGCCGGTTACACAACGCACCTCGCAGGTAACTACGAAGACCAACAAGAGACCTTCGGCGACATGATTCTGCTCGGCTTGCTTATCATCTTACTGGTTTATATCACCATGGCCTCGCAGTTCGAGTCGCTCCGCATGCCGTTTATCATCATGCTGACCATCTTTCCTGCCTTCACGGGTGTCATCTTGGCGCTCTGGCTAACAGGTCGCAGCCTTGATATGATCGGTGCCCTCGGTGTCGTTCTGCTTGTGGGTATCGTCGTCAAGAACGGTATCGTGCTTGTGGACTATATCAACCTCATGCGTGAACGTGGATACGAACTCAACAAAGCGATCACCATGTCCGGACGCTCTCGTATCCGTCCTATCCTCATGACGGCATTCACCACCATCCTGGGTATGGTGCCGATGGCGGTGTCGAGTGGTGAAGGTGCGGAGATGTGGCAACCGCTCGGTATCGTCGTCATCGGCGGTCTGACGGTTTCTACCTTCCTCACACTCTACCTCGTGCCTGTGCTCTACGGCTCGATGACCAAGCATGGCGACCGCGACAAACAGGAAGCCCTCCGCAAGAAGTTTATATTTATGGATATAAAGGTAAAAAAATCATAAATTTGAAATTTGAAATCATAAATTTGAAATCTTATGAAGAGCGTAATGATTGTGTTCAACCAGGCGAATACCGGCCGTGTTGAATATATGTTGGATGTCCTGGGCATCAAGGGCTTCACCTTCTTTGAGCAAGTCCAAGGTCGCGGAACGAACGGCGGTGAACCGCGTCGTGGCACGCACGCCTGGCCGGAGATGAACTCCTGCGTCATCACGGTGGTCGAAGACGAACAACTGCCTGCGCTGCTCGAGTCCATTAAGAAACTCGACATGCGAAACGAAGAAGTAGGTGTCCGCGCGTTTGTGTGGGATGTAATAGCAACGGTCTGATGGTACATATTGAACATATTTCCAAAGCCTTTGGCGCACAGCAAGTGCTCAAAGATGTGTGTCTGGACATTCCCGAAGGACAGGTCTTAGGCCTTCTAGGCCCGAACGGTGCCGGCAAATCGACGCTCATGAAGATCCTTATCGGTCTATGGAAAGCCGATAGCGGTACCGTCCAAGTCCCGCCACGTATCGGTTACCTTCCCGAGTCCAACCCCCTCTACGAGGAGATGTACGTCACCGAGTATCTCCAGTTCATGGCAAGTTTGACGGAGAAAAACTCCCTTCCTTTTAGGGAAGGGCAGGGGATAGGCTCTCTCATCGACCGCGTCGGTTTGACTCCCGAACGCCACAAACATATTCGTGAGTTGAGCAAGGGCTACCGTCAGCGTGTGGGGCTTGCGCAAGCCTTATTAGGCAATCCGCAGTTACTCATCCTCGATGAGCCGACGACAGGTCTTGATCCGAACCAACTCGTCGAGATCCGTGCCCTCATCCGCGACCTTGGAAAGGACCGCACGGTCATCCTCTCCACGCACATCATGCAAGAGGTGCGCGAGATGTGCGATAGAGTAGTGATATTGGATCACGGGCAGATAAAAGCCGATCAACCGATAGACAAGATAGATAACTTAGAAACCCTTTTTAGACAAGCTACAAATGGCTGAATTTGATATACGACAGCAGATGTCCGAGAAAGAATCGGATAACGCCCTCCGTCCTTTGTGTTTCGCCGATTTTGCGGGACAAAGTAAAGTGACCTCCAACCTCAAGATCTTTGTGGAGGCGGCTAAGATGCGTGGCGAGAGTCTCGACCATGTGCTTCTCTTCGGCCCTCCGGGGCTCGGCAAAACGACCCTCAGTAACATCATCGCCAACGAGCTTGGGGTCGGGTTCAAGGTGACCAGCGGTCCGGTGCTCGACAAACCCGGTGACCTCGCCGGTCTGCTCACGTCGCTCGAACCCAACGATGTCCTTTTCATCGACGAGATACATCGTCTCTCGCCTATCGTGGAGGAGTATCTCTATTCGGCGATGGAGGACTACCGCATCGACATCATGATCGATAAAGGTCCCTCGGCGCGTACGATCCAGATCGACCTCAACCATTTCACGCTCATCGGCGCCACCACCCGTTCAGGCTTACTGACCTCGCCGCTCCGTGCCCGTTTTGGTATCAACTGCCACCTCGAGTACTACGATGCCGACATCCTCGCCGGCATTGTGAAACGTTCCGCACGACTGCTTGGTGTCGAGATCAACGAGAAAGCCGCCGGAGAGATCGCCCGTCGCTCCAGAGGAACGCCTCGTATCGCGAATGCTCTCCTGCGCCGTGTGCGCGACTTCGCGCAGGTCAAGGGCGACGGTAAGATTGATCTTGAGATAGCCCAATATGCCCTTGAAGCACTCAATATCGATACTTTCGGTCTCGATCAGATCGACAACAAACTGCTGCTGACCATCATTGATAAGTTCCGCGGCGGACCGGTCGGTCTCAATACGATCGCCACCGCCATGGGCGAAGACGCCGGTACGATCGAGGATGTGTACGAACCCTACCTCATCAAGGAAGGCTTCATCAAACGCACCCCTCGTGGCCGCGAAGCCACTCTCCTTGCCTACCAACACCTCGGCAAGACCCCCCTCACCCCCGACGGCCAACAATCCATCTTCTGATTCCCTTGTATGGCTCGCGGTGTGTAGATCCTGCGGTCTGTTCGTTCCTTGCCGGCGGATTCTATCCGCCATTTTGAGTTGTTTACCTGCGGTGCTAATCCTGGCTTTGTTTATTAGTGCGGCATATCATGTCGCGAGTTTCGTCTATTGCGTCCGGATTTAGTCCGGACATTTTTCGCAGAAAAATCCCCTTCCTCTTGCATATATGAAAAATATTTCGTAATTTTGCACCGCAAAATCAAAACAACGACTGTTATGCCTAAGATTTTTGAGTATTTTGGATTTGTCTTTTTCTTCTATTCCAATGAGCACGAACCTATCCACGTGCATGTGACACATAAGGGATGTCAAAGTATTTTTGAGCTCATTATGGATAATGGAATACTTACGGAAATTCGTGTGCGTGAAAAAGCGGGAGAAGAACCACTACCGTCCAAAGATCAAAAGACAGCCGAAGAATTTATTAGAAAGTATAGTAAAAATATCATTACTAAATGGATTAAGTTCTTCGTTTTGAGGCAGGCAGTTAAGAGTACAACCATTAAAACCAAATTATAACTATGAGCAAATTGTATATTAAAGAAGCAAAAGATGCGGGTAATTTGTCGGTAGACTTGTTGTTTAGCGACCAGACGGCTCGCAGAGTGGATATTGGTGACTTCATTCGGCGTCACCCACATCCGCAGTACAATAAATATCTTGACCCGCGTAAATTCCGCCAATTCTCGATAGAGGATGGTAATGTGGTGTGGGGCAAGAGCTGGGATCTTATTTTCCCGATAGAGCAATTACACGCAGGTGTAATCGCTTAACCTCTCGTCACTCACTGACGTTAAACAGGAGGACATAAAAGGCGTTTATTGACGTTGTTTGCGACATCTTGAAATCTTCGCAACATTTCGTACCAAGTCGTGACAGCAAGATGAATGTCCCGTGGGTATGTTATACATGCCACGCCCTGCTATAAGGCGGGGTGGGTTTAGCATATCGGGCGTGGAATTCGGTTGTTTTTCTACTTGGTACAGGGATTGCGAAGCCCTCAAGATGCGTGAAGAATAGACGAACTTCACGCTTTTTGTATGTATATACCCTCGAGATTGTCCCGACATTACCCCGACTCGATTCTCTCTCGTTAGTGTCTCGCCAGTCTGATTTGGACAACATAGATGTAGAAACAAATAAAAATATTAACTTAAAATCAAAGACAATATGGAAGTAACACGTATTTTTCATCCTGTAGGACAAGGAGGGTTTTACACGGAATCGTTTGACAACCAGCACATGGTGGTTTACGATTGCGGTGGAAGCGACAATGTTAAGGAAAGCATTGATTCCTTATTGGATAGAGAACCGTCTCTGCAAATTGAAGCCATATTCATATCCCACCTTCATGATGATCACATTAATGGATTACAGTATCTGTTGGATAAGACTTCTGCTAAAAGGTTATTTTTGCCTTGTTTTTCTCAGGAAATTGTGTTCGAAGCGCTATTATACAATTCTCTTCAAAAACCTAATGGCAACAGTATCAATAGTTTTGTTGTGTCACTTATCGAATCTGTAAGATCAGATCGGAGTTTTATAGGTGATACGCATATTACCACAATATCCGATGAAGAAAACGGAAGAGAATATCCTTCCTATGCTTTAGATGGATATATTCCCCATACGATTCCATCAGGAACACATCTTACCGAAGATAAGTTTTGGGTTTATATTCCGTACAATCCAAAATCTCAAAAAATAAAATTCAGCAAAGTCGATATAAAGTACAGAAGTACTATAGAACAGATATATAACGAGACATCTGCTGAAAAACAAGCTAGGGATATTGCTGATTTCGTTAAAAAATACTCTGTTAAAACATGTAAAGAAATTTATAGGGCTTTATTTGGAGGTATTCACAATTCTCAATCTATGCCTGTATTTTCCGGTATACTCCCCAATGGTAATAATATACCATCGGGACATCCCTTAATGCCATTTTGCAATTTTGATATAGACATCGATTGTCGTCATCACGATTTTCATAGTCGCTGCTTTATAGATTGGCATCATTGCACCCCCTCACAATTACCTCTCATCGAAAAAGATAATCAGCAATTTCCTCTATACCGGAGATTTTAATGCTCAAAAAGAAGAAAATACAAAGGCAATTATCAAATTTTATAAAGAGCATCAAGCATGGGATACAATTTGTGGTATTCAAATACCCCATCATGGTTCAAAGCACAATTATCACCCAGCATTATACGAGGGGTGTTATTATGCCGTTGCATCAGCAGGTGTTACAAACAAATACCGTCATCCTCATGTAGAAACATTGAATAAGATTTATCAACAAAAATGTTTCCCATTTGTAGTGACAGAAGATTCATCGATAAGATTTGTTCAATATATTCAATATTAAAATATTACCATTATGAAAACAAAAATTTTGGTCCTCTTATTTACCTTTTCTGTAGGTGTAGGGACTCTGTATTCTCAAACTGTCATTTCAGTTGGCGCTAAATTAAGTTGGAGTTTATCCAATGGTACACTTACTATTAGTGGTAATGGAGCGATGAACGATTTTAATTACTCTACTAGTCATCCATATACAACAAAAGAGTCCCCTTGGTATTCTGCAAGGGCCTCAATAAAGAGAGTGGTTATAAATAGTGGCGTCACAAGTATTGGAAGTAGTGCTTTCTTTGGTTGCAGCAGTTTGACCTCTGTGACGATACCTAATAGCGTCACAAGCATTGGAGATAGCGCTTTCTATAATTGCACCGGTTTGACCTCCGTAACGATTCCCAACAGCGTTACAAGCATTGAAAATAATACTTTCCAAAATTGCAGCAGTTTGACCTCTGTGACGATTGGCAATAGCGTCACCAGCATTGGATATCAGGCTTTCACTGGTTGCAGCAGTTTGACCTCTGTGACGATTCCCAATAGCGTCACAGAAATTGACTGGTATGCTTTCTCTGGTTGCGGCAGTTTGACCTCTGTGACGATTGGCAATAGCGTCACCAGCATTGGATTTCAGGCTTTCTATGGTTGCGGCAGTTTGACCTCTGTGACGATTCCTAATAGCGTTACAAGCATTGATGATGAAGTTTTCATGTGGTGCAGCGGTTTGACCTCTGTGACGATAGGCAATAGCGTCACAAGCATTGGACATAAAGCTTTCTATAGGTGCAGCGGTTTGACTGGAGAATTAGTCATTCCCAATAGCGTCACAAGCATTGGAGATGGTGCTTTCTCTATTTGCAGCGGTTTGACCTCTGTGACGATTCCCAATAGCGTCACGAGCATTGGAAGTAGTGTTTTCTCTCATTGCAGCAGTTTGACCTCCGTAACGATTCCCAACAGCGTCACAAGCATTGGAGGTACTGCTTTCTTTGGTTGCAGCAGTTTGACCTCTGTGACGATTCCCAATAGCGTCACAAGCATTGGAGGTAGTGCTTTCGCTGGTTGCAGCAGTTTGACCTCTTTGACGATTCCCAATAGTGTTACAAGCATTGGACAAGGTGCTTTCGCTGGTTGCAGCGGTTTGACCTCTTTGACGATTGGCAGTAGCGTCACCAGCATTGGATATCAGGCTTTCGAAGGTTGCAGCGGTTTGACCTCTTTGACGATTCCCAATAGCGTCACAGAAATTGACTGGTATGCTTTCCAAAATTGCACTGGTTTGACCTCCGTAACGATTCCCAACAGCGTCACAAGCATTGGAGATTATGCTTTCTCTGGTTGCACCGGTTTGACCTCCGTAACGATTCCCAACAGCGTCACAAGCATTGGAGGTAGTGCTTTCGCTGGTTGCAGCAGTTTGACATCTGTGGTATGGAATGCAAAGAATTGCAGTAATTCCGGTAATTTCGGTAGTCAGGTGACCTCATTTACATTTGGGGAAGAAGTGGAAGTTATTCCGGCATCAATTTGTGCTGGAATGACCAACCTTACTTCCATTACTATTCCCAGCAGCGTCACAAGCATTGGAAATTATGCTTTCGAAGATTGTAGTGGTTTGACCTCTGTGTCGATTCCTAATAGCGTCACTAACATTGGAAATAGTGCTTTCTATAATTGCACCGGTTTGACCTCAGTAGCCATCAATTCACCAGACATAGTTGGAAAATCATATACATCTTTTTTCAATATCAAAAATATATTTGGATCTCAAGTTACACTATATATTATTGGTGATAGCATTACAAGCATTGGAAATAATGCTTTCTATAATTGCACCGGTTTGACCTCTGTGACGATCCCCAATAGCGTCACCAGCATTGGAGGTAGTGCTTTCTCTCGTTGTACCGGTTTGACCTCTGTGGCGATTCCAAATAGCGTCACCAGCATTGGAGATGGTGCTTTCGGTAGTTGCAGCGGTTTGTTTTCTGTGACCATAAATTCAGATTCAATAGTAAGTAAATCTAATTTAAGTAGCATATTTGGCACTCAAGTAGAGGAATATATCATCGGCGATGGCGTCACCAGCATTGGACAGGATGCTTTTCGTGATTGCACCGGTTTGACCTCTGTGACAATTCCCAATACCGTCACCAGCATTGGAGAGTATGCTTTCTCTGGTTGCAGCAGTTTGACCTCTGTGACAATTCCCAATACCGTCACCAGCATTGCAAGATATGCTTTCTCTGGTTGCAGCGGTTTAACCTCTGTTATATGGAACGCAAAGAATTGTGCTGATTTTGCATCAATCAATACTCCTTTTTACTCAGGACTGGTGTTTTATCGCTTCGATTTACGACCACAAATCACATCTTTTACATTCGGTAACGAAGTAGAGCATATTCCTGCCAACCTATGTAATGGCATGTCTAATTTGACCTCCATTGAGATTCCCAATAGTGTCACCAGCATTGGATATGCTGCTTTTTCTGGTTGCAGCGGTTTGACCTCTGTGACGATACCCAATAGCGTTACAAGCATTGGAGATGATGCTTTCTGCAGATGCACCGGTTTGACCTCTGTGACGATTCCCAATAGCGTTACAAGCATTGGAGATGATGCTTTCTGCAGATGCACCGGTTTGACCTCTGTGACGATTCCCAATAGCGTCACCAGCATTGGACAGTCTGCTTTCTCTGGTTGCACCGGTTTGACCTCTGTGACGCTTGGCAATAGCGTCACAAGCATTGGAGAGGATGCTTTCCGTGATTGCATCGGTTTGACCTCTGTGACGATTCCCAGCAGCGTCACCAGCATTTGGTATTCTGCTTTCGAAAATTGCACCGGTTTGACCTCTGTGACATGTTTGGCACCAACTCCACCGACTTGTTTGTGGTCGTCTTTTTCAGGAGTAAATTGTTCAAATATACCATTGTATGTCCCAATGGAATGTGTCAGTTTGTATCAAGCAGCTTACATATGGGAGGAATTTAATGTAATAGGAGTAATGTTCGCCGACGAAGTAGAGACAGCCGTCTTCTCTGCTACCCCAACGGATGATTATGGCGTAATCTTGGAATGGC
>CACXPH010000013.1 GCA_902769535.1 uncultured Bacteroidales bacterium
TACAGGCGACGGATTAGTTAATGAAGGCGTTTCGCATACCGTTACTGCTACTCCAAAGAGCGGTTATCACTTCCTTCGCTGGTCCAACGGCGTGACCGACAATCCTTATACCTTCGTGGTAACGCAGGATACCGTTCTGTATGCTCTCTTCGAGGCAGACGTGGTTATCAATTACTACGACATCCGCGTTGCTTCTGCCGATGAGACCATGGGTTGGGTAGAAGGCGGTGCGCTGCAATTGGAGCAAGGACAGAAAGTAACGATCAAAGCATATCCGAGATCCGGCTATGAGTTCCTCTATTGGATGGATTCTCGCGAGCAAGTGCAATCCGGTCAGGCGACGTATGAAGTGACGGTAACCGGCGATGAGACCTACACGGCTTATTTCCGTGTAGCACCGCCTGCAGACGCTTATATGCTTTGGGTGTGCGGTACGCAAGTAACCGGCTCGAACTCTCGCGACATCCTCGGCGACGGCGTTTGGAGTTATGATGATGCCACCCGTACGCTGACTGTCATGAAAGATGCTACGTACAACATCACCAATGATGGATTTATTGAAGATTGGGCTGGAAGCAGCACGAGTGAACCGTTACTTGTCAATGTGGGTAACCATAAGATTGAAGCCACTTGTACCACAACGGACAATACCATCCGTAATGGCATCGTGGGCACCAAGGGTATGACCTTTACCGGAACAACCTACCATGGTTTGACCGTGACCGCGCAGAATATGTATGCGGCGAACTTTAGCAAACCGCTTACCGTAACCGGACACATGGACTTGACGCTCAACCTCAAGAACACCACCGACTGGGGTAAAGACAATTTCAAAACCGCAGTGTTGCTGGCAGGTGTTACTCCGTCTCTGATCGTTGACGGAGCGAACTTGTACATTAACTCCGGCGTAGGTGAAAGTGCCGGGTCGGGTTATAAGGCTACCAACAAAACAGACCAGGCAGCGAACCTTAGTCTGAACAACGCGAGTATACAATGGGGCTCTATAAGCAGCCATGATCTGGGCATCTTGGATGACTCGCCCAAATACGAGATCAATTATATCACGCCTTCGCTGGAGAGTCTCTGTCTGACCAGTGTGTTCGGCCTTTCCTTCTTTGAAGGAACACACTTTAACTTGTATGCTTATCCGGCTACGGGATATAAGTTTGTCAGCTGGTCTGACGGCAACACCGATAACCCGCGTCTGATTATCATGCCGGCGCATAATCTCTACCTCGACCCGATCGTAGAAGTGGACGATAGCCAGACACCGAAAGGCGCGATCATCAATGCTTCCGCTACAGAAGGACAAGGTTCGATCGCTGACTTTACATCCGGATGGTATGCCGAAGGTACCGAACTGACCATTACCGCTGAACCTGCCGAAGGCTATGAGTTCGTGCAGTGGTCCGATGGACATGAGACTAACCCGTACTACTTGACCGTGGAGAACGGAAAGAATATCTCCATCACCGCAATGTTCTGCGAAAAAGGACAGGGTATCGAGAATATCCAAGTAGAGGGTGACCAACCGCAAAAAATCATGATGGACGGCATCCTTTATATCGTTCGCGAGGGCAAGATTTACAATGCGCAAGGTGCAAATGTAAAATAAATTTGCACAAATCGCAAGAAATGTGTATCTTTGCACCGGAATTGAAAAGGTTTATTCTCATAGTATTTGCATTCTTCTCCGTCATGGCGACTCCCGCCATGACGCGAGAGGAAGCATTTGCTATGGTAGATAGCGCCTACGCGCTCGCCATGTCGGGCAATATCCAGCAAGCTATCGCCGTCAATAATGATGGATTGTCGGCAGTGCCGGAAGACTCGATGGATATCCGTTGTGAGTTCTATTCCTGCCTGCTCTATTGCTATCATCGTCTGGGGGACTATCAACAAGCGCTGTATTACGGCGAAGCCTGTCTCGCTTTTGATGAGCAGGACGGCGATCCGTCGAATATATCCGCTTCGCTCGGTAACTTGGCCGGTATCTACTCCTCGGCGGGACAACAAGACGTAGCTATCGCTTATCTCGAGCGCGCCATCTCCATTGAGGAGTCTCTTCTGGCATCCGACACCACCCATTCCCCAAAGTCCCTCGCCATCCGTAAGGCGATGTTAGGAGAAGTGCTGTTGGCGAAAGGTACTGACTTAAACCGCGCCTTGACGCTCACCGAAGAAGCGCTGACTATTGACCGTTCGTTAGGCCGCAGACTCCAAGAAGGAATGCGGCTCGCGCAGTTGGGCCATATTTATGACGCTTTAGGCGACGCGCGCAAGGCAAAAGAGTTCACTTCGCAAGCGCTCACTATCGCTCGTGAAACGGGCAATAAGATGACCGAAGTACTCAGTCTCTTGCAGTTGGAGCAATACGAAGAGGCGGCAGAACTGGCACAACAACTCGGCTTCAAGAAGCAGGAGTTCGAAGCCTGCGACCAACTCTACGCTCGCGCCAAAGCGGCCGGCCGTAACGCAGAAGCCTTAGCATGGCTCGAAAGAGCACGTGTGCTCCACGAACAACTGATGAGCGAAGAGAGCCAGCGCCAATTGACCATCGCGCAAGTCAAATACGACTCCTTCCGCAAAGAACAGCAACTGGCGGAACAACAGCAGGAGATTCAGCAGAAACAGGCTCGTCTGAGAGCTCTGCTCTTCTTCTCGCTTCTTGCGCTCATCGTCATCTCCTTACTCATCGGACTGGTCGTTCTGCTTCGTCATCGCAACACGCTTATCGCCCAACAGGCTGCCGATAAGAAACGTCAGTACGGCATCCTCAGTCATGACCTGCGTAATCCCGTCATGGCGCAGCAACAACTGCTACAGATGCTCTACACGAACTACGAGCACTACAAACCCGAGGAAGTGCATACCCTTGTCGGACAACTCCTTGCCGGCAGCGATAACCAACTGGCGCTCTTGCGTAACCTGCAGGAGATAGTACAACTCGATCGTCAGACCGACCGAGAGATGATCCGTACCGTGTTGCGCAACCTGCTCAGCAACGCCGTTAAGTTCTCACCCCGAGGCAGTACCATCGAGGTGGGAACAATAGCGCCGGCAGCCTTCTATGTGCGCGATCACGGCGTGGGAATGACACGCGAACAGATACGACGTATCCTCACCGATCAAAAGCAGGTGAAGTCGTCTGTCGGTACCGATGGTGAGAGCGGTACAGGATACGGACTCATCCTCTGCCGCGAACTGCTTAACCTCTGCCACTGCAAGTTGGATATCCAGTCCGTCAAGGGCGAAGGTACAACGTTTACCATTGATTTACAACACGCTTATTACCCAATCAACAAATATGAAAATCGCTATACTCGATGACCATGAACTGATACGCGTCGGCATCGCCGGCACGCCCTGCGACATCGTCTTACTGGACATCCTTATGCCCGATGTCAACGGCGTAGAAGTGGCGGAACGACTGAGAAACGAATACCCGGATATCAAAATCATTGTCCTCTCTATCGACAACCGTGAGTTCACACTCATGCAACTGCTCAAAATCGGCATGGACGGCTTCGTCAGCAAGAGTTCACCCCTCTCCGATATACCGCTTGCAATCGATTCGGTCGCCAACGGAGTGCCCTTCTACGGACGCGATATCGCAATCCTCATACGCGATATCACCGATGCAAAACTCAACAATAAAAATATCGCATCGCTCTCAAAACGCGAGATAGAAATCATCAAAGCATGCTGCGACGGACTCATGGGAAAAGAAATCGCGGATAAATTCCATATTTCTCTCCGCGCTGTCAATAGCCATAAGACAAATATCTTCAATAAACTCGGGCTCTCCTCGTCTGTTGAAATGGTGCGGTTCGCACTGGAGCACGGAATCATCTAAAGACTTAATCAAAAACCTCCATGAGGACGTCAAGGGACTTGGGTGACTCCCAGGTCTCGACATGCTCGGCGAAATAGGCGCAGAGCGCGCGCAGAGCCTCTTGACGGGCTTTGCGGGTATATGGCGTATTGTGTATGGTGTATAGTGTATGGTTCTCCGGAATTGCAAAACCCAGTTTGGCGGCGAAGTTCACAAGGAACTGCAGGTGGAAATTCTGCGGTTCATCCGTTTGATCCAATTCGCGGATGGAGTCGGCGAGGAAATCATACATCGGTGCATCCTCCATCGGATGACGAAGGACGTTATGCAGGATCTCGCTCATGAATAACGCGATGGTTCGTTTATACGGATCGGTTGTAATCGTGGCGGGTACGAACGTCAGTTGCGCCGTGCGTATAGAGCGCTCGTCGGTAGTCAGTTGCACAATGGAAAGCGGCGTGTATTTGCCGGAACTATTCTTCTTGCCCAGACCGTACACCATATAGTTAATACGCCCGCCTGTGCGGGTATACGCGTGAAGCACGTGCGCTTTGTCGGAATGCGGCTGAAGCGACAACACTATCGCATCAGTCGTGACTAACATAGAGGGAATCGATTTGCACTCCATCGCTTAACCGATGGACTGTAAATCGCATGGGTGATGGGTGATTGGTGATTGGTGATTGGATCACACCATACACCGGCTCGACAAAGGCCGTGTCCGGCGTGTAGTGGAATTTCTGAGGTTTGGGTTTACCGGCCGTGTTAAGCACCACAAACGGCGTGCGACGCATGTAACTGTGGTCATGCCCTGCGAGCACCAGATCGGCTTGTCCTAAAGCATGACGGAAGGCACTATAGACCAGTACGTTTGCGCGACCTTTACCGACCGAAAGAACAGGATGGTGCATCATAACGACGATATATCGTCCGTCGGCGGTATTCATTGTCTCACGTAGCCACGTGAGCGTACGCGTCAGATGAACGAGTCGCACCAGCGGGTTGGTATCAATACAGATGAGACGTATTCCGTCCAAGTCCATGAAGTAACTGGCTCCGGGCACCCCTGCAGGTCCGTTAACAGGATACGTGAAGGCGTGTTGCCAAACAGGAGAAAGGGTCTTGTGAACACCTTTTGAGTACTCGTGATTACCCGGCGTCGCGATAACCGGTAGGCCGTACAGATTACTGTTCGTCCATTCGCGCAGCAGTAACTGATAGTAATAGTTCTGTCCGCGATCCATCCAGTCTCCGATCTGCAAGACTGCATCTGCATCCGGTACACGCGCAGCGAGCGTGTCGTAGTCCGCACGCGTGAGTTGGCTGTGGATGTCACCGAGGACGAGGAGGGTTAGACAGCTGTCGCTGTCATCGGTGCATGGTGAAGGGAACGTATAATCTATCGTCTCTCCGTTCCATTGGGGTTCAGCGGGCATACCGAACCATGCCTGCCAGCGGATGATGCAGAGCACTACACCACCCGCCAGCAAAAGGCTTGGTATCAATATCTTAACCCACTTACTCATTAGAAGGGCAGGTCACTTGTGCCGTCACCGGCCGAAGCGTCAAACGGATCTACATTAGCTACAGGATCCATTGCTGCCTGTGCAGGCGCAGCCGGAGCTGCAGGCGCTGCAACCGGTGCAGCCGCAGGAGCAGCACCCGGAACGGCTGCAGCTTGCGTCATGTCACCTTGCTGGATCTTCCATGCACGGATAGAGGTGTACCAACGGCCGTTGAACTCGCGGCTCTCGATATCGAAACTAACGGTTACCAACTGGTCAATATCGCAGGGGTTCATCTTGATGCGGTCTTCACCGAACACCTCGAAATGCACCTTGCGCGGATACTGATCCAAGGTCTCTAATACGTACGGTTGAACCTTCCACGGGTTGCCGTTGCGACCTACACCTTCCTGTGCAGGCAGTACCTGAATAATCTTACCTACTACTTCCATGACTTATTCTCCTTTGATTGCTGCAACACCCGGAAGTACCTTACCTTCGATAGCCTCGAGCAGAGCGCCACCACCGGTTGAGATATACGAAACCTTATCAGCCAGTCCGAACTTATTGACACATGCTACCGAGTCACCACCGCCGATGAGCGAGAATGCACCTTCAGCCGTTGCCTCTGCAATAGCCTCACCGATAGCACGGCTACCACCGCAGAAATTATCGAACTCGAACACACCTGCAGGACCGTTCCAGAGGATGGTCTTTGCACCCTTGATGGCCTTGCGGAAGTTCTCCTGTGCCTTCGGACCTGCATCGAGGCCTTCCCAACCCTCTGGAATAGCGTTGGACGGGAAGATTTTCTGGTTAGCGTCGTTGCTGAAGCTATCAGCACACACTGCATCCGGAGCGAGAACGAGTTCTACACCGTTCTTCTTTGCCAACTCCTCAACACCCAGCGCTACATCCAGCTTATCGAGCTCAACGATCGAACCACCGATCTCACCGCCGTGAGCCTTAGCAAACGTATAGGTCATACCACCGCAGAGGATGAGTTTGTCCACCTTGCCGAGCAGGTTCTCGATGATACCGATCTTCGAACTTACTTTCGAGCCACCCATGATAGCTACGAACGGACGTTTGATATCTCTGAGGACAGCGTCCACAGCTGCTACCTCTTTCTCCATGAGGAAGCCGAGCATCTTGTTGTCTGCATCGAAGTAATCAGCGATGACAGCGGTCGAAGCATGCTTGCGGTGTGCGGTACCGAAGGCATCCATCACATAGCAGTCAGCATAGCTTGCCAGCACTTTTGCAAACTCTTTCTGACGTGCCTTCATCTCTTTCTTAGCTGCCTCATAAGCCGGATCTTCTTTCTCGATACCTACCGGCTTGCCTTCCTCTTCCGGATAGAAACGGAGGTTCTCGAGCAACAGTACCTCACCCGGCTTGAGCGCAGCCGCCTTGTCCTGTGCTTTCGCGCAGTCCTCTGCGAACTGAACCGGACGACCGAGTGCAGCAGCTACTGCATCTACGATCTGGCTGAGGCTGTACTTAGCCGCTACTTTACCTTTCGGCTTACCCATATGGCTCATGATGATGAGCGCACCACCTTCGTCAAGGATGTGTTTGAGGGTAGGCAGGGCACCACGAATACGGGTGTCGTCTGTGATTTTACCGTTCTCGTCCAGAGGCACATTGAAGTCCACGCGGACGATCGCCTTCTTACCGGCGAATTTGTAATCTTTAATCGTCATAGTGTTAAATATTTAGTTGTTAATTGTTTACCAGTCAATCGAGTTCAGGCGACCTTTATATACATCGCTGTAGGTCGTCGTCTTATCTTGTCCTCCGAAGAGGTAAATATCGTTGTTACGTACGATAGCGGTCTGTTTCTGTCGTGCCTGATAGACTTCCGGCAACTGGTTCTTGGCCGTGTCGGCAGCCACCCAGTTCAGTCCCTCGTCTTCGGAGATGAGGATGTCCCGACCAAAATAGGTCATGTCGGCATCCACGCCGCCGAACAGCATCAACTTGTCGTTATACCAGATGACCGAGATACCCGTAAGGGTGGTGAACGTCGGTCGGTCGATAGAGAACTCACTCATTCGGTATCCGCCGTTCGTTGCAATCTGCGGCGAGTACTCGAAGTTCCACCGCGTGTTCAGACTCCGTCCGTTCTCGGCGTAACCGCCGATGACCATAGCGCGTGCCCGCTCACTCGCACTGGCAAAATGCACCGCGGCAAAATCACTCACCGGGAAATCCCCGTCCGGACGTAAACCGGAGAGCGTGAGACCCGTGCCGTTGAGGTACGCCAGTTCGAGACCGCTGTTGTCCACCAGCACCCATACTTTCTCATTCCAGCACATGAGCATCGTCTTCATCGTGTACGGCATCGTAGCGGCCGTCCAGGTAGCAGCGTCCGTAGAGGTATAAAGCGTTGTGCCGTCGGCATAGTAGAGCTTGGTGCCGTCCGAGATGATCTGCCGCACGCGTGCGCTGTTAGGAAGACCGGAGACACTCACGGTGTTCCATGCCGCTCCGTCCGGCGATGAATAAACTGCGTTCTGGAAGCCGTTATTGGCGATCATCACAAACTTACCGCCAAGTTCGACTACCGTCTGCTCGCTCTCATCTGCAGGGTAGATCTGCGGCGTCAGTTGGCTCCATACAAACAAGTCCGGATCCGACTGATGCACCGTCGGACGAATCTCGTACACCTTGGTGGTCGTGCCATCCGAAGAGGTGAGCGTCAAGTATATCGGTTGCTTGGAGAAATTCAGTGTGTCGTATCCGGTCAGGATAAGCGATGTATCCGGCATGCTCAGACGAGCCGTTCCTACTGCCACCTTGAACGTGAAACGCGGCACAACGCGTTCGAGCGAGGTACCGTACAGCATCGAGTCTTTATTCCAAACCAAACCGGTGTCGAGACGTTCCTCTACAGTGAACACCGCAGCACCCAAACCCGGCATGGTGTCGTTCGCTACGAACGAGAACGCCGTCAGCTTGGCCACACTCGATGTGGCGGTCGTGACTGTCGTTGTAGAGTCACAACTGACCACCAATAAGGGCAAAAGAGCGATTATTATGTAAAAAAATTTGCGCATGTCAATTTTTTTTTGTACTTTTGCAGCCGCAAAAGTAAATAACCAAATACCAATTATAAATTAACCAATTGTTATCATGTTATTCGAAGCTCAAATACATGACTTTAAATCCTGGCTTCCTTGGCTCCGCATCCGAAACGAGCAGCGTGGACTTCGCGCTATCGTGGAGCAGCAGCGCCGTATCATGACCAAGGAAGAAGTGGCAACGCAGTCCGCGAAGATCATCTCTCAGTTAGAGCAGATGTCTGCCTTCCGTGAGGCCAACGTCATCTTGCTGTACTATCCGATCCATAATGAGGTGGACTTGCGTCCGCTGCTCACTAAGTACGAGGGGCAGAAGACTTTCCTGCTGCCGGTGACGCATCGTCACTCCATGGAGGTGCGTCCGTACGACGGCGAGGATATGATGCGTAAAGGTCGTCTGGGTGTTCCTGAACCGCAGACCAAGACCTATAAAGGTCCGATTGACCTGATCCTCGTGCCCGGCGTGGTCTTTGACCAGCACAGGCATCGTATCGGCCGCGGTGGCGGGTATTATGATAAGTTCTTACGCAAGCAACTGACCGCGAAGAAATTCGGTGTTTGCTATACGTTCCAACTTAAGAAACACACCATCCCGCATCATGTCAATGAGCCGAAGATGGACCGCATCATCAGTCCTCAGCAGACCATTGGATAGTAGGCTGACAGTCAATAATTCGTTGCAGCTCACGGTCGCGCTCGGCCGTGAGTTTTCTTTCGCCCTTGCGATAGTAATAGATGACGCCGTATAACTGGCATTTCATCATCTTCGCATAAGGCAAAAGGTCTTTATAATAGTCCTCAACGAGGTTCCAAATCTTCAAAATCATCTCATCTGCCTGCTCACGCAGCGGACCTAAGTCTCCTTGCACACGTTCGGTATTCTGCATGTGGAACGAGTGCTGACGCTGGTGCTCGCAGAAGATATCATAGTGTACCTTCACCTTGTTAATCGCCGGATTGTAGATCGGGAATCCGCCGTTCGCCATACGTTTCTGCTCGCCTTCGATGATCTTCTTTCCCCACTCTAAGATTCCTTCTTCCGTGGACAGATCAGGTACTACATGGTTAAGCGGGTCGAGACCGTAGAGCAGTTTCTGCTCCCGCTTGATCTCTCCGCGAATTACGGCGAGGTTGAGCACCTGGATGAAATGCGAGATATACATACGCGCGTTCTGCACGATATGACGGTACTGCTTGTTGGCGTTGACGGATGTCTTGTAGTTGTCCTTAGACTGCATCACGACATTCTCAAAGGACACCAAGAACCGCTGTAACTCACTCAGCGTTTTGTACGGGATGACCTGCTCCGTATAGTCTGCACCCTGTGCCCGCTGAACAGCGTTCTGCAGCGCGTGAAGACGGGCTAAATCCGTGTTAGGTAATCGACGATAAGGCATATGTTTATGATTTTCTTGTTGCGAGTTTTTCTGCTAATACGCGTAATTTCTCTGTCGCTTCGTTCTGCGGCAGTTTGTCCAGTTGCGCCAGAGCCAGCGCGGTATGTTCCTCCATCGTAGCCTCTGCCGCCTCACGTACATTGAGACGGTTATAGATGGCGGTGACGGCGGCGATCTTCTCTTCGTTGCGGTCGGTAGCCATGAGCCATTGTAACAACTCGGCCTTGGACTCCGCATCCGCGGTCTCCATGGCTGTCAACAGCAGGAAGGTTTTCTTGTTACTGCATATATCTCCGCCAATGGCTTTGCCGAACGTCTTTGGGTCTCCATAGACATCGAGGATATCGTCCTGTATCTGGAAGGCCAGACCGATATGCAAACCGAACTGATAGAGTGCTTTCTGTTGTGCCTCGTCCGCGCCGGCGATATATCCGCCTATACGCATCGCGTTCGCTAACAGCACCGAGGTCTTGAGCTCAATCATCTTCATATAGTCCTCGATGCTCACCTGACTCATGTGCTCGAAGTCTACATCGTACTGCTGTCCCTCGCAGATACCTGTCGCCATCTCGTTGAACCATTTGAGTACCTGCGGCAGTTTGTCGGCCGGCACGTTGCTCAGCAGTTTGTATGCCTCGATGAGCATCTGGTCACCCGAGAGGATGGCGGTGTTCTCATTCCATTTGACATGCACCGTCGGCCGTCCGCGACGCACTGCAGCCTTGTCCATCACGTCGTCATGCAGCAGCGTGAAGTTATGGAATACCTCCAGCGCCAATGCAGCCGGAAGGGTGTTCTCTATCGCGTCGCCGTTGAGCAGACCACCGTTCATGATGGCCTCTGCCGCTGTCAGCGCCAGTGTCGGACGCAGGCGCTTGCCACCTGCGGCCAAGGTGTACGCAATCGGTTCATACAGTCCCTGCGGATCCTTGCTCCAGTCAAGACTTTCTATCGCTTTGTTAATATCTATCATGCGAATTTATTTTCGATAATATCTGTTAAAACATCTTTGATGTCGAGACCTGCTGCTCGTACCTGTTGCGGGATAAAACTGGTCGGGGTCATACCCGGCGTGGTGTTCACCTCAAGCAGGTTGATTTGTTCACCCGTAATGATCCAGTCCACGCGGATGATTCCGTTCGCGCCGATAATGTCGTACAGACGCAGTGTCTCGGCTTGGATCTTATCGCGTATCTCGTCCGGAATACGTGCCGGCGTGATCTCATCCACCTGTCCTTTGTACTTCGCGTCGTAGTCAAAGAACTCGTTCTTGGTCACTACCTCCGTGATCGGGAATGCAATTGCTTTGTCCTTCGTCTTATACACGCCGCAGGTCACCTCCGTGCCCTTCATATATGACTCGCAGATGACCTCGTCACCTTCTTTGAACGCGCGCTCGATAGCCGGGTACACATCTTCGACGGTCTTCACTTTCGTGCAACCGAAACTCGACCCGCCTACGTTACTCTTGATGAAGCACGGCATACCCAGAGTGTCGGCGATCTTCGATGCACTCGGAAGCTTCTGTCCTGCACGAAGCATCATGCTGTTCGCGATATGAAAACCGAAATAAGACAGATAGTGGTTGCAGGCGTATTTATTGAACGTCAGCGCGGCGGCCAACACGCCACAACAAGAGTAGGGCATACCGATCATATCGAGATAACCCTGCAGAATACCGTTCTCACCCGGTGTGCCGTGTATGGTGATGTACGCGAAATCGAATGTGTGCTTCACGCTCCCGCGCGTAAAAGAAAAATCATTCTTATCTACAGGACATCCGTCTTCGGTATGCCAATCTTTACCCTTCAGCACGACGATAGTAGCCTCATAGCCCGCCTCGCTGATCCATCCGTACAAACCCGCCGCAGAACGCAGCGACACCTCATGTTCGCTACTGTCTCCTCCGGCTATAATAGCTATCTTTCGTTTCATTGAATGCGTATAAATCAATTTTGCCTGCAAAATTACAAAAAAATAATGACATACACAAGAGTGTATGCCATTTTTTCAAATTTTTTACTCGAAGCTTAGATACGGAGCTATTCGTTCGAGCTCGTCGTCGGAGAGTTCTGGAAGTGTGCGGAGTTCGTCAATAGACTGCAAGCGTACTTGTTTGCGGCGAAGGGAATAGATGGCTTTCGCTTGGTTGTAACGTAAGTACGGATGGCGTTGCAAACGCTCGACAGAACAGCTGTTTACGTCCAGTTGTTGCACATCTTTCGGGTCGGCGGTAAAGTGCGAAAGGAGTGTGTCAAGATGCAACTTCGCGAAGCGCTCGTCTTTCAATTGTTCGGTACTGTAATACCCGCCTAATTGTTCTCGATACTGAACAATCTGAATAGCAGTATATCGACCTATGCCGCGAATGAAGAGCAAGTCCGTCGTGTCGCAATGATTCAAATCCAGAATGGTATCTTTCTTCTCATGCTTGGCATACCGGAAACCCACAGAATCCCGCCAGAGTGAGTCCGCCAAACGGAAAGAATCGTACTGCTGTTGCCGGATCTGTTTCCATTCGCTTCGTCGGATAGAGTCGGCCAACCGAAACGAGTCATAGCGTTGCTCACGCTCCAAGGCCCACTGCGCATAGCGGATAGAGTCCGCTCGCCGCATGGAGTCCTTGCGTTCTTCCCAGGATCGCCTTGGTTGTTTGTCGGGAGGATCAGGCAGAACCGGTTGACGCGACGGCCATATAGCCACCACGAACCACGCCACCAGCGCTATACCGAACAATATAGCCGCTGCGATCCGTTGTTCTTTGGCGAGAATCATAGTACGTCACTTTGAATGGTTCCGTCGGAAAGATGCGTCTGCACGCGGTCACCTCGTTGTACGTCCTTGATGCTTCGAACGACCTTTCCATCTTTGGTAAGCAAGCTGTAACCCATACGATAGATACGCTCAGGATTACACGAAGCGAGTCGCTGCTCGAGCATCTCCACACGGTGCTGACGAACGAGTATCTGCCGTTCAGCGGTGCGCTGCAGCCGCATCATCAAATCAGCCACCCGTCCCATTTTGTCATCCATGCGGTGAATGAGCCATTCGGCAACGGCTGTCGGTGTCTTCAGCGCCTCATGCGCCACAAGATCGAGCACCGACACATCTCGTGTATGACCGATTCCGGTGATAATAGGCAGTTCGAACTGCGCACAGACGGCACAGAGCGTATAGCGATCAAAACAACTGAGATCAGTGGTAGCGCCGCCACCGCGGATAATGGCTACGCAGTCAAAAGGCTGACCAGAGATCTCTTCTAGGGCGGCGATGATAGATCTCTCCGCTCCTTCGCCTTGCATGACCGCTCCGAAGAGTTGCGTCTCAAACGCATACCCGCTGTTATCCAATTGGTGCTTGAAATCTTCGTATCCCGCTGCGTTTGGCGACGAGATGACGGCTATGCGTCGAATGAGTGTAGGAAGGGGTAGGAGTTGCTGCGCATCGAGCAAGCCGTCTGCTTCCAACTGCTTAATGGTCTGCTGGCGTTGCTGCGCCAGATCTCCAATGGTATAACTCGGATCAATGCCGACAATAGACAGACTCAACCCATAGACCGGGTGATACTGCACCTCTGCCTCTACGAGCACTGCCATACCGGCTTGTAGCGTCTGACCTGTCTCGGACTCGAAATAGGCCATCAGCAGTTCTTTATTGCCTGCCCAGCAGGTAGCCCGCATCTTAGCCGCTTTACCCTCAACGAGTTCCAGATACAGATGTCCGCCTCGTTCGCTGAGACTACTGATCTCCGCCTTTACCCAATAAGAAGGCGCCAGAGAGGACTCCAGCGCTTCGCCTATCTCGGCACACAGTTCGTAAAGAGTTAGTGTCGCCACGGGTCGCAAAGGATACAACGTTGTTGTGCTTTTAAACTAAAGAGTATCGTGAAACGTACACCGACTGTGAAATTGCGAACCCAGAGTTTTTCGCCGTTCGCGACTTCCGTCGTGAGGACATGATTCATGTTAAACGAGTGGAACTCATACAGTCCAAGTTGCTGCGCTGCGATCTTCTCCGGGTCATTCTCGGCTTCGTTGATATTGAGGTCGTATAAACTATTCGTACCTTTGGGACTGATGTTAGGCAGACTCATGTCGATGAAGGCTGATAGACGCAATCGGCAGTCCATATTATCAGCTTTGCTGCTTCGGTATTGAGGGATAGCTTGGAAGGTATTGAACTCATATCCTCCTTCGATGTGTCCGAGGACGTCAAGACCTTCTACGCCTCCCAAACGAATAGGCAGTTTGCTTCCTTTGTAGGTAAGAGGTACATCCTTGCGGAAGCCGTGATTATCTATCTCGTCAAAAACGCCGATAAAATCGTTGAAGACACCCATGGAGGTACAGGTCGCTTTAGCAATCGTCTTACCACCGAAAGCATAGTTGACTTGCGCGCCGAGCATCACGTATCCTACGCCTCCCTGACCGGAAATATAATAACCGAAATTGATGGGCAGTTGGGCATAATAGAGTTCGGATATATCACTGCGCTCACTGAAGGTATGCTTCATATTGAATAGCGCACCGTCGTATGGATCAATCATGGGATGATTCATACCTTTCTCCTTATTGGAGAAGCCATTGTAGAATGTCGACACATTCTCAGGAAGGAGTTCTGACTTAACCGGTGTTGTTACATATTGGATGCCAATGCCTGCGCCGGTCTGCAGGAAGAAGTTGCCGAAGTGGTACTCATATAGAATCTTGCCGCTAGCAGCCACTCCACCAGGCGTACTTTGAACACCTTGGATATTAGTAAGGAACGTACTCCATCCTCCGTCCACAGAGAAACCGAGGTAATGGCCCGAACCCGTATATGTCGAGGAATGCAGACCCAGCGCATTCGTGGACTTTTTGGCATCCTTAGAGGAGAAACCTTTCACTTTCGCCAGGTCTCTCTCCTTCTTGGAGGAAGTAGCAAAGCGGTTCTGCCCCCATGCGGCAACAGAGGCGAGGCAGAGGCTTAGAATGATGATTTGTCGCAGTTTGGACATGTGTCTCTTACTATTACTTTAATGGCTCTATATGATTCTTTTGACTCTTTGTTGTCCGACCATACTTGAACGATGTACAATCCTTCTACGGACGGTATGGACACCGGCGTGGCCGCACCATGGTATTCGCCTCTGGAGACGAACTGACCTTCGGCTGTAGTGATGCGGTACTCGCCACTACTGTTTTCATTGAGTGCAAGGATATGTATCGACCCTCCACGTGGTACGCAGGTAGGTGTTACGGCGATGTAGTCACTCGAAGGTCCATGATCCGCATCAGGGTTCGTCGGCATGTACTGTACGATAATCGGACAGGTAGGTGCGGAACTGATAACCTCGCCGTTTTCGTCCGTCTCGGTGAGCACTACATGGTAGGATGCCGATCCCTCGGACTCATATACCAGACCTTCCGGCACATAGAGGTAAGGCTTGGTGTAGCCGAACATCTTCTGTCCGTTGCGGTACCACTGGAAATTGGTCCATTCGTAACCTCCGTTGTGCTCAGCATTCAGCAATACAATCAGGTCGTTGTGGCGCTGCTCCATGATCCATCCGGGGTAGTTAATCATTACCTCGAAGGTGTATGTCATCAGCTCTTCTCCTGCGCAGACGCCGTTCTTGAAACCGATGGTAGCGCTATATACACCCGGTTCCGGATACTCCTCTTTCGAGTCAAGCATCGGAATAGGCAGGTCGAGCACATAGACGGAATCCACTTTCCATTCCGATTCAAGACGCTCGATCTTTTGATCGATAATATCCTTGAATCCTAAGTCTTTTGCTCCATCGTCGTAGTAAACGCTGAAACTGGTAGGATATTTCCCCTTGTACTTATAGCTGATTGCATAAGTGAGCTCGGTGTCAGCGTCTCCGAAACATACCGGCGAAGGTTCGACAGTGAATGAAGACGCCTTCACTACGGAGAGTATAACCGTTGTCTTGGTCTTACACTGATCTTCTTCCTTTTCTTTGATAAACCGCGTATATGTGCCTTCGGTCGTCAGCACGGTGTCGCCTAATTGATATGTTTCGCCCTGACAGATCGTAACGCTAAGTTCAACCGGTTCTAACGCTTCGCGTAACTCATAGTTAAGCGTTAGCACAGAGTCGCAGTAACATCCTACGGTCTTTAAACTGTCGCGAACAGTGTAATTACCGATAGCTAAGTCGGAAGGAATTCTGTTGCCCGGCACTTTGTTGGTCGGGTTACCCTGTGCGTCCGTGAAATGTGTCAAATCCGGATTGCCGGTCTTGTACTCGTACAGGTACAGATTACTCGGGATATGTTCCTCGCCGTTCTTTAACAACCAGTGGAATTCATCATCGTGCTGACAGATAGTCGTGTCGTAGTTGTACGGGTCGATATATGTATCCCTGTAATACGCGTTCATACCCGTACATGGAGCAACGCCGTACGCAGGTTGGAATTTAATAATTCCTACATAGAAGTCTTTGCACTGCACGTTCGGATCCGGATGAGGTATCTCGTTTGTGATGGTATCGGATAGACTACCATTCACATCGTAGCATATGGCAGAAGACGCATTAGCCCACTCCGGCGCCCACTTGGGATCATTGAAGCAGCGGGAATAATTCCGCTTTACCTCTCCGTTACCGAGAACCGTCAAATCCAAAATACAGATAGAGTCCACGCAAATATAGTTATAGGCAGCTGTGTGATAACGCTTGGCACACATGGTGTCTCGTATATAAGCGTGTCGATCCCAAAGCGTATAATCGCTGACAAGGAATGGTTGATCATTGAAGTGTCCCGGCCAGAGATATGAGTCCGTGGCGCACACCGTAATCACCTCGTCCTTATTGTCCGTAACCAGGAACGTGGGATAAACCGTTACATACTGCACCTGTACATCGAGTGTGCCGTCCTGATTCAGTATGGTGTCAATCAGCAGATAGGTACGGGTGCCGTCTTCATTACAATGATAATCCTTGTCCTTTGCACGATCATAGCCATCCGTATAATCCACCTCACCGACGACATTTCCGTGCTCGTCATAATAGAAACGGAAATAATCACTTGTGATCTGCGGGAAAGTATTGTAGCGTGTGCCATCTGCAGGTCGTGCGATGGATGTGTCACCGCCGAACTTCCACGGAGTGCTTACACCATCTAATCGATTGCCGTTATCACCGAAAATCACAGGAGGTAAGATGGTGGCCTTTCGTACGATCATATCCAAGAAGGTCGTACTATCGCACGCTTGTAAAGCAGTACCGGAGGATACTTGCGTACGGTGCAATTCTCCCTTTGTCGCCTCTGCTGCCGCAAATTGCGATACCAAAGTCTCGTCTATGATAAGCACGGAATCTACACCTGCTATGGTTTTCAGTTCATCTATACCACTCACCTCAGGGTGAGTAGTGAAGAAATCTTTACCTACGAACAATACGACCGGCTCGGTGAAGAAACGCACTGTGTCGTGCGAGTACAAGGTGTACTCGTAGGTGGAGAGCGCTCTGTTAACATCCTCTCGGTAGATAGGGTGCACGTACATGCGCACTACCTCACCGCTATCGCACCATACTTCTTCTTCTTCGTGGGTCTCAGGGTTAGTCCAAAATTGATGTTCGGTTTCGAATTTATTACCCTTCTCTTGCATGCCCGGTTCATTCAGAGAGAATGTGAGACCTTTGAAGACCACTGATTTTCCCGGTTCTTGGCACGCAGCGGAATCTACCGTTGTGAGATAAGACGGATAGATCGTTAAGTCAAGATAGAAATGTGCTCCAATACCTTCTACCGGCCAATAAGGTTTTTTTGTCTTACGGTGCTCCTCGCGCTGGATACTCTTCGGCAACGATTTAGGATTCTGATAGTCGGTCATATCTATATAGATAGTGGTATCACCGGCTTTCCATTCGAACGGACCATCGTTACAAGTCCATGTGTACAAATGTTCCTCCTGCTCATCCGCTATTTGAACCAACAACTGTACCGTCGAGTCACAGGGTAAAGTCCGCGAACCATCGTTACGCAGATAGGTACGGGTCATCGTGGTGGTCGTCAATGCGTATGTGTAGTTACCTTGGGTGTATCCCACTTCCCATCCCTCAGGCTCAGGAGCGCGCCCGTACTCCTTGAGCACATAAACAGTCTTACCTTGTGGATTTGTGATCGTATCTGTATTCACTTTCTCTCCTGCCCAGATCACGTCGTGCCACTCAAACCATTGCTTGGTGGAAATAGGTGCGCGTTGTTCCGAAGTGTTGTAGGGCGGCAAGAGGATAACGGTTTGGTAATAAATAACGTGGCAAGGATTGCCGTAGAGTGTATCCGTCAATTCATAAACGATACGCGTGTCTTTGGTCTTGTCTGCCTTTGGACGGTTTATGTAAAAAGGCTTGGTTGCATAATTATAACGCGTCTTGGTGCTCTTGCCTTTCTCATTTGCCCAGAAGGTTGGGTGACCACTCCATGTATGCAACACTTGCGAACCGTCTTCGTAGCAATAAACGACCGTATCGCGATGAATCTCAACGGCATTAACCGTTATCTTATATTTCATATCGTACTCGCAGCCGTCTGAATTGACACACCTGATAACCTGGCTGGTATATTCCCCAGGTGTATGTTCTTTCGGGTCGAAAGTCCATTTATATGTAGGGTCAATGATATCCGGATCAGACTGTTTGTTCACTACCAAAACGGGATCGTCATTACAGAGCTCTATCGGTTTGGTGTGTAATTGATGATCCTTGAGGAAGGTGAGGTGCAAAATGTGACGCTCGCCAACACATCCGTGGAAATCGGTACCGGTCGGATAGCCTAGTCCATCTCGTTGGTAGTTAAAGGTGAGTTCATTCGTACCTTCTTTTATTCCATCTTTATAGAGTTCATAGGTCTCGCTTCTATGTTTTCTCCATTGCCCGTTATACCATTGAAAGTCAAGCTCCCAAGTGAATTTATTTTTACAAGTGACAGCGTCATATTCATATACGGATATCGGCCAAACAAACAAAGTGATTGTCAACGATTTGTCACAACCGGTAGTAGCACGCGGATAGGCAGCGCCGTATTTGTCGTGCCACACATCCATTTTATCATTACAATTCTCCGTGCGAATAATGTCGGTGCCTTCAAATTTCCAATAACATAGGTCGGCGCTTAATTTTATAAGGGTCCATTGCCAACCGTCGCCGCTCGTGCTGGCGTTTTTCTGCTTGCTAGCCTGAAGGGTTCCTAAGAAATCAAATGTCTTGAAAAATTCTCCGAGGTTGAGATCCTTGCGGAGGTCTTCAGGGTCTTCCATATCAGACTCACATATATATACAGGCTCGTGTTTATCCACTTTACTTTCGCAAAGCAACACGCACAGCGTAACAATCGAGTCGTTCTCACATCCGTTGACGGTAGTGTATTTGCGTGTGATATTTAGGTTCTCGCCTACTGCCAACTCGATGGGCACCTTTTCTTTGGTGGCAGGATCAGCAAAGTATTTAAACTCATAATTCCCGTTATCTTTCTTGGTAAGATCTTTGTCGTTCGTACATTTGATAAGCCACGTGGTGTCATTATAACTGCGGTACACGCGAACGATGGTACTAAGCGTATCTTTCGGCCAATCCTCTTGCTTGAGATCAGAACACAAGATTGGTTCACGGAATAAGATTGCACGTACTTCAAAGTCCTCGAACGGGTGACGTTTATCGGCTTTTTTGTCTTTTTCCGGCAGCACAAAGAACCTCGTCTCATAAAAAGGATTAGACAAGTTAATGCTTGAATCGCGCTCTTGCGCGGTCGTTTTCTTATATACTGAATCCGGCATATGAGTGCTTGGATTAAGACGCATGATTTCCCATTTCATCTTCGTCCACTCGTTGTGGAGAATAACAGGGAAACGCAACTTGGTACTGTCGCAAATGAAAATCGTGTCGTACTGAGTCGGCTGATTCGGAAGATCCACTTTGTCCAAATACCAACCTCCATTATCCGGATACTTGGCATTGAACTCTCCGCCGCGTACTTCCTTCGTCTCCTCCGATTTCTTAGACAAGAAGAGCGAGTCCTGTGCCGGAAGGAAGTCATAGCCTATCGGATAGAGACAAGCTTGGCCGTCCTCCAAACCATATACGTATCCGCCGAATCCCTTCTCTTTGGCCGTGATGATTTGATAGCCTTCTTCTGCTCTTGGAATAGGAATACGGGCTAACTTATAGTCGGTGGTACCGGGAATAGTTTTGAATAGGCTTGAAGGAATAGGTTTCCCGTTACGTTGAGGCGACGTGGAGGAAATAATGGAACTTTTTGCCCAAACAACCAATTCATACTGCATCGGCAATACGTCATCCTCAGTGAGTGGTGTCTCTACTGCAATGGGGTTCTTGTATGTGGAGAAAATAGCGGTGTCCGTCAGGTGTTCCAGCGGAGTAATCATCGTCATGGATGGGTCTCCTTGGGATTTAGGTTTGTAATTAATAAGTTCGCCGTTATAAACGGAACTGGAGGTGTAGAGATATACTTGAATAGGCTTGTCTGCTTTTACCGTAAAGGTACTATCTTTAAGTGTATAACCTTCTTGAAGACCATACTTGTGATACGCATCGACTAAACGCGACCATTTTCCTGCGGCACCCAAAGTCTTTATTTCTGTACCTGTAGAAGAGATTAACTTGACTTCTGTATTGGCATCTCGCGCAACAATATCGAGTTTGTTCAGTCGCGTCTTGAGACCTGTCATCGGCACAATGAATTCCTTACCCCAGCGGTTAATAGGTAACAATTGGTCGAATGCATGGTCCGCTCCCGCATTAACCGATTCGGATGTGAAACGCGCGGCTTGGTTTCCGCTCCAGACAGCTACAGGTTTATCTGCACAAATCGTGGTACCGGACAAATCAAGTACGCTCGATGGTCTCTCTTGTTGGACGGCAACCCGAACAATATAAATCATGTAAGGCTGAGTGAAAGTAATCGGCGGTAGGGAACCGGAATTTCCTTTGCTCGTTGTAACGCCTGCAGGTAATTGGATGTTTACCTTCGTGTTTTTCTGCGTGGACATCACCACAAATTCTGTGGCCATGATATCATCGCTGTCACACATTACGATATACTCATGTCCCAAGGCTTGCATGGGCAATACATGCGAACCATCCAAGGAGAGGGATTTGCTACCGCTCTGGTTGACGGAATAAACAGTCATCTTCTGACCGTTCTTGCTATAGATGTGCACACCTAAGTTGATCGGTGTTTCTAGCTGTTCTTTTTCTTTTGTGATGTCCCAGTAGGCATTCTTACCCGGTATCTCTATCACTTCTGTCGTACCGGCCGCCACGGTATAGTCTTTGCTATACCCAAAACCGCATTGTACGTGTACTTGGTTTTCTTCACGGGAACTAACCAGAAACTGCAGTCGCAAGTCAGGGGCATCCATTGCGCTGGAACCGTTCGGCAAGAAAGTGGCTACGAAATCATAACCTTCCGTGCTCGTCACCGGCGTAGCAACCGGCGTTGTCTGTGCCCGCATCACAAGACTCAAACAAAAAGTAAATACCGTTATAAAGAATAAACGTGTGTGTTCCATGTTCGCGTTATCATTCATTTAGGGCACAAAATTACAACTTTTTATTTAAATATGCAAATTTAATCGTATTTTTTAGACAGAAAAGCACAAAATAATAATAATAGTACATAATAAAGCAATACCATGCCCCCGCTCGCGTGTGCGTGAATGGTACTTCCCGGCAGGCTCTCGATCCAGCCGACACTATGGTTCATCGCCCAAGAAAGTGCCCACGTTACTTTGCCTATGAGCACGCCTAACCATGAACCGCCAAAGGCGATGGTCGCTAATCCGCAGGGCACTAACAATGTAGCAAGCGGCAGTACAATCAGGTTTGTCAGCAGGAAATACGAACTGACTTGTCCGAAATAATAGATAGTGATCGGCAGCGTGCCTAATTGCGCTGCGATGGAAACGAGCATAAGGGCTATCACCCAATTGACAAGGCGACCTGTGAATGTTTGTCGTAATTCACGATAGTGAAAAACCTTACCCATACCGTTAACCATCACCACGATCGCTGCCGTTGCAGCAAAACTCAGTTGGAAACTGACGCTCCATAGATCGCTTGGTTTGACTAACAAGATCAGCACCGCGGCAGCGGCAATCGTGTTGAGAGAGAACGACTGCCGGTAGAACATTCGTCCGATCTCAAACAAACTGACCATTAGTACCGCGCGAACGACCGAAGGCGTCATGCCTGTTAACCACGCGTATCCCCACATGACGGCAATAATTACGGCACTAATCGCACGGCGTCCCCATTTGTTCTCATGCATCGGTCGGATTCGTCCGCCTACGGTCAGCAACCATACTAACAGGCCGTAGATAATTCCCGTGTGCAAACCGCTCACAGCCAGTACGTGAGCCGCGCCCGAAGCTTGAAAATGCCGCCTTACTTCGGGATCAATGTCGTCTTTGTAACCTAAGGTGAGCGCACCTACGGTAGCCAACTCATCGCCACTCAGACCTGCGTCGGCCAAGCGTTTGTAAAGTTGGATTTGGAGTGGTTCTTTATGTTTCTTCGCCGGTAAAATAAGATATTTTGATGCAAAGGCCCGTCCGTACTGCCGCGTCCATTCAATCTGCGTTGTAGCAACGATGGTATCGCCATAAATGGGTAAGGTTTTTGTGCTGTCTCGTAGCAGATAAACGAATACTTTTCCGCCATCCAAGCAACGCGTCTCAAATCGCTCGCATTTGGGGGTGGATTTGGGTGCGCCGGTGATGACAAAACCATGTTTTAGAGGTTCTATAGGAGGCTGAGGCTTCGGATAGAAACGGTCAAAAAGCACTATTGCCACCACCAGCGGCAGTAGCAATAGTATCATTGGGTATGCATTAAGTCTGTTAATCACCTACTAATCACCTACTAATCACCTACTAATCACCTACTAAAAGTCTAATGGGCTTTCATGATTTTAATCACCTCTTCTGGATCTTTGGCTCCGAAAACGGCAGAGCCTGCAACGAGTGCATCGGCTCCTGCTGCGAATAGTTCGGCAGCATTGTCGGTATTTACACCGCCGTCAATCTCAATGAGGGTGTTCAGGCCACGTTTCTCGATCTCTGCCTTGATAAAACGGATTTTGTCCATCGTTTCCGGAATGAATTTTTGTCCGCCGAAACCGGCAAACACAGACATGAGCAGGATCATATCGACCTTGTCCAGATAGGGCACGAGGCGCTTGACGTCAATATCGGGATTGATGGTAAGGCAGGTGCGCACACCTTTGGCTTTGATAAGGTCTAAGATCGGAATAGGATCGTCCACGGCCTCCAGATGGAAGCCCACCGACCAAGCACCCGCGTCGCAGAAACGCTCCACGTATTTCTCCGGATGAACAATCATCAGATGGACGTCCAGCGGTTTTGTGCAGTATTTACGCATCGGCTCCATCAACGGAAAACCGAACGAGATATTCGGCACAAACGTACCGTCCATCACGTCCACGTGCAGCCAGTCTGCCTCGCTGCGGTTAATCATCTCTAAATCGTCAGCCAAATGACCGAAATCCGCTGACAAAACGCTTGGTGCAATGATTTTCATATCTTGTTAACGAGCTTATATCCTTTGTATCGAATGGCGATTATCTCATAGTTGGCCGGTGTGATGAATTGGCGCAGATGGTTGATATAGACGCCTAACGAACGGGCTGTAAAGGCATTGTCTTCTTTCCAAAGCGAGGACAGAATCTTATGCTTGTCCACGACCTCGCCTTCGTGCCGGCAGAGCATCAGGAGCAGGTCGCTCTCGCGGGACGACATATGTGCGCCGTCGAAGGTCTGATGGAGCGAATCGAAACTATGCCCGTTCAAGTCAAAGACCTTCTGTTTGTTCTCTTCGAATGCCCGTACACGGCGCAGAATAGCCTCCATCCGGCAAATGAGAATATCCATCGTGAAGGGCTTGGTCTGGTAGTCGTCTGCACCCAACTGGAAGGCACGCATCTGGTCTTCGCGGTCGCTGCGCGTGGTGAGCACGATAAGCGGAATCTGCGGCAAACGATGACGGATGTCTTTGAGTAACTCATAGCCGTTCATGCCGATGCCCTGCAACTCCATGAGCACTAAATCCCAGTGTTCTGCAGCAAGCAGATCCAAACCGGCACGACCGGTGTTCGCCACATGGGCTTTGTACCCGCGGCTCGCCAGATAATCACTCAGCACGGTCGAAAGGCTGATGTCTCCGTCTATGATCAATATGCGTGATGCCACACTTCCAAAAATCGGCACAAAAATACAAAAAATTTTGCATATGTGCAAGAATTGTGAAAAATTAATCGCATTTATTTGCATAAATAGAAATTTTTCACTATTTTTGCAGCGGAAAAACTTTTTTGGCCATGAATAAAGTGCTTTTGATTTCTACGGGTGGCACCATTACTATGGTGCGTGATGAAGCAACGCAGGCCTTGGTGCCGGCGGATATGGAGACCTTCAAGGCCTATCTGCCGGAACTCTTTGCGGGTGCTGTGCACGTGGATATTCAGGCTTTCTCTCCGCTGATCGATTCCTCGGATGTCAACCCTGAGTGCTGGGTGCGCATGGCTCGGATGGTCTATGACCATTATGACGAGTACGACGGCTTTGTCATTCTTCATGGTACGGACACGATGTCTTACTCCGCTTCGGCACTCTCGTTCATGCTTCAAAACCTCAGCAAACCGGTTGTGTTTACGGGTTCCCAACTACCTGTCGGAGTGCTTCGCTCGGATGCAAAGGAGAACCTGCTGACGGCCATCGAGATTGCGGCTGCGAAGGACGAAGAAGGCAATGCTATCGTGCCGGAGGTAACCATCTATTTTGAGGACCGCCTGTTCCGTGCCAACCGTACGACCAAGCGCAATGCGGAGCATTTCTCGGCGTTTAACAGTTATAATTACCCGGCGCTTGCTAAGGCCGGTGTTCACATTACCTACCAGCCGCATTTGGTGCACTATTCCGATCCGAATGCACCGCTTGTGCTGCATACGGATTTTGATTGTAACGTGGCGGTGCTCAAACTGTTCCCGGGTATTCAGCAGCCCGTCGTGCGCGCGCTCTTACACACACGCGGATTAAAAGGAGTGGTGCTTGAGACCTTCGGCGCAGGAAATGCACCAACCGACAAATGGCTCTATCGAGAACTCAAAGCGGCGGTGGACCGTGGCATTATCATCGTCAACAAGACGCAATGTAATACCGGCTCGGTTGAAATGGGTCTGTATGCGGTTTCGCTTAACCTCATGAAAGCCGGTGTGCTGTCCGGTTATGACATTACGACCGAGGCGCTGCTGACCAAAATGATGCTCTTGCTTGGCGAGAATCCTGAGCACGCGAAAGAGTTGCTCGGAAAGAGCCTATGCGGAGAGATGACGGTCGATTGATTTATGATTTATGATTTCAAATTTATGATTTTTGATATGAAAAACTTAGAACCCAAAGGTTTGTGGAGCAGTTTCTACAGCCTTACGCAAATCCCGCGTCCGAGCGGTAAGCGCAAAGAGATCGCGGATTTCTTAGTGAATTACGGTAAATCCCTTGGTTTGGAAACGCTGCAAGACGAGATCGGCAACGTGCTCATTCGCAAACCGGCGTCTGCCGGCATGGAGAACCATCCGGGTGTGATCCTCCAAGGACACATGGATATGGTACCTCAGAAGAACAGCGACAAAGTCTTTGATTTTGAGAAAGATCCGATCGAGGCGTATATCGAGGACAACGGAGAGTGGGTTACGGCGAACGGTACGACCCTTGGTGCAGACAACGGAATCGGTGTAGCTACAGCGATGGCTATCCTGGCAGACAAGAATGCCGTTCATCCGCCGTTGGAGGCGCTCTTCACGATTGATGAGGAAACCGGTATGTACGGAGCGAATGACCTGAAGGGTGGTTGGCTCAAGGGCAAATACCTTCTCAACCTCGATTCGGAGACCGAAGGCGAGTTGTATGTAGGTTGCGCCGGAGGTATAGACGCGGAAGCTACGTTCGCGTATCAGCCGGTAGATACCGAAGAAGGCGACATTGCACTCAAGGTAGAAGTAAAGGGTTGCAAGGGTGGTCACTCGGGTTGCGATATTCATCTGCAGCGTGCGAATGCGATCAAACTGTTGTTCCGTTTCCTCAAGGATGCGGTAGCTAATTTCGAAGCACGATTGGCGTGTGTAGAAGGCGGAAATATGCGCAATGCGATCCCGCGTGAGGCATCGGCCATCATCACGATTCCGGAAGAGAGTTATCAGGATCTGCAGGATCTCGTAGATCGTTACGAAGATCTCTGGTTGCGTGAGTACGACGGTATAGAGACGGACTTGACGTTCAAAGCGACCGAAGTAGAGTGTCCGAAGCAGGAGATGCCGGAGGATGTACAGGATTTCCTCATCCACGCCATCACCATCTGCCCGCATGGCGTATATCGCATGATTCCGGAGATGCCGGATATCGTCGAGACGAGCAATAACCTCGCTATCATCGAGACCAAAGACAATAAGGTGACGGCAGTCTGCCTGACGCGTTCGAACGTAGAGAGCCGCAAAGAGGAGTTGGCATCGATCATCCAGTCTGCTTTTGCGATCGCAGGTGCAGACGTACAGTTCAGCGGTGCGTATCCGGGATGGAAACCGAACTTCAAGAGTTCGTTATTGGCTACCATGAAAAAAACGTACGAGCATGAGTTTGGTAACTCTCCTCGTATCGTTACTATTCATGCCGGTTTGGAGTGCGGCATTATCGGTGCGAACTATCCGAACATGGAGATGATCTCCTTCGGTCCGACCATCGAGCACCCGCACAGTCCGGACGAGCGCGTGAATATCGCTACTGTGCAAAAGTTCTACAAATATGTACAAGCGGTGCTCAAAGCACTCTAAATAATAGAGGTTCTCATTCGCTGAGAACCTCTATTGCTTTCTTGGTTATTTCGTCGTCTCGCTCGAAGAGCGGGAAGAATCCTTCGTCACCGAGTACGTCTCGCACGATATACGCATTCAGAAGTCGCGTCATTAACGGGCGCGATTTTTGTATCTCTGCCTCGTTGGGTTCCACGCCTTTCTCTTGGGCAAAAGCCACAAACTGCTGCAGCAGATTTTGCTTGTTCAAGTGCTTCTCCAGACTTTGCCAATCTTTGAACTGACCGAGCTGTTTGCGGTGATCGTCCGTGTATTTATACGCGAACTGATACGTGTACGCAAGATTGACACACTTGTTGTACCATGGCGTGTTCAGCGTTGTGTCGCGGCCTACGAACACATCCGGCATGATACCTCCGCCTCCGTACATGCGACGACCGGACTTGGTGTAATAAGCCGTTGTGTCCGCGAAATGGATAGAGTCAGCCGAATAGAACTCACCGTGCTCCCAACGCTCCATCAGGTCGTTCTGGTAATCCTCCTGGTCGCCGAGTGTGTACGGCTTTTGGATACAACGTCCGGACGGCGTGTAATAACGCGCTACCGTCAGACGAACGGCACTACCGTCATCGAAAGCCATCTGCTGTTGAACCAGACCCTTCCCGAACGAACGACGACCGACAATCGTGGCACGGTCGTTGTCTTGCATGGCTCCTGCGAAGATCTCACTGGCGGAAGCCGAGAAGTTATCGATGAGCACTACGAGCGGTGTCTGCTTGAAGCGTCCAGTGCCATTAGCCGTTGCCTCATAACGCGGATACGCGCGACCTTGCGAATAGACGATCAGGTCGCCGCGGTTGAGGAACTCATTGGCCATGCGAATCGCCTGATCCATATAACCGCCGGAGTTCTCGCGTAAGTCAATGACGAAACGGTCTGCTCCCTTCGAAGCCAATTCTGCTAGCGCCGCGATAAACTCCTTATAGGTCGTCTCGCTGAACTTGTTCACACGCACAAAACCGATTTTCTTTCCGTTCGCCTCGATGATGAACTTGGCATCGACTGAGTGCACGGGAATATCGCCACGTGTGACGGTGAAGTAGAGCGGTTCATTGACGCCAGCACGCATGATCCCCAATTTTACTTGAGTGCCTTTGGGTCCGCGCAGGGTCTTCATCACCTTCTCATTGTTCATCTTCTTGCCTACAAACGCCGAGTCGTCCACTGAGATCAGTTTGTCTCCGGCTAACACGCCGACGCCTTCGCTCGGACCACCGGCAATGACGGCGACGATACGTACCGTGTCTTGCTGGATGGAGAACTGCACACCGATGCCCGAGAACGAACCTGCCAGTTCCGAAGTAACCATCTCCAGGTCTTCTTTGGGGATGTACGAGCTGTGCGGATCGAGTTTTTGCACCAGTTCAGTCATCGCCTCGTCGGTGATGCTGTCGATATTAAGGCTGTCCACGTACGCACTTTCCATGAGTTGCAACAACCGGTCTATTTTCGATTGCTGTATAGACCATTGTCCGTTTTGGAACACGATACGTTGTGCATTCGCTTTCTGCGTCAGCGTCATGCCTAAGACTAAACCCAGCGCTACCGCCAGTACGGTGATTGTAGGAAGAAGGAACTTCTTCATTTCTGATTTCAAATTTATGATTTATGATTTGTTATTTATCCGGAAGGAATTCTACCTCAATGCCTGCGCGTTTGAGGAGCTCTACACCGTCCATCAGGCGGTACTCTTCGCCGTACACGACGCGCTTGATGCCTGACTGAATAATGAGTTTCGAGCACTCCAAACACGGCGAAGCCGTGACATAGAGTGTAGCGCCGTTGGAACTGTTGTTGGAGCGTGCCACTTTGGTCAGCGCATTCGCTTCGGCGTGCAGTACGTAGGGCTTCGAAACGTTGTTCTCGTCCTCGCAGATATTCTCAAAGCCCGAAGGCGTTCCGTTATAGCCGTCCGAGATGATCATCTGGTCTTTGACCAGCAATGCACCTACCTTACGACGCACGCAGTAACTGTTCTCAGCCCAAGTGCGCGCCATGCGCATGTATAAATAATCGCGTTTTTTCTGTTTATCCATAGTTTTTAAGTAATTCGCTCGCGAATTGCTTGACGTTTATTCCGTCGAATGTTCCGCTACTCATCATCAGCAATGCGGTGTTGTTGTAATTCAGGCTCTGCAGTTTCTGCTGCAACGCGGAACTCTCCGTAAATACCTCTACATTTTCTGTGCCAAACGCTGCGCGAACCTCGTCTGCCGTGATCGGTGTGAGTTGTTTGTGCTCGATCACCTTCGGGTTAAAATAGACGTAAGCGATGTCTGCTTCGGCCATACAGCCCTTGTACTGCGGCAGGAAATCCGCCATGAGCGAAGAGAAGGTGTGCAGCTCCATGCAAGCCACTAACTTCTTGTTCGGATAGCGTTCGCGCACGGCATTGACAGTCGCTTTGAGTTTGCTCGGACTGTGCGCGAAATCCTTGTAGGCTACGCTCGTTTCGGTCTCGCAGATTTTCTCCAAGCGGTTGGAAGCACCCGTGAAGGTACTTATCTCGCGGTAGAAATCATCCGGTGCCACGCCGATGCAATGACACGCCAGCATCGCGGCCTGCAGGTTTTGCATGTTATGACGTCCGAACACCTGCATTTCGACCTTGCCTTCGTAGGCATCGTACGGGATACAGGTGATATCCTCGCGAGCCCCTTCGGCAATCTTCCGCAGGTTCTCGTCCCCCTTATAGTAGATAAAATTACCGTTCGGTTCAAAACTGTCCACGAACTTACGGAAGGTATCGACGTATTGCGGGAAGGTCGGGAAGACGTTGATGTGGTCCCACGCAATGCCCGTTAGGATAGCTACGTGCGGGTGATACCAGAGGAACTTAGACCGCAGGTCGAGTGGGGAAGTGAGGTACTCATCGCCTTCAAAGACAGCGTACTTAGCTGTATCGGAAAGGCGCACCATCCGCTCGAAGCCTTCTATCTGCGCACCCACCATATAATCGGCTTCTATGCCGAGGCGGTTGAGTACATAGAGGATCATCGAAGTGGTGGTTGTCTTACCGTGGCTACCGCCTACGACGATGCGGATCTTGTCTTTCGTCTGTTCGTACAGATACTCCGGGAAGGAGTATATCTTGATGCCTAACTCGCGGGCACGCACCAACTCGGGATTGTCTTCGCGAGCGTGCATGCCTAAGATGATAGCGTCCAAGTCCGGTGTGATACGCTCTGGGTGCCATCCGATCTCGGCGGGTAACAGACCGGCATCGCGCAGATGAGACAACGCGGGCTCGAAGATTTCGTCATCCGAGCCCGTTACTTGATAGCCCGCCTTGGAGGCAACGGCTAATGCCAAGTTATGCATCGCCGCACCGCCAATAGCTATAAAATGGATTTTTGTCATTTGAACAGTTTATCGAAGTCCTCTTGCGAAACGGTCTTCGGCTCTACTTTGGCAATGCCTTTGAGTGCCTCGAAGATTTTGTCTTCAACCAGACGCTCTACGATACCGCGCAGTTGATCCTCGTTCTTCAGCATCTCCTGAGCGTAGTTAGCCAGCATGGCGTCCTCTACGTTCATCAGACCGTACTGCATGAACTGCATCTTAGCGATACGCTTTGCGAAATCTTCTACCTCTTCCTTCTCCACGTTGATGTTATATTCCTTCATCAACTGATCTTTAGCAAGGTGCCATTTGAGTTCCTCGATCATCTTCGGGAAATCCTTCTCCAGCTCCTCAGCCGTCATCTTCTCGTTGGTAGCGAGTACCCAGCGTTTGAGGAATTCCTCCGGGAAGGCAACCTTCTCCATCTTCTTGAGGATAGCAGCCTTGGCGTCAATACCGAAGCGATACTTGGTCTCTTCTGCCAAGCTACGAACGATATCTTCTTTCACTTTTGCACGGAAACCAGCCTCGTCTTTCGGAGCGTCTGCGCCGTAAACCTTAGCGAACAGTTCTGCATCTACTGCACACGGTTTAACCTCCGCTTTGGTACCTTTCTCTTTGTCCTCCGGGATGTACTCGCCGAAACGGTTGGTGTAGGCTTCGATCTGCTTATTGATCATCTCGTCTGTCGGTTCGATCGTGTACTCCGGCAGTTTGTTCTTGCCGTTCAACTTAGCATCGAACTCAGGAGCAACAGCGATGTCGAACTGGAAGGTGAAGGTATCCTCATTGTCCAGATCAATCTTGCCGTTCTCATTCGGCAGCGGTTCACCGAGGATCTGCAGTTTGTTGTCCTCAATGTGCTTCTGCAGGTTCTCGCCTACGAGTTTGTTCAACACGTCAGCCAAGATTCCCTTGCCGTACATTTTCTTAATGAGGCCTGCCGGAACCATTCCAGGACGGAATCCCGGCATCTGTGCTTTCTGACGCACTTGTTTGAGTTGCTTGGCAACCTCTTCCTGATAATCAGCCGGTTCGATCGTTACCGATACAACAGCCATCAGGTCTTTTAATTCACTTTGTTCAATTTTCATACTATATATCTATTTAAATATCATTTATCGGAGTGTAAAAAAATATTTTTTATTGTTTTTGCTGACGTAGAAAGCGTTTACATCCGTTGGATGTGCTGACCGCTCTGACGAGCTACGATAAATTCATTTATTAGTAGGTCGGCGGGGGCGGGTGGCATGGAGCACCAGCGGCTAACGGTTTCTACGGCAGTGTTTTTATTGTTTTTTTCTTCTCTTATGCTCGTCCGGCGCGCTTTCTCTCAAGCTCATCGAGAATGATTTTGCGGATACGCATCGCGTGCGGCGTTACCTCTACGTACTCGTCCTCTTTGATGTACTCGAGTGCTTCCTCGAGACTCATGCGAACAGGCGGCGGTAATACGGCCTTGTCGTCGGCACTCTTCGAACGCATATTAGTCAGTTTCTTGGACTTGGTCACATTAATGACGATATCACCTTCCTTGGCGTTCTCGCCGACTACCTGACCGGCGTATACTTCCTCTTGCGGATCGATGAAGAACTTTCCGCGGTCTTGCAACTTGTCGAGTGCGTATGCATATGCCGTTCCGGCTTCCATGGCGATGAGCGAACCGTTGTTGCGTTTTACGATCTCGCCTTTCCATGGTTGGTACTCTAAGAATCGGTGCGCCATGATGGCCTCACCGGCGGAAACGTTCATCACGTAGGTACGCATTCCCATGATTCCGCGGCTCGGGATGGTGAACTCGAGGTGTACACGGTCGTTGACCATCTCCATCTTAGTCATCTCGCCTTTGTGGGTCGAGACGAACTCGATGATCTTTCCGCTGCACTCTTCCGGTGTATTCACCGTCAGGCTCTCGACCGGCTCACATTTGACACCATCAATCTCTTTGATGATGACCTGCGGTTGGCCTACTTGCAGTTCGTATCCCTCGCGACGCATGGTCTCGATGAGCACGGAAAGATGGAGCACTCCGCGTCCGTAAACGCGCCAACTGCTCTCTTCCGCGCCTTTCTCTACGCGCAGCGCGAGGTTCTTCTCCAGCTCTTTATTGAGACGATCCTGAATATGACGACTCGTCACATATTTACCGTCTTGACCGAAGAAGGGGCTGTCGTTGATGCAGAAGGTCATACTCATGGTTGGCTCGTCGATGGCGATCGGCTTGAGTGCTTCGGGGTTCTCCGCGTCGCAGATGGTGTCGCCGATCTCAAAACCGTCGATACCGATCATCGCGCAGATATCGCCGTTCTTCACGACGTCCGTCTTCACGTGTCCCATGCCCGAGAACGTATGTAACTCTTTGATCTTGGTCTTGATCATCGTGCCATCTTTCTTGGCAAGCGTGACAGCCTGTCCGTCCTTGAATTCACCGCGGTGCACACGGCCGATGGCTATACGGCCTACGTACGAATTGTAATCCAGACTTGTCACCAGCATTTGCGGTGTACCGGGATTATCTTCCGGCGCCGGGATATACTCGATGATAGCGTCCATCAAATCCGTCAGATCCGTCGTCGGTTTGCGCCAATCGGTGGACATCCAGCCTTGCTTAGCCGAACCGTACAGCGTCTGGAAGTCCAACTGGTCATCCGTCGCGTTGAGGTTGCACATCAGGTCGAATACCTCTTCCTGTACCTCGTCCGGTCGGCAGTTGAGTTTGTCCACTTTGTTGATGACTACGATCGGTTTGAGACCCAGTTCGAGTGCCTTCTGCAGCACAAAGCGGGTCTGCGGCATCGCGCCTTCGAAGGCATCAACAAGCAGCAGTACACCGTCTGCCATGTTCAGCACACGCTCTACCTCACCACCGAAATCGGCGTGCCCCGGAGTGTCGATAATGTTGATTTTCGTGCCCTTGTAATCAATGGCGACGTTTTTTGCCAGAATAGTTATTCCGCGCTCGCGCTCCAGATCGTTGTTATCCAAGATCAACTCTTTGGGTTGGTCGCTGAATTCAGAGCGCTGTTCACTCACTACTTTCGCCGTGTACAGCATCTTATCGACGAGTGTCGTTTTGCCGTGATCCACGTGCGCGATGATGGCTATATTACGAATGTTTTGCATAAACTTTATTTGTTTTTCTTATGTGCGTACGAGTACGCATGCACACAAATAGCCTGCAAAAGTACTTCTTTTTTTTGAATTATGCAAATAAATTTGAAAAATTTAAGTTAAAAGGGCCGAAATAACGTCATTACGTAATCCCGTTATTCCGAAACAAATGAACATTAAATCTTACAAATTATCATTATTTAGTTCAAAATGCTATTATTTTGTCAACTCGATTTGGTATTTTGTAGAAAATTAACACTTTTTGCCTAAATTATTTGGTTGGCTCACAAAAAGGCAGTACTTTTGCGGCGTTTTTCGATGGCGTCTGCTCTCAAGGTAAGCTGAAACAGCCGGATGCCCACGCATTGACGCGAACGAAAAACGGTATTAGTCTGTTAAAAGAAAGGAACAAGTATGAGACGTTTCTTAATGACGATGACGACAGTGGTCGTTTTGTTAACAGGAGTAATCGTAGCGGAGGCTGCAAAGTGTACTGATAATTTTACTGTTCGCTTCCGCGAGAACACTCTGGTGGTTACAGCCGCGCAGATGGAGGAAGCAAGAATCTATTCGTTAGACGGCAAGCTGCTTCAGAAGGAATGCGGCAATTATGTAGAATTTGAATTGGAGCCCGGTACGTACCGACTCTTCGCCAAGGTTGGCGATCAAATGGAACGCCGTAGAATAGAATTGCGGTAAAATGGGAAAGAGGCTTTCGGGCCTCTTTTTTTGTATGAAGATGTAAGAAATAACCGAGGTTTATCCAAATTTGTCAAGAAAATTTGCGTATGTCATTTTTTTGTAGTACTTTTGCAGTCGCAAAAGTTTGAAAATAACACAGCCTTATGCTTTTGAATATATTAAAATCGAAGATTCATCGGGTGCAAGTGACGGAGGCGAACTTGGAGTATATCGGTTCGATCACCATCGATGAGGCACTCATGGAAGCGGCGAATATCTATGCCGGTGAGCGCGTGCAAGTGGTGGATAACAACAACGGTGCACGGCTGGAGACGTACGTCATTCCCGGTAAACGTGGCAGCGGATGTATCTGTATCAACGGCGCTGCCGCACACCTCGTTAACGTCGGCGACACCGTCATCATCATGGCCTATGCTATGATGACGCCGGAAGAGGCAAAGACGTTTAAACCGGCGATAGTATTTCCCGGAGTAGGAAATAAACTATCGTAATAACGTAATCTCGTAATGACGTTATGACGAAATTTTTCGAATTACAATCAGGTAATAGCGGTGTCGGTCCTCGAGCGGGAGTGATACACACCGACCACGGCGATATACTCACGCCGATATTCATGCCGGTGGGAACAGTGGGCACCGTGAAAGGTGTGCAGCGCAAGGAGTTGGAGGACGACATCAAGGCGCAGATTATCCTGGGCAACACCTACCATCTGTTCCTGCGTCCGGGCACGGAGATTCTGCATCGTGCCGGAGGTTTGCATCGCTTTGAGGGATGGAATAGGCCGATCCTTACGGACTCCGGAGGCTTTCAGGTCTTCTCGCTTACGGACATCCGCAAGATGACGGAAGAAGGTGTGCGGTTCTCTTCGCACATCGACGGACGCAAACTCCTCTTCACACCGGAGAACGTGATGGACATCGAGCGTGAGATCGGTGCGGACATCATGATGGCGTTCGACGAGTGCTGTCCGGGAACGGCCGACAAGAAATACGCGAAAGACTCGATGGATCGCACGCACCGCTGGCTCGACCGTTGTATCGCGCGATTCGATGGTACGGACGATCTGTACGGATACAAGCAACACCTCTTCCCTATCGTACAAGGCTGTACCTATACCGACTTGCGCCAAGAGGCATGCAAGCGTCTGCGCGACTTAGACCGGGACGGCTATGCGATCGGCGGACTCGCCGTAGGCGAACCGACCGAAGTGATGTACGAGATGATCGAGGTGTGCAACGACATCCTGCCGACCGACAAACCGCGGTATCTGATGGGAGTCGGTACGCCGTGGAATATACTCGAGGCGATCGAACGTGGTGTCGATATGTTCGACTGCGTCATGCCGACGCGTAACGGCCGAAACGGTATGATCTTCACCTGGAACGGCGTAATGAACCTGCGCAATAAGAAATGGGAAGACGACTTCACGGAGTTAGACCCGGCAGGTACCAGTTATGTCGACCACGCGTATACCCGCGCGTACGTTCGTCATTTAATACACGCGCAAGAGATGCTCGGACTCGAGGTGCTCTCCATCCATAACTTAGCGTTCTATCTGGATCTCGTGACCCGGGCACGAGAGCACATCCTCGCCGGAGATTACAGCGCTTGGAAAGCAAGCGTGATGCCGAACATCATGCAACGATTGTAACCCATAACCCGTAACCCATAACCCGTAATTCGGCGTGAAACGCCTCGATTGGTACATAATAAAGAAATTCTTGGGTACGTTCTTTTTCTCGATCGTGCTCATTCTGTCCATCGCCATCGTCTTTGACTTGACGGAGAAGATGGACGATTTCTTCGAGAGCCAAGTACCGCTCAAAGAGATCATCTTCGATTATTACCTGCCCTTCATTCCGTATTACATGAATATGTTCAGTTCGCTGTTCATCTTCATTTCCGTCATTTTCTTCACCTCTAAATTGGCGGGCAATTCGGAGATTATCGCGATGCAGGCGGCCGGCGTAAGTTACCATCGTTTGATGGTTCCGTATGCGTTCTCAGCTGCGCTGCTATTTGTTCTGGGAATCCTTCTCGGAGGATGGGTTATACCGCGAAGCAGCGAACGAATGCTGAATTTTACGGACAAATACGTAGATCATTTCACCAAAGAGAGTGCGCGAAACGTGCAGATGGAGGTAAAGCCCGGCACGATTCTCTATATCGAATCTTTCCGGAGTTATAACCACGTGGGTTACCGCTGCTCTATTGAGGAGTTCGATGGCAAGACTTTAGTACAACGCACCTCTGCGGATAAGATCATTTATGACTCGCTGGAATACTGGCATCTGGAGAACTACACGCAGCGCACCTTCACCGGTCTGCGCGAAGAGTTGGAGCAAGGTGCTCGGAAAGACATCGAACTGCCTATTGTCCCGGACGAGTTGTTCATCACCGCGCAACACGCCAAACAGATGACCACACCGGAACTGAGGCATTATATGGAACGACAGCGGCAGCGCGGTTCCGGAAACGTCAAGGCGTTCGAAGTGGAGTACCATAAACGCTGGGCATCGCCGCTCGGAGCATTTATCATGACGCTGTTAGGCGTGACGATGTCGAGCCGGAAAGTTCGTGGCGGCATGGGTAAAAACTTAGGGATAGGCGTGATTCTGACAGCCGCTTATATCTTGTTCTCAACCGTCAGCACAACCTTTTCGGTCAATAATGTGATGAGTCCGTTTATGGCGGCTTGGCTACCGAACTTCGTCTTCCTCGCGATCTCCATTCCGCTGTACGTACGCGCTTCGCGCTAAGAAATCAGACGTCAGTGTTTTTTATTCTACTCGCGCACCGCGTGCGTCATACATCTTACCATCGCGGATGATATAGAGCAAGCCGTCAATCATTACTTTTTTGAAGGATGAAGGCTGATTGCAGATGACTTCAATATCCGTTCCGGGATTAGACGATGGATTCAATTTCGCCTTAAGAGCCGCAATCTGGTTGGCTGTGAGCCAACCGCCTTGGATGTAGTGCTGTTTGACTGCTTCATTGAAGGTCGGGTCTGTTGCCGGATCTACGCCGCACATATGTCGGAGGCAGTAACGAATGGTGTTCGGATGACGATACTCCTCGACTCGCAGTTCGGAGGTGCGGTAGTAGTCATAACTAATGTCTTCCCAATTGGCGTCGCAGAGCGCAGCGATGGTCGCGCAGAAAGCACCTGTCCGGTCGGCTCCAAGGGCACAGTGGATCTGGAAAGGTACAGGGTGCGCATCGCTGATGATGAACTCGACCGTCTCTTTAATCCATTGAGCGAAACGCTCGCCGTCGGAGTAATAGAGCGCGTTATTGAAGTCCGGTGTGTATCCGTTTTGCGTGCCGACATAGAGGACGTTATTGTTCGCTATGATGGACTGGTAGTAGTCGGGGATGGTGATGGTGTAGTTCTTTCCGCCGCAGGTATATGTATTGCCTGCATTGCCGGTCATGTTTCCGCTGAGCGCGATGTCACTTTTGATGCCGAACTGCTCCGCAAAATGACGGACGTAGTTGAGGCGCTGCACTTCGGTGTCGTATTGCGCACGCGAAGGGTCGAAAGGATGGTAGGAGCGGTAGAGGTGCTGCGTACCCGGTACGCGGCGGAAATTGGATATACGCGCTTGCTCCATACTATCGGTGAGGTTCCATTCGGCGAGCGGCTTGACGTACTTGGCGTACTCCCAGCGTTGTGCTATCTCGTCCATGTCCTCCCACGGCATGGATACGACCATCTTGTTGTCGAAGACGAGTCGACTGTCGATGCCGCCTTCCCATGAGGAGTGCGAGCGGACGTCGTAACTGGAGCCGTCGGTTTTGACAACATGGAACATAAACTCGGGCAGTCCGCAATTACCTACGCGTTCCACTTCGCTAAACGTCAAAGTGCGGTAGAAACAGCCGTCGGAGGAGTAGTTGGACAGGCGGTAACCTTCGTCCTCTTTGGCCCAAACGCTGATTGAACCATAGACATAGACCTTGCTGACGTCGGCTTTGGCGATGTTGAAGCGCTTGGAGGAGGTAGAGAAGATGAAGGTGATCTGCTGATTAAGCGTGTCAAGCTTGTAGCAGTTGTTCTTCTCGGTTGCAGAGAAGGTGACGCCATTATAACCTGTACCCAAGTAACTGAGTGTGAGCGTGCAGCCGTTATCTGTACTCTGCGGCGTGAAGAGAAATCCTTGTCCGCTAGTAGAAGACAGACCTGCGGTGTATGCGGCGCTGTAGTGACGGGCATTGACGAGGTTGTCGGGGCCGAAGTTACCGGATTTCCAACTCTTGGAGGCGGAGATAACAGCCATATACTCGGCATCGGACCAACCGGAACCCGGCAGATCGCAGTACCAGCGGTTGGCAGTCGTCGGATCAGCGATCATCGGATAGACGGACGAATAGGTCGATTTGCCGATGATGAGCATGATGGAGCCGTCGGACCATTGCGTTTGGCTGTTATCGAAGTACATACATCCACCGGAGAACGACCATGCGGCAAACAGCTGCGTGGTCAATAGCAAGGAGACAACAAAGAAGTAGATTCTTTTCATGATATCATTTTATTGTTAAGGATTACACACGCGCCTTGCGTTTGCGGAAGTAAACCACTCCCGCAAACGTAAGAGCCATCAATGCCAAGGGCAGTATAGCGTCGCCGATAGGAGATTGGTCAGACGGTTTATCATCTGCTCCATCGATTTTACTTCTTCTCGCTCCACCCGGTGCTTTTGCCGCCGAGCCGGTAGTGGTAGCCATCTGGCCTACCGACGAAGAACCTACTTCTGTGATAGGCGCTGTATAGCCACTGGCACCGGACATGATGGAGGTAGATTTCCATTGCTCCTGCTCTTGTGCCATGGTCGGCAGCGCCATGAGCGCCACCGCCATGAGTATCATCACAATTCTTTTCTTAGCCACAAGGGCACGATTAATTTCTACGAAATTTTTCATATCTATTTTCCTTTCAATTTTCACCTTTCACCTTTCATTTAACCTGTCGTCCTTGTGCGTCATAGATCTTACCATCCTTGATGATATACATCTTCTGGTCGATGATAACCTTGCGAGCTCCCGTAACCTGTAACCCGTCGCCCGTAACCTCTTCTACGTCCGTCGGAGTCTGCACGATCGGCGAGATCTCAAGCAGGAAGCGGTTGTCTATCTTACCCGCTGTCAGACTTACTTCATAATCCATCAGACCGAGGTTCGTGCGCGTGCCTGTGATACTATCTACAAGTACTACGCCCACACCGTTCGTTCCTTCCGGCAATGAAATCACGTACTCACCAGCCGACTTGATGTCCAAACCTAACGGCACGATTGTTGTCTGGTCCGTATGAACAGGCATACTGTTAGCAGCCACTTTCTCAGTACCGATAAAGCTGAAGATCGCGCTACGTTTCTTGTTGAACTCTTTGGACATGTCTTGACCGAAGTCAAAGCCATCCGTAACTGACTCTAGATCCTTCATACGAATGTATGTCCTGTCAATCATCTGATTGTTCTGTTGCAACTCTAAGCGCCAGTTATACTCTTCCGGCTCGGTGTTTCTCTGACGAGCTACAATGCTTGACGGTTTAGCACTTACTGCCGTCCATACAATCGCACCTCCGTTCTGTACAAGGTATGCATGCATCGGCTGGAACGAGAACTCGCTGGTTGCTTGAGGAGTAATCGTATTATCTGCCTTGTTCCACAGATAGATGAACGGGAATGCTGCATCGTCTTCTTTCCACTCATAGTCATCTTTCCATTCGATCATGTTTCCTTCTCCATCCTCCAATGCGCTATTATACATATTGAAACTCGGAACACCGATACAACGCCAGTAACTATCTTTGATTCGACGATCTCCATCGTCACCATTCTCACGGTTAATCGTACAACGGTACGGATCGCCCTCTATCGTGTTCAATGCCGGGATTGTTACCTCCGTGCTCTTCAATGTCTCCAGAGTAACAGTCGATGGGAAGTACAACTCAATCGTGGTATTCTTGTTGGACCAGAACGTGAAATCAGTTGCCTGCATATAATCCATATCCAATCCTAAGATATAACCTTGATTTGCCTTGAGCACGAAATTATCTTTTTCTTCCGGTTCAACATATTTCCAGTTAGACGGAGAATCGATCCAATAGCCGTTTTGAGCACGGGATAGACCATCGTACCACTCAATGTACCACTCATTCCAGTATTGACCGAATCCGAATACGTCGCTCAGTTTGACATCAAACGGGAAGGAGATGTAATAGTGTGAACGCTCATAGATCGATTTCTGATCACCAATAGCCAACGGCCGGTGATAAGTAGCGATTGCAGATGCATCTGCGCAGTGCTCAGGAGTATCATCTTCCGGATGTTCACGGTTGTTCAAAATCCAACGATTGAACTGCATTACGCCATATACCGTCTTCACTCCGGTCAAAGCCGACTCATCATTAGCAAACGTGATACATTGTGCAGATTCGTGGTGCGAACGTACCACCATCACATCTGCATTGATATCTAATACTCCGTTTATCTCTTCGGTCGATCCTGTCGGCTGCCAAGCAGTAACCAAACGATTCGTCTTAAAGTCATATACTACACGAACGGAGTATTTCGACGAAGAAGATGTACCACCTAACAACTCAACGGCTGAAGTACCCTTCACAAATCCTGCGTCCGAAGTGCCACGGAAATATTGGCGTATTCCTTTGTAAGTAGCATACAACTTCACTAATGCCGAAGGATTAGCTTGTACGGTAATCTCATAAATCCAGTTCTGATCATCCCTCAGCAGCGTTGCATTTGCTCCCGGAGGATTAGCGGAAAGGTCACTACCGTTTTCGTCAAAGATATTGGCATTCGCAGTACCGCTTCCTTGCAGAACAAGGAATCGTGCCTCCGTAGAAGTGGACGATGCCACGTACGCACGACTAATCTTATTCGTCTTGCGGTTCCACATAAAGCGCACGTTAGCACTATTAGGATCCAGATAGGCATTACTTCCGGAGTGTCCGTCATTACCATCGTTGTTCAGCTTGCCATCAGCATCGGTGTTACTATACGGATTACCTACATCTTGCTTCAAGGTATCCGTAATACACATACTGTAGTCGTTGGCGATAGTAAATGCAATGTTCGTATTACGCGGACACCATTTTGCTTTGTAATGACTGAACTTCTCGCCAAACGTATTCGCAGTACTCTCGGAGAACTCGGAATAGGTCATCTTATGATCTGAACCGACGCGGTAGTTGTCCCATCCTCCGGTGATGGCTTGCGAACGGATATAGTATTGTCCGGTGTACGGACGAATAGAATCCACCGTGATAGAACCGGCAGCCTGCGAGAGGTAGAAGTTATAAACACCGGACTCTTCAATATCGCTCAAGTCAATCGATCCTCCGGCAACATCTCTCCAATCCACTACACCTTCTCCATCTACAGCATATGCGTATTGGAACTTCATACTTGCGCTTGCTCCAACCTCTTTGCTTACGTAGAACGAAACGATGTCTTCTGCGCCATCTTTCTTTTCAATCGCGCGTGATGGGTGATACCAAGAAGCATCGTGCGCAGAACCCAGCGACCAAGCCACACGGTCATTGTAAACGACGCGATAGTCATTCGCAGCAACCGGGTAATGTACACCAGCCAGGAAGTTATAACCTCCGCTATTGCCATAATTCAAAGTGAAGGTATAGTCTCCGGCAACGGATGTCAGCAAACCGGTACGCTTGTTCTCGGCAAGAGCCCATCCAGTTCCATCATCGCCGCTATCGCCGTTTTTCATTACCTTCGTATCCGTACCATATTTTTTACCATCTGCACGATGAATCTCAAATCCGTACTCTTTACCGCCGGCTAACTCTACGGTCAGACTCATCGGCATGGTCTTGTCCTCATTGTACTCAAACGGAATGGACATCAATCCGTCCGATGCCCCGAAGGTTTTGCTGTTGTAAATATGGAGCACATAACCCGTATTCTCCGGATAGTTCATCCAGCAACCTTTGTTGTAGTAGTCAGTCTTGTTATGCACCTCCGGTGTTTGTTCTACCGGCACGAACATCGGCAACGAAGTCTTATAATCGCCACGGCGTACTGCTTTCGTATCCTTGAAGTAGCCTTCTCCATGTTGGTCTGCTTCTGTGAAGACCACATCATCGTAAGAGGAAGGAACTCCTTCTGCCTCGGCATCGAAATAGTAGATATTCGAGCCTTCACTTACAGGGAGCATTTGACCATGTAATCCTTCGCTATAAGGAGTGTCTGTCCATGAATATGTTGTATTGGCACCGGAACCATTATATGGAGAGACAGTTTGCCAATAGCTATCATTCTTATAGAAGTAAACATAGACGCTACTCCAACCAAGCGTGTTGTTGAAGTAGATCATGCGCTTCTTGGTATATACCGCCGTCAGGGTGCTGTTGAAGGTCGTCGTGTACGAGAAGTCGGTCTTGGTCGACAAGGCCTCTTCTGTCGACATTCCTTCACCCAGCTGCCACGTGCTGAAGGTATAACCTATCAGATCCGGAGCAGTAATATCCGTAGACTCTAATGCTTTGCCCGGACTGGTTGTGCTTGCAGCAATCGTGTTGCCTTCGTTATCCTTATATTCTACAGTTACAGTAAAAGCATTAGCAATCTGGAACGTAGTGATACGAGTATCCAACAATGTTCCTCCGGCACAACTGCTTCCGGTACGCAATGTGGTTCTGATCTTATAACCACCTGCTGCCAAACCGGCAATAGAGAATTTAATGCGGTTAAGATGACTACCATCTGGATCTGCAATTGCATCATGTCCGGTTACCGGGTTATCGTTGTCATACAACAATTCCCAGCAGATTATGTGGTCTCCCGTAGGATTCGGAGCGATGGTCGGATTAGCTACTACGTATCCTACATCACCAGCAGCTACCGGATCGAACATAGTCTTGTTCAACTCTACATCCGTAATCTCTGCTTTCTTGAAGTAAGCAAAGAGTTCCAAGTTGTCGGCTGTAGTATAGGAAGCCACAATCTTTGCTCCATCAGCGCCATAGTACTGCGTACCTTCACCATCATGATCGGTGTAATACCCCATAAAGGCATAACCGTTTGCAGCAGTAGGCAGCGAAGCAATCGTCGGAAGAGCCGCGTCAAATGTAGCAGAAACAGATGCCGTACCTGCCGAACCGTAACCCGTCTCAGTGGACTGCGTCAGCGTAATCGTATATGGATTTGCCGTCCACTTAGCATAGATATGTTGTCCATCATTATCAACATCCCACACGTGATTGCTTGCAAGCGCGTTAGTATAATATTGAGTACCTGTACCGGTAGTATTTGTCCAATAACCACCAAAGGTATAGCCGGTCTTGCTCGGTGCAGCCAAAGGAGTTGTACCATCTGAGCAAACTGTCGGCATAGCAGCATCGAATGTTGCTGTTACCGTCTGGTTACTTCCGCTTGTGGCTCCATTGACATCCAAAATGACATCATACGTATTCGGCTCATAATGTGCGTAGAGCGTGGTTTCTCCTGCTTTAGTCCATTTACCATCAGTGATATAATCCGTTACGGCAGAGGAAGCAAATGAGCCATCTGCATTCAGCACTTTTACACCATCCGTTGCTGCGGTATAATAGCCTTCCAGATGATATCCCGTTGCAGGAGTACAATGCGTAATGCTTGTTTTGGCTGTTGCTTTATATACAATAGTTGCAGAGGTATTATCTCCTGAACCATGATTAGCTAGATTTGCGTTCAGCGTAACCGTTTGCGTCCATTTAGCATAAAGCGGTTTGCTCTCACTTGCATCGCTAGACGGGGTGCGTTGGAATTTACCTCCGGAAACCGTCCAGTTGGTTTTATTTGCTTGTAATTGTCCG